>JBAXXL010000010.1:0-107197 GCA_037127915.1 bacterium
CACTTAGTAAAGACCTTCCGAAGCTATTAGGCTCTTCGAACGAAGGCACAGAATTCTATATGACGTTCCACCCTTGTTGGGAGGAAACCGGCCAAGCTGATGGCTGTAAAATTTATATTTCTTCAGCTGTTGCCACACGAGTAACAGTCGAAATCCCCGCGAAGAAAATTTACATCGAAAGGACAACTATAGCAAAAGGAATTATTGAGATATCACTTACTCCGGATCAAGCGCAATGCTACCGTAAAACAGACCGCGAACAACCACTGCCGCAAAGAGTATGGCAAGATTATGGTATAATAGTTACCTCCGATGACCCAATAATTTGTTATGGGGTAACCCGCTACCGATATACGTCTGATGGTTATTTGGCAATTCCCAAAAGCGCATTGGGTAAAAATTATGTAGTAGCATCGTACAACGACCCATGTGTGGATAACGGTTCTCAATATCTTCCTTCATATACAAGCATTGTAGGAGTGTACGATAATACAGAAGTAGATATAAAACTGGGCGGTAGGTTTAGTAACTACACACCTGGAGCGAAACCATTAAAAACCGGAGATCACTTCAAACAAACCATTAATCGAGGTGATGTTTGGCTTATTGGTGTGATGGGTGATTATAATGATTTGACAGGCACAACTGTTAATGCCAGCAAACCCCTATCGGTTATTTCCGGTAATTTCTGCTCCTATATACCTATTCAAACCTCCGCTTGCGATTTTATAATCGAGCAGGATTTGCCTATGGAAACTTGGGGTAAAAAATATCACGTCACAAGAATAATAAATCGTCTAAAAGGTTCTATTTTACGAGTTTTTGCTTCTGAACCCAACACAGCTATTTACCGTGACGGAAACGAATGGGCGATGGTTAAAACTGTCGGCGGAGCAGAAGGAATCGGTTATATTGAAAAACGCAGTGTAAGTGTAGGTGAAGAATTAAGACCGGTCACAATTTCCGCTTTGAACAACATTTCCGTAACACAGTACAATACTGGAATGAGTGATGACGGGAAGGACAGTGACCCATTCCAAATGGTATTAAGTCCGGTTGATCAATATCAAACATCATATTTTTGGTGTACTCCTGGTGTAAACGGCGGCTCTTCTTTCAGATATAATTACATTAATCTTTGTTATAAATCTACCGCGACAGGTCAAATACCGGATGATATCGAGTTCGGGCACGTTCTTGATGGTGTCGTAAATTGGAGAAAACTTTCAACAGTTGTGCCAAATGCCGGTACCGAATTTATAGACTCATCTATAACTGATAACCGATATTATAAAAGCCTTACTATTACTTTAGAAGATTCGGCGGGCGTTTATGCTTTAAAAGGCGTCGAGCCGATGATGGCTTATGGCTATGGTTTCGATTGGTATGATTCTTACGGTTATCCTGTAGCGGCGACTTTCAACGATTTTACAAAACCTGATATTTGGGCTCCTAATCCGGATTACACAATGGATTGCCAAGGAAATGTTCAAGGTAAAGTCAAAGAACAGCCGGAAAAAGACGAGACTTTGCGTTCGAATATGGCTTCAATGAAATTGGTTAACCTAGGAAGCAATAATTTTTCAAATATGACTTATGACAAATCCAATTTTATTCCCGGTACGACAAATTTTTCGGATTGGACTCTTAAAGTTTTAGATATTGAGAAAGACGGCTTAGCCGTTCTGAATTTTATGGACCGTGCAGGTAACGATACAACCATAACTATAGAATACAAAGGTACCAAATTAGCAACTAGTAATAAAACAGAGAATTGGGGTTCTAAAACTTACAGCGATCAAATCGAAACCAAAGAATTGACATTATTCAATGAATCGTCAAAACCCGTAACAGTTGATTCCATATTACTCGTTTCAAAAATGCCAACCCATAAATTGGTATATAATGGTTTCACAATAGACCCTGCGATATACAAAGAAAATGGCGGTGTATTGCCGGGGTACACACTCCAACCGGGTGAAGATATCAAGATTAAAGTCAGTTTCGATCCACAAACATTAGAAAAAGAAATCACCGACGGCCAAGTTAAATTCTCAGATTCAATTTATGTTAAAGCCGAAAAAAATGGTGATGCCGACTTTTTCTGTTATGAAAAATCAATTACTTCTCTACAAGCAACTATACCTTTCGTTGGGGTAGAGGATTTATCAGGTTTGACAGGATTATTCGATATTTCTCCTAACCCGGCGGGCGATAAAAACGTAAGTATAAACTATTCTATTAAATTCGATGGCGTTGTTGAACTAAAACTATATAATACTAACGGCGTTTTCATCAAAGAATTAGCTAATTCATATCAATCATCGGGCAGTCATTTACTTAGCATTCCAATCGATGGCTTAGCTCAAGGAACATATTATATTGAATTCAAATCCGGTGATGTCGTTCAACATAAGAACTTCGTGATTGTAAGATAATGATAAAAGATTAATTATCTGAAATTTTATTAAAAGGCGGGTCATAAACCCGCCTTTTTTTACGCTGAGGATGACTTTTGTATCAAAATTAGGTGTCTAATACAGTTTCTACTGTTATTATAAGCCGCTTACTACACGGTATGTTGTTGTATAACTAATAGTTTTTGTCGTATCTCCGTTAGGAGTAAATTTATATCTGATTATGGATATTCCGGTCTCTCCCCCTGTCTCCAATTGAGCAAAGAAATGAGTCTTGGTCGATTCCTGATACGGTTCCAATACTATTTCAGCTGGGTATTCTGTGTCTTGTGTTACACCCCAATAGCACTTATCGCCCATACATACCAATGCCCTATGCGCAGGTATTAATGATATAACTTCTAATTTTAGTTTTATTCTAACTTGTTTATCAGAATTATTTTTAATTACAGCGTTTGATTCCATTAATCCTGAAATCGCCTCTACGCTATCTGTTTTACTAACGAACGATATTAATTGATCGTTAGCCGGTTGAACAGGGTCTTGGCACGAGACTAGGTACATGAGAGGCATCATGATTGCTATGATAGTAAGTATTTTTTTCATATTTGTGACAATTTATTAATTTATTTTAATTAATTAACGATACTCTTTGAAATATGTTTTATTGGAAAACATTTTCTTCGTAATTTCGTATTTAGAAAATAAACAAAATATCAAATTTTAGGAAAAACTAATGAAGATAAAAGTATTTGCTCTAATGATAGCGATGTTATTGAGCGTAGGAATCGGAACAGCAAAAGATAAAACAATTCCCTCTGTAATGATTAAAGATTTGAAAAGCAAAGAAATTGACACAAAGACATTCGATAATGGATCGAAACCGATATTAATAACATTTTGGGCTACTTGGTGCAAACCATGCTTAACCGAATTGAGTGCAATAGATGATGTATATGACGAATGGGTTGAAAAAACGGGCGTTAAAGTGATTGCAATTTCAATTGACGACTCCAGAAGCGCACGCAAATTGCCTGCTTTTGTGAAAGGCCGCGGTTGGAAATTTGAAGTTTACAGTGACGAAAACAGCGATTTCAAACGCGCTATGGGCGTTAACAACCCACCTCATAGCTTCGTAATTGACGGTAAAGGCAAAATCGTGTGGGAACACAACGGTTATGCGCCTGGCGATGAAAACGAACTATTCAAAAAATTAAAAGAATGTGCAAAATAAATAAAAAAAGCGGATTATATAATCCGCTTTTTTTATATAAGTTTCGGGTGAATGTCGTACCTAAAGGCATAACATTCTTCGCATTTTCAATTTTCTTCATACCCAACACCCTAAACCCTATAGCCTATTAAAGATGGATTCCTGCATCCGCAGGAATGACAAGTATGATATATCAGTGCGATACCTGCTTTTTATGTTGTGCTAGAAAGATTTTGCGTTTATCTGCCAAATCAGTGTCATCAGCGTTCCAATCTTTCTCTTCTTCTCATTTATCATTGATAATTACTATTTTAGTTTCAGGTATTTCGGATGGTACTTCTTCACTAATTTAGTATAGACATAAAGTAATGTTAAAACCAAGACCAAAACACCTAAAGCACAAAAAACCGATTGCCAAGGGTCAAGCTTGTTTTGGAAGAAATATATCACCGGTCCCGGGATGAATAGCGTATAATAAAGAATAAAATGATGAACTACATAAATCCAAAGCGTATTTTTACCCATAGTTAGTAAGAATGGATTTATGTTGGTGAATTTGACAGATATCAATGAAAATATGCCAATAATAACACCTACAACCCAAATCCGGTCGAACATAATCAAGTTCGGTAAACTATTATTTGGATGGTAATAAAGATATGGATTCCGTATAGGCGGCAATGCTACATAAGAGATGAATAGCCCAAAAGCACAAACAATTATCAAACTTAATCCGAATTTATAACTCGTGTAAAATTTTTGGTATTTTTGAATAGTGCTACCCATTGCGGCACCTAATAGCAGATATCCTAAAAATGGGAACATAGGAAAATGTGAACCGAATTTTGGTGTAATAAAATTAGCAAAAAATACCGGTATATGATCGAGCCAAGCCATTGCTGGTACAACATTTTGTAGGCCTAAAAATAACAATCCGCTTATAATTAAAATCCAAAAATAGGAAAGCTTTGTAACCCTCGCTAATTGAAATAAACCAACCAGCGATATTAAGCCGACACCAATACACTGCAAAACATGAACTATGATTGCGTAGTTATTGGGTGTATTAAAACCCTGCGGGAAATTAAAGATTAAAGATGTATTAAATTGAAGAGCATAACCAATGGCGATAAGCATAAGTCCACGTTTAATCCCCTTTTTTATTCTTGGGTTCCCTTCCGGTTTCTGATTTCTTATCAGCAAATAAGTAAATATAACTCCCGACATAAAAAGAAAAAGCGGTGCTGTTACACCGCGGTTATATTCCCAAATATCATAAAGAGTTGAGTTTATTCTGAATTTATTATTAAGTACTAAATCTATTGTATGCCCTTGAACCATCATAATAATGGCGTAGGCGCGTGTTAAGTCAATGAATGTAATTCTTTTAGGTTTATCTGTGATTATTTCTTGATTCATAATAAAGTAATGACCTTTGCCGATAAAGCAAAAGCTTTCATAATGTTTATACAACTAATTCTATTTAACTGCAAATGCATATTCAAAAATAAAGTTATTTTGCCGAACTAACAAATAATTGGAATTAATTGAATAAGGATTCCCAAGCGTGTCCCTAATGATAAAAAATATCATCTACCCTATAATGAATTCTTTAAAGAGAATTTCCTCAATTATTTCACACCAAATATGCCCAATTGTTATATGACATTCTTGGATGCGCGCTGTGGTTGTCGCAGGAACAATAACTGTATAATCGCAAAAATCTTTTATCGTACCACCGTTACCGCCCAAAAGTCCAATAGTTGTTATTCCCATGGACTTTGCTTTCTTCAATGCTCTCAATACATTTTCGGAGTTTCCGCTCGTTGATATACCGATAATAATATCGTTTGGGTTACCGTAAGCCTCTACTTCGCGGGCAAAAACGTTATCGAATCCTATGTCGTTGCCCCCGGCAGTCATTATTGATGGGTCAACAGTAAGTGCTATAGCCCCAATTGCCGGACGATTTACTTTGCTCCGAAAACGAACTACAAGCTCGGCGGCTAAATGCTGAGCGTCGGCGGCGCTACCACCGTTCCCGCAAAGCAAGACTTTACCTTTGTTTTTTATATGCTCTGCTAATTTAATTCCACAAATTTCAATAGCCGGAATTTCGTGTTCTAATAAATAAGTTTTGGTATCGATGCTCTCTTTTAATGAGGCAAAAATTATATCTTTCATAATAAATTCGTAAATAAAAAAAATAAAAATAACCATTTTTTTTCATATTTCGAAAATTATTGCTAATTTTAAAAATATTTATGTTAAAAATTTGGAGTTAATAACCATTTATGGAATTACCCATAGTTGGTCTTATAGTTTTAATTGGGGCACTTGCCTCATTAATTACATCTGTTATTTCAGAATTATCGCACGATAAATTAAACAATATAACAGAAAAACGAGGAAATCAAGGCGACATAATTGTTTCGCTAAGACAAAAAATTGATTACAATTTGAATCCCTTTATCCTCATAGAAATTTTCTGGTATTCAACCGCCGGTTTTCTATTAGGCGTAATTTCGCCAAATTTCAGAATTTTCCCAACGCTTCCGGTGATTTTGTCGAGTATTACCATAATATTAATTTATTTTGTAATTATTATATTGGTTCGCCATATATTAAAAGGAATTGGGGCAAGATACGCCGAAGTTTTAGTCGATCCTTTAAAAGGGTTAATACAAATATATTACTATTCAATTTATCCTGTGTATTTTATCAGCAGTTTATTAACCAAAAGTGTTATTGCGGGAAAAGTCGAAGACGATTCACGCGATGAAATTGACCATTTAGTTGAAACTGCGTATAGCGAAAAAAGCATTGATCGCGACGAATATAAAATTCTTAAAAACGCCATTAATTTTAGCGACGTTATGGCGAAAGAGGTTATGACCCCTAAAACCGTTATATTCAGTTTGAATATAAATGAAAAAATTGACGATATTATTAAAATCCCTGAATTGCAGAATTATACCCGTATTCCCGTTTGGGAAGGCAAATCCATCGACGATGGTGTAAAAGGTTACGTCCTGACACGCGATATTTACCACGCCGCTTTGATTCATAAATTCGAAGGTACTACACGCGATTTTCTCCGCGACATTAATTTTGTTTTCGAAAATGAATCTTTGGACAATGTGCTGGAAATGTTCTTGAAAAAACGCAAGCACATGTTTATTGTTGTTGATGAATACGGCGGTATTGCAGGATTAATTTCAATGGAGGATGTATTGGAATACATTCTGGGTGAGGAAATCGTTGATGAAGTTGATAATATAGTCGATATGCGATTGCATGCAAAACACACACGCGATAAACGAATTATTTCATCGGAAGATTGCGAAAGAAAAGAAGAGTAGAACTAGTTTATACCTTGTTCCCAAGCTCCTTGAACTGCATCCCAAAAGTTAGACAAAATACTTTTAGGGTGCAGTTCACTTTTGTCAGTTCACGATACTGATTGATGAAGTAGCCCTTGAAAAATACAAATATTAATATTTAGGCATATTAATTAATTACATTATGTAAAGCAAAATCAAAAAACTGTACAAAAATTTGGATACTATGTACAGTATTTCAAGAAATATTCCAATTATTTTCAAAAAAACTTAAAATAAATTATTTTCTTACCATTTTCTTTAGAATTTCCATTTGGATATTGTTAATTTTGTATTAATAATAATTTAATTTTAATTGCCAAAATTCTATTTATATTTAGTGAATTAAGTTGGGAGTATTTATTATGAGAAGATTGTTAGTTGCTTTTATGGCAACATTTTTGGTTCTCTCGCCAAAATTAGCCGCCGAAGCTGATGATATTGTTTATTTCCCCGACCCATTTTTCAAAAAGGTCTTGGTGAATATGGAATATTATATGGGAGAAAGAATTGATTTGAATTATGACGGTGAAATACAATATTCAGAAGCAGAAGCATATATTCATTCATTGGATATTTCTTTTGCTGGTGATAGTATTACCGACTTGACGGGAATTAAAGCATTTATTAATATAGGTGAAATTTGGCTTGAAAGATGTCCGGGTTTAACCACAGTTGATTTATCCGGTATGGTAAATTTAAGGAAAGTAAATTTAAAAAATAATCCTAATTTGTTTAGATTAAATGTTGCTGATTGCATTAATTTAAAAGAATTACAATGTCAAGAAAACAAATTAAATTATTTAAATTTAGAAAATTGTAAAAATTTGAACTCAATCTGGCCAAATAAAAACGCTTTAACCAATATAAATATAGAGGATTGCCCTCATATTCAATATATATTCGCTGGGTATAATAAACTTACGAATATAGATCTTTCAAAATCAGAGGAATTGAGAAGATTACAGATTCATGGAAATGTTCTGTTATTTTTAGATGTTTCAAGCATAGCGAAGTTGGACCAACTTTGGGTTAGTGATAATAAATTAAACAAATTAAATCTAAGAAATAGCTATAATACGATTCTAACATCCTTCAAATCAACAAATAATCCCAATTTAAAATGTATCAGTGTAGATGATGCTGCTTATTCAAAACAAAATTGGAAAGAAATTGATGAATGGACTGAATTTTCTGAAGATTGTTCAACAAGTGTAAATGATAAACAGCCAAACACATTTAAGGTTTATCCAAATCCCTCATACAATTCAGTAACAATCGAAAGAGATGGGATTGAACAAGCGGATTTGAAGATATTGGATATTACAGGAAGAATATTTATAAGCTATACAATACCTTATGGCGCGAATCATATACAACTTGATATTTCGAGACTATCCATTGGTAATTATATAATAGAAATAAATAATGAAACACAATCTTTGATTATTGAGTAAGGTGTAATTATGAAAAAGTTATGTATAGTTTTTATTTTATTTGTAACACTATTTCTAAATTTAGATGCTCAAATTTTCTATAATATTGAAAAGCCTCTTTCTTATCAGAAACAAGGATTAATAGACATAAAGGAATTACCTTCAATCATATTTGATGTAGATAATACCGGTAATCTAGTGAAAGATAAAATCTCCATAATTTTAAAGGATTACCTTAAAATCGAAAAAAATGGAAATAAAATTGTTGCTCGCGTAAAATTCATTGTTGCATCAAAATCACTTGGCGAAATGACATTGAGATTCAGTAACGTTCAACTTAATAATGGTACATATTGCTACGTCTATACCCCTGAATACCAAATAGTAGCCGGACCGGTTTACCAAAAATCAATAAATAATATGCTAAATATCGTTAAAATTCCGGCAAATGAACTTGTTCTTGAAATAATTTCCAATAGTGAACAGGATTATAATTTGATTTTTTCTTCGATTTCATTTCAATCAATTGATGATTCTATGCCAAAAAGTAAGTATAGCTTGCAGGATGATGAAACTGATTGGGATTGCAATAATAACGGGATAGATGGAAATCCTAAATACTTCGACAATATTAGCCAGACATATTCAGAAAATAGTGCTTCTTATCTTGGTGCTTGGTATGACTGCGACCTATTAAAACTTCAAAATTTATATTCAATTAATGATGAAAACATTGCCGCTTCAAGAGCATCTTGTATTATTATGGAACCTCCGCATTTAAATACAGAACCACCAAATAATTGGATTGATTATTGGGGTGCAAATTCAGGTACATTGATGAACTTTCCTGAAAGCGATTGCAAAGGGATTATTTTCACTGCATACCATCTTGGATTCATTAAACAAATATGCGATTATACCATTTTAGCTAATAATAAACAAATCTCAACTTCACAACAAGAAGTTTTGGATAATACAATTATACGTTTCAATTGGCACCATAAGTATGGTAAACCCATCCATTTAGAAGGGTGTAGCCAAAATGACTTCGCTTTATGGCGGAAAACAATAGATTTTGATGAAGTAATAGATTATTGTGGTGTTCGAGGTGTAGCTTATGTGCCAAATATAATGGGATTTCCTGATTATGCTATTTTAGAAATGAACCAAACTCCGTTTTATAAAGAATTACACTTGGGTTGGACAACTCAACGTATTTACGATTTCAATTCTTCAACAGACCTTAATAATCCAGGGGATTTTTCGATTTTAGGAAGGCACGGTGCAACACCTACATATTTGTTTAAAAATTCCGGCGGTTTCGTAGAGAGAATGGGGGATTGGGCCGCTGGCATACAACTAAAAGTTATTGACACAAACGATCCAGCACTACCACAACTACCACCGCCAGCAGATCCTCGAGTACGAAGTTTTAGTGGCTGGTCAGGATCGCAACTGTTATATCCCTATTATAATAATGCTAGTGAAAGAATTGGATTGGGAATAACTAAATCAGGCACATCTACTGATATTATAAGTTATACTTATGCATATATTTTTAATTTTCGTGATTGTTATATTATTGACACAAGCTTAACAATTGCTTTTCCAAACACAGGGAATGATTTATATAACAAATATTTAAAACTCCATACAAATGAATTTATCATTGATGATGATTTTTATTGGATGCCATCGAAAGAAAATAAAGAAAAATGCTCAAGTACATTAGGTGGTGGTACTGATACTTGTACATTTGATTTAAATGCTAAATTAGACGTTGTTTACCCTGAAGATGGTACTATGGAAATTACAATTAGAATAGGGGAAATTGATTCAACTGCTTTTCAAGGCAATCAAAATCCTAAAGGTATAAGAATATATAACACAACAGGAGATCAACAAACATTTTATTTTGATTCTTTCGCTGATGGTATTAAAATTAATTCAGTAATTAAGTTTACAATTAGCCGGTGCGACCTCTTCTACTATCAAATGATGGGATTAACTGATCTTACCTTCGGAATAGATTATTATGATTCACAAGGAAGAATACTTAATGCATATGGTTGTAGTAAAACATATACCTTCCCATTTCCTAATACTTTATGTGAAGCATTTACTGTTACTAATGAAAGAATTAGTGGACCTCCTTTTGATTCATGCTGTTCTTACAGAATCATGATAAATTTCAAAGGTTGTGACGATTATAGCAATATCAAACGAAAAATGTTAGAAGTTTTAAGAATAAAAAATCTTAATACACAAGTTGAGACTTTAATTACGAACCAAATGGATTTGAACATAGATTTTAATGATAGTACAATGAGCTTTGTAATTAATAATATATGTTCTACAACTTCTTATAAACTTATTGCTTTATTCGGAGCTCCAAAAAACTGTGAATCTTTTGAATTTACCTTAGAATGTGTTGCACCGGAATCATCCGAAGACTGTTGCAAATTATTCAATCTTGCCTTGACAAGTCTTTGGTATCAAGGCATACCTTTCAATGGTTTATTACATCACGAAAGACCAGGCATGTTTTCTTTATATTTTTCTGAAACAAAAAATGAAACTTATCCTCCTTATTGCCTAGACTATCAATTCATTAGTGCACATGTTTATTGTATTGATTCACTTGGTTTGCCTTCATTTTTTGATATGATAATAACACCGGATGAAAATGGAAAAGCAAGAAGTGTACCAGGAACATTTTATAATTTACCTTCCGGAACTTATTGTTTTTATGCTGATATCACTACAAATCACGGTATTTGTCATGATACACTCTGTATCTATTGGGATGGTACTAATTGGGTAAAAACTTCAACTACTCCAGGTCCAATTTTTTATATTGATGAAAGTAACAACAGTAATAGCAGTGATAACATTCTTCCATTATCAAACAAATTGGATTATGAAAAAGTTACAATTGTGGATATGTATGGAAAAGTTATAATTGAAAGCAAACCGATTGACAAAATTGATGTTTCAAAACTACCAAAAGGAACTTATAATATCATATATAGAAAGAAGGATAAAATAATGCAGACACAGAAATTGATAATAAAGTAATAAATAAATCAGGGTTGTTCCAAAACTTGGTTGCAATGAGGCTGTCTCAAAACGACAAATCTCGCGAACAGACAGGAATGTCTGTTCAACTACACCACGCTAATATATAGTAGCTTAGACATTCCTGTCTGAGCTATATTGTTAAATTTTGAGACTACACCAATATTCTAAAAGGATTATCGGCTCACTAATTCGCATATTCTAAAAATCAAATCTAACATTTACGATATAATATTCGTTTTCTTTACCGAAGCTAAGTTGTAGGTTGTTTTTTTCATAAGGGGTGGTGAAGAGATATGCGCATCCGGTTCCTATGATTGCGCCGGCGGCTACATCCCAGATATAGTGTTTTTTGGCATATACTCGCGTCCAGCCGGTATATCCGGCTAATATATATGCTGGAAGCCCTACCTTCCATCCGTATCGTCTCTGGATGAATGCGGCGCTACTAAACCCACTGGCAGTATGTGCAGATGGAAAGGAATATAATCCGCCATTGGGTCTTCGCTCATTAACTATAAACTTTAGCGCATAAGTGAGTGCAAGTTGTGCGGCATAAGTTTCAGTAAATTGAAATGCGCCGTTTAGGTTGTTTTCATAAAGAAGACTTGCACTGCCGGCAACTACAGGTAATCCAGCCGCTAATATATCGCCCGATAGTTCAATAGCCGATTTTTGTGCATATAGATTAGTGGAAAATATAATAAAAAATAAAAATAGAGCTATGTTTTTCATTTGAATATTGAATTTTGGTCTTAAAAAAATCAACCACACAGTACGTGCCTGCGTGGTTAATTAATTTCATTTAAAGTTTTGAATGAAATATCAAAGCGATAATTGTATTATACGCCGTAAACTTCATCTAAAATTTCTTGAATTGTGTCTTGGCAACCACCGCAACCGGTTCCAGCTTCAGTTGCATCACCAACTTCGTCGATTGTTTTTAAACCTTTTTCTTTAATTGCTTTTAGGATTTCGCCTCTGTAAACTTCATTACAAGTGCATACTAATGTATCGTCGTCCATGTTTAACCTCAGTTTATCAATAATTTTATAAATATTAATTAGAATGTTTCAAAAATAGCTAAATTTATTCTAAATACAAAAAATATTTTCAACTACAGAAAGACAAAATTGTCTTTTTTCTATACTGTTAAGACCGAAATACTATAAAAAATATTTTAACACTTGGCTAATATTTTTATTTATTCATATAAAACAATGAACATTGCCCAAAACTCTTATCTTGTAATCAATATTTTATTATAATAACTAATACCGCTTGTATCGGTAAGGCGAAGTATATATATGCCGTTTTGAAGATCCTTTGTACTAATAGTATTTGAATTACTTTGTATAATCAATTCTTGACCCTGCAAATTGAGAATCGACAATTTGGAAGGATAAAGTTCTGAAACAACCTTAACATAATCCATTGCAGGATTCGGGTAAATGGAAATATTGTAAACAGGATCTTCAACAGAGGTTGTATCTAATGAACAATTTTCCGATAGACTATTATTGTTTTCAACGAATCCTTTTCGTGTTAAATCTTTGCCATTAAAAGCCGAATAAGTATTTGGATAAAAAACACATCTGAACAATTGATTCATTCCCTTTGTGCTTTGCCCCTGATTAGTTATTCCTAATACAGAAATCGGATTGATATATTTCCAAACTTCGTTTTTTAAACTATCAATTTCGAAAAATATCCCGCTACCACCGTTACAGATCAGCATATTCCCATTAGACAATTGCTGAGCAGAGCCTAATACGGAAGAGAAAAAATCTTGGGGGTTTTCTGCTGAATATGACCATTTCGGTTTATCCGGACTATAAGGTAATTTACTATCGTAAAAACCATCGCTATTTAAAGGTGGTTTAACAATATCTACAGAAGTAAACCGGTTTCCATTATTAATTCTTGCATTATTAAACACGCTAATGCAGTTTTCATTTGGAAAACCCTTAGGTATCCATTTAGCTGAATGTTGAAAAAAGAGTTCCTGATCGGTAGCCTCTCCTTTTCCATAAGTTATGGAATTACCCCATCTGTATAGCAAATCGCCTCCTTTGCCATATTTACCACCTGAATGTCCAGCCGATTCCTCTTTCGAAGTACTATGATCAATTATCCAGATTTCTCCAAAGTTAGGTACAGATAGCATTATTTGGTCTAACTCCTCATTATAATCTATTGAATTAAAATGAAGCCAATCACGCAAACTTACAAAATTCACTTGGTTAATATTTATCAGCTCAGGGTGTTGGGATATTTCGGCATAATTCGGTTTTGTTGGGAATGCATTCTGAATTAAATGATCCCAGACTTTCCATTCCCATACAATTTCTGCGGAATCAGTGCCAATTGGGCGCAATTCAATAATTTTTTCACTCCAAATATAATTTTCTAATAATGCCGGCTTCCTTCCCATGTCGGTCGATTCGATTTCATTTTTATAATCCCAACAAATTGCTAAGATGTTACCATTTTTCAAAGGGGCTATGTCATGGTGCATGCATTGTGTCGAGTCTGATATTATGTAACTCCAAAGTACTTTACCATCCCAATCAAGTTTCTCTATTATCCCACCGGAACCGCCGGCATCAAAGATTGCATTCGCCAAATAGCCTGTACGCAGTAAATTGCCATCCGGTAATAGATATGCTGAAAAACCAGGTCTATACTTACAATCCCATTTGTTAACAACATATCCGCATTTATCAATCAAATACGTTGTTGTAGAATAGGTTGGTGAAAACAGTACATATCCGTCATCTAAACTACCAAAGTCATGTTTTATTAATCCGACAGTTATTGATGCCCATAGAATAGGGCTCCCAATAACAATCAATAATAAAACCGACAATAATATAAACTTTTTCATATATTTATCTTTTTATAATGAATTTATTACTTGTTATATTACCACTATCACTTATTAAATGAATGAAATACATTCCATTCGGAAGGTCTTTCGTGCTAATTTTATTTGTGTTTTTAGTGGTTACTATTTTGTTTCCGTTGGCATCAAGTAGCTCAATTGTATATGATAGATATTCGGTTTCAATTGTTATTTCTTCGTCAGTAGGATTTGGATACACAGTTAATTCATCAATAGTACCAGTTTCTTCAACACCGTCGAATAGAGTACATCCATAAGAATTTACATTTTTATTTTCAATCAATTTTTTATTAGAAAAATTCTTTCCTTCAAATCCACTATAATCTACCGGATAGTATGTACAGCGAAAGACATCATTTGCCAAAGCCGGTGAGCCTTGTGCAATCGGACCAGATGCTTTAACAGGATTTACATATTCCCAGACTTTGTTTTTGTCTTTATCAATTTCAAAAAATGTGCCTGCCGGACCATTACAGATCAAAACATTGCCGTTTATTAATTGTTGAGCGCCCGAAATGTTTTTAGCGAAGAATCCATCTCCCTTATATGACCAGTCCGGTGCGATTGGACCGAATGGAAGGGTTTGATCGTAGGAACCAGATTCGGTTAAAGGAGTTGAAATAATATCCACTGAAGAATATTTAGCTGTAGTCGGACCGCGCCAATTATTAAATAGCATTATCTTACCTGCATTGGGAAAACCCTCGGGAATCCAATAAGCATCATGCTGATAAAATAGTTGTTGGTCTTCTGCTGTCCCATGATTATACATTATTGGATTTCCCCAGCGATATAAAAAATCACCGCCTTTGCCGTATTTACCTCCTATGTGTGATGCGGCTTCAGCCTTTGTTGTGCTATGGTCTATTATCCATATTTCATTAAAAAAAGGACCGCTTATAACTATTTGATCAAGTTTAGGATTGTAATCAATTGAATTAAAGTGCAACCAATCCGGGATGGCGTCTTTCCCTGAACCTTTGCGAACATTTACATCCATAAGTTGTGGATTATCTGATGGTATTCCATAATTCTCTTTTTGGTCATCAAAATTTTGCACTAAATGATCCCATGCTTTCCATTCCCAAACTATTTCAGCAGAATCCTTTCCTATAGGACGCAATTCCAGAAGCTTCTCGCTCCAAAATTCCTTATTGAATAATTCTGGATCCCTGCCGGCACTTAGTAATTCTTCAAAAGTTTTTTTCTCCCAAACAATAACTAATATATTCCCATTGGGCATATATTTAACATCGTGGTGTTGACATTCATTTTCAGTCGATATTTTATACTGCCAATCAACATTGCCATCCCAATCCAAAATTTCGATATAACCACCGCCGCCACCAGTATAAAAAGGCGAAAAAGCATCAACTCCTGTTTTTAATAATTTTCCGTTAGGAAGAAAATACACAGATAATCCGGGACGGTATTGGCTAAGCCAACTATGAACAACATATCCACATTTATCAATCAGATAGGTTGTTGTATTGTTACACGGTGCAAATAGGATATAGCCGTCGTCTAAACTACCGGAGTCATGTTTTAATAATCCTACGGTTATGGAAGCGGAATAAACATTATTGCCAAAAACTAACATTAATATTGTCAAAAAAAGGATTTTATTTTTCATATATTTATCTTTTTATAATGAATTTTTTACTTGTTATATCACCACTATCAGTTATCAAATTGATGAAATAAATTCCATTTGAAAGTTCTTTAGTGCAGATTGTATTTTTATTTTTTGCGGTTAGCATTTTCATGCCATTAATATCGAAGATTTCCACGCTGAAAGAAATATTTTCAATACCAATTGTTATGTAATCCCAAGAAGGATCAAAATAAATGTAATAATCAGGGAAGTTTGTTGTTTTCTCAACCGATACTATTTTACAGCTTTCGGAATTTTGATTTTCATTTTCTATTAAACCTATTCTTGTTAAGTCTTTACCAACCAAGCCCGCGTAGTCACTAGGGTAAAATGTACAGTGGAAAACGTTGTTGTTCATTTTAGGTTGGATTCCTTGCTTAATAATTCCACCTGTTCCAACAGGATTAACATATTTCCAAACTATATTTTTCGATGAATCTAATACGAAAAATTCTCCTTTGGGTCCATTACATATCAACACATTACTTTTATTGAGCATTTGCACGCTTGACAAATTCACAGCAAGAAAATCTGATGGCTTAGGTGCAGTATAAGACCATTCAGTTTTTGTCGGAGCGTAAGGAAGTTCGCTACTATAAAACCCTTCACTATTGATAGGGGGTTTGATAATATCAACGGAAGAGTATTTAATATCATTCTCATTGCGTAAGTTGTTAAATAACATTATACATCCGGCGTAAGGAAGTCCTTCAGTAATCCAATGAGCATTATGTTGGAAAAATAGTTGTTGATCTGTGGCAGTTCCGTGTCTGTATGCCGCTGGATTTCCCCAGCGGTATAGTAAATCGCCACCTTTTCCATATTTCCCACCTTTGTGCTCTGCGGCTTCCGCTTTTGTCGTACTATGGTCTATTATCCAAACTTCATTGAAATGTCGTACACTGAGCAATATCTGGTCAAATTCCGGATTATAATCTACGAAATTTGTATGCTGCCAATCGAATCCGGCTGTAACAGAACCGGAATTTGCATCAATTAATTCAGGATGCAATTCAACTTTATCGTAATTTTCTTTTGTACTATCGAAATCCTGCACTAAATGATCCCAAACTTTCCATTCCCAAACGATTTCAGCGGAATCCTTTCCGATGGGGCGCAATTCTTTGATTTGTTCACTACAAAACATTTTATTGAATGATTTGGGATCGCGTCCGGCAATTGTTATTTCCTCAAGCGACTTTTTATCCCAAGAAATTGCTAATATATTCCCATTTGGCATATATTTCACATCGTGATGCTGACATTCCGTTAGGGTAATTAATGAATACCGCCATTCGACGTTACCATCCCAATCTACTATTTCTATAATACCACCACCACCGCCATTTTTGAAAGGGGATACCTCATCAGTACCTGTTTTTAGTAATTTACCATTAGGAAGAAGATAAACAGATAATCCGGGACGGTATTTTCCAATCCACTGATGAACAACATAACCGCATTTGTCTATTAAATAGGTATTTGTGCTGTACATAGGAGCAAAAAGCACATAGCCTTGTTCCAGACTGCCATCATCAGGTTGGACTAATCCTACCGTAATTGGAACTGAATAAACAGTATTCCAAAAAGTAAAAATCAATATTAATAAAATAAGAATTTTCATTTTCATTTATTATCTTCCTACAATGATTTTTTTACTGCTCATCTCATTATTTCCGCTAATTAAATAAATAAAATATACTCCGTTTGAAAGTGTTTTTGTGCTGATTATTGAGTTGTTTTCCTGCTCAATAACAGTATTACCTTCTAAATCTTTGACAAATATCCTGTATGAATTCAATTTCGTTTCTACTCTGATAAATTCGTCCGCAGGATTGGGATAAACATCCAAACTGTTCATAGCTTTATCGTCCACAACAGATATTACAAGCTCGCATTTCTCTGAATTTTGATTTTCATTTTCTATTAAACCTTTTTGAAGTAAATTTTTACCAATAAATCCAGAATAATCAGATGGATAGAAAATAGCGCGAAAAACCGAATTAATCTGCGGCTCAATACCTTGATGAACAATGCCCAATGGTTTAAATGGATTTATATATTTCCAAACTAGGCGGCGGTTGCTGTCAATTTCAAAAAAAGTACCTGAAAAACCATTACAAATCAAAATATTTCCGTTCGACATCTGTTGGGCTCCTGCCAAATTCATTGAGTAAAAGTTTTTGGGTATAGTATCAATATACCGCCAATCCGGCTCATTCGGTCCATAAGGTAATTGCTCGGAATAAGAACCATCTTCATTAATAGGTGGAGCAATAATATCAACTGATGAATACTTTGGTTCTGTCCAATTTCTTAGGTTATTAAAAACCATGATTTTATTTTCGTTGGGAAAGCCTTTCGGTATCCAATAGGCATCGTGTTGCAATGTAAATTGACGTTGATCCAATTCACCCATATTATAAGTAGTAGGATTGCCCCATCTATATAATAAGTCTCCGCCTTTTAGAGATTTACCACCTTGATGAGTAGCCGCTTGGGTCTTTGTTGTACTATGGTCAATAATCCATATTTCATTAAAATGGCAAACACTAATCAGTATTTGATCTAATTCGGCATTATAATCAATTGAATTACAGTGCAACCAATCTATTTTATTCGTACTATCATAATTATTCAAATTTATCAATTCCGGATGCTCTGAAACCACTCCAAAATTGGGTTTCCCTTCATCATAATCCTGCACTATATGATCCCAAACCTTCCATTCCCAAACTATTTGAGCGGAATCTTTCCCGATTGGGCGTAATTCAACTATTTTTTCACTTAAAAGGGTTGTGTCCAAGGTAACAGGGTCACGACCCGAAGATTTTGCTTGTTCAACGGATATTCTATCCCAAACTATAGCCAAAATATTACCATTAGGCAAAAGTTTTATATCGTGGTGTTGACATTCAAAAAAATTTGAAATCCTATAACTCCAAATAACTTTGCTGTCCCAATCGAGTTTCTCTATAATTCCGCCATTACCGCCAATAGTAAAATTTTTATTTTGTACACTTCCGGTATGCAGTAAATTACCATCAGGTGTAAGATAAACAGTAAAGCCAGGGGAATAAGCACTTGTCCACTCATTTATCTTATACCCGCACTTATCTATTAAAAAAGTTTTCTTCGTATTAATCTGCGTAAATAATATATAACCATCGTCCAGACTTCCCGATGAGTGCTGCATTAATCCAACAGTTATGGGAATCGAGAAAACCGTAGTGATTGCTGAAATGAATAAAACAAAAATACTTAATATTGTTTTTTTCATATTTTTATCTCCGAATTATAAATTTTTTAGTAGTTACATTACCACTTTCGCTAAACAAACAGATAAAATACATTCCGTTTGAAAGTTCTTTAGTGCTAATTGTATTTGTATTTTTTACTGTTAGTAATCTCTCACCGTGTATATCAATTATCTCAATAGTATAGGATAGATATTCGGTTTCTATAGTAATTTGCTCATCCGATGGATTGGGATATAAATTAGTTACATTGTTGTTATTGTCTATAATTGATGTAAATAGAGTACAAACATCAGAGTTAGAGTTATTGGATTCGATAATCCCTTTACTTGATAAATCTTTACCTTCGAAAGCACTATAATCCTCCGGATAAAATGTACATCGAAAAACGTTATTACTTAATTTAGGGTCTATCCCTTGTGTCAATATTCCGCCTATTCCAACAGGATTCATATATTTCCATACTATAGTTTTCGCAGTATCGAGTTCAAAAAATAGTCCTTTTGCACCATTACAAATTATCACATTACCGCTTTTTAGCATTTGCGCTCCGGATATATTTATAGCAAAAAAATCCGTCGGATTCGGGGCGGTATATGACCATTCAGTTGTAGCAGGTAAATATGGTAGCTCATTATTATAATTCCCTTCGCTATCAATAGGTGGTTTAATGATATCTACTGAGGAGTATTGATTGCCCGTAGGACCGTGCAAATTATTAAATATCATAATACTTCCTGCATACGAAAAACCTTCTGTAATCCAATGTGCATCGTGCTGATGAAATAGTTGCTCATCTTCCACAGTACCATATCTGTAGGTTTGGGGATTTCCCCAACGGTAAAGCAAATCACCACCTTTTCCATATTTACCGCCTTCGTGCGAGGCGGCTTCTAAAGTTGTAGTACTATGGTCAATTACCCAAATTTCATTAAAATGTCTTGAACTGAGTAATATTTGGTCATATTTCGGATTATAATCAACGGAATTCATGTGGTGCCAATCTCTTATTTGACTCTTATCACCAAAGTTGGCATCAATTAATTCAGGATGAAGTTCTACTTTGCCGTAATTTGCTCTTTCATTATCAAAATCCTGAATTAAATGATCCCAAACTTTCCATTCCCAAACAATTTCGGCAGAATCTATCCCAATCGGACGCAATTCCGTAATTTTTTCGCTCCAAAAATACTTATTAAAAGATTTCGGGTCTCGACCTGCAATTTGTACTTCATCTAAAGTTTTATTTTCATATACTATTGCTAAAATATTTCCATTAGGCATGTATTTTACATCATGGTGTTGACATTCCGTTTCGGTGGATAATTTATAGCTCCACTCAATGGAGCCATCCCAATTCTGAATTTCAATCCATCCGCCACCGGTAGATTTAAATGGCGAATTTTTATCGACTCCTGTTTTTAAAAGTTTGCCATTAGGAAGAAGATATACCGACAGCCCGGGACGATATTTGCCAACCCATTTATGGACTACGTATCCGCATTTATCAATTAAATATGTTGTCGTATCATTCATCGGCGCAAATAAAACATAACCGTTGTCAGTACTACCCGAAGAATGTTCAAGTAGTCCTATGGTAGGTGTTTGTGATATTAATACAGAAAAGTTACAACCTATTAACGCAATTATAATTAAAAGTCTTTTAATACTATCTCCGAATAATAAATTTGTATATCTGAGTTGAAGATTCTAATTTGGATAATAGTTTTACATAGTAGGTGCCATTTTCTAATCCATCAGTATTGACTGAGCGCATATTAACTTTGGTTATCCTTTTTTTACCACTGATATCATAAATCTCGACCACAAAATCCTTCAAATAAGTTTCGATGTTCAAGTTGTTATCTGTTGGGTTTGGATATAATATTGATAAGTTTTCTTCAGCATTTTTAATTGATGTATTTAAAGTGCAAGCCTCGGAGTTCACGTTTTCATTTTCGATTATGCTCATTCTTGAGAGGTCTTTACCGTCGAATCCCGGGAAATCATTGGGATAAAGAGTACAACGAAATGAATTATTAGTCAACATTGGGATTTTCCCTTGTGCTAAAATCCCATTATTTGTTACCGGGTTAATATATCTCCAAACAATATTTTTTGCTGTATCTATTTCGAAGAATAATCCTTGTGGACCGTCACAAATAAGAACATTTCCATTTTCAAGCATCTGGGTGCCTGATAAGATTACAGAAAAGAAATCACTTGGGTTCGGTGAGGTATAAGACCATTCGCTAGTTGCAGGAGAGTAAGGAAGTTGGTTGTTATATTCACCTGAGCTATTAACAGGCGGCTGAATTATATCAATTGAAGAAGGTATCCCCGCAAGAATGCCCTTTCCATTATTAAATATCATAATTCTGTTCTCGTATGGATATCCACTTGGGATCCACGTGGCATCGTGCTGATTAAAGAGTTTTTGACTTTCGACCGTTCCGCGCTTATAAGCTAAAGGATTACCCCAGCGGTAAAGTAAATCTCCTCCTTTCTTATATTTTCCGCCTATATGATCAGCGGCTTCTGCTGTGGTTGTACTATGGTCAATTATATAAATTTCGCTAAAAAAGCACGAGCTTAATAAGATTTGGTCAAGTTCAGGATTATAATCTATGGAATTAAAATGATGCCAGTCTACATCCTGACTTGTTGATTCGAAATTTACATCAATCAGTTCAGGATGTACAGAAACAATACCGAAATTTTCACGTGTACTATCAAAATCTTGTACTAAATGATCCCATACTTTCCATTCCCACACAATTTCTGCTGAATCCTTTCCAATCGGTCGCAATTCCAAGATTTTTTCGCTCCAAAATTCTTCGTTGAATGTCTCAGGATCCTTGCCGGCAATTTGAATTTCATCAAAGTTTTTACTATCATATACTATAGCTAATATATTCCCATTTGGTAAATATTTAACGTCGTGGTGCTGACATTCCGTTAGCGTGGATAATTTATACCGCCATTCAACAGTTCCATCCCAATTTACAATGTCGATATAACCACCACCACCACCATTAGTAAAATGTGATGCTTTATCAACCCCTGTTTTTAAAAGCTTCCCATTTGGAAGAAGATATACCGATAGCCCCGGTATGTAACTACCGTTCCATTTGTGAACAACATATCCGCATTTGTCAATCAAATACGTTGTTGAATCCAACATAGGAGCAAATAGTACGTATCCATCGTCCATACTACCTGCTGAATGTTCAATTAATCCAACAGTGGGAGGAATAGCTAACAGTAAACCGAAGTTAAAGAATATTGTAAAAACTATTATTATTTTAATTAATTTCATTTTTTTTTTACCTATTTACAATGAATTGTTTAGAGCTATAATTACCATTATTATAACTGATATTAAGCATATAAATACCATTTGCTAAATCACTGGTATTGATGTAATTTATATTGCTGCCGCTAATTACTAAGCGTCCTTGCATATCATAAACTTTAACACTATATTCATCGTTTTCACTATCAATATTTATTAAGTTGTCTGTAGGATTCGGATATAATTGTGGTATATTTTCTAGTGCATTTCCTCTTATACTTGATCCTAAAGAACAATCATCCGAGTTGGGATTGACATTTTCAATTATACCTTTCCTAGAAAGGTCTTTCCCTTCGAATCCAAGATAATCAGCATAATAAAATATACAGCGGAATAAATTATTAGTCATAGATGATACATTTCCTTGTGATAAAATTCCGTTCATTGTAACAGGATTAATATATTCCCATACAGTATTCTTTAATGAGTCAATTTCGAAGAAATGCCCATTAGCGCCACTACATATTAATACGTTGCTGTTTTTTAGCATTTGAGCGCTAGACAAATTTCTAGAATAAAAATCACTTGGCTTAGGAGCTTTATATGACCATTCGGTTATATCTGGTAAATATGGAAGTTCCGGATTATAAAACCCCTTACTATCACTAGGTGGTTGGATTATATCCACTGTAGAATAATTATTTTCAGGATTGCCATTGAAATTGTTAAATAACATAATCCCTCGGGCGAAAGGAAAATCTTTTACAATCCAATAAGCATCATGTTGAGCAAATAGTTTCTGATTATTTGGAGTTCCATGTTTATAAACGGAAGGATTACCCCAACGATAAAGTAAATCACCACCTTTCCCATACTTTCCACCTTGGTGTGATGCCGCTTCCGATGTCGTTGTATTATGATCAATTATCCAGATTTCATTAATATTACATAAACTGACTAATATCTGGTCAAATTCAGGGTTATAATCAATCGAATTCATGTGAAGCCAATCTATAGATAATGGTCCTGCTCCATAATTTAAATCAAGCAATTCGGGATGTAGTTCTACTTTGCCGTAATTTTCTTTTGTACTATCAAAATCCTGAACTAAGTGATCCCATACTTTCCATTCCCAGACTACTTCGGCAGAATCCTTTCCAATCGGACGTAATTCTTTTATTTCCTCACTCCATAACTCTTTTAATATAGCACCTGGGTTCTTGCCAGCAATTTTCACTTCTTCCGAAGTCTTTTTGTCCCAAGCAATAACTAATATGTTTCCATTCGGCATGTATTTCACATCATGGTGCTGACATTCGCTTATTGTGGATAAGTTATATTCCCACTCTACATTTCCGTCCCAACTAATTATACTGATAATTCCACCACTACCTCCGGTTTTACCAAAAGGCGATGCTGTATCTACAGCCGTCTTAAGCAGTTTGCCATTTGGGAGAAGATAAACAGATAAACCAGGCAGGTATTTCCCTCCCCATTTATGTACTAAGTATCCACATTTATCTATCAAATAAGTTGTTGTATCATTCATAGGTGCAAACATAATATATCCGTTGTCGGTACTACCGGCTTCGTGTTTTATGAGCCCGACTGTTATCGGTGAAGCCGACAATATCCCAAAATTAAGGAATAGACTAATGACTATTATGATTTTAATTAATTTCAAATATTTACCTATTTACTATGAATTGTTTAGAGCTATAATTACCACTCATATAACTAATATTAAGCATATAAATACCATTTGCTAAATCACTGGTATTGATGTAATTTATATTGCCGCCGCTAATCACTAAGCGTCCTTGCATATTATAAACTTTAACACTATATTCATCTTTTTCGCATTTAATATTGACAATATTTTCAGACGGATTTGGATATAAATTCGTTTTGATTTCTTCTGTATTTTCTTCAACAAATGTAAATAGAGTACAAGTCTCAGAGAGAGAATTTATATTTTCTACAGTTCCAATTCTCTTAAGGTCTTTTCCTAATAATCCTGAGAAATTATCCGGATAAAATGTACAGCGGAAAACAAGATTAGTCAACTGGGGGCTTAGACCTTGCAACACTATACCTCCCATCACAACGGGGTTCATGTATTCCCATACAGTATTTTTTGATGAATCAATTTCGAAGAAAAATCCTCGTGGACCGTTGCATATCAAGACGTTTCCATTTTCAAGCATTTGTGCGCTTGATAAATTCATAGCAAGAAAATCATTCTGGTTCGGGGCAGTATATGACCACTCATTTGTAGCCGGAGCATAAGGAAGTTCGCTATCATAAAACCCTTCACTATTAACAGGTTGCTTAATAATATCGACAGAAGAATATTTAGCATTATTCGGACCACGCAAATTGTTGAACACCATGATATTTCCTGCATAAGGCAACCCTTCTTTTATCCAATAAGCATCATGCTGATAGAATAGTTGTTCATCTTCTGCCGTTCCGTGTCTATAAGCTATAGGGTTTCCCCAACGGTAAAGTAAATCTCCACCCTTTCCGTATTTGCCGCCTTTGTGCGCCGCGGCTTCCAAAGTTGTAGTACTGTGGTCAATTATCCATATTTCATGAAAGTGTCTTGAACTGAGTAATATTTGATCTAGTTTCGGATTGTAATCTATTGAATTTATATGATGCCAATCTACTTTTTGATTTGCTGTGCCGAAATTTGCATCAACTAATTCAGGATGTAGTTCTACTTTGCCATAATTTTCTTTAGTACTATCAAAATCTTGCACTAAATGATCCCAAATTTTCCATTCCCATACTATTTCGGCAGAATCCTTTCCAATCGGGCGTAATTCTTTGATTTTCTCACTCCAAAACTCATTTTTGAACAACTGCGGATCTCTACCGGCATTTTGCACTTCTTCTAATGTTTTTTTGTCATAAACTATTGCTAAAATATTTCCATTTGGCAAATATTTAACGTCGTGATGCTGGCATTCCGTTGTGGTAGATAATTTATAAGTCCACTCAACATTGCCATCCCAATCAATAATTTCTATAAAACCGCCACCCCCGCCTTTATTAAATGGTGATGTTTTGTCCACACCAGTTTTTAATAGTTTCCCATTAGGAAGAAGATAAACCGATAGGCTCGGAAAATAATTATCGCTCCATTTGTGAACTACATAACCGCATTTATCTATCAAATACGTGGTTGTATCACTCATCGGTGCAAATAAAACATATCCATTGTCATTACTGCCGGCAGTATGTTTGCGAAGACCAACGGTAGTTTGAGCTATTGAAATGGTCAAATTGCAACAAATCATCACTATAATTAAAATGTATTTTATGACACTATCTCCAAACAATGAATTTGTAAAATTGATTCGATAATTTTGATTTTGAAGTTAGTTTAACGTAATAAATGCCGTTTTCTAATTCATCGATATTGATCGATCGTAAATTTTCTATTATTAGTTTATTAACACCCATTATATTATAAATTTCAACAACAAAATCTTTCATTTTCAACTTCCAATTTTCTACTATTTATTTACCACCAGCTCGCGGCTAATAAAGCCCGAAGGTGTAATGATTGTAATATAATATGTACCCGACGATAGGGAATCAGAATTGATTATATAGTTTGTTTCGCCGGATTTTAAATTTAAGATATCAGATTTAACTAATTTCCCATCTGCGGAACTAATAAGAATTTTTGCTTCCGATGATTCCGTATAATTAATACTTAGTACAGCTTTGCTACCTGATGGGTTAGGATAAAGTTTGATTTCGGTGAATTGCTCGCTTTCTTTTACATCTACCGCGCTTGTTGTAAATTGCCAACTATCGCTCCAAGGAATATTATCCTGAGAGTTCACACCTTTAATATGCCAAAAATATTGCGTCCCAATAGTTATGTCCGCTTCAGTTAATGGGTATTTGGTGTCGTAAACCGAATTTCTATCAAGAATTATGTTTCCAAAATTAGCATCGTTTGATAATTGCAGATGGTAATATTCGGCTGTTGCCGCAGGGAACCAAGATAATTCTATCGGAATCTTTAGATTGGCGGAGCCATTAACCGGATTGCTAAGAACTATGCTAACTTGTGCTGTAGTAAATGACCATGTCGGCGACCACTGACCAAAACTTTGGTCAAGAACTAATCTGACGCGCCAATAATATGTTTGATCGTAATCTAAAATCCTTGTTTGAAACTCAAGTTTATTATTTATTTTCTCATCAACAACTGTTGTTTGGAAATTGACAACTTTTGAAATCTGAATTTGATATTGATTGCCACCTGAGTGAGCCACCCAAGTAAATTTTGTTGCCAATGGTAGATTTACTTCTGCATTTAGCGGTGCTTGTAATACTACCGGACTAATTGCTGTTTTGAATTTCCAAGCGGAAGAATATGCGCCGGTTCCTTCGGTAGTAACAGCAGAAACGTGCCAATAATATTCAGTTTGAGCAAGCATATTGCTAATCAATTTAAAAGTATCAGTGCCAACATTACCCTCAAAGAATATATTCGTAAAAGCCACATCTTTAGCTACTTGAATATAATAGCTTTGAGCATATGTTACTTTATGCCAATAAGCAGTAGTATCCAGCGATTGATCTACAGCATTGTCAGCAGGCGAAATCAACTCAGGTGATTTGGCAACCGTTTTGAATGACCATACATCGGACCAAAGACCAAAACTTGTGCCGATAACCAAACGAACGCGCCAATAATAGCTTTGATTTGATTCCAAAACTGTAGTTTGGAATTCCGGTTTGTTACTTACTTTTTCATCAGCTATGGTTGATTTAAAATCTGTCACTTTGGAAATTTGAATTTGGTATTGGGTACCGGCTGTACTAGGCAACCAAGTGAATTTTGTATCCAAGTAAACATTGACTTTCAGATCAGTCGGTGTTTGTAATACTATTGGTTTATATGTAGTACTCAGCTTCCAATTCGCTGAATATGCGCTCATACCTTCAGAAGAAACCGATGCAACATGCCAATAGTAGTCCTTTTTGACAAGCATTTTACTTATCAGTTTAAATGTATCAGCACCGGCAGTTCCTTCAAAAAAGATTGAGGTAAAATCTGCATCTTTTGCAACTTGAAGATAGTAGCTCTGAGCATTCGCAACCTTACGCCATTTGAATTGTTCTGATAGCAAACAGTCGTTAGCGTTATTTGCAGGGTAAACCAATTCTGGAGCTTTGACAGCTGAATATAATGAGCAATTATCTGAATTTTTGTTTTCATTTTCGATAGTACCCTTTTGTGAAAGGTCTTTTCCGTCAAATCCTTCAAAATCGCTTGGGTAAAACTCACATCGGAATACGGGATTAAATCCCATTGTTGGTTGACCTTGGGGTATTATGACATTCAATGCCGATGGATTCCTATATTGCCAAACTATATTCTTAGTGTTATCGATTTCAAAGAATAATCCATTAGTCCCATTGCATATAATAACGTGACCATTTTTGAGGATTTGGGCGCTAGAAAGATTTATAGCAAGATCGTCTGTGATATAAGACCAATCAGGGTTTTTGGGAGCATAAGGAAGGTCGTTATTATAAAATCCAGTTGAATCAACCGGCGGTTTGATAATAAAAACCGAAGAATATTGATTAGGAACAGTACCGCACAAATTACTGAATATTGATATACAACCTTCATAAGGCAAGCCCTTAGCAATCCACTTAGCATCGTGCTGAAAGAATAATTGATGGTCTTCATCTGTTCCATGCCTATATACTCGTGGATTTCCCCAGCGATAAAGTATATCTCCACCCTTGGCAGATTTACCACCTATATGTGATGCGGCTTCCAATTTGGTAGTACTATGGTCAATAATCCAAATTTCATTAAAATTATATGAACTTAATAATATTTGATCCAATTCAGGATTATAATCAATTGAATTTAAATGGTGCCAATCTACTTTTTGAGTTTCAACACTATAATTTGCATCAATAAGTTCGGGGTGTAATTCTACTTTACCGTAATTATCACGAGTACTATCAAAATCTTGTATTAAATGGTCCCAAACTTTCCATTCCCAAACTATTTCAGCAGAATCCTTACCAATCGGGCGCAATTCTTGAATTTTCTCAGTCCAAAATTCATCATCGAATGATTCTGGATTTCGACCAGCAAGGATTACATCCTCCAATGTTTTTTTCTCCCAGACAATAACTAATATATTCCCATTAGCCAAATATTTTACAGCGTGATGTTGGCATTCTGTCGGTGTGGATATTTTATATTGCCATTCAATGTTCCCATCCCAATCAACAATTTCAATGATTCCTCCCACTCCACCGGCTTTTGTAAAGGCTGATGATTCATCCTTGCATGTCTTAAGGAGTTTGCCAGTAGGGAGTAAATATACAGATATTCCAGGGTTGAAATTTCCACCCCATTTATGTAAGAGGTATCCACATTTGTCTATTAAATATGTATTTGTATCACCCATTGGTGCAAATAGCACATAACCGTTGTCAGTACTTCCAGAGGTATGTTGAATTAGACCTACAGTAATTTTGGGCTGTGAATATAATTCGTTACCAAAAATGAGCAAAAATAAAGATACAAGTATAAATTTTTGTTTCATAAACCACCAAATCTGCCTTTTATTCTATCTATGTTTATTGAATCTAATTATTTATAACTTAAGCCATGTTCTAATTATGTATTTTAAGCTTAAATTGTACTTTACATTGTTCGCATTATTTATAATTAATATTTGCATTATTAAAATTTTTTCATTATAATTTCTACTAAATTAAAAAAAATATTTTATAAAAAAAAATTCATTTCATATACAATAACAAAAATTAATGGATTTTGTTACATTTATTTTCGATTTATTTTCAAAATATGTAAAAAAAATCCCCAACTTCTTTTAAAAGAGGGGATTTATATTATAAATATAATTGTTAATCGCTTATTTCATAATAACAATTTTCTCTATTATTGAATTATCTTCCGAATTAACTGTGCAGAAATAAACTCCTGCCGGTAAATCACTCAAATTCAGTTCGAAGTTATAAGTACCGCGAGAAATATATTCATCAATCACAATTGACCTTACTGTACTGAACAAATCAATAATTTTGATTTGAACTGAACCACTTTTTTCGGCATTGTAAGTTAGCTTTGTAAAACCGCTGCTTGGATTTGGTGTAATGTTCAAGTATTTTTGAGAATTATCGCCATCGTTTACACCAACCGAATGTTTCATTATAGTGAATGCATTAGTTGTTGCGGCAAGCGAACTTTCCAGTTTAATGCTTTTCATTATCAAAGTATAATCATCTCCATCAGTTAAAGTGTTTGGCACTTTCCACGCAAAAGCATTAGTTACACTTTTCAGTGAGTCTTTTATTACTGAAACCTCAGTGCCGTTCTTCAATAAGGCGATTGATAAAGAATCGCTTAGATTTGTTGCCCAACGAATCACATAAGTTGAATCCGTGTAAAGCGTATCCAATCCCTTCGGATAATTAATCGCCAATGTTTGGGTCGCTAAAGAAAAGCTCCAAGCACTTGACCATTCACTTGCCAAATCTCTATAATGTGTTTTGGTTCTCCAATAGTAAGTTTTATTCGGTTCAAGGTCTGTCGGCAATGTTGTTTCACCTAAATTAGTTTCAGTTTTGACGATAGTTACAAATTCCGCATCTTCCGCAATTTGCAAATCAAAATTGTCGTAACGTCCTGTTGGAGACCAAACAAATGGAACTTTAACATTATTCATCAGTACAGCATTATTAGCCGGCAACATTAGCACCGGTGGATTAATTGATTCTGCAGTACGTACGAAACCAATTACAAATTCACCTGTATCGGCCACAGCGGCAACTAATTGATTTTCAGCGATATTTAAACTTGTAGGAAGCAACTTAAAGACACCTTGCGCTTCTTTCGGTCTGTAGTATACCTTCATATTATCATATTTGTAGCGCGGCGGCAGTTGATTAACATCGAATCTAAGCACGCCATCGAACGAAGTAATATACATCGTGTTAAACAGATATCTACCTGGAACTAAAACAGGAGCTTCACCTTCAAATTCGGGATTCAATGGAGAACATTCGAATTTCTTAACAATCATATAATTATATGTAAATGCATCGATTGTATTAATAAACAATTGCACTCCTGCGTCACTGCTCGCATCTTTAAAATTATAAGTATTGCCTTCGGCACCTTCCGCCATTACAACATCTGCAATCGCCTGGCAAGCCGGTAATTGGTATTTACGAACTCGATAGCTGAAGTTCGCAGTTGGCAATGAATATTCCGCAACAATTTTTTTATCGGGAGTTACTTCTGTTGCCATTCTCTGAAAACTTGATAACAGCATTCCCCAATCAATCAAAGTGTTCCCATTTGGAAGACGTTGAGCGGAACCCATTGCAAAAGCCGCTATATCAGGTGTATGTCTATATTCCCATACCATTGCGGCTGTTTTATTTGCTTCATCAACTGAATACTCTACAGCACGTGAAAATTTCGGAACCTTAGCAAATCCATTATCGTAAAACAAGAAGTTACCGTTTGGTAAGCGTTTAATATCGTGTTGCATAGAGAAGTAAAGCGGTTTATATAAAGCAATCTCTCCGGTTATATTAAACTGGTTTTTGCGTCCGCCGAATCGCCATATAATATTACCGGAAACCATGTCAATTTTAATTATTTCAAAAGTTGAAGCGAGAGAAACAATTAAGTTCCCATCGGTATCCAAGTAATATGAATTACCGTGAACGTGCGGAATACTAGCATTTAAAAGACTGCTAAAAGTTTGGGCGATAGGAATATAATCTATACTTCTCCATTGAAAAACGCAATTTTTGTTTTTATCTAACTCTTGCACAACAGTGGCAATCACATTTGCATTAGGGTTTCCGCCTTTAACTACCTTACTCATATCGGTAGGCACATCGGCATAAGAAATGGTCAAATAGTTGCCGTTAGGTAAAATTAGGAATTCGTGTGGATCGGCTAAATAGCCATTTGCGCATTGCACACTGTCAATGATTTTATATGTAGGGTCTAATATATAATCAATAACTCTCCCATTTTGGACTTTGAAACCGGCAATTTCATGAACATCGCCGGGTGCGATGGCTTTTGCATAAGAAAACAAGCCATTTGGCTGCATCTTGAAATCCATAACGCCCATATCAACTTTTTTGTAATATAAAGGGTTGGCTTGATTATCAATAACCATCAAATATCCGTCCTTTTGAGTTTGAAGGTTAAACGTATTCAGGAACATACTTCCCGGCGCCGGATTATCAATTGAATCTACTTTTATTACCGGTAAATCTGCAGGAGGTTCATCAAGTGTCGTTGTTATACCGGTAAATATTTGTTTTTCGACCGGTGTGGTTACTTTGCTCATTATATCAGGTGTTGTTTGAGCGTAACCTAAATTACTAATTACCAATAGAGATAATATAGTCAAGAAAGTTTTCATCAAGTTCTCCAAAATATTTTTTCAAAATGAATTATAGATTAATAAAAAAATATATTCACATTATTAAAATTGTTTCATAAAATCATAACTAAATTAATAATATTATTTTTAAAAACAAAAATTTATCATATACAATAACAAAAAATATTGGATTTTGTTACATTTTTCTGTAAAAATTTTTTATATTTGTATCAAGTATTAAGACTATATCGAAAACATATGATTAAGAGGTTTATTATGCGCAATATTTTTGTTTTGATTTTTATCCTCAGCTTGGTATTATTTGCGAATTCCTGCAAAACCACGCATTACAATCCGAATTACAGATACCTTTATTTGGAATATGAACTATTGGATGACAGCGAATGTGGTCAAGGACTTGACCCTGGCGAACTTTACCTTGCCGTAAAATCTCAATTCGGTGAATCTCCATACATTTATCCAATTAATGTCGGTGATAATGCTTTATCAAAACACGGCTTTATTAGTACTCCTATTTTCCATAAAGGTTCACCGGAAAAAATAATTTTCACCATGCTGGACCAAAATATGGTTAAAGCCACAGTCGGGGAATTGTCTCGAGAATTGACTGAACAATTATCAACTTGGTTGGATAAAGACGTTCCCAATCCTGCTGGATTATTACCGGATTGGACTATTTGCGGCGAAGCGGTCTATTCCGCGAGTAGCGAGTTTGCTCTCTCTGGTCAACCCACAACAATTATTATTAATGATAAGGACAGTAAACCAAAGCTGAAAATCACACTGACTTATGTAAAAAGATTTTAAGAATAAGGCTCGAGCAAACGTCCCGTTGCGTTTATTTTTCTGTTTTCTAAAATTTATTTTTTGTATTTAAAATTTATTTTATTATTTTGCATTTTATATATGCTTAAAACTTAAAATTTACCATTATTTATAAGGCAGAATATGAAAATCGGTGTAATTTCAAGAATCAGACTTCCGGATAAACCGGAATATCAACATATAGATCAAATATATAATCATAACCTTGCCAAAATATACGGTTCTTACGGCAGTTTACAAAACTAAATATATGTAGCAATATGGCTACGACTATTTATCGAATTACATAATTTAAAACAATATAAAAATTAAAATATGAAAGTTATATTTTCAGAACAAACGAAGCTACACAATCCGACCAAAGAGTTCATATCGAACACATTAATCGAATATGCAGAAACGCCTGATAGGATGAATACTATATTGGAATCGTTGAAGTGGATGAACGATATCAATATTATTCAACCTGAAGTATTTGACATTAAACATATTTTGAAAGTGCACTCTGCACAGTATATTGAATTTCTGCACAAAGCTTATGATAATTGGGTTTCTGCCGGACTGAATGCCGAAGGTGTGATGCCTGATTTCTTTGCTGTTGGGAATATCAGAAAAAGATTAATAACCAAAAGTCCGATTGGGCAGGCAGGATATTACATGACCGATTTATCTACTATGATAGTAGAAGGTTCCTATATCGCCTCGCTATATTCTGCTTATTCAGCGCTAACAGCGGCAAAATGTATATTAGAGGGTGACAAAGCAGTATTTTCTTTGTCAAGGCCGCCCGGGCACCATGCAGGCTATGAATTTGCCGGTGGATATTGCTTTATGAATAACGCCGCTATTGCGGCAAGGTATCTACAAGATAATTGCCTTGGATTCGGGAAAACCAGAGCTAAAATTTGTATTCTTGATGTTGATTATCACCATGGTAATGGTACTCAGGATATTATTCAACGCCAGGAAAATATGTTATTTGTTTCAATTCACGGCAATCCGGATTATGCCTACCCTTATCTGACAGGATTTACTGAAGAGAATGGCGAAAAAGTCCTAAATTATCCTTTAACGGGTCATATTTGCAACCGCGAATATTTCGAAGTTCTGAGCCGCGCAGTGGATAAAATAAAATCATTCAATCCGGAGTATTTCATCGTTTGTTTTGGTGTGGATACTCACGAATCGGAGCGTGCAGAATTAGGGGATTTCCGGCTCACTACAGAATTCTATAAGGAAATGGCTGAACACCTAAGCGCAGAACTCGATATACCAACCCTATTGATTTTGGAGGGTGGATTTAAAATTTCTGTCCTCGGTGCAAATGTGTGCAGTTTTCTAGGTCCTTATACAAGGCACTAAAGACTTGTTTTAAATTTCTGAAAGAAAGATGTCCAACACCTTGAAGGTGTTGGACATCTGCGCTTTTAACATCTGCCATAATTACTATTTTGTTACAACAAGTTCACGGGATTTGTATCATTATTATTTTCTAAGACGCAGCGTGCTACGTCTCTACCAAAAAATTATTCTCTATTCAAACCTTAGTAGGAGAACTGAAATTTATATTCATTTAACCTTATTAGCTTATTATCGTTTCCCAATAAGGTAATAAGGTTTGCGGACAAAGCGGTCATATTTCTCTACTAAGGTTAATAACGGGAATAAGGTTATTGAGAGCTAGCTCTTTCAGAGCAAACTGAAAGCATACCCCCAATAAGGATAGCCTTTTTGACCAATCAATTACGAATTTCAAATTACGAATTACGAAATTTATCTTCTTAATATTTAAAATTCATAATCCAAAATTCAAAATTGTTCCAAGATGGATTCCTGCTTCCTCAGGAATGACAACACATCCTATAATCCTAATTCAGAAAAAAAGCCGGTCAATGCAATTACGCTCGATGACCGGCTCTTTCTTCTTTCTTTATAAACTTTATTAACTCATTATTTCACAACTAGCAGCTCCCGCGTCACATACCCCGAAGGTGTGATAATCGTAATATAATATGAACCGGAAGTTAAGTGTTCTGTGTCAATTTCATACCGAGTTTCACCAATTAATAAGCGGATAGCATCTGTTTTAATGATTTTTCCTTCAGCTGTGGTGATTAATATTTTGGCATCACAAGTTTCGGCATAATTAATATAAAATTCAGCCTTACTGCCGGTTGGGTTCGGATATAGCTTAATTGAACTAAACTGTTCACTTTCTTTAACGGATACGGCACCTGTTTTTAATTGCCAAGTCTCACTCCAATCAGTAGTATATTCTTTGCTTACGCCTTTTGCACGCCAGAAATAATTAGTGTTTGTTTCGATATCTGTTTTCGAAAGAGTCCATTTGGTTTCGAAAATTGAATCTTTATCGAAAATAACATTCGTAAATTCAGCATCTTTTGCGACTTGAAGATGATAATATTCCGCCGTTGTTGCTGTAAACCAAGATAAAAGTGTTGGGATAGGAATACCCGTACTTCCCGTTTTCGGATTGCGGAGTATCAACGTAACCTTTCCGGTTGTGAATGTCCAAATCTGAGACCACTGGGAGGTTCCAAAAGATTCATCATTCCATGCGCGTACCCGCCAATAATACAGTAATTCCGGTTCAAGGTCTTCTATATATTGCTCTGCTTTGGTTAACGAATCCATCGAATAAACAATATCAGTAAATGATTCGTTTTTCGATATTTGAAGTTGATAGAATTTCGCACCAACTACTTCATACCATTTGAATTTAATGGTGGTCGGCTGGTCAATGGATTTGTCCGGCGGATTCAATAAATCCGCGGTTTGTATTCCTGTTTTAAATTCCCAAATATCAGACCAAAGCCCAACACGAGTACCGACAATTAATCTTACACGCCAGTAATAGTCTTTGTAATATTCCAATTTATCAGTTTGGAATTCGAGCAGATTATTAACTTTTGCATCAACGATGGTTGTTTTGAAATCTGCTGTTTTCGATATTTGAATATGGTACTGACTACCGCCGTTGTGTTCCAACCAAGTAAATTTAGTATCAAGAGGGACATTAACCTTTTCGTTAGCTGGGGTCTGCAATTCTAAAGGTTTAAATGATGTTCTGAACGTCCATATTTCTGAATATTCACTGATTCCTTCAGTATTTACCGATGCTACATGCCAAAAGTAATCAGTCTCGGGTAGCATATTATCGATAATTTTAAATGTATCCACACCTGATGAACCTTCAAAAAATAAATCCGTGAATGCTGAATCTTTTGCGACTTGAATAAAATAAGTCTGAGCTTCAGCGGATTTATGCCATTTGAACTGCTCGGAAAGCAATTTGTCATTTGAATTATTTTCAGGATAAATTAGCTGTGGAGGACCCATTACCGTACGGAAGTTCCAAACTTCTGACCAACTGCTGGCGTTGTTGGAAGTAAATGCTTTTACGCGCCAGTAATAAGTTTTTAAACCTAATAACTTATTAGTTGTTATAACTGTATCAGTATAATTATCCTTAGAATAAACGACTGCAAAGAAATTCTCATCTTCAGCGACTTGAATTGAATAATGAGTCGCATCCTCTTTTTTATGCCATTTTAAATCAGCATTTAGTGGAACGCCAAGTTTACCCTTTTCCGGGCTAATCAAAAACGGGGGTTCCATACCGGTTGTGAATGAATTAATTGACCAAGCACTACGAGCCGAGTGAGTTTTACTTCTTATCCTCCAATAATATTCTTGGTTATATTTCAATTCTATAATGGACTTTAACGTTGTATCGCCGGTAACATTTGTTTCAAATGGTGTATAGAATAAATCGGTCTGGTCAATTTGTATTTCATATTCTTCGGCAAACGGTGCGCGCTCCCAAGCAAAAACAGGATGTAGTTCTTCACCCATTATTTCATCCTTCGGCGTAATAATTTTTGGCGGTTTTAAATTGTTTGGATTGAGTATTTTGTATAAGGCATTTGTTAATATAAAAGTATAGCCGTATTTATTTGTTGTGAAGTGACGGACATCATCCATATTATAGCAACCTTTTAAGGTTTGCCAATTTTTTCCTTCATTCGTTGTCGTAAATATTTCATACCTATATCCTTGTGTTGGTACTTGATAAATTACCCCTAAATACAAATCTCCATCTAAATTGCAACACATGGACTCAATATGCCAAGTATCGTCTTCAACAAATGGTTCCGGGGTAAATGGAATTTGTAACCACTCACCAACCTTGTTTTTCTGAACATATATCTTTTTTTGCTTTTCAACATAATATAAATTCCCGTCTTGACCATAAATTATTCGTTCCCAACTAATTTGCTTATTATTAAATGTTGCTCCATTATCTGCTGATTTAGTAAAATTTTCCATTATTTGGAGATAGACATCACCATTTGTTTCACATTTCAAATTACTAATAGGGATTTGGTCATAAAATGTATAAGTCCAAGTTGTATCATTTGCACCGGATTTATAAAAGCGACATTTAATTATAGGTGATCCCGGCACTCGAGGGTCTAAATATTGCCAAACCACAAATACGGTTTTTGATACGGGGTTGTATTCAACTTCACGAAAAGCACAATATTTAACATCTAAATTATTATCTATTAAAAATTTTCTGGGATGATCAAGAATTAACTCAAAGGTTCCTTTATCCGGGAAATACTTATGAACACCATCTTTATCGGCAACATAAAATTTACCATCAGGTAACAATTCTATATCATATAAAGAATCAGTTTCTATTGAGTTCAGATATTTCCATGTATTTCCATTGTCTTTTGATAAATATAATTTGTGCATATTTCCATAATCCGCAACCGATACTAAAGAATTATCGTACGCACTTGTAAAAACATTCAAAAACCAAGGGTTTTTATCGTATTGGCCTAACTCAATATCAACAATTTCGTCAGCACAAACTTCCCAGTATAATCCATTATCGGTGCTACGAACAACATCACCATAAGATCGTGTTGCGAGTATAGTACCATTTGGGCTGACAGTGGAAGCTGTTATTCCAACAGCATAAGTACCCGTTGATTGCCAAGCGTTCCAAAGATTATCCCAAAAATACATTCCTGTCGAGCGAGTACCCATTAATAGCTGGTATTTATTTGCCCCGACGGCGGTTACAGCAGTGTCGAGGAGAGGCGCGGTAAATGCATCATACGGGTCATGCCATTGATTACTGTATATGAGCCATTGAACTCCATCGGGCGTAAACATAACACCCGAACCGTTCGTAGCGGCATAAACATTTCCCGCAGGGTCTTTAACTAAATCGTTAATAAATTTATTTTCCAATAGAGTATTCGCAACCATCCATGTTTTACAAGTATCGCGTGATACGTAAAACCCTCCACCCCAAGTACCTGCTAAAATAAAACCATTGTTCATTTCTGTAATGCAAGTTACATTGTCATATTGCAAACCTTTGTCAGTCCTTGTCCAATACCTGCCATTATCATCGGAATAGTAAATTCCGCCGCCATAAGTTCCGCAAAGTAATTTGCCACTCTGCGTAACAGCCAATGCTTGAACAAATAAATTTTTTATTCCGCTATTTTTAGCAACAAAGGTAGCTCCATTATCATTTGAAAAGTAAACACCCCCTCCAAAAGTAGCGACATATAAATCTTTGTTCTTTGTAATAAGAATATCTTTTATGCAGGGAAATTCCTCGGGAAAAGCGGTCAGTTTGACCCAATTCGAACCACCATCGTATGATACATATAAACCAGCACCATTTGTACCCGCGTAAACAATTTGATCTGATTTGAACTTAAGCACCTCGATTTCGTTTCCATAAGGAATAGATACACGGCCCATAAAGTCTTCAGGTGCTCGTGTGACTGCACTTTGCACAATAGTTATTGAAACGAGTAGTAAAAATAAAACAATCGATAAATTTTTCATATACTCACCAAAATAAATTTTTTTGGATAAATCCTCTATACTTTAAATAACACCAATTTTGGAATTTTGTTACATTTTTTGGTTAAATTATTTGTCATTTATACAAAATATCGTAATATCGACAAAGTATATTGATTATACGGGAAGTAGAGACGTAGCATGCAACGTCAAAAGACAAATAAATATTTAATACCTTATTCTCTATTCAAACCTTAGTAGGAAAACTGAAATTTATACGCATTTAACCATATTAGCTTGCTTTCGTTTCCCAATAAGCTAATAAGGTTTGCGGACAAAACGGTCATATTTCTCTACTAAGGTTAAAATTGAAAACAAGGTTATTGAGAGCTAGCTCTTCAGAGCAAACTGAAAGCATACCCCCAATAAGGATAGCCTTTTTGACCAATCAATTACGAATTTCAAATTACGAATTACGAAATTTATCTTCTTAATATTTAAAATTCATAATCCAAAATTCAAAATTGTTCCAAGATGGATTCCTGCTTCCTCAGGAATGACAACACATCCTATAATCTTATTTCAGAAAAAAAGCCGGTCACTGCAATTACGCTCGATGACCGGCTCTTTCTTCTTCCTTTATAAACTTTATTAACTTGATGAACTTTATAAACTCATTATTTCACAACCACTAATTCACGCGTTACATACCCCGAAGGTGTGATAATCGTAATATAATATGAACCGGAAGTTAAGTGTTCTGTGTCAATTTCATACCGAGTTTCACCAATTAATAAGCGGATAGCATCTGTTTTAATGATTTTTCCTTCAGTTGTGGTGATTAATATTTTTGCATCACAAGTTTCAGCATAATTAATATACAATTCAGCTTTACTGCCCGTAGGATTAGGATAAAGTGTTATCGAGCTGAAGAGTTCACTTTCTTTAACCGATACATCGCCGGTAGTGAATTGCCAAGTATCGCTCCAATCAGTAGTATATTGCTTGCTTACGCCTTTAACATGCCAGAAATAACTGGTGCTGATTTCAACATCAGTTTTAGATAGCGTATATTGAGTTTCATTAATCGAATCTTTATCGAATACTACGTTCGCGAAAGCGGCATCTTTAGCAACTTGAAGGTGATAATAATCAGCAGTTGTTGCAGGGAACCACAACACAAGTGTCGGAATACTTACACCGGTACTTCCTGTTTTAGGGTTGCGTAACACAAGTGTTACCTTACCTGTTGTAAATGTCCAAACATTAGACCATTGCGATGTACCATAAGATTCCTCATTCCAAGCGCGTACTCGCCAAAAGTATTTTATTTCCGGTTCCAAATCCTCGACGTATTGTTCTGCTTTATCAAGCGAATCCGTTGAGTAAACTAAATCCGTAAACGCTTCATTTTTAGATATTTGCAATTGGTAGTATTTAACACCAACTATTTCAGACCATTTGAATTTAAGTGTAGTTGGCTGGTTAATTGACTTGTCAGGAGGATTTAGTAAACTTGCTGATTCGATACCGGTTTTAAAAATCCTAATATCAGACCAAAGCCCAACACGAGTTCCAACAACTAATCTTACTCGCCAGAAGTAATCTTTGTAATACTCTAATTTATTGGTTTGGAATTCAAGAACGTTAGTAACTTTTTGATCAACAACGGTTGTTTTAAAATCAGCAACCTTCGAGATTTGGATTTGATATTGACTTCCGCCATTGTGCTCCATCCAAGTAAATTTAGTATCAAGCGGTACATTAACCTTTCCATCATCAGGAGAAAATAATTCAACCGGTTTAAGCGATGTTCTGAAAGTCCAAGTTACTGAATAATCGCTTTTACCGTCAGCATTTACTGAAGCGACATGCCAATAATAATCAGTTTCAGGCAGCATATTATCAATCAGTTTAAATGTATCCGCACCAATATTTCCATCAAAAAATAAATCTGTAAATACATCATCTTTTGATACTTGTAAATAATATGTTTGAGCTTCGTCAGCGTTACACCAATAGAATTGTTCCGTTGGTAATCTATCGTTTGATAAATTTGCAGGATAAATGAGTTGAGGCGGACCCAATACTGTACGGAAATTCCATACCTCTGACCAACGGCTGGCGTTGTTTGAAGTAAATGCTTTCACCCGCCAGTAATATACCTTCAAGCCGGTTAATTTATCTGTTGTTAGTGTTGTATCAGGATGATTGAGCTTTTCATATACAATTTTATCAAAGTTTTCATCTTCTGCAACTTGAATAGTATAATGCGTCGCATCAAAAAGTTTATGCCATTTTAAATCGGCTTTCAATGGAATCCCCAATTTTCCTTTTATCGGACTAATTAGTATCGGTGGTTCCAACCCAATCGTAAATGAACCCGCCGTCCAATTACTCAGCGCTGAATGGGTTTTACTCCGTATCCGCCAATAATACTGTTGATTAAAAGCTAAATCAGTAAATATCGTACAGGTTGTGTCACCAGTAACATTAACTTCAAAAGTTGCGTCCCAGTTATCGGTAGGGTCTAACTCAATCACATATTCCTCGGCAAGCGGTGCTTTGCGCCATTTAAAAACAGGATGTATCTCTGCACCCATCATATTATCCGCCGGTTCTAATGTAGTTGGCGGTTTTAAGTGACTTGGATTGATAACCTTGTATAGTGAATTTGTTAAAAAGTATGAATAACCGTTGTTATCGGCAGTAATTGTTCTGATTTTATCCATATTATAGCATCCTTTCATAGTTTGCCAAGTAGTGCCGGTATCGCTTGTCATATATAGCTCATACATATAACCTAACGAAGGCAGTTGCATTCTAATAGATACGTACAAATCTCCATCTACATTACTCCCTAAGCTCTGAATTACCCATGTTGCACCGGCAACTGATATTTGCGGGGTAAATGGAATTTGCGACCAAGTACCTACCTTCTTCTTTTTAACATAAATCTCGTTTAAAGTATTCCAATAATATAGATAACCTTCTTTGCCATATATCATTTTTTGCGGGGTGGTTTCTAATGTGTTAAATGTAGCTCCACCGTCAGTGGATTGCGAAAAATTTGCTCCAATTTTAAGATAGATATCGCCATTAGTTTCGCAATTCAATGTAGTAAGAGGGCTTTTTAAATAATTGGTAAACGTCCAAGATTGTCCATTATTAATGGATTTATATAACCTATATTCCAATCTTTTGTAAGGAGGATCGGGTGGGGGAGGACCGGGGTCGGCAGGTTCGAATAATTCATAAGTCGCAAACAATGATTTGGATACCGGATTATATTCGATTTCTTGAAATTTGTAAAAAGAATTAGGTTCTGCAGAATTATCGCAAACTACATCAAAAGTTCCTGTTGTGGTAGAATACTTGTGAATACCTGCATCATCGGCAACAAAAATTGTTCCATCAGGAGTGATTTCAACATCGAATACATCGCTAGTGGTAATTGAATTCAAGTATTGCCACGAGTTACCATGGTCTTTCGATTGATACAATCTTTGTTTAGTCCCTGAATCTACAACAGAGACTAAGGAATTATCAAAATCCCCAACAAAGACATTTAAAAACGTAGGACTAAGATTATTCGATTCCAATGGGATATCTATAATCTGATCAGCACAAATAACCCACTTTAGACCGTTATCTGTACTACGGATAACATCTCCAAACGAGCGTGTAGCTAATATAGTTCCATTTGGGCTGACGGCGCAAGATGTAATCCCAGCGCTAAGATCACCTGAGTTTTGCCAAGCATTCCAAAGGTCATCCCAATAATACATACCAGCCGAACGAGTGCCCATCAAAATCTGAAAAGCATTTGCACCACTTGAAGTGGCGGCAGTATCCATTAAGGGTTGAGTAAATCCGTCATAATCTTTATGCCATTTTGTACTATATGGTAGCCACTGCATTCCATCACCTGAAAACATAACGCCCGCGCCATTCGTTGCGGCATAAAGCTTTCCTGTTAAATCTTGGGATAAATCATTGATAAACAAATTGCTTAATTGTGTATTGGAAAGCAACCAAGTTTTGCAGGTGTCGCGAGATACATAAAACCCGCCACCATAGGAACCTGCAACAATTCTACCATTTTTCATTACTTGAATACAATTGATATTATCATATCTCAAACCGCGATCTGTACGGACCCAATTAGCACCATTATCTCTGGAATAAAATACTCCGCTCCCATAAGTACCGCAAATAAGCATTCCATCATTGGTTATGGCAAGCGCTTGGGTATAAAGATTTGTCAAACCATTGTTTTTGGGAGTGAAAGTGCTACCGTTATCCTTTGAAAAATAAATGCCGCCTCCATAAGTAGCAACATAAATATCCTTACCTTGCACGATTATTATATCTTTAATACAAGGAAATTCTTCAGGAAAACCGGTTAATTTTGCCCAATTTGAGCCGGCGTCGTAGGATATATATAATCCTGAACCATTGGTTCCGGCAAAAACTACTAGGTCGGTCTTAAACTTCAAGACATCAACCTCAGTTCCGTAGGGTATAGATGTTCTGCCCAGAAAATCTTCCGGCGCGCGAGTCAATGCCGCAGTCAAAAGCATTGGAATCGATAGTAGAAGAAATAAAATAATAAATACTTTTTTCATTGATTCACCATAAAAATTACAAATTTACATACTATATATAATAATAACAAATAATTTCAAGATTTGTTACATTATTTTACAAAAATAATTAAAAAATACATTTTAATCCAGAAGAATGCAGAAATAATGCTCAATTGTCAATTATCTAAATCAGAATACCCAGGATTAATTTAAAATTGACAGTTGATAGTTGAAAATGAGAAAGAAGAATAAGAATAGCACACAGATGACGCAGATTTGGTAGAAAAACGAAGAAGTTTCTTGCCCGATGTATGAAGCTGATATCTCGCTGATGTATATATATATGTCATAACCGCGGAAGCGGTTATCCATCTTCAAAATGGGTATAGGGTATGGGGTTTGAGAAGAAAGAAGAAATTATGCCTTTAGGAATATAATGTTTTTAGCTAGAATGATGAATAGGATATACGGAGTGCCTTTAGGTACGGAATCAATTGACAGTTGATAGTTGAAAATGAGAAGAAAAGAGACCTCACCCCAACCCTCTCCTAAAAGGAGAGGGAGTAAGAACGTCATATATTTCAATGTCTTGTCGTTATGGCGAAAGCAGTTATCCATCTTCAAAATGGGTATACGGTATGGGGTATGGGGTTTAGGAAGAAGAGAAGAAATTATGCCTTTAGGCATATGATGTTTATAGCAAGAATGACGTATAGGATATACGTAGTGCCTTTAGGTACGGAATCAATGGAAAATGCGAAGAAAGAGGAAAAATCAATAAAAAAAAGATGTCCAGCACCTTCGCGTGGTGTTGGACATCTGCATGCTAAAGCATGGGGTTGATATATATATAACTATTTCACGATTACCATTGGTAATGTAGCATTGAAGCCATTAGCTGAAATCATATAGAAATATGTACCGCTTGCTACGTTTAAGCCTTCGGTATTTACTTCTAATGTATTCATACCTTTGTTTGCAACACCATTAAATAATGTGCTAACTCGGCGGCCTGTTTGGTCAATCAAAGTTATGACAGCATTATCTGTTTCAGGCATTTCGAATCTGATTTTTGTACTGCCGGTCGATGGGTTTGGCATACAAGCATATAAAGCATAACCGTTTTCGCTTATTACTTCTACACTTCCTGCTTCGTCCCATTTTGTTACAGTCAAGTTAAATACAACTTCAGTGCTAGCACATTCGTTTTCTAAAACGCATTTGTAAACGCCTGATTGGTTTTCATTAACTGATTCTAATAAGAGTGTTAATAACTGATTGCCAAGGAATTGATCCCAAACACCTTCTTTAAGTAATTCATCTTTATAATACCATTTAATTGTAATAGGTTCTGCACCTGCTAACAAAATCACACTCATTGTAACGTCGTTACCGCGTTTTGTTGTGATATCAGCAAGATCTTTAACAATTCCTTCAGGAATGATTTTCAATGTTAGGCTACCGGCATTTGAATTTTTCGAAGTTGGTACTTCAGGAATTTCTGCTACACATACGTAATTACCTTGGTCTGCGGCTTGAACGTCGAAAACTTGTAATTTGTTTGTATATACGCCATTGTATTTAGCATCGTTCATTAAATTAATACCGTCTTTCATCCATTTATAAGTAACTGTGTAATTCATTGGTGGAATAGCGTTAGCAGTAAATACCACATCAGTACCTGGACAAGGATTCAAATCTTCAGGATTGTCGCGGAATACTATTTCAGGAGTTTCTGAAATAACAAATGGGTTTGAATAAATAGTTCCGCATTGGCCTACGACTTTCACAAAATAAAAATCACCAGGTTGGCAAATATCAGTAGCTTGTAAATTTGTTAGGATTAATTCTGAAGATGCTGTCCCTGCGAAATGGTTGTCATTTTGTAAAGGAATAGAATCGTTTTTAACAGCGTCGAATTTATACCATTGGAAATAATCTTGGTAGTATGGAGGAACCAAACCACGATAGTGAACGCGGACGTTAAATGAATAATCATTGCCGACAACAGCATTGACAACTTCTTTAGGTTGTTCAACAATTGCTGGTGCTGATAGAGCGTAAACAGGAATACCGTCAGTTACTTTCGTTTTAGCGCCTGCACATGATGCTTGGCAAGTATATGTTCCGCTTACTGTAAAATCGAAATTATCGAAATTCAGAACGTAAGAATTTTCACCAGGTAGCGGGTCGCCATCTTTAAACCATTGGTATTTTGGTTGTGCGCCTTCCGAGGTTAAGCCTGCAATAAACAGACTTGCTTCAGGAGCACCTTCGCAATCAATTAATTCTTCGGTAAATGCAAAAATTGTAACTACAGGGAAGATGTTGAAAGCGCCGACATAATAAGCACCATCTCTAAATTTACCATCTTTGGTATTTTCTTCGTAGATTGCTTGGTAACCGGCAGGCCAGTTTACATTTTTCAATGGTGTAAAGAATGCTAATGCGTCTATATATTCCACAATGGTTAAGTTGGTATTTGTTTTATATTTTGGATCCACACTTCTTGCGTTTTTATCATAAGGAAGCATATCCGTTGGGTTGGTGTAAGTTGTTCCGGCGATTGTACCTAATTTGCCGGTAGTAGATAGATAGTTATTACCTTCTAAAGCGGCGGCGGTTTTTGTAGTGATTGAGAAAGAATTACCTGTTCCTTTGTTAACCAACATATTACGGAAAATTTTATTTGATCCGTTTTCAATTGTCATAGCATCGGCTGAACCCAAAGAAAGAGTTGAATTATAAGCAACAGTGAAATTACTGTTATCAATTTCCATTGCTTCACCATAACCAATCACTTCGTTTAGCAGAATCATTCCGCTTGAACCGGTTGCACTAATGCTTTTTAAAGTTACTTTGGAAGTGGCAAGAGCAACGACTACTTTGTTTTTAAGTATTTCAATAGGATAATTGACAATGTTCATACCATAACCATTTTCCATAGTTATTGAATTGCCCGACACGATAACTTTTTTTGAACCAAGGGTTGGATTAGAAAGAGCAATACCGCTCGTTGCTGAATTCAAATTTGTGTTCTGTAACATAATCGTATTATCATTAATTTGTCCGCCTGCAATACTGGTTGCGGAAATACCAATTATTCCTGTACAACCGGTTACAGAATTTCCGTTAATTATTGCCGGTGAGCTTACAACATCGTCAAGAACTGCTATGCCCGCGGCTTGAGTGTTTATACCCACAAGACCGGAAATGGTATTGTTTGTGATTTCTGTACCGTTTTGAACAAAAATACCGCCTTGAGATGGTATTGCGCTAGCCGCCATTATATTATCACTTATCACACCATTCGCTATACCTTCAACACGGATTGCTCGGTTTGAAAACGAATTGAATTTGTTTTCTTTAATCAGCAAGCTTGATGAATTGCGAGTTGCATTTATCAACGACAAACTCAAATAACCATAATTGAAAGTATTAGTCAAATATTTATGCCTATTCATTTGGCTTGCTTGACAATCAATTAAAGAATTTGTAAATGGAGTTTGAAGGAAATTTGTCAAACCGTTGAATGTGTTATTCTCGAAAGTATAGTCGTCTGCATTACCTGTGATTTTAAATATTCTACCGCCGTAACTATAAGGATTGGTTACAGTAAATACCATATTTCTGAATGTTATCTTTGGAAGATTATTGATATACCATACATAATTCGAAGCATTTGTTGCCGCTTGAACAGTTACAACTCCAGGAACTGCAGGATCATTTTCAAATGTAAAGTTAATATTTCCGTGTTTAAAATTATCCATTGTAAAAGGACCGTCGTAAGTACCAGGTCTAATTCTAACAATAAAGTCACCATCGCCGGAAATACCGGTTGCATTAATCAAATCGGTAACTTCTTTTAGTGTTTTAAAGTCGTAAGCAGTTCCGCCCACATAATAAGTACCCGGTCCAATTGGCATCGATACGACTGTAGAAGGAGAAGCGTCATTTAATAAATTCCCGTCATCAACACCGTTTGGTTTATCAGTTGCGGCTACAAGGATATAAGATGTTGAAATACCTTTAGATTTAAAATTATATGTTCCTACCGTTACTTCAACCGAAGCTCCGCCTGCTAAATTTCCGCTCCATTTATATGCCGTTTGTGGAACGCCGTCAACAGACCAATTGATAGTACAAGAAGTGATTGCGGCAGTTTCATAATTTTTAAGCATAACTTTAACAGGTTGAACACCTGCTGAAAGAGGTGTTGTTGGTGATGTGATAGAGCTAATGCCGATATCGTAAGGTGCTTTGATATTTATTGCATAGTCTCTTGCTTCACCATATTGCGCGGAACAACATGTTAGTGTAGAGAAACTCATTCCGTAAAATTCACTCGATACGCGTAGTCTTGTTAAACCGAATTTAGCGGTTGAAGGGATCGTTACAGTGAATGTTCCACCGGCTTGCGATCCGGTATTGTCAAAAAGACCTACTCTTTCTGATTCTTCGAATTCACCATTTTGGTCTAAATCAATATAAACATAATAATCCATAGGATTTTGGGTAGATGGAAGTACGTATTCCGGTAAGACGCTTGAAGCGTCGTAAGAAACCGAAGGTGAACCACCATAAACTCTCATATCATAAGATTTATTCTTTTCTGCCTGGATTACAGTATTGTTTGAACTTACATCCCTATATCCATAAATACCACTAACATAAGCACCTGAATAGGGTACCTGCCCATACATAAGAGAACCGTCAGCATTACGCGGACCGTCCCATTTTTGTATAACAACTGAATTAAATTCCACCATATTAATGAACATTCTATAGCCTTCATTTTGGCTGGCTATTTTTGGAACACAGTAGGCTTGCGCACCAACGCTCCCGAATAACATAAGAACATACGCAACAATTATTGCTTTGAATCCTATGCTACACATTAAAGACCTTTTCATAATAAATTTCCCAAAAATTAAAAAAATATTTTTTTATTTTGTATCGAAGTAAAATTAAACTTTTTACTTGTAATAACCAAAAATATTTCGTATAATTAAAATAAAATAATAATATGGCAATTTATTAATTAAACAATAATAAATATATTTTTTGCTTATTGTAACTGTCGAAAATCGAAAGGTGAAAACCAAAGGAAAAATTAGCCGGCAATATTGTCTGAATCATGATACCAGAGATGTAGTTGAAAATGAGAAAGAATAGAGACCTCACCCCAACCCTCTCCTAAAAGGAGAGGTAGAAAGAACATCATATATATCAATGTCTTGTCATAACCGCGGAAGCGGTTATCCATCTTCAGGTAGTTGAAAATTAAAATTGAGAGGAAGCACGCGGGCTTGCGGAAGCATTCGGGCTTGCCCGCGTGAAATTAACGCAATTCTTCATTGGGGCAAGCCCCAAAGCTTCCAATATCATTGGAAAGTGTACCGTAAATATATAAAAAAATCAACCCCAGATTTAACTAAGGTTGATATATATAATAAATTAAATGTGAGACGGGTCTGAGACCCGTCTCAACTAATCTTATTGTTATTTTATTATTACCATTGGTAATGATGCATTAAAGCCATTAGCTGAAATCATATAGAAATATGTACCGCTTGCTACGTTTAAGCTTTCGGTATTCACATCTAATATATTCATACCTTTGTTTGCAACACCATTAAATAATGTGCTAACTCGGCGGCCTGTTTGGTCAATCAAAGTTATGACAGCATTATCTGTTTCAGGCATTTCGAATCTGATTTTTGTACTGCCGGTCGATGGGTTTGGCATACAAGCATATAAAGCATAACCGTTTTCGCTTATTACTTCTACACTTCCTGCTTCGTCCCATTTTGTTACAGTCAAGTTAAATACAACTTCAGTGCTAGCACATTCGTTTTCTAAAACGCATTTGTAAACGCCTGATTGGTTTTCATTAACTGATTCTAATAAGAGTGTTAATAACTGATTGCCAAGGAATTGATCCCAAACACCTTCTTTAAGTAATTCATCTTTATAATACCATTTAATTGTAATAGGTTCTGCACCTGCTAACAAAATCACACTCATTGTAACGTCGTTACCGCGTTTTGTTGTGATATCAGCAAGATCTTTAACAATTCCTTCAGGAATGATTTTCAATGTTAGGCTACCGGCATTTGAATTTTTCGAAGTTGGTACTTCAGGAATTTCTGCTACACATACGTAATTACCTTGGTCTGCGGCTTGAACGTCGAAAACTTGTAATTTGTTTGTATATACGCCATTGTATTTAGCATCGTTCATTAAATTAATACCGTCTTTCATCCATTTATAAGTTACTGTGTAATTCATTGGTGGAATAGCATTGGCTGTAAATACTACATCTGTTCCAGGACAAGGGTTTAAGTTTTCAGGATTGTCGCGGAATACAACTTCAGGAGTTTCTGAAATTACAAATGGATTTGAATATACAGTTCCGCATTGGCCTACGACTTTCATGAAATAAAAATCACCAGGTTGGCAAATATCTGAGGCTTGCAAGTTTGTAAGGATTAATTCTGAAGATTTTGCACCTGCAAAATGATCGTCATTTTGTAAAGGAATAGAATCGTTTTTAACAGCGTCGAATTTGTACCATTGGAAATAGTCTTGGTAGTAAGGAGGAACCAAACCACGATAGTGAACGCGAACGTTAAATGAATAATCATTACCTACTACAGCATTAACAACTTCTTTTGGTTGTTCAACAATTGCAGGAGCTGATAAAGCGTAAACAGGAATACCATCGGTTACTTTTGTTTTAGCGCCTGCACACGATGCTTGGCAAGTATATGTTCCGCTTACCGTATAATCGAAATTATCGAAATTCAACATGTAAGAATTTTCACCAGGTAGCGGGTCACCGTCTTTAAACCATTGGTATTTTGGTGATGCGCCTTCCGAGGTTAAACCTGCAATAAACAGACTTGCTTCAGGAGCACCTTCGCAATCAATTAATTCTTCGGTGAATGCAAAAATTGTAACTACAGGGAAAATGTTAAAAGCTCCAACATAATAAGCACCATCTCTGAATTTACCGTCTTTAGTATTTTCTTCATAGATTGCTTGATAACCTGCTGGCCAGTTTACATTTTTCAAAGGTGTAAAGAATGCTAAATCTTCAATATACTCTACTATTAGTAAGTTGGTATTTGTTTTGTATTTTGGATCAGCGCTTCTTGCGTATTTATCAAACGGAAGCATATCCGTTGGGTTTGTGTAAGGTGTTCCGGCGATTTTGCCTAATGTACCTGTTGTACAGTAATAATTGTTTCCTTCTAATACGGCTGAATTTGCAGAAGTAATTGAGAATGAATTACCTGTTCCCTGATTAACTAACATATTACGGAAAATTTTATTACTTCCCTTATCTATTGTCATAACTTCAGATGAACCCAATGAAAGAGTCGAGTTATAAGCAACTGTAAAATTACTGTTATTCAGTTCCATTGCTTGGCCATAACCAATAACTTCGTTTAGCAACATCATTCCGTTTGAACCGGTTGCGCTAATGCTTTTTAATGTTACTTTTGAAGAAGCATTCGAAACAACTATTTTGTTTTTCAAAACTTCGACAGGATAATTAACTACATTCAGACCATAACCATTTTCCATAGTTATATAATTTTCTGACAATGTAACCTGTTTTGTTCCAAGTGCGGTATTTGAAAGTGTAATACCGTTTGTAGCTGTATTTAGGTTAGCGTTCTGCAAAATGATTGAGTTGTTCGATATTGTTCCGCCTGCGATTGCGTTTGCTGAAATACCGCTAATACCGGTACTGCCTGTGATGCTGTTGCCTGTAATAATTGCAGGAGAGCTTACTAAATTGTCATCGACCAAGATACCTGCCGCTAAAGTGTTCACACCAACTATACCGGAAATGTTATTGTTTGTGATTTCGGTTCCATTTTGTACATATATACCGCCTGAAGAAGGTATTCCGCTAGCTGTTAATAAGTTGTCACTTATTACACCATTCGCTATACCTTCCACACGGATTGCTCTGTTTGAAAACGAATAAAATTTGTTTTCTTTTATCAGCAAGCCTGAGGAATTGCGTGTAGAATTTATTAATGACAAACTCAAATATCCATAATTGAATACATTTGTCAGATATTTATGATTGTTCATCGGGCTGGCTTGACAATCAATCAAAGAATATGTAAATGGAGTTTGAAGGAAATTTGTCAAACCATTAAACGTGTTCTTCTCGAAAGTATAGTTGTCAGCATTGCCGCGAATCATGAAAATTCTGCCGCCGTAGCTGTATGGGTTGGTAACTGTGAATGTTAAATTTCTGAAAGTTACATTCGGCATATTATTGAGATACCATACATAATTAGAAGAATTTGTCGCCGCTTGAATAGTGACTAAACCCGGCATATCTGGGTCGCTTTCAAATACAAAATTAATATTTCCTTTTTTGAAATTATCCATAGTAAATGGACCGTCATAAGTACCAGGTCTCATTCTTAAAACAAAGTCACCATCGCCCATAATGCCTGTGGAATTGATCAAATCTGTAGCTTCTTTCAAAGTTTTAAAGTCATAAGCTACAGTACCGCCCACATAGTATATACCAGGTCCTATAGGCATAGAAACAGTGGTCAAAGGTGAAGAGTCGTTATACAAATTGCCGTCCGACTCACCGTTAGGACTGTCAGTGGCGGCTAAGATTGTATAGGCCGAGGTTGTACCTTTCTTTTTAAAATCATAAGTTCCTAAAGTAACTTCTACCGAACTGCCGCCGCCTAAATAACCTTTCCATTTTAAGGCAGTCTGAGGTTTACCGTCGATAGCCCAATTAATAGAACAGGAAGTAACCGGTTCTTTTGCATAATTTACTAAAATCGCTTTAACCGGTTGAACACCTGCCGAAAGTGGTGTAGTAGGCGATGTGATTTGGCTGATTCCAATGTCAAATCCGGCTTTTATTTCGATAATATAATCTTTTGCTTCGCCGTAATATGAATTACATGCGTCAAACGGTCCCCAATTTCCATTGTTGCCATAATAATCGCAAACGATGCGCATTGTAGTTTGACCGCTTTGCGCATCACTCGGAATTGAAATTTGGAATTTTCCAAAACAATCCTGACCTTGGCTATCAAATTGACCGGCTAATTCGGATTTCTCATCAAATTCACCGTCTTGGTTAAAGTCAACATAGACTTTGAAATCCTGTGGATAGTTACATGAGTACATAGCATATTCATCGATTGTATTATTATAATCTTCGTATAATTCATAAGCACCTCCGTAAACTTCCATAGTGAAATCTTTGCCCTTCTCGGCATACATTATATTGTTATTCCAATCTACATCTTTATAACCATAAAAATTAGGTGAATTATAGTAATATAAATTACCATATTCATCGCGTGGGAAATCCCATCTCTGAATAACCTCACCTTCGAATTTGACAAGATTGATAGCCATGTTATAACTATAGCTCCAACCATAGTAAGTATAGAAATAGCAGTACGATTTAGCACCGACGCTTGCGAACAACATAAGAACAAATGCAACAATTATTGCCTTGAATCCTATGTTACTTAATAAAGGTTTTTTCATTACAAACTTCCAAAAAATTAAAAAATTATTTTTTATATTATATTTCACCGTAAAATTAACCATTTTACTTGTAATAACCAAAAATTTTATTAAGAATTATTAAGTGAAAAACAAATAATTATAATTTTTGTTTATAACAGAAGTAACACTAAGCAGAATGTATATCAATACATACAAGATAATATTGAATCCACAGTTTTATTGTTAGATATTTAATATTTTTTAATTTGTTAATGTTTAATGCGAATTTGAATTGATGGAAAATCTATCAAATATATTGTGTATTATGAAAATATATTTATAATATTAAAAATTATTAAATAAAAAACTTTTTTATTAAAAAAAATATGTTATATTTGAAATGCTTCTTCGAAGAGCAAATAAAAATTCATTTAATTAAATAATTTAAGGAGTAATATAAGCTATGAAAAAATTACCCGTTATAATGATTTGTATTTTATTTAGTACGTTTTTGCTTAATGCGCAGCAAACCCCACCACCTCGTGATCCAATTACTAATTGGCGTCAAGTACAAAATTTTAATCACTTGTTATGGATTACTGATAGTATTAGTATATCCCGGACTGATTCTTTTGAACTCGTCGCAAATATAAATGCATCCGCTTCTATGTATTTGGATAGTGGTTTTAAACCTATCGGGTATGGTGCCAATAATCAGTTTTCTGGGAAATTTTACGGTCGAAATCACACCATCGATAGTTTATACATACAACGCAGTAGTAGTGATAGCGTTGGTTTTTTTAGCAGTTCAATTGGGACAATTACAGATATAGGTTTAACAAACTGCAATATTCAAGGCAGGAATTGTGTTGGTGCTTTACTGGGTTTAAATCGCGGACATGTAATAAATTGTTATTCCACAGGTTCTATATCTGGGGATGTATTAACCGGTGGTGAAAATATAGGGGGGCTAGTTGGTTATAATTTATTGGCTAATATCACGAATTGTTATTCAAGGGCAACTGTCGAAGGAATGAATTGCGTTGGTGGTTTAATAGGATTGAATTACAATTACTCTATAGATGTGGTTACTCTAGTGAACAAATGCTATTCAACCGGTGAGGTTACTGGTATTTCTAATGTCGGTGGTCTAATTGGGCTACACAGTGGACCGAGTTTATTAATTCCAGGTACTTATGCTGAATTATGTGAATGTTATTCTACTTCTGATGTTACTGGTAATTTTAGGGTTGGTGGGTTAGTTGGATATTCTCTAAAAAACACAATAATAGAAAATTCATTTTCCCGGGGTGCTGTAAGTTTTTCTTCACAAGGTGAACGAATGGGTGGTTTAGTAGGTCAACTTGAAGATAATGCAAAAGTATCAAAGTGTTATTCTACTGGCTTTGTGGAGGGAGTTTTGGATACTGGTGGGCTTATTGGAATTTCAGATTCGCTTCAAAAAACAACAAATAGTTATTGGGATAAAATAACAAGTGGTCAATTATATTCTTCTGGTGGAACAGGTAAATCTTCTGAACAAATGCATGATGATGCTACATATTCAAATTGGAATTTTACATGTATTTGGCAGATTTTCACAACTAAAAATGACAATTATCCATTTTTATTATTTACTATTCCACATGATAGTATAGAACCAATTGATACTGATAGTAATGGATTTAGAAATATAACAAAATTAAGTCATATACGTTGGATAAGTGAACATAATTCAAGTTGGTCATGGAATTTTGAATTAGACTCTAATATTAATGCAGCAGATACAAGATTTTGGAATTGTAATCAGGGATTTTCTCCAATAGGCGATAGTTCAATTAAATACACGGGTTCCTTTAATGGCCATGACCATTATATTGATAGTTTATTTATTAATAGACCTACTCAAGATTATGTTGGACTATTTGGTATTATTTCACAAACTAATCATGTTCCAAGTACACTAATAAACAGTATAGTATTAACTAATTCGAATATTATTGGCAACAACAATGTTGGTGGTATTTGTGGTTTGATTTTCAACAATACAGTTTTTCTACCACATATTGATAAATGTCATTTTGAAGGATTAATTAGCGGTAATGACTATATTGGAGGCATTGTTGGTCGAGATAGTGTTTATAATGTTTGGCCAAGAACGATTGTAGTATCTAATTGTTCATCAAGAGGTATAATCAGCGGTATTAATGATGTCGGTGGATTAATTGGTTACAATGCCTGTACATTGCAAGATAGTTATAATAGATCGGAAATACAAGGCAATAGTAATACCGGTGGAGCTGTTGGTTTTAATAGCAGTACTGGCATTATTTTTAAAATTTTTTCAGCTGGTGAAGTTAACGGTACTGGAGGTTTAGTAGGTGGTTCTTCAGGAACTATTGTTTATTCATACTGGGATTCAACGGCTTGTTCTATTAAAACATCATTTGGTGGTAGTCCTTTAGACTCAGCACCGATGAGAATTTCAACAAATTTTGTTGCTTGGAATTTCAACACTATATGGGAATGTATTACTACCGAAAATGATGGTTACCCTTCTTTCCGTGGTGTCACTAATTTCAAAAAAAATATTGAGAATGAAAAGTTTAACATACTAAACAAAAATATTATTATTGATATTTATCCTAATCCTGTTAATGCGGTAACTAATTTAACAATTAATTCAGATTATAATATTCATGGAAGCATACACGTTTATACTACCTTAGGTCAATTGATTAAAACGTGTTATACTGGTGAAATTGTAAAAGGTTCAAATGAATTTATATTTAATCTACAAGATTTAAACGAAGGTTCTTACTATTTAGTTATTGAAAATAATTCTATATTATCTTGCAAATTGATTATAATATCAAGATAATTTTTTTTTAATTTTATTTCACCTGCTACCCATTGCTCGCAATCGGTAGCATTTTTTATTAATAAGTAAATATATTCAGACATATTAATGAACATTCTTTAGCATTCATTCTGCTTGGCATTTTGGGAGTACGCTAGAGATTAGGCACCGGTACTCCTGAACAACATCTCTACGTAGATTAAACTAAATATTTGTAATAACTAAAAAAAAGCTTATGAATAATGAAAATTAATTTAATGAACAAATTTTCATAAAATTAATATAAAATAATTAAAAATTTTTCTCCCTCAAGTGCTTGTCAGAATCATGATACCCAGGATGAAAGGATGAACAGGATAATTGATAGTTGACAGTTGACAGATGATAATGAGAAGAAGAAGAAGAAAACAACCTAACCACCAATGTAAAATGGGGAATAACCGAGTTGTCATTCTGAACGAAGTGAAGGATCCAACTTCAAATGATTTTGAATTATGGCTTTTGAATTTTAAATGTGAAGACCAAAGAAGCGAAATCCCCAAGCCCCATGCTGAAGCATGGGGTTGATATAAACAATACAAAAAACAACCTCACGCTTATCAAGGTGGGGTCTGGGATTATACTTTAGGTACGGAATCAATTTACAACTAATTAGAGATGTACTCGATTTCGGGAGTGGTGCAAAATTGAGCAAAAAATAAATTTCTAAAATAATTAATCACATTAATTCGTTTGTAAAGCAAATTATAATAGCAAGGTATAGAAAAAATGGAAAAGCAATTTACGGCAGTAATAATAAAATCGGGTGAATGGTATGCCGGGACTGTTAAGGAACTTTCAGGTGTTCATTCACAAGGCAGAACGATTGCAGAACTTAAAGAAAATTTGATTGAAGCCATTCAATTGATTATTGAAGCGAATTTAAAACATTATACAAACTTCAATAACGAATATATAGAAGAGCAAATAGCAGTAATGGTATGAAAATGAAAGAGCTTATTAGCTATTTGATGCTTTACGGTTGCTTTCTTGAACGGGAAGGAAAAATCATTCTGTGTTTTACAATCCAAATTCGAATAGGTCTTCAACAGTTCCAAGACTTACTGAAATTAACACCTATACCGCGCGTGGGATATGCAGAGATTTAGAAATCCCAATAATAAATATAAAATAAGAATTATTCGAGTCGAGATTGTTAATAAATTCATTTTCAACCACTTCGTGGTAACAGTTTATAAAGTTGAAAGTTTGTAAAAATTATAAAGATAAGAAGATGAAGAGAAAAACAATCTGTGGTGATCTGCTAAATCTGTTTCATCAGAGTTCCAATCTTCCGACGTGTATTTGGGCTAAAGCCCATTCTATCTCGCTTATATCAGCAACACGACTTAAAAGTCGTTGCAATTGAATTCGGGAGATTCCGTGTCAAGCACGGAATGACAAAGCAAAAATCTGTGGTAATCTGCTAAATCTGTGTCGTTAGTGTTCCATTCTTCGCATTTTCAACTTTCAACTTTCAATTTCTTCATACCCCATACCCAAAACCCTATGCCCTTTTGGAAGATGGATTCTTCACTTCGTTCAGAATGACATTAACCATCTAAAAAACAACAAGATGGAATCCTGCTTTCGCAGGAATGACAAATGTGTGATTAAGCATAATTGAATAAAAATGAATATATTTTGCATTTTATTGAAAAAAATTTTTGAAAATCGGTATAATTGAATTATTTTTGAAACTGCGAATTTATATGTATTGTAGAACAAACTTATGTAATTATGAAATTATCCTATAAATGGCTTAAAAACTATGTTGATTTTAATTTAACACCCGAAGATTTAGCAGACACCTTGACAATGTTGGGCGCGGAAGTAGAAGAAATTATTTATCAAGGTGCTAAATATAAGGGCTTTGTAATTGGGTTAGTTGAGGAATGTATAAAGCATCCCGAAGCTGACAAATTATCCTTATGCAAAGTAACCGACGGCGAAATTCAGTATTCTGTTGTTTGCGGTGCGCCAAATGTGCGTGCCGGTCAAAAAGCGGTATTCGGAAAAATCGGCGCAACTGTACCTGCGGCGGGATTCAAATTAGAAAAAAGAAAAATACGCGGTGAAGTTTCCGAAGGAATGCTTTGCGCTCAAACTGAATTGGAATTAGGCACCGACGCTTCGGGAATATGGGTTTTACCCGACGACGCGCCTATTGGAATGGAACTTTCGAAGTATTTAGATATAGATGACACGATTTTGGATGTTTTCTTAACTCCTAACAAAGCCGATTGCTTGAGCCATATAGGTATAGCTCGTGATTTGGCGGCTTGCATAGGCACTTCGGTGAAATATCCAGAAATCAAATATACTGAAAAAGAAAAGAATATAAACGAATATGCGCGTGTAACTATCGTTGACAAAGAAAAATGCCCTCGATATTGCGCCCGCGTAATCAAAGATGTAAAAATTGTTGAATCCCCGCAATGGCTGAAAAACAAATTGACTTCTGTCGGTTTGCGTTCCATAAGCGCGCCTGTCGATATAACGAATTTTGTTTTAATGGAGTACGGTCAACCGCTACACGCCTTTGATTTGGACAAATTAGCCGGCAGAGAAATCATTGTCAAATGCGCCCGCGACGGCGAAAAATTCATTACTTTGGACGGCAAAGAACGTACATTGACTTCCGAAATGCTTATGATATGCGATTCCGAAAAACCTTTAGCTGTTGGCGGTGTGATGGGTGGTCAAAATAGTGAAATTACCTCGGATACAACGAATATACTATTAGAATCAGCATACTTCAAACCTGCATCTATTCGTAGAACCGCTCGTAAATTAGGTATTCTGAGTGATGCCTCATACCGTTATGAGCGCGGAGTTAACCCGGAAGGATTGATTCCAGCGGCAGACCGTGCCGCTCAGCTTTTTGTGGAAATTTGCGGCGGAAAAATTGCTGAAGGAATAATTGATGTTTATCCTGATAAAATCGAACGCCAGCAAGTAAAATTGCGCTATGCCAGAGCCGCCAAAATATTGGGCTTTGAGCTGAGCAATGAAGAAATCAAAAGCATTATGTCGCGCTTAGGTTTCGTGGTACTATCTGAAAATGAAAAAGAATTGCTTTACGAAGTGTCTCCATACAGAGTGGATGTAAAAGCTGAAATAGATTTGATTGAAGAATTGGCGCGCTTATACAATTACGATAAAATCGAACCGCAATATTATTCACCGGTTGATTATGCCGGAAGTGTGATAGTTGACGAGTTGGCGATTAGTCCGCTGAAGCAAAAAATTGCCGATTATATGGCTATGAGCGGTTATAAGGAAATAGTTACTCAACATTTGATAGACCCCAAATCCGCAAGCCTTTACACAACCGATTTGGTTGAATTAGCCAATCCGTTAAATGAAGAAATGGCTGTTATGCGTCCGACTGTTATTCCTTCAATGATGAAGATAATCAGCCACAACCAACGTATGGGCAACCACGATTTGCAACTTTTCGAAATAGGGAAAGTCTTCCGCAAATCACATCCGAAAGAAGAAACATTCATATCGGGTTATAAGGAAATGGAAAAACTGATAATTATTATCAGTGGTTCAGCGTCGCCAAAGCAATGGTCTGGTAAACCGAGACCTGTTGATTTCTATGATATTAAGGGTAGTGTCGAAGGTTTATTGAAATTCTTTAATCTTAATGATAAATTGAAATTCAAAGAATTCCCGGAATCGAAACCCGGATTTTCTAAAAATATATTAGCTATATATAATAAAAAACAGTATGTTGGAGTATTGGGCGAAGTTGATAAAAAAATCAAAGCTCAGTACGATATCAAACTGCCTGTCTATATGGCGGTTATTGATATGGAACCGTTCTACAGTTCGGTCTTTGGACAAAATAAATTCAAAGCAGTTTCGCCGTACCCGACCAGCCAACGCGATTTAGCGTTCGAAGTTGCTCACGAAACAGCCGCCGGAGATATTTATAAAGAGATCGTCCAAAGTGCGGGAAATTTATTAACAGACCTTGTTGTATTCGACGTTTACGAAGGCAAAGGCATAAGCGAAGGGATGAAAAGCGTTGCTTATGCATTGACTTACGGAGCTTTGGACAGAACGTTGAAGGATAGCGAGGTAGATAACTCTATAAACAACATTGTAAAATCAGTCGAAAAACGCTTTAATGCAAGATTACGAAGTTCATAATTAAATGGATACTTCTATGGAAAATGTGCAAAATACGGCTATAGACCAAGACACGAGCCAAAATCAAAATGGAGTGCTGAAAGCGATCCATCAGATTTCCGATATGGTCGAAATGTTAAAGCAGAATAATGCTTCACTGCAGAAAGAAAATGAAACCATCAGTAACGAAGTGGAAGAGAAAAACACTCTAATTTCGCGGCTATATTATTCGATGGAACAACTCAACAGCAAGATAGATTATCTGGCGCAAGCGAATGAGGATTTCGAAAAGGCATCCAAAGGTTCGCAGGATACGATGGACGGCTTTGAAGAAAAAATGGGCCAAGTTTTGCAAAAACTGAACACAGCGCAAAGTGAAAACAAGAAATTACTAGCAGAAAAAATCGAACTTCACGAGCAAGTTGCGAACTTTGTTTACGTTCAAAAAGAAATGATTCAAAGGAAAAAAGAATCTTTGGACAAAGACAAAGTCATAGAAGGATTGAAAGAGAAAATCAGCATTTTAGAAAATAGAAACTCCGGTAATGTGAGCCAAACCGGTGAATTCGCTTCGAAATATGAAGAGTTTATCGCTCGGATTTATAGCGATTTATTTGCACTAAAAGATAGATTGAATTCCATACAAAGATTATTCAAACATAATAATGAAATTTCGAATTTGCTATTACAGCAGGTTGCCAATACCGGATTGGATACGTATCAATTACAAATTCAATCGGTTAATATATCAGCTGATAAACTTTACGATAGCGTGATAAGAGAACGGACTACTATTGATATTAAGTTTGAAGAGTTCAAACAGAACATTAAGCAATTAACAAAAACGATTGAAATAGTTCAAGATAAAGACCAGCAAGAGTCGAATTTGCTGAGTATAATCGAAGAAAAATTTAATATAGATAAACACCGTACTCAAGAAAATAAAGAATTAAAAGAGAAAATAAGAAGACTTAACGATATAAATGAACAAGAAAAAACTAAATTGCGTGAGGTACTCAAAAAAACGAACGAGACTTTAGAAGCTCTCGAAGAGCAAAATCGTTCATTGACTTGGAAAGTAAATCAGTTAAATTCCGAGAAAGATGAACTTAATAACGAATTTAGCAAAATAAAAGATATAACACAAGAAGCAGTACCCGAACCAAGGTATAAGAGTGAAATAAGTGATTTAAGACGCAGAAACGATATTTTGCTCAGCAAAATGGAAGAATTGAAGATGATTACACGGCGCAAAGACCACGAAGGATTGCAAGCTGATTTAATCGAAAGTTACATTGAATTGGATTCTTTGAACGAAGAATTGGAACAATTAAAACATAGTATAGCTCAAACAAAACCGCTAACCGAACGCGAGGAATCAATCTCAATTGATAAAACAAAAGCGGCAGAATTGGTTAGCAGGATTGAGCTATTTATCAACAAAATGAACAAATAAAATAATGGGGCGGATAAACCGTCTAATTTTATCGTTTAAAAAATAGATATATTATTGAAAAAAATAGTTTTACTAAATGACACTGAATAATGGAACCAAACTTAATAAATATTGGTGGCGAAAATTTTTCATTTAAGAGTGAAAACGAAGCACTTCTGCTAAAAAGCGCAGAGCTTTTTAATAAGCAGTTGGAAAAGCTTCGTGAAGTTTACGGTACGCACACAGATTACAAAAGAATATTGATATTGGCGGCTCTTAATGAAATAGTATTTCAGCAAGAGAAACTTCAATCAGCTGAAGATAAAGCAGATGCTCTTCAGCAGGAATTAGATGAAATAAAATCAGCATTAAACGGAATCTTAGGAAATAAAGTCATTTAGATTGAAATAAATGCTGCGGACGGCACTGTTGTATTGACATGGAAAAGAACTATAAGCACAGAAATAGGGACTTTCTCGAGTTTGGAAAACAGGCCTCAATTATCAGTGGAAGTTTGAAGTGATTCGGAGAGTACCAACCTTTCCCGGAAGGTTCTTCAATCCGAGGATGAACGTAAGTTCCGGCAGTGTCCCTGCAGTTTATTTGAATTACGGATATTATATACATTATTAAATTACAACTTGGCATACCCAAAGCAAATTTTTGAGAGCTTATTTAAAAGCCGAGTTATTTGACAAATTAAAATAGATGGAGTATGTTTATGGGCATATTAACAATTGTTATTGTGAGCGTATTGGGCTTTTTGGCGGCATTTGTCATAGGCAATATATCGACCAAAAGTGCAATAAAAGAGAAGATTAGTCAAGCGGAATTAAACGCAAAAAACATTTTAAAAGACGCCGAAAACGAAGCTAGAAATGTAAAAAAGGAAAAAATGCTCGAAGCCAAAGAAGAATGGCATCGTAGAAAAATGGAATTTGAGAGCGAAGCGAACCAGAGAAATCAAAAAGCTAAGACCATTGAAAAACAGTTAAAAGAAAGAGAAGACGGTTTAAACAGTAAGTTAGAACTTATTCAGAAGAAAGAAGCAAAAGTACAGGCTTTTGAAGAAGATATGGCAGGAAAAGAAAAGAAACTTGCCGAGAAAGCTAAAGGCATCGATTTAATAATTGATGAGCAAAACAAAAGATTAGAACAAGTTGCAGGACTTTCCCGCGAAGACGCAAAGAAAATCCTTATGGATAATTTATTTAATGAAGCTAAGGTTGATGGTCAATCTATTGCCCATAAAATCCGCGAAGAAGCACGTATTACCGCAACAAAAGAAGCTCAGAACATAGTGGTTCAAGCTATCCAACGCTCTGCTTCCGATCATAGTACTGAAACTACAGTAGCTGTTGTGAACTTAGACGGCGACGAAATGAAAGGCAGAATTATCGGGCGCGAAGGTAGAAATATCCGCGCATTTGAAGCCGCAACAGGAATAGACTTGATAATTGACGATACTCCTGAAGCGGTTGTAATTTCCGGTTTCGATCCCTTCCGCCGTGAAGTTGCAAAAATAGCCCTTGAGCGTTTGATGTTAGATGGCCGTATTCACCCGACCCGTATTGAAGAAGTAGTAGAAAAGGTTAAAAACGAATTGGAAGGCAATTTGGAGCAAATCGGTGAAGCCGCAATTTTCGAATTGGGTATCCACAATATGCACGTTGAACTTCTGAAATTAATCGGTAGAATGAAATACCGCACAAGTTACGGACAGAATTTGCTGAACCACTCACTGGAAGTTGCTTATTTAGCCGGTATAATGGCGGCAGAAATAGGCGTTGATGTTGACTTGGCGAAAAGAGCCGCTATATTGCACGATATAGGAAAGTGCGTTGAAAAAGAAACCGCTCCTCACGCTTTAATCGGTTATGAATTAGCGAAAAAATATAAAGAAAAATACACAGTTTGCAATGCAATCGGCGCCCATCACGAAGATATCGAGATGGAAACTCCAATTGCGGTATTGATTCAAGCGGCTGATTCAATCAGCGGTGCTCGTCCGGGTGCCCGCCGTGAATCGTTGGAAAACTATGTTAAGAGATTGCAAAAACTCGAAGAGATTGCTCAAAGTTTCCAAGGTGTTGCTAAAACATTCGCTATTCAAGCAGGTCGTGAGATTCGCGTTATTGTTGAACCGGATGCAATTGATGATTTCACAGCTGATGAGATTTCCGTCAATGTAGCTAAGAAAATCGAATTGGAAATGGAATATCCGGGTCAAATTAAAGTTACAGTTGTTAGAGAACGTCGTAGCGTTGCTTTCGCAAAATAATTTGAGGTCATTGAATTTGAACAAAGAAAAAGTAAATGTCGCTGTTGTAGGTGCTACCGGTTTGGTTGGCAGAACGATGCTCCAAGTTCTTAAAGAGCGCAATTTCCCTTGCGGAAGCGTAAAAGCATTGGCGTCCGCACGTACAGCAGGACAGTTTGTAGAATTTGGATCAGAAAAGATCATAGTAGAAGAGTTAATATCCACATCATTCGATGGTGTGGATATTGCTTTGTTTTCAGCTGGCTCCGACGTAAGCCGTGTGTTTGCGCCTATAGCCGCAGATGCCGGTTGTATTGTTATTGATAATGGAAGCTATTGGAGAATGCACGAAGATGTGCCTCTCTGTGTGCCGGAGGTTAACCCTGAAAGTATAAAAAGCCACAAGAATATAATAGCTAACCCCAACTGCTCAACGATTCAACTAGTGTTGCCTTTAAAAGCCCTTGACGAGGCTTTCGGATTGAAAAGGGTCGTTTGCTCGACATACCAATCAATATCGGGTGCCGGGCAAAAGGGACTGGATCAATTGGATTCGGAAGTTTCGGGTGAAAAAACAAATTGTAAACACCGGATAGCGTTCAATACAATGTTTCATTCGTCGTATGGTGATAGTGAATTCACCCAAGAAGAACGCAAAATGTTTGCCGAGACTCGCAAGATTATGAATAACAAAGATTTGCGCTTAGCGTTTACCTGTGTCCGATTACCCGTTTTAGGCGGTCACGGCGAATCGGTAAATTTAGAGCTTAAATCACCTTTCACACTCGACGGGGCTAAGAAAGTTCTTTCCGATTTCGAGGGTATCGTGTTGGTTGATGATTTGGCAAATGATATTTACCCGACAGCGCAATTAGCTTCAGGCAAAGATGAAGTTTTCGTTGGGCGCGTTCGTTTGGACGATTCCGTAGAAAATGGACTATACTTATGGATTTCAGCGGATAATTTGCGCAAAGGCGCCGCCACAAATGCGGTACAGATAGCGGAACTATTAATTGATAGTTGATAGTTGAAAGTTGAAAATGAGAAGAGAAGAAAGAAGAAGAAGAATGGAACGCTAATGACACTGATTTGGCAGATTAACGCAGATTGATTTTCTTGATTATTTGAATTAAGATTAAAGAATTATAGGATGTTGTCATTCAAAGCGAAGCGAAGGATCCATCTTCAATCAAATTTTGAGTTTTGAATTTTGAATTTTAAATGCGAAGAGAAGAAACCCCCGTAATTCGTAATTTGAAATTCGTAATTGATTTTCTTCAATCCTGAAAGGATGGAATTATTGTAGCAAATGAAATTTCGAATTGTGGTAAAACCCTGAAAGGGTGAAATAAAAAAGGGGTAGACCCCAAAATAATCTATTGTGCCGTAAATATTGCATTCTTACGGAATTCATTCACAATAATCTTCATATTTTCTATTAATATTGCATCACTACGTGATTGAACAGCGTAACTGTGCTGCTTTATTCCAGCACGTTCCCAAGCTATTGTATGAGAAATAAATGCTTGATTTTAGCTCATCCCCAAGTCCGTTTTTGCATCATCATTTTTTTACTTTTCCTGAATTATTTTCACTTTTTTTGGATTTTTTTCAATCAGAGAGAAAGAAACTGACTTCTCAGTTGTCTATACAACTGTAAAGTGCAAAAATTATATTATATTTGCAATTGTTCTGTTATTAATTTGAAAAGTTCATTTTTTTGATAGGGTTCTTATGAAAAAATCAATACTTTGTTTTATTATTTTGTTAATTGGCTCTACTGCTTACAGCCAGAACTTATCTATTTTCAATATTGACGCATCCGCTTTTCCGAATGTCAAAGCAAACTTCTACGCTTTCGATGCTGGGTGGAATCAGCAATTCCCTGATAAAAGTGCGTTAGAAATAAAAGAAAATGGACTGACGCGCGATATAGTAAATGTTATATGCCCAACTCCCAAAACACCAACAGTTTTGTCGAGCGTTTTGGTAATGGATATTTCCAATTCAATAAACGGAATACATTTAGATATAGCAAAAGCCGCCGCCAAAGTATGGGTTAATGCTTTAACTACTGATAATAGTGAATGTGCTCTAATAACCTTCAACCACTTTAACTATTTCAATCAGGATTTTACGACAGATAAAACCAAATTATTGAAAGCGGTTAATAATTTTTCTAGTTCTTATGGAACTGATTATAATAAAGCGTTAATTGATTCGAAGTGCTGTGGCTTACGCGCAACTGAAATAGGCAAATATCAAAAAGTAATAGTTTTAATGGTTGACGGACTTTCCAGTTCTGAAACAGAAGTCAACAAAATAGTAGCGGAGGCTAAGCTCCAAAATTGCAAAATCTTTGTCGTTTCAGTAGATATGAAATGTCCAAGAGCTTTGAAGGATATATCAACACAAACCGGCGGGCAGTGGTATGAAAATGTTGCCACTGAAAGCAAAGCCGCTGAAATATTTCATTTAATTTTAAAAATAGCTCAGGGTGCCGAACCTTGTTCTATCTTATGGCGAAGTGACGCAAATTGTGATACTTCTGATGTAAACATTGAAATGGCTTGGAATGGACTAAAAGCAACCTCTATTTATCCAACACCTGCCAAGGCAATCCATAAATTGGAAGTTAGCCCGACGACTATTTCATTTGGAGCGATAAAAATGGGTAAATATAGAGATATGACGATTAAATTATCGGCAAATGACTATAGTTATACGATTTCCTCAATTAAGTTAAAATATGGAACAATCGCTTTTCAGATAAAGGATGTAGCTTTTCCTCTTACCATATCTAAGAATACAAGCTACGACATTACTATTCGTTATACACCAACGGATTCAAATTTATGTTATGGTGGATTTGAAATTGAAACCGATTATTGCTCTTCGTATTTCAGCTGTATAGGTGGATATACGATTAAGCCAATGAAATCGAAAACTTTAAACCTCACCAAACCAAATGGGGGTGAATCATTTTATACTAATTCTGATACGCTTATTACTTGGTCGGGTGTTATTCCTTCGGATACGGTTACTTTGGAATATAGCTTAGATAACGGGGCTAAATGGATTTTGATTTCAGATACTGCCACCGGCTCTAGTTATCGATGGTCTATCCCACAGACTCCAAGCGATATTTGCTTGGTAAGGGTAACAGCAAATGCAATGGCAAATGCTATAATAGTTCCGGAATGTAAAAATGGCAGAATTACAATTGGCAATCAAACTTGGATGTGTAGAAATTTAGATGTTACAACTTATCGTGATGGAACACCAATTCCCGAAGTTACTAATTCTTCAGAATGGGCGAATTTAAAAACAGGCGCTTGGTGTTACTATAATAACGACCCTGCAATGGGAGCAATATATGGTAAACTTTACAATTGGTATGCTGTTAACGATTCGCGCGGCTTAGCACCCGAAGGCTGGCATATACCGTCCGATAAAGAATGGAATATATTATCAGATTTTCTTGGGGGTGCAGATATAGCCGCAGGTAAATTAAAAAGTAAAGGAACAATTGAAGCCGGAGATGGTTTATGGAATAGCCCTAATTCCGGTGCAACAAATGAAAGCGGCTTTTCAGCTCTCCCGGGCGGTGCCCGTTGTCAACACGGTACATTCTGTTGGATTGGTGATTATGGTTACTGGTCGATGTCTAATAAATACGATGCGTCAAATCAATCGGGCATTATCATTAGTGGTGGTAGTACTAATATTGGAGGATCATTTGGTCCAAAGGACGTTGGTTTATCTGTTCGTTGTCTGAAGGATTAATTGAGTTTATTTAAAAATGGAATTAAATAATAATAATAAATATACATCAACTCATCCGAAGACTGGCAGTCATCGTATGAGTAAAGAGAATTATTTTCACATTTTTTGCATTTTTTTCAACCAGAGAGAAAGAAACGGACTTCTCTGTTGTCTATACTACTGTAAAGTGCAAAAATTATATTATATTTGCAATTGTTCTGCTATTAATTTGAAAAGTTCATTTTTTTGAAAGGGTTATTATGAAAAAAGGAATACTTTGTTTTATTATTTTGTTAATTGGCTCTACTGCTTACGGCCAGAATTTACAGTTTTTCAATATTGACGCATCCGCTTTTCCGAATGTCAAAGCAAACTTCTACGCCTTCGATGCGGCATGGAATCAGCAAAGTCCTGATAAAAGCGCATTAGAAATAAAAGAAAATGGACTGACGCGTTTTATAATAAATGTTACGAATCCTACTCCGACAGCTCCAACTGTTCTATCGAGTGTTTTGGTAATGGATATTTCAAATTCTTTAAACGGAATACATTTAGATATAGCCAAAGCCGCCGCCAAAGCATGGGTTAATGCTTTGCCAACTGATAATAGTGAATGTGCTCTAATAACCTTCAACCATTTTAACTATTTCAACCAGGATTTTACTGCTGATAAAAGCAAATTATTGAAAGCTGTTAATAATTTTTCTAATTCTTTTGGAACTGATTATAATAAAGCACTAATTGACTCAATGTGCAGTGCTTTGCGCGTAACTGAAACAGGCAAATATCAGAAAGTTATTGTATTGATGATTGATGGGCTTACCAGTTCAATAACAGATGTCAACAAGATAGTTACAGAAGCAAAACGCCAAAAATGTAAAATCTTTGTCGTTTCAGTGGATATAAAATGTCCAAAAGCTTTGAAGGATATATCAACACAAACCGGAGGACAATGGTATGAAAATGTTGCCACTGAAAGCAAAGCCACTGAAATATTTCATTTAATTTTAAAAATAGCTCAGGGTGCCGAACCTTGTTCTGTTTTATGGCGTGGTGTCGCAAATTGCGATACCTCCAATGTGAGTGTGGAATTTGCTTGGAAGGGACTAAAAGCAACGAATGTTTATCCTACGTCTGTAAATGAAATACATAAACTGGAAGTAACTCCATCAGGGGTAATGTTTGGAGCGGTACAGCTAGGTACATCAAAAGGTACGACAATCAAATTAGCGCCGAAAGATGTGGATTACACTATTTCCTCGATTAAGTTAAAATATGGATCAACCGCTTTTCAGATAAAGGATGTAGCTTTTCCACTTACCATACCTAAGAATACAAGCTTCAACCTTACTATTCGTTATACACCAACGGATTCAAATTTATGTTATGGAGGATTTGAAATTGAAACCGATTATTGCTCTTCGTATTTCAGCTGTATAGGTGGATTTTCGACCAAGAAAATGAAATCGAAAACTTTAAACCTCACTAAGCCAAATGGTAGTGAATCATTTTATACTAATTCTGATACGCTTATTACTTGGACAGGTATTGTTCCTTCGGATACAGTTATTTTGGAATATAGCTTAGATAACGGGGCTAATTGGATTTTAATTTCAGATTCTGCTACCGGGCTTAGTTATCGATGGTCTGTCTCCCAGACTCCAAGCACTATTTGCTTGGTAAGGGTAACAGCAAATGCAAAGGCTAAGGTTGTAATAACTCAGAAATGTCAAAATGGTGAAGTTATAATTGGGGGCCAAACTTGGATGGCATGTAATTTGGATGTAGATACCTATCGTGATGGAACACCTATTCCCGAAGTAACTGATCCGACAGTATGGGCGAGTTTAAAGACAGGTGCTTGGTGCTATTATAATAATGACCCTGCGATGGGAGTAATATATGGCAAAATATATAATTGGTACGCGGTGAACGATTCGCGCGGCTTAGCACCCGAAGGATGGCATATACCGACTTCTGATGAATGGAAAATATTATCAGATTTTCTTGGGGGTGATTCTATATCCGGTGGTAAATTAAAAAGTACAGGGACGATTGAAACCGGAGATGGCTTATGGAAAAGCCCTAATCTCGGTGCAACAAATGAAAGCGGCTTTTCAGCTATCCCGGGCGGCTACCGAGCATCAACGGGCACATTCTCAAGTTTAGGAGGTGCAGGTAAATTTTGGTGTTCTACAGAGTATAGTACGATTTATGGTTGGAATGCGCAACTTTACAGCCACATTTCAAGTCTTATCAGATGTGGCAGTTGGAAAGAATCTGGTTCAACGGTTCGATGCGTTAGGGATTAATAGGTTTATTATAAAAATGGAATTAAAAATTAATAAATTCAAATCAATTCATCCAATGACAGAAATCAATCGAATGAATAAAGAAGAAAAAAAAAAATTAAATATAGAGATAGTGTTATGAAAACTTTATTGGTAATTACTCTGCTTTTAGTTGCGATAATCAGCACAACTAATGCACAAATTCAATCCGACCAATCGGACGCAGTCTTTTCAATCGTAAAAGCGAATGCACAAGTTTATGCAATTGATATGGCTAAATGCCTTGTTGGAAGTCCTAAAGATTCGATTGTTATTGATTTTATCCAAAATATGGGAAATCTACCATTCACTGTAGATTCTATTTATTTCCGTGGTACAAACTCTGAGGCATTTTCGCTGGTCTCTTTATTACCTAAATACACAGTTTTTCCAAATTTATCACATCCGGAAGAAATTAGATTCAGTCCTAATCATGCAGGCTTATTTTCTGCCGAAATTGTAATTATAACTCAGTCAGATACATTGTTCCAAAATATAAGAGGCGAAGGAATTTTACCTCAAATTGAAATTCAGAGTGCTATTATTGACTTTGGTAAAGTAGGCGTAAATAACCAAAGGGATACACTTCAAGTTTTAACAATAAAAAACATAAGCAAAAAGTCATTAGCTATAACAAATACCAAAATTAATGGTCCTAATTTAATGGATTTCAGCACGATTTCTACAGTTAGTAATTTTACATTAAAACCTGATGAAACTAAAAAGATTGATTTGCGATTCAAACCAAGCGATGTTGGACGAACAAGCGGAATTTTAGCTTTTTATTACGATGGTGTCGGCAGTCCTGCGGAAGTACAGCTTTATGGTGAAGGAGAGTTGATTAAGTCGCAAGATTTGCTTTCACCAGCTAACGATACAATTAATGTTCCAATCGATTGCAAACTGATTTGGAAACCAAATACAACCTACAACTCATACAATTTGCAAGTTTCTGAGGATGAAATTTTCTCGGATATTGCAATTGATACTACAACAAAGCTAACCAACTACAAAATATCTAATTTAGACTTTTTACGTACGTATTATTGGCGAGTCAAAGCTATTATGGGTTCAGAGCAAACCAATTGGTCACCTGTTTGGAAATTTACTACTTTGATGGATACTGTAAAACTGATATCGCCATCTGATTTATCCAAAAATATTAACATTCCTGCTACTATCTCTTGGGAAGAAGGCATTTACAAAAATGATTATCGTTTGCAAGTTTCTGAAAAAACTAATTTTTTATCTAAAAGCATGGATACTTTAATTTCAAATATCAATCATGCTGATGTGAAAAATCTTAAATATTATAATAATTATTTTTGGCGAGTTCGCAATGAATCGGGTGATACTTTGGGCTATTGGTCCAAAATTTGGCAATTTAAAACGCGGATTTCCGATTTTCTTTTGATTTATCCAGAAAACACACAAACCGGTTTAGCTCAAGAAATAAATTTTAAATGGTCAGAAGCTATTGGCGCAGAATTTTACCAACTTCAAATTTCTAAAAACAATCAATTTACCGATTTGGTTTATTCAAAAGATTCGCTTATTAGTACTGAACAATTTGTACCAAATTTAGAATCACAGATGCTTTATTATTGGCGTGTAAGAGTTTGGAATACAGAAACTTTTGGCACAGCTTATTGGAGTGAAGTTTGGACTTTTAAAACAGGGACTTCAGGAGTTAATGATGAATCGGAATTTATACAAATAATTCCGAATCCAGCGGGAGATTTGATCACTGTAACTATGAAACCTTCAAAAGGTTTCGAACATTCGGAAGGTTTGGCAATCTACATTTACAACACGCTCGGCGAAAAGGTGATAACCGCTTCGGCACGGCACGCCGTGCCACTACGGATCAATATATCTTCTTTGCCAAAAGGAATGTATTTTGTGAAAGTGGGCGGCGAAACGAAGAAGTTTATAAAGTTATAAAGTTCGTAAAGTTTATAAAGAGAAGAAGACGAAGATGGATTCCCGCTTCCGCGGTAATGACATTCGTCTTCTTTTCATTTATCATTAATAATTTAACATTAATAATTACTTGATTTTCTTTGCTTTATTAAATGCCTCTATATTCATTTCGAATAGTTGTGGTTTCAAATTCAGTTTCATTGCACTTTCCCAGCTATCCTGTTTGAAAGGAAGGAAATTTGATAGTACACCCAACATAACTACGTTTGCCATCTGCTTGTTACCGACTTCTGTGGCTAACGCAACGGCATCCAATTCCAACACATCGTATTCATTTTTCAAATTGGCGATATCCTCTACCGGATACTCCGCTTTTCCCTGCTGAATTATAGTTGGATACATTATGGTATTGTTATATATAATTTTACCTTTTGGCTTCAATATATGAGCCCAGCGCAAAGCTTCCAACGACTCTAACGCCAATACTATATCGCCTTCTCCCGCGCGAATATTCGGTGAATGAATCTTTTCGCCAAAACGTACGCTTCCCCAAACCATACCGCCGCGTTGCGAAAGACCTATCACATCGTTGGTTTTAACATCATATCCTTCATTGAATGCCGCTTGCGACAATATCTTGGTCATCAAAACCAATCCTTGACCACCAACACCTGCTATTATTATGTTATTTATCATTAGTTTCATCCTCCAATTCAGAATTTCTAATCGCGTTTACAGGGCAAACTTGTGCACAAACGCTACATCCAACACACATATTTTTATCAATCGAGGATTTCATTTTGTCTATTCCTTCGTATTTTTTCATTCTTAGCGGTGGACAATTTGTTTTAATACAGGATTTACAAGCTATGCAAATTTCGGGTTTAACGAAGAAATGCGGCTTGACTATCTTGTATCTCAAAGCGCAAGGTCCCATAGCAATAATGACGGAAAGACCGTTATATGCTATTTCTTCTTCAATTGCCTCTTTTGCTGTTTTGTAATCATATTGATCAATTTCACGAACACGGTCAAAACCAATAACCTCAAGAAGTTTTTTGATATTAACGTTCATATAATCGCCCTGGTGATAAATACCTGAGCCGGCATTTTGCTGACCGCCTGTCATTGCGGTTGTGCTATTGTTGAGTATCAAAACAGTTATGTTTTCGTTATCTTTCTTCTGATTCAAAAGGTTCATAAATCCGGAAATTCCTGAATGGAAGAAAGTACCATCGCCAATTACCGAAACAAGCGGTTGCTCCGGTCCTTGCAAAGTCATAGCTTTTCTAGCGCCTTTGATTATTCCTAGGCTTGCACCCATACTGATAATCGAAACGGATTGTTCAAACGGCGGTAAGAAAGCCATCGAATAGCAACCTATATCGCCGAATACTGTCTTGGCTTTTACTTTCTTCAGCACGTCAAATATTGGTCTGTGAGGACATCCTGAGCAAAAGAGTGGTGGTCGCGCAGGAACAGCTATTCTTTCCTTAAGAACTTTGGAGTTTTCTTTAGGAGCTATAACTCCGGCTGAAATCAAGCCGGCTTCAATGTCCGCAACATCAAGCTCAGCGGTAAATGAAAAATATTTTTTCCCTTCGCATTGGATTCCCATCAACTTTATCTCGTTTTCGATAAACGCAGTCATTTCTTCGAGAACAATTATGTTTTTATACTCTTGCGCTAACTCTTCAAATTTCTTTTTCGATAGCGGGTACACCAAACCAAGTTTCAGGATACTCGCGTTTGGATTAAGCTCTTTCAAGTTGTTGTACATCAATCCTGAAGTTACTATCAGAGTATCGGCGCCTTCCTTTTTCTCTAATCTGTTTAGCTCCGTATCGTATGCAAATTCAGTAAGTTTTTCAATCCGCTCTTTCATAAAATGTTGAGCTTTATTAGAATTTGGCGGCAACATACAGTATGAATTTACATCCTTAATTATACCTTTTGGTGCTACTTCTACTCTATCGCAAAGCTCAACCACACCTCTTCCGTGGCAAAGTCTGCTGGTAATTCTAAGCATAACCGGTGTTTTCAAATCCTCGCTTAGTGTAAATGCCGCTTTTGTAAATTCCTTTGTTTCTTGACTATCCGAAGGGTCCAAAATAGGCATATTAGCAAACTTTCCGAATATTCGGTTGTCCTGTTCGTTCTGTGAGCTCATTAATCCCGGGTCATCGCCGGTAACTAATAAAAAGCCCCCGTTAATAGATGTCTCTGTGAACGACATCAATGGGTCGGATGCTATATTTACACCCACGTGTTTCATTGATACCATTGAACGCGAACCGAAAAAGGAACCGCCGATAGCAACTTCGAGCGCCACTTTTTCGTTCATAGAAAACTCCGAATAAATTTCAGGATAACCTTTCACCGCTTCCAATATTTCGACTGTGGGAGATCCGGGATAACTCGAAGCCAATATACCGCCCGCCTCATAGAATCCTCGGGCAATGGCTTCGTTTCCTGTCATTAACTCTTTTTTGCATTCGTCATTATTCATTAGTTTACCTCTATAATTACAAATAACATTCTTTATTTCCATCGGGTCAAGATTTCCTCTTGATTCGATTTAATTTATACATTTTAATAGTTATATGCAAAAATACCACTTTTTTATTTAAAAGTGGTATTTAATTCAAAATGCTAAGGGAAGAATTTCCTCGTGTCAAGAGTTTCTCTTGACGTGTTGCTATTATTATACGATATTATGTGCCTTTGCGCCTCAGCGACTTTGCAGTGAATTCTTCATACCCTAAACCCCAAACCCTGTTCGAAGATGGATCCTTCACTTCGCTCAGGATGACCACGCAACGGTTCCCCATTTTTCAAAGGTGGTTAGGGGGTTTCTCTTCTTTTCGCATTCAAAATTCAAAATTCAAAATTTATAATTTATAACTCATAACTTATAACTCCTCGAAACAAAGTCATCATTTTCTTCGCCGCTTTGTTGGCTTCCACTATTACATCCGCGCCGGAATTCAGGAAATCATTGGCAAAGTTATAAGCTTCGTTTGTAACAATTGAGATTCCCAATACGTCAAACCCGCAGTGACGCGCCGCAATAACTTCGTTAGTCGTTGACATACTTACAACGTCGGCACCCACTGTTTTGAAATAGCGGTATTCCGCAGGTGTTTCGAATGATGGTCCTGTACCTGAAAGCAGAACACCTATGTGAATTCGGATTCCTTCTTTTTTGGCGATTGATTCGGCTTTTACTATCAATTCTCTGTCATAAGCGCGCGTCATATCCGGAAATCTCACTCCCAATTTTTCGTCATTTTCGCCGACTAAAGGGTTGGGAAGCAAGTTAATTTGGTCTTCTATCAGCATCAAATCACCGGTTTTGTAGCTTTCGTTAACAGCACCCACGGCATTGGATACGAATAGAGTTTTAGCACCAAGCAAACGCATTACTCGAACGCCAAAAACAGATTTCTGGGGGGCATAACCTTCATAAATATGGAATCGCCCTTGCTGAATTACTACCCGCCTGCCGGCAATTGTTCCGAAAACCAAATTACCTTTGTGTCCTTCGACTGTGGATACAGGGAAATTAGGCAGTTGCGAATAAGGAAGCACCTTATCAACATCCACAATATCTTCGATTTCGCCCAATCCCGAACCCAAAATGATCGCAAATTCGGGTTGGTAATCAATTATACTCTTTATATAATCCGCTGTTTCGTAGTAACTTCTGTCCATTTATCTGCTCAACCAATCTTTTACAACTCCCGGAATTTTATCCAATATTTCATCCTCGCCCGGTATAATCCTATTTCTCATCAATATCTTACCATCACATATTACTGTATCCACAGCCATACCATTAGCCGAATAAACCAAATTAGACACAAAATTATGGTTGGGCATCATTTCGGGTATTCTTAAATTCACCAAGCACAGATCGGCTAAATACCCTTCTTCGATTTTACCAATTTTCATTCCAATCACAACTTCAGTAGTATCGGTAACAAGCGACAAGGATTCACGCGCAGGTAAAAACGATGGATTGCTTGTTCGCATTTTTTGCTTCAAAGATACCATTTTTACAACATCCAATATATCCAAATTGTTGCTCGAACTTGCGCCGTCGGTACCTAATCCTATGACCACACCGGCTTTGTGCAAATCGTGAAAACGAAAATCTTCACCCGAAACTAATTTCAAATTCGATATTGGTATATGCATAACCTTGACACTCCGTTTTGCTAATATCTCAATATCTTCGTCAGTCAAATAAACACAATGAGAAACAGAAACATTCGCTCCTAAAAATCCAATTTTATCCAAATATCCCGTTGGAGTCAATCCATTGAGAGTAAGTGAATTGTTAAATTCATCTTCTGTTTCGGAAAGATGTATATTCAACGTTAAATTATGTTCGTCAGCAAATGATTTCAGCCAAATCAGGCTTTCTTCCGAAACAGTATATATTGCATGAGGTCCTAAACCGAATGTTATTCTATCGGAATACTTTTTTGAATCTTCAAAAAGCGAAACTACATCCGATTTTAACTTCTCTTTTAAACTTTCGTTGAAAAAATCAAATTGAACCGGTGCAATTATACCTCGCAAGCCCATTTCGTCCACTGCACGTGCTGTTCCATTGAAATGATGATACATATCAATTACCATAGTTGTTCCCGACCGTATTAGCTCCAAGCAAGCTAATTTAGTACCCCAATACACATCTTCTTCGGTCAGCTTAGCTTCAAGGGGCCAAATTTTCTCCTCTAACCAAGGTTTAAGCGCCATATCATCGGCTAAACTGCGGAACAAAGTCATTGCCAAATGGGTATGCCCATTAAAAAATGATGGTAAAATCGCTTTGTTTTTACCATCAATTATCTCAACGGCATCAAAATCAATCTTATCCGCTATTTGAGCAATTTTATTTCCATTAATTAAAATATCTTTTATACCGAATTCTGTCAAAACTCGTTTAATCAAAATTGTCATTCTTTCACCATATTATTCTGCCATTATTTTTTCCATCAATGCCTTAACTTCTTCTAAAGTATTGTTTAATTTGTCGTTCATTATCACATAATCGAATTTGTCTTGATATGTGATTTCCATTTTGGCTCTTGTCAATCTATTATAGATTTGTTCACTCGATTCGGAAGAACGGTTCAATAAACGTTTTTCCAAAACATCTAAACTAGGAGGTGCAATAAAAATCAGTACTGCGTCGTTTGGAAAATGTTTCCTGATTGATAATGCGCCTTTGACGTCAATATCAAAAATCATATTGTGGTGATCTTCCAAAGCTTTGGCAACTTCACTTTTCATAGTTCCATAATAGTTGCCATATATCACTTCATATTCAATTAAATCCCCTTGGTCTAATCGATCTACGAATTCTTTCCTGTCTAAAAAGAAATAATCCTTGCCATCAATTTCATCGAATCTTTGCTGGCGTGTAGTTGCCGACACTGAGAACATAATTTCCGGATAAAGTGACATTATATATTTGGTAACAGTTGTTTTACCACCGCCACTCGGAGAAGATAGTACTATCAATTTTTTCATTTTACATCCTGGGAAATATTATTAATTAGATTGTTTTTTACTTAATTATTTTTTTTATTTATAAACACACGTAATAAATTTTCAATTTCGTGAGAATTTCCAGTACTGGCAAAAATTCCGGCTTTAGCCGTTTCACGTTCCGGTTCGCCTATGTCGTTAACATCTTCAGGTTTAGAGAATATAAGAGTGAATGCATAAAGAAATAACAAAGAAAACTCCAGCCCGAGAGCGAAGAAAATTAGTGAAGGCTGGCTGGCCGGAATAAACTTCAAACCACGAAGACCGATAATAATAATCAGCACTGCGGCACCAATATAAACCATCCCTAATATTGGATTGCCATATTTCTCGGTAAAGTACAAACGCATATAAACATTCAATCCGCGCAAAGGATGAATCAGCTTGTATATCAAACTATTGCTTCTCCATTTCAAAGCTTGCAAAAGTATTTTTATATTGTCTATCGGTATATTCCATTCTTTCTCAAAATTGTGCATTTCGTGAATACTGGCTTTCATTATTAAAGCTTCGATTTCTCTGTTTTCGTCTGCTGAATAAAATCCATTTCGTATAAAGCAGATTTTATCTAAATTATAAACTATTTCTCGTTCAACACAACGTCTGAAAAATCCGAATTCTACAGGCATTAAAAGTGTTAAATACAGCGATAAAATTAATCCAATAATAAAAGACGGCACCATAACAGCTAAAATTGGATTTATCCAAAATCGCGAAGCTTCTGATGTTTGAGAATTTAAATCTACAGCCCAATTCGAAAAATAACTCGTTTTGCTCATTGGAACGAAGTTCCTCTCTTCTATGCTTTTCATCGCAATAGCCCATTCCTCAGGATTAAGCTTTTTACTTACTTGAGGCTCATCAGCAATTAAGATAGTATGAGTAGCACCGTCATTATTAATCTCGCCATTCAAAAAATTTGTCATCAAGTATTGCAAGGTCGGAAGAATCATCAAGAAAGCAAATATCGTGCAAAACACGATACAGAATAGCAATACCGTTGACTGAAGGGTTGTTTTTTCAGACAATTCATAGTACTTCTTTCTTTCGAGTTGTTGTTCGGGCATTATATTACCATAACTTTTAATAAAATCATTTACTAAATTAATAAAAAAAAATATAATTCCATAATTTATTAATTAAAAATAATTATTAATATGCCAAAATTTTGCTAATCCAAAAAAAATGGTTAATTTTGAATTCGCCAAATTGGCGATTACCAATACGGCGAAGGTAGCTCAGTTGGTAGAGTCCCAGGTTGTGGTTCTGGTTGTCGCGGGTTCAATCCCCGTCCTTCGCCCAAAAGAAGCCGTATTTTATGCGGCTTTTTTTTTTGGAAGTGGCTGGAGAAATATCAAAAAAGGAAAAAGTCAAAAAATCATTTTTAATTCTCATTTTATATCTAAAATGAACAATTATTTATTAATTTTGTAAAGCAACGAATTGTTATTTTAGTATATTCCTATCAAAAGTCACAATAGAACAATATTTCAAGTTTTCGCCAAAAAGGAAAGCACTTGATATAGTTTGAAATTGGTAACGATAACACTTGTTGAAATAATTTTTTGTTTATAATTTTTGTTAAAATTAAGATTTTTAAATGGACGAAGATCCCGAAAATAGTAGATTAATTAACACGGGTTGTAGCAAGTTGACTTTCTAACTTTCCTTCAAGATTGCTTCCTTTCTATAATCCCCAAAAGAAAAGGAGGCGATTATGGCTTCACAAGTAACATTCTATTTAAGCCGAGTAATCGGTAGATATTGTTATAGTAAAGATGGCAAACCCATTGGTAAGGTTAAGGATTTGCTTATTGAATTTAGTGATAGTACAAATCCCGATTTCAACAATTATAGGCCGCGTGTAACCGGTATTCTAATTAAAAAACAAAAAAAAGAACTTTTTTTGGATTTTAATGAATTTGGAATAAGCAAAGAGAAACGCCATTATAAATTCACCTGTAGCAAACAGGTTAAACTTTCAGAAAATACAATCAAAAATTCTTTAAGACTTGTTGATAATGTCCAAGACAAACAACTAGTAGATCTTCACGGCAGGAAACTGGTTCGTGTAAACGATGTTAAATTAGTTTCATTACCTGATGAAACTTTTGCAATTGCAGTTGACGTTGGGCTTGAGGGCTTACTCCGAAGAATTGGTATAGCTAAACCCTTGAGTTTTATTTTAAGACTTTTCGGATTAAACATTCCCAGCAAATTTATTATTTGGGAGGATATATCGGCTGTTGATTTTGGACATAACGGTCTCACATTATCCAAGTCGATTAATAAACTTTCCACTCTCCATCCTTCTGATTTAGCAGATATCATTGAAGATCTGGGTAAAACTTCCGGGGCTTCTGTTTTTGCTACGCTCGATGAAGAACAAGCCGCCGATGTGTTGGAAGAACTCGAAATCAAGCATCAGATTAGTATCATCAGAAGTATGCCTGTAGAAAAAGCCGCTGACGTATTGGAGAAAATGCCTTCCGATGAAGTTGCTGACATTCTCGAAGAACTCGAAGATGAGCAAGTTGAAGAGCTTTTGAAAGAAATGGATAGAGAATCTTCGGAAGAAGTAAGAGAATTGCTCGAGTATTCTGAAAAAGAAGTCGGCAGTATAATGACTAAAGATTTTCTGTCATTTAATATTAACGATACGGTTGATGAAACACTCAATATTCTGAGAAAAGAAAAACCCGAAGCTGATACCATATATTCCTTATTTGTAGTTGATAACAATTACCGCTTTATTTCGGTGGTGTCTCTAAGAGAACTTGTAGTATCAGAACCAAATACTATATTAGCTGAAATTATGCAAAAGCATCCGATAACTATTAACGACGAAGACAAAATAGATTCACTTGCTGAGTTAGTGTCTAAATATAATTTACTTGCAATACCGGTAGTAAACAGTGATAGAATTCTTGAAGGTATGGTCGTAATTGACGATATTGTTGAGGATCTGTTGAAAAAAGGCAAAACCAAATAAGGATAAGAGTATAGGCGATGCCATTTACAAAAAAAAGAAGAAGTAAATTGTGGAAGCAAATGCTTTTGTTTGGCGCAATTCTTGGTCCCGGAATTATTACCGGCAGTGTGGATAACGACGCAGGTGGAATAACAACATATTCTGTAGCCGGTGCAATTTATGGTTACAAACTTTTATGGACACTTATACCTGCATTTGTTGTTTTGATAATTATTCAAGAGATGAATGCACGAATGGGTATAGTTACCGGTAAAGGTCTTGCTGATCTGATTCGAGAGAACGCCGGTGTTAAAATAACATTTTTTATTTTTATTGGATTAATAATTGCGGATATCGGTAATACAACAACCGAATTTGCTGGTGTAGCCGGAAGTATGGGGGTATTCGGCGTTAGTAAATATCTCTCGGTCCCCATCGTGGCCTTAGTTATTTGGTTACTTGTCGTAAAAGGAACATATCGATCGGCGGAAAAAATATTTCTCCTTTTTAGTGTTTGTCTCCTAACTTATGTGATTTCCGCATTGATTGGGAAACCTCATTGGAGTGAAATCGGACATTCCGTTATACATCCCCAAATTGATATGAATTTCTCGTCCATAGCTATGGTTATTGGTATTATAGGTACAACAATTGCACCTTGGATGCAGTTTTATATGCAGTCGGCAGTAATTGAAAAAGGTCTTAAAATGAAGAACTACAAGTATGTACTTTTGGATGTAACGATCGGAAGTATTGCTACAGTTGTCGTTGCATTTTTCATTATAGTTGCTTGTGCTTCTACGCTTCACGAACACGGAATCAGAATCGAGGAGGCGAAGGATGCCGCATTGGCACTGAAACCTCTTGCCGGAGCATTCGCCGGATATATTTTCGGATTTGGATTGTTTATAGCATCTATATTCTCGGCAACGATTTTACCATTAGCTACTGCTTTTTACGTTTGCGAAGCTTTTGGTTTTGAAGCGGGAATTAACAAAAAATGGAAAGAAGCGCCTGAATTTTATATTTTATATACAGGGATTTTAGTAATCTCAGCATTGATTATTTTAATTCCCGGAGCACCGCTGATAGCAATTAGTTTGTGGTCGCAAGTCCTAAATGGTATGCTCTTGCCGGTTGTACTGGTCTGTATGATTTTGCTGGTTAATAATAAGAAAATCATGGGCGTTCACGTAAACAAACCTATTAATAATATTATTGGCTGGTCGAGCGTTGTTGTACTGATAGTTTTATCGGGATATTTGATTTTATCGCCTTTGTTTGGATAAGATGATAATAACAAATTATTTAAAAAAAAGCGGCTGTCACACAATAAGCTCCATCTCAGAAGGTGGAGCTTATTGTGCTATATTAGGCAAAACAATAATATATATTAGGCAATATAAAAAAAGTATATATATATATATAACTAAATAAGAAAAATCATGACTAATGGAAACAAGACTAATTAGTCCGATTTAATTATTTTATAAAATATTTCAATTATTTTAAAAAATAATTTGGTATTTACAAAAATAGTTTTATTTTTGCTATATAGGAGTTTGCAATATTCGTAAAGTACAATTGAAACTCCAATTAATAAAGGAAAATGGTTTAGAGATTATGAAATCGATTAGGAATAATATGAAGTAGATATTTTTAAAATACCGGTTGTTATAAAAACAATGGCGGTTCTAATTCATTTTGACCCGAATTTCAATACCGCCATGTTCCCTACGAGAGGAAAATTTATTTTTTTGCTTTGACGGATATGTTATGTTTTTATTTTACCTCCGGGAAAACATAAATACATATTAAATATACTAAATTAGGAGGTAAGGCTATGCCACCAGTGTGAATAGCAAAAACTGCAAACAAAGACTCGGCAGTATAAAGGACAGGGGAAATAGGAGCCTAAAGCATATTTGAGGAATTAACGACAGAGCAGTCGATAAAACTAAAAAATAAACGAATTTAAAAACAAATAAAAGAGTAAATAAAGTGAAAACTAAACTTTTTATAATGTTGGCCCTCGTGCTGACTATGTTCGCAGTAAATGCGAAAGCGCAAAACCCTTTTGCAAACGCATGTGCTCCAGGTAGTACAGAAACAACGGTTCCTTTATCAATTTGTGGTGTATCTGCTCAGGTTAAAGTCTGTTATCTTTGCCCAACATTTCCACCTCAAGAAAATTTCAGTTTAAATGTAATTGAAGTTACTTTCACAGGTACACCAATACCCGGTTGTGATTTGCACGCCGAAATCACAAAAGTGATTTGTAATTGGAGTTACATTCAAGCTAATTTCTGTCCGGGTTGGACAGTTCCCGAACCTTGTATAAATGGAATTTATTCATACAAAGTTAATTGTGTATGGCCTTTATGTATGCACATGCACTTAAATTTAGATAATACTGTTACATCACATATTTGTGAACCCGAATGTTGTTGGTGTGTAACTACATGGAAATATTGCTATCAAAATGGAGTTTTAAATCAGATCATAGATAGTCAAAATATTGTACCAAATCCTTACGCTCCAAGTTCCTGTTCCGGGGTTACTTGTTCTACACAATGTCCAACACCTTATTATAGTCCAACTTGCTGGCCAACCCCATTAAACCCAAATCCTCCTTGTTATAAAACATGTTATTAGCATATTGATAATTAAATAATAATGCTTGCAAATAAATCATCTAACCAGAAAACAGAAATAGGAAATAATATGAAAAAGAAAATAGTTGTATTATATATATTAGTATTTATATTTATTAATAATCAGTTATTTGCGCAACTCGAAAAAAAAATCATATTGAACCAGCCATTAAGTACAATTATTAATTCTACACAAGTGGATATTGAAACTCAATACATAGGTGTTTATCTATTTGCAAATGCACCTTACCCAATTCCTGCAAAAAATTATGTTAATACATTGGTATATTGGGACAAACGATATGACTTTAATAAAGCTGAAATTAATGTTTATAATACTGAAGGAATTAAAATTTGTGGTAAGGATAGAATAACAATTGAGCAACAAAGTGAATGGAGTAGCATTGTTACTTGGAATACAGCAGGTTTCCCTTTTGGTATTTATATTATTTTAATTAAACACGGATCAGCAACTATTCCAATCAAGGTAGTTATTGGTTAATCAAGTCTGAACAGGGGGGCTCTGCCCCCTTGTTCACTTTATATTAATTGTGACAAACATTATATAACTTACTTTTTTTAAACAAGTATCATTATAATACGTAGGTAATTTTATGAATAAATCATTTTTCTATTTCTTATTTTTTTGCTATTGCACAGCTTTCAGCCAAGATTCCTTGCATTTCACTTTCCCCACCGCTAACGATAAATTCGTCGTCGCAAGCGATACACTCATCACTTGGGATGGAATATCACCTTCTGATTCAGTTCGATTAGAATATAGCACAGACAATGGCAAATCCTGGTTAATACTATCTCAAAAAGCTATGGGAATGAATTACCTTTGGAAAAACATACCAAAAAAAGTTGGAAACGGATATTTAATGAGGCTCATTCATAAAGGAGAAATAATTACTAAACTTGATGAACCCTATATTGAGTGGCAGAAAACTTATGGAGGATCTGAAATAGATATTTTATATGATATAAAAGAGCTCAAAGAGGGAGGGTATATCGCAGTTGGGGCGTCAACATCGAATGACTTAGATATACCTTCGAATAAAGGCAAAGAAGATATTTGGTTGTTGAAGGTTGATTCTAAGGGTAATATAATATTTTCAAAAACCTTTGGTGGAAGCGAAAGAGATGATCCTTGGTTTGTTCGGCAAACAAAAGATGGTGGTTACATTAGTGGTGGTTTAACGGTATCACAAGATTTTGATTTTGTAGGGCGTGAGTTTCTTGCGTGCCATTATTTAATGAAATTTAATCAAAATGGTGAAATCGAATGGAAAAAAACTTATGGACGCGTTGGTTTACCAAATGGTTTTAATGATTTGCAGGAGACAGATGATGGTGGGTATATTATGGTCGGTGATACCATGTTTGTTCATTCTTGTGCCGACCAAAAGAATGCTGGAGCAGGCCATATATGGATTCTAAAAGTTGATAGTTACGGTAATTATGAATGGTCGAAAAATTTTGCCGGTAATATGGTAGAGAGTGCTTGGTCTGTTGAAAAAACCTCAGACAGGGGCTATATAATTGCTGGTAATACAAGCTCGAGATGTGGTGATGTTACGGTGAATAAAGGTGATTACGATGCTTGGATATTAAAATTAGATAGAAATGGTAATTTGCAATGGCAAAAAACTTATGGTGGTGCAGGCAATGATTTAGCATATTCAATCAAAGAGAACCTTAAGAATGAATATATAGTATTTGGTTTTACAGGATCAAACGATGGTGATATTTCTAATTTCAAGGGGGGCAATAATGATTTGTGGGTTTTCAAGATTGATAAAACCGGCAATATTATTTGGTCAAAAACTTACGGTGGTTCGGGTAATGAACAGACATATTGGCCCGATATACAATTGACTTCAGACAGTGGCTATATTGCTGCCGTAATTACTTCATCCACCGATGGCGATATCACAAAATACAAAGGTGGACTCACTGATAGTTGGTTTTTAAAAATTGATGATAACGGAAATATAAAATATCAACGAAATTTCGGTGGTTCAGATTGGGACGGAACAATTTCAACATATCAGACAAAAGATTTAGGCTTTATTTTAGCTGGGTTTTCTGAGTCATCAGACGGTGATGTAACCGAAAACAAAGGCCGTTGGGATGGCTGGATAATAAAGCTCAGCACAAAATATCAGCCGATAGATACCGTTACTACTACTTTTTCCATAGTCACACCCCAGCCTGCGGCTCGAGATGTGGATATGGGCAAAGTGTTTGTCGGTGATTGGCGCGATTCTACTGTTGCTGATTTTGTTTATAATATTGGTGCTTATAAATTTCGAGTGGATTCGATTTATATAAGAGGTGCTGATAAAGCCGCGTTTACATTAATAGACGGTTTTCCAAAATATAATGTTGAAGCTGATTCGGGCAAACCAGCCAAATTCAAATTTACACCAAATCGTGTTGGTATGCACAAAGCCGAAATAGTTGTTATAACGCAAACAGATACTCTAATTCAAAATATAATCGGCGAAGGATTGAAGAAGCCAATACTAATATCAGCCGAATTAAAGCCTTTCTCTGATTTAATATGCGAAAACTCAACCTCAACAACTATAGAAATAAAAAGCATTGGAGGCGACACACTCCGCATCAAAGGTCTTGATTTAACCGGAGCGGACAAAGCCGATTTTTCTATAAATGAACCTTTACCAATAAATTTAGCACCCGACAGCTCAAAAACGATAACTATCGGCTTCAAAACGAATATACCAGGCATAAAAACCGCGGCTTTGGAAATAAAATCAAATGCTGAACCTGATTCTATTCTTTTGGTTCCGCTTACTGCTCGCAAAGACAGCATTGCTCTTGTTCCAAATCCATCATTAATTGATTTAGGCGTTCTTTTCCCAAATCAAACGAAGGATTCTTCAGTTGTCATTTCGAATTTAGGAACAATCCAGACTGACGGCAAAGTAACTTTTACAAGTAATTTGACTTGCGTAAACCCAACGTTTACTATAGATTCAGGCGGTGTATATAAATTAGATTTTACATTTACAGGAATTCCGGCTGGTGGTAATATAAATGAAAAAATAACGGTTTGGGACGAAGTTTGCAAATATTCTCGCGAAGTTTTAATAACCGGCAAAGTCGTTTCGCCGCATTTGCAGGGATTTTCAGCTACTCAATGCAAAAGTAATTCGAATGAATATAAATTGACACTAAATAATAATACTTCAAACCGTTTAAAAATCACAAGCCTAGGAATTGAGAACAACTCGCAGTTGTTTGTTATTGACCCAAGTTTAGTATATCCGCTCATAATAGAACCATTCACTGCAAATTACGAATTAAAAATAAAATACCAAGATAATACTGCACAAAAATTCACAACGGCTGTTAATTGCTATACTGATAATAAATTGATTCCTATTTTAACTGATAGTATATATGTTGAAACAATTGATTATTTACGCACTACAAGCGGTTTAATCAATGATACCATTCACAATGCAAGTAATCCTTTCGCTGTAAGCTATGATTCAGCATCACTCTATGGCAAAAATAAGTTTACTTATTCGATTAAAGTAAATGAAAGTGCTGATGTTATGGATTATCTGACAGAGCTTTCTGATTTAGAAGTAATTATAAATTACAATCGGAATGTTTTGGGAGCTGATTTCGATTCGCAAAACGGAAATGTAAAAGTTCGCTTAAGTGACGATATTAAATATTATTATTCAATCAAATCGGCAAAAGAAATAAAAATTGATGAGCTTAATTCCCAGATAATTGTAAATTTAGAAAATACAAGCAAACCAATAATCACAAAAGACGCTTTTAAATTATTGGAAATAGATTTCACTGCATATCTTGGAAAAGAAGGTTTATCCGATGAACAAAATAGCGATAAATCCAGAAGCGCGGTAATTTCACATTTGATTAACTCAAGTGATAAATGTATAGCCTACGAAACTGCTAATAATGCTGAAGTTACAATTGAAAAGCTTTGCGTTGACGAGATTCGCTCAATCAAAATCACGGATAATCCAGAGGATCATTTTTATTTAAGTGATGTTATTCCGCAACCTGTGGGAAGTACGGATGCTACAATAGAATATGGCTTAGGTTTTGAATGCAAAGTAACATTAACAATTTACGATATTTCCGGTGCAATTATTCTGACTCCAATAAACGAAATTCAAAAAGCAGGCACCCATAAGCAAGCCATTTCGAGGAAATCGCTTTCAGCAGGTGCTTATTTCATAGAAATGAAGGCTGGACAATTCAAGGAAACGAAGAAGATAATTGTTGAATAAAGAATTTTACATCGCGTCAAGAATTTTTCTTGACGCGATTTTCTATAATTGTTTATTAAGATTTTGTCATTTATGAAAATATTCTTAATTTTGAATATTGTTTTATGTTCTTTTACAGAATTTCTTATCAAGAATGACAGAGGGAAAAGGCCCGACGAAGTCATAGCAACCTAAATACATATTTAAGGTGCTAAATCCTACCCCTCGGGGAAAGATAAGTTTTAATATTCCGGTAAATATTTTGATATACACTAGAATTCCTTAAGCTTATTGAAGGAATTTTTTTTTGGCTTTATCTTGTTTGTAATTCGATAAGTTCAAATAAAGATTATTTCATATTTATAAGTTTTATAAGGTTAATAATGGTATTAACAAAATACATATCCTGGATTATCACATTTGTAGTTCTATCAATAACAATCACAAATGTTCAGGCATCAACCCCTGTCCAAAAAATCAGAGGGGAGGTTAGGAATTTAACTAATCAACAAACACTTACCGGTGTAACCGTTCAAATAATTGGTAACAACATCAATAAAGGAACTTGGACAACTCCTAAAGGGATCTATAAATTCGATTCCATAGCGGTTGGAAGATATTCAATGAAAATCAGCTGTGTTGGTTATGAAACACAGATTCAGAATATTGTGCTTACTTCCGGCAAAGAATTTATCTTGAATATAAATTTAACCGAAAGTTATGCTGTCGGAGAGCAAATAGAGGTTGTTGCTAATAAAAATAGTTTTATCCCAATAAATGAAGCGAATATCGTCAGCACAACAACCTTTTCGTTAGACGACGTAGAAAAATTCGCCGGTTCAAGAGGTGACCCTGCTAGGATGGCTCAAAATTTCGCCGGAGTATTAGGAGTAAACAGTTTGCGTAATGATATCGTTATCCGTGGTGGTTCACCAACGGAATTATTATGGCGGTTGGACGGTATGGATATTCCTAACCCTAACCACTTTGGAACTCAAGGAGCAAGTGGTGGACCGGTAGGAGCAATAAATTCAAATCTACTTGCAAATAGTGATTTTGTTACAGGCGCTTTCCCAGCTACTTATGGCGATAAAATGAGTGGTGTATTTGATTTAAGCACCAGAAATGGTAATGAAGAAAAATACGAATACATAACACAGTTCAGTTACAGCGGAGCAGAATTGGGTGCCGAGGGACCAATCCCATTTGGAAAAGGTTCTTTTATTGCAAATTATAGATACTCTTTCCTCGATTTATTCAAAGCTATGGGTATGGATTTAGGTATTGTCGGGGTTCCTCGTTATCAGGATGGTATGATAAAATTGCACTTTGCACCTGATGATAAAAATCAAATAAGCGCAACTGCTCTTTATAGCAAAGACAATATATTTATGGAAAGAGCAATCCTACCTGATGTAGTAACCGGTGATTGGAATTTGAAAAGCGGGAACAACAGTTTTTCAATAGGTGTTACCTGGCAGTATTTGTTTTCAGAAAAGCTATTCAGCAAACTAACTTTAGGAACGGTTTACGATAAATACAATACGAATATTGATTCAATAACCTGCGATCCAACAGAAATTCACGATGTAACATCACTTGATAAATGGTTTTCACAAAATTCAAATGAAGGATACACAAATTTAAAATATAATTTATTCTACACCCCAATAAAAAATCATTTTATTACCTTTGGTGTTGAAGGTCGATACAAATACTATGAGCTTGACGAAAAGAGATACACATCCGGATGGGGTGATTATACTACTTGGGATTTGAATAAGGTAGGCAATACAATTCAATCTATGAATTTTATCAATTGGAATTGGAAAATAAGTCCAACACTGACTTCAAATATTGGTGTACATAGCCAATATTTAAAAATCAGCAATAAAGTGACTTTTGAACCGCGTTTTGCTTTATCGTGGAATTTCTTACAAGGGCAGTTCTTAAATATCGCTTTCGGTGTTCATAATCAATCCTTGCCATTACTATTATATTACTCCGCCGATGATAATCACACACTTGATTTTATGCAATCCAAGCACATAGTTGCCGGTTATTCAGCGCAAATTACCGATAATATGCTATTCAAAGCCGAAGGATATTATAAATCAATCAGCAAAGCTCCAATAAGTAAAGGAGTTTCTGATTATTGGTCATTCCTTAATTCCGGAACCAACTGGGGTTCTATTGGCGGCAAACAAAACTTGATTAGCGAGGGGACAGGTGATTGTTACGGTGCTGAATTATCTTTTATAAAACACTTTTCAGAAGGATATTATATAACTTCTACTGCTTCTTATATTAGACAACAATACAAAGGTTCCGATGGTGTATTAAGGTATGGCGGATTTGATAATAAATATATAATCAACATACTTGCGGGTTACGAGTGGAAAATCACAAGTATATTCACAATTGAATTTGCCGCTAAATATACTTTAGCCGGTGGAGCTCCATATACTCCAATTGATTCAGTACAATCCGCATTAAAAAACCAAACATATTATTCTGCAACCGAAGGTTTTACATTAAGAAAACCGGATTATAAAAGATTGGATATTAAAATCGATTTCAGAACTAATTTCAATAAAGTCAGCGTAATCGGTTACTTCTCAGCAGAAAACATATTGAACACCAAAAATGTTCTCGAGTATCAATGGAGCAATTCCAAAAAAAGGATTGAAACAGTTTATCAATTAGGATTTTTCCCATTGGGCGGAGTCAGAGTTGAGTTTTAAATAGTATAAATAAATCGTTCCAAAGCAAGAAACTTTGGAACGATTTATAAAAATTATTCTAAACATAACAAGTTTAAAACCATTTCTTCTTTAAAAACAGCATAAAAACTAATATTGAAAATCCGAAAGATCCAAAAAGTATAATAAAAAAACCAAAGTGATTGTGCTGGAATGCATTAGGGACGTTCATTCCGTACATACTTGATATCAATGTTGGGATCATCAAAATTATGGAAATTGATGTCAATTGCTTCATGATAACATTCAAATTATTCGAAATAATAGAAGCATAAGCATCCATCATACCGCTCAAAATATCGCTGTGTATGTTGGCTGTTTCTAACGCTTGTCTTAGTTCGATTTCTACATCTTCAATTTGTTCCGGATCGTAGAACTCAATCTGCGATTTAATATTATTAAGTTTATGCATCAATATACTATCTCCTTTCAGCGAGGTTATAAAGAATACCAAACACTTTTCCAACCGAAGTAAAGCCTGCAAATCTTGGTTCTTAATAGAACGCTCCAACTCATTCTCAGCGTTCTTTATCATCAAACTGATTTGCTTCAAATATTTCAAAAACCATATAGCTGAAGACAAAAGCAATTTAAAAACAAGGTCATAACCGTTCAAAATTGTTACTTTTTTTCGTTTACTGTACAAAATGAAATCGGACAGCATTTCGGTTTTATAATGGCAAACCGTAACAAGTATGTTGTCTTTTATAATAATACCAATCGGTACTGTTGAATAAGGCAAGGTTTTATCGAGCGCTAGGAAAGGTGTTCTAATAATGATTAAGCGCCATCCATCTTCGTCTTCTACACGAGGGCGTTCGTCGATATCTTCGATATCGTTCAGGAATGATTCGGGTAAATCAAGTTCGTTAATTAGGTATTCGCGATCTTCGGCTGTGGGACACTCAACGTGAACCCAACAATTCGGTTGCCAGTTTTCTACGGCGTATAAACCATCTTTATTTTCGAGAAAGGTTTTCATCGTATAACTTCTCCATTCAATAAGAACAGAGGTTATATCGCAATATTGGCTCTGTTCAAGAATTAATTACAAGAGTGATAGTCGTCCATATTCGGATTAATCAATTAATTAATAAAATTTTAAAATATTGCCCGTTTTGAGCAACTTGAACATACAAAATTAAGGAATTTTTATTAATTCACCACTTTTTGCCGAATATTTTTATTTACCATTACAAATTCACAAAACACTTTGTGATTAATATTTTCGAAAAATGCTCAATTATTTACAAAAATATATTAATTTAAATCAATAAAATTTGTAATTTAGGAAATAATATTTGTGCTAAAGCAGATACAATTATCTGTTTGTATAAATATAATTTAAATGCAATAAATTTGGGCTTATAGATGATTAGAAGAATTATTCAAAAGCTGTTGCCGCCGGACCGATGGAGAGCGCAGGTAATAATATTACTTGGTGTGATTTGCGGTTTAGTAGCATTTTTATTTTATGTTTCTAAAGCTCATTCTTATATTTCCGATTCGCCGCAAACCTGTGTAAATTGCCATATAATGGCTCCGCAATACGCGACCTGGAGTCACAGCAGTCATCGGATTTGCACAAACTGCAACGATTGCCACGTACCGCAGAACAACATTTTAAGCCATTATTTTTTTAAAGCAAAAGACGGGATGCGCCACTCCGCGATTTTTACTATACGGACAGAACCGTCGGTCATTTTTATTTTACCCGCCGGTCAAAAAGTAGTACAGAAAAATTGCCTGCGGTGCCACGAAAATCTGATGACGGATTATAAATTGATGGCATATAACAAAGAAATACAAAAATTTAGGAACGAGCGGAAGTGCTGGGAATGTCATCGCGAAACCCCGCACGGGCGAGTAAATGGTATAGCGAGTGTGCCAAACGCTCAGGCACCGCTACCGGAATCACCGGTTCCGGGTTGGTTACGAAAAATAATGTCAAAATAATAGATTACGAAAATGAAAAGTATAAACGAATTAATCAAAAAGCGTCCCTTCATAAGCTGGATATTGTTCTTCGCAACAATAGTCGTGGTTTTTTTCTTGGGTTTGCTTGCTTCGTCCATAATCGAACGCCGAACGGAAGCTGAATTTGCATATAAACCACAAGTTAAATTCGGACAATTTGAACCGAGAAATGAAATTTGGGGACAAAACTTCCCGCGCGAAGCTGAAACTTATGAAAAAACAGCCGATACTACATTCAAAAGCAAGTATAACGGCTCTGCAACTATAGATATGCTCGAAGTTGACCCGCGTTTGGTTGTGCTTTGGGCTGGGTATGCCTTTTCGAAAGATTATAAACAAGGGCGCGGACATCACCACGCTGTCGAAGATATTAGAAACACGTTGCGTACGGGTGCTCCTATGAACGGAGAACCGAGTCCGCAATCAAATACCTGCTGGACTTGCAAAAGTCCCGATGTGCCTCGATTGATGAATAAAATGGGTGTAGTGGAATTTTACAAAGGTACTTGGGAAACCAAAGGAAGCGAAATAGTAAATCCCATCGGTTGTGCTGATTGCCACGACTCGAAAACAATGAATCTGCATATTTCAAGACCTGCTTTAGCCGAGGCGTTCAAAAGACAGGGCAAGGATATAACCAAAGCCACACATCAGGAGATGCGTACATTGGTTTGCGCTCAATGCCACGTGGAATATTATTTTGACAAAAAGAAAATCGAACACGTTGCTTACCTGACATTCCCTTGGGATGGCGGAACAAGTTGTGAATCAATAGAAGCGTACTACGATAAAATTGAATTTTCGGATTGGATTCATCCATTTAGCAAAGCGCCGATGTTGAAAGCTCAGCATCCGGAATATGAAACTTATACTATGAGCGTGCATTACGAACGCGGCGTTTCATGCGCCGATTGCCACATGCCTTTTATGAGCCAAGGCGGTCAAAAATTCACAGACCACCATATTCAAAGTCCGTTGAACAACATCGCAAATTCTTGCCAAGTATGCCATAGACAGGAAACGGCGCAGTTGATTAAAGATGTTACCGAAAGGCAAGAACGTATTTTGCAAAGCCGCGATGCTCTGGAGGAATTGCTTGTTCGCGCCCATATAGAAGCAAAAACAGCTTGGGACAAAGGTGCAACCGATAAAGAAATGGCTGATATATTGAAACTTATCCGCCAGGCGCAATGGAGATGGGATTTCTCTGCCGCATCGCACGGCGCATCGTTCCACGCGCCGCTTGAAATGAGCCGAATAATTGCAAACGGTATTATCAAAGCTCAGGAAGCAAGAATAAAACTAACCAGAGTGTTAGCAAAATTAGGTTATACCGGTGAAATAGCATATCCGGATATTTCTACAAAAGCAAAAGCTCAAGCTTATATCGGATTGGATATGGCAAAATTGAACAAAGCGAAAACGGAATTTAAACTGAAAGTTGTTCCTGAATGGCTAAAAAAAGCCGCGGCGAGAGAAAAGAAATATAAGGTGTGGGTGTATTAGAAATATTATGAGCTACCAATGAAAATAGATGAGATTAGGGAATTATTTAATAAATTCGAATCTGTGGTTTCTTACATTGAAGGTGTTGAGTGTTGGAGTGCAAGAGAACTTCAAAAATTGCTTGGTTATAGTAAGTGGGAAAATTTTGAAAATGTTATAACAAAAGCAAAAATTGCTTGTGAAAATGCTGGAATCGAAGTTGACGATCACTTTCCTGACGTCAGGAAGGTGATAGAAGCAGGAAAAGGTGCTATACAAGATATTGCTGATATAGCTTTAACAAGATATGCTTGCTACTTGGTCGCTCAAAATGGTGATAGTAGAAAGCCAGAAATATCCTTCGCACAAAATTATTTTGCTGTTCAAACAAGAAAAGCCGAAATTATCGCACAAAAACTATTAGAATATGAACGAGTGGTTGCAAGAGCAAAATTAAGTAATACCGAAAAAAACTTATCAGGAATATTATATGAAAGAGGGATTGATGGTAAGGGATTTGCAATAATACGCTCAAAAGGCGATCAATCATTATTCAATCTTACAACTGAGAAATTAAAAAGAAAATTAAATATACCCGAAACGAGACCTGTAGCAGATTTTTTACCAACCGTTGGCATCAAAGCAAAGGATCTTGCCGCTGAAATGACCGGTATAAATGTACAAAGTAAAGATTTAAGAGGTCAATATCCCATCGAGAATGAACACATAGATAATAATAAAGCAGTTCGAAATATGCTAATAAGTCGTGGGATACAACCCGAATCATTACAACCGGCGGAGGATGTAAAAAAAGTAGAAAGAAAGTTAGCAAAGATGAACAAAGAAATTTTAATTGAAACCAAAAAGCAGGTAAACAAGAGAGACAAGGATAAACGAAATTAATAAATTGAGCAAATGGAAAATTAAAAAAACCTTCCGAAGGATTACACTTTCGGAAGGTTTTTTTCTTCATTAATCTTTATACTATTCTTCATAACCAATATAATAATTTACAATCTCCCCGCCAAGACTAATTTTTGGTTTGTTCAGCTTTTTCCATTTATAATATTCTTCCATACGAAGTTTTAATCCTGCGGGTAGTAATAAAGTATTCATATATTGATCGCAAATAAATTCATTTAAAAATCCACAATTCCTGATGTTTAGAAGTTCATTTAAATATGGCTTGAATTGAGATTTGTTTTGTTTGACACTATCCCAAGCGGCAATCATTTGTGTCAAAGATTCTCTATGACATTCAAAATATAAGCCTGGAAATCCGGATACACGCTCTAATGAATCAACATTCTCCCTAATCCATTTGATTTTTGTCATTGCCGCTGTAGTTATGGGGATAAAGCCAAAGCTATCCTTAACAGCGGCTGGACAAACATGAAGATCAATTCCAATCTTTAATGGATCAAATTTCACTACATCAATTGGAGAAAATTTATCAATCAGTTGCGTAGTTATTTTGTTTAGCTCATTAGAGTCAATGTTATCAGCAGTAATTCGGTATTTAACAAAATATTTGGCGCATTCAAATAAAACCACAGAAGTAGTGAATTTATATTCTTTAATTGTTGCTCTAAGTCCAAGAACTTTGTACCCATCTTTTGCAACCTTGATTGTTTTATGCGATACATCAATGGGCGTATTAAGACTATACGAAATTCCTAGTAAACATTTAAAATACTCGTCTCTCAATCTATATTCCTCGGCCCAACCTGCCGGATAAATATAAATCGAAACAACAATATTATTTTTATTAACAATATCTTTATAACTCACACCAATATCAGTGCATTCAGGATTAAATCCATATACATCCGTTCGTTTGAAATTATCGAAACTTTCGGGAAATACTACTTTTGTTTTGTGATTAAAAGCACCTTCTATGTATATTTTTTTGGGGCGAAATACTTTTGTCGAGGTACACCCGACAATTAAAAAAGAAACTATTAGAAAGCACGAGAGTTTATAAATAAAATTCATAATTACATCCACTTCAAATTTTAATATCAATACTTTTCTTTAATACAAACTTAATAAAATTTTACGATTATCATTACTTCACTACAACAAACTTATTTGTTTCTGTTACAATTCCATCAGTGATGGCGCAAAAATATACACCTATTCCAAGGAATAATATTATATTATTTTGTAAATTATCAGAAAAATTGTAATTTCGATTAAGTTTTAAAATAAAGTCTAAATTTTTTATTTTCAAATTGGGAATCTTAGCCATGCGAATAAAAAGAATTACTTATCTGGCACTATTAATACCCATTTTAATTATGGGGTGCTGTTCATCGAAATGCGGCGGCAAGCTCACAGAATATACAATTTCTTGGGGCGAAGGCGGCGGCGCTACAGGCCGTTGGAGCGGTTACACGATTGATTCTAAAGAAAAAGAGCTAACCAAATGGTCCGGTATGATGCAGGAACAAAATCCTACCCACCTAAAGAAATTATGCAAATCGAAATTGAAAGCTACACTCAATGAGATTGAAGCAAACGACCTAATCAATGTCAATTATCAAGAACCGGCGAATATGTCGCATTACATTAAAATAACAACTGCGGGCAAAACCAATGTTATAATATGGAACCCCAATTTAGAAAACGAACTTACCACAAAACTGAACAAATTTTATGACTTTCTAAATAAATATACCAATTAATAGAGGTATCAAATGATTCTTAGATTCTACAAATTTCGCTTTATAGCTATATTTATATCAGCTATATTTTTGCTCAGCGCTCCATTGTCAGCGCAATTTTCCTTAAAAGAAAGATTGGAAAAGGACAAAAACAAACCGCAAGTAACACACGTTCCTTTGACGGACGAACAACTTTGTAAAACCGCTAGCGCTCTTGGTGCGGCAGTTACACCCGATAAAAAAATCACTACAACAAAAACAGAGAATTTGCAACAGACAAAAGACCTATATAGAACACTGGATTTGAATACATTTAATCAACTGCGCTCGAAATACAAAAATTTAATAATCAATTACTCACCCGATTTGTTTGTTCCTTCATTTATTACTGGATTTCAACCGCAAAGCAACGCAAAAGGTAATAATAAGCTCCAGAAAACAGATATTACTAATAATTATCTCGTAGATAACAAATTGCTATTCAGGTTGGTGAACCCTAACGATGAACTGAAACTTGCTAATTCTAGTGCGGACGCTGAAGGTTTGACTCACGTTAAATATGAGCAATATTTCGATGGTATTCCAATTTGGGGCAAAGAACTTTATGTCCATCTCGATTCGAAGGATAATATATATTTGATTAATTCCAAAACAGTTCCTACTTTTGAGAATTTTACTACAAATACAGCAATTCTTAGTGAGTCAAAAATTAGGGAAATCGGCTCAGCTGATTTGGGAAAAACTTGCAAAATTGAGGATATCTCTGCTGAATACAAAGCATTGATGAAATACACTGAGCCAACACTCAAAAAATATATTTGGTGCGATAATAAAGAGCATAAACCTTATCTTGTATATTTTTTGAATATTCGCCCTAACATAAGGGATAATTGGTATTATTTCATAGATGCTGTTACAGGAAATGTATTGGAAAAATACAACGCAACAAATTTTGATGGACCGACGACAGGCAACGGAACTGATTTGAACGGGGTTAAACGTAATTTTAATGTCTATCTCGATAAGGGTTCTTATTACTTGTTGGATCAAGCAAGACCAATGTATGATGCTTCTGATCCACAAAATGTGAAGGGCGAAATTTACACATTAGACAATAAAAATTCAGATTTAACAAATACTTCTAAACCGACGATTCCATTTTCATCTACAGCGGCATTCAACAATCCAACCGGTGTTTCGATGCATTATTCTTTGGGAGCTGTTTATGATTATTATAAAAATACACATAATAGAAATTCAATAGACGATAAAGGGATGTCAATTTTTGCAATTATCCACGTAACGGATCAAGGTCAAACATTCGATAACGCATATTGGAATGGTGCTTTTGTCGTATTTGGCGATGGTGGTCAAGCTTGCAAACCTTGGCCCGGTGCTTTGGATTTTATTGGTCATGAATTAACTCATGGCGTTGTAACATTCACGGTCGATCTGGAATATAAATTCCAATCCGGTGCTTTGAACGAAGCTTTAGCCGATTGGGGCGGAACAATGGTTGACCGGGAGGATTGGAAATTAGGTGAGGATATTGCAAGAAGCTCTTTCTTCCCTACGGGTTGTGTACGTGATATGCAAGACCCACATAACCAAGGGCAAAAAGGTGACAATGTTTGGTTGCCTGCTCACATGAATGAAATATATGATTTAACTATCGATCAAGATAACGGGGGCGTGCATTATAATTGCGGAATAATTAACAAAGCGACATATTTAATAGGTAACCAGATAACAAAAGATAAATTGGAAAAAATATATTACAGAGTACTTTTCAATAAATACCTTACGAAACAAGCCCAGTTTATTGATTTTCGTTTAGGATGCGTCAAAGCCGCCGGTGAACTATATGGTAATAATTCCACAGAAGTTAATGCTGTAAAATCTGCGTTCGACCAAGTGGGTATTACTGACGGAACCGGGACTAAACCTGACGATGATTTGAATCCTGTGAACGGTTCCGATTTCATCGCTATGGTATATTCGGGAGATTATAAATTATATGTAGGTAAAGGAATAGTTAACGATCCGCAAACAGAAGTTGTGCAAGTTAGTAATTCGGTTGTATTCACAGGTAATGGTGGAGTTATCTCGTGTACCGACAATGGAGCATCGATACTGTTTATTGATGAGAATAATAATATTCGTTTTATTAATACACAAGCATCGGGCGAGACACTTGTGGACGATTCAGGAATTTGGAACTCCTTATCAATCTCTCCTGACAATAGGTATTTAGCAGTAACAACAACACTCGAAGAACCGAAAATATATATATTCGATTTACAAAATTCAACTTATAAAGAATATGAACTTTATATTCCGAACACAAGCGATGCAAACACTTATGCAATGCCACTTTATCCGTCAACAGTCGATTGGAATGCCGACGGTTCGATGCTGATATACGATGCTGTTAATTATAGATTTGATTTAGATGGAAACGAAGATTTTTATTACGATATAAACTTATTGGACCCTGCAAGCGGTGTGATAACACGTATTTTACCACAGATGGAGGTTGGTATTCACACAGGTTCACCTTCGTTTTCTCAAGTCAGCCCGTATTGTATAGCTTTCGAAATGTATGATGCCAACGCAACACAATCATCCATTTTTGCGGCGGATTTGTTTTCCGGTAAAATGGGACTCATTATTACTACCGATGCCAATAGCTCAGTAGTTTCGACACCTGTTTATTCACCAACCGATAAAGCTTTAGCTTTCCAAGTTGCAACATCATCGCAATATGCTATTTACAAAATTGGATTAGCAAGTGACAAAATCAATCCATCAGGTCAATCATCACTTTATTTGACAAATGTTGGGATTCCTAAGTGGTTTGCTATAGGGCAAAGACCAATAAGTGTAAATGATGATATTATTACAAGCGGTTTGATGATCTCACCTAACCCTGCAGGTGATTATATAACAATTACCACGAAACCGTCGGAAGGTTCAGAAATCAATATTTACAATATGCTTGGCGAATTAGTCATATCCGTAGGTACAGGCCGCGACCTGTCAGCACCAATTAACATTTCCGATTTGCCAAAAGGAATGTATTTTGTTAAAGTGGGTGGTGAAACGGCGAAGTTTGTGAAAAATTAACACAGTTTATAAAGTTAAAAGTTCATAAAGTTCGTAAAGAGAAGAAGATAAGATGGGCTCCGCTTTGAAAGTGGAGTCCATTTTAAAATTAGAGGATTGTCTAACAAAATTCTTTGCGCCTTCGTGTCTTTGCGGTGAATTCATCTTTTTTGAATTATTTTCACTTTTTTTGCATTTTTTTTCAACACTCGAGAAAGAAATGGACTTCTCAGTTGTCTATACAATATGAAAAATGTAAATTTTAAAAAACTATTATTTAAAAACTTTTTGGAGTTAATATGAAGTACTTGTGTGTTTTGTTCTTAATGTGCCTGTCCACTATGACAGCTTTTTCCCAAGATGATTTGCAGGTCGTTGATAAGGTAATGGTGTATTCAACAACAGCGGAAGATGCCAGATATACCTACACCTACGATGGGAAGGGAAATAATACTGATATTTTAATTGAAAAGTGGTACGATAATCTATGGCTTGAAACCGGTCGAAAGACTTACACTTACGATGCCGCCGGCAACAATCTCACCTATTTGTACGAGATTTACCAAAACGGTGCTTGGGAGGATTCAGAACGATATGTTTATACTTATAATTCCATCGGAAAATTGCTTACAAGTATTCGAGAAAAATGGATGGAATTTGTTTGGGTAAATTACCAGCAAATTACCAATACGTATGACTCAGAAGGTAATCAGCTAAGTTCTCTTGTCGAACGTTGGGTAAATGACAAATGGGAAAAATACGATGAATATACCTATACTTATGATTCAAAGGGAAATATGCTGGTTAAAATTTGGGAAAAATGGGAAGGCGGTTTATCAGCTGGTGCTTACAGATATACTCACACTTATGATGCCGGTGGAAATGAATTAACTACTTTAAATGAAAAACTAGTCGTTGCAAGTTGGGAAAATTTATCTAGGAGTACCAATTCTTATGATTTGAATGGGAACCAAATAACATCACTATATGAAGAATGGGATGTAGATAAATGGGTTAATTCGTCACAGCAGACTTCAACTTATGATTTAACTGACCATCCATTAACTTGGAGCCAAGAATCGTGGATAAACGGTCAATGGGTTTTGGCGCAACGAATGACAGCAACGTATGACGACAAAGGGAATCAGTTGACTTATTACTATGAGACTTTGGAAAATGGGGAAGTAACTAAAGCTTCAAAATATATTTCTACTTATGACGCTAACGGGCAAGAGCTTACTTGGTTGTTGCAAGTGTTAACAAATGGTGAGCTTGTAGATCTTGATAGAAAAACTTCCATTTACGATGCTAATGGTAATACAATCGAGATATATTACGAAAAATGGGAGAACGGACTATGGTCGAATTCGAACTCTAGTTTATATTTCAAAGATGAAAAAGAACGTTCGTTCTATTATATCGGCTATAAAATCGAAGTTACATATAAAGGCATTTCACCGGTAAACGAGGAAATTAATCTTTCCGGATTTATGCTGAATTGTTCACCGAATCCGGCGGAAGATTTTATTACATTAACTTTGAAACCTTCCGAAGGTTTCGAACCTTCGGAAGGTTCAGAAATCCAAATCTACAATACACTTGGCGAAATGGTAATATCTGGAAGGACAGGTCGCGACCTGTCCGCACCAATAAACATTTCCGATTTGCCAAAAGGAATGTATTTTGTGAAAGTGGGCGGTGAAACGGCGAAGTTTGTTAAGAATTAAGTTATTGTTATTCTTGAAAGTCCTCCCCTTGGGGAGGATTTAGGAGGGGTCAAAAAGCCTAAAGTTGATACACAACATAAGTTTAAATCAAAAACCCCATCCCGGCCTTCCCCAAGGGGAAGGAGAAAAAAAGAGCAATATGGAGTCCACCTTATAAAAGTGGACTCCATATTAAAAAATATATAAAGATTAGATTATAATCTAAACTTTAAGCTATAAAGATATAAAGTTACGATTATAATCGGAATATTAACAGAAATATATAAAAGATACGATTATAATCGGAATATTATGTTTCGTTGTACTAAAACTACCATTTATCTATCATTTCGAGCAATTCTTGAACGATTTCGTTTTCAGGAATAGTTTTGATTTTTTCGCCTCGTGAAAATACTATTGCGCTATGCTTTCCGCAAGCAACACCTAAATCAGCTTCCATGGCTTCACCGGGACCATTTACAATACAGCCCATAATTGCAACTTTCAGATCTTTATCTATTCCTTTAACAGCCGCTTCGACTTCACATGCGATTTTAACCAAATCAACATCCAATCTTCCGCAAGTCGGGCATGATATAATCTCGATTCCTTTTTTTCTTAATCCCAATGCACGGAGAATATCAATACCTGTTTCCACTTCCTTTTCAGGCAAATCAGTAAGCGATACACGAAGCGTGTCGCCGATTCCTTCTGATAGTAGTGTACCGATGCCGATTGCTGATTTAATCGTTCCTTGACGATTTGTACCCGCTTCAGTAACGCCGAGATGCAAGGGATAGTCCGTGTTTTCGGAAAGCAATCTGTATGAATCTATCATTAAAGGAACATTAGTGGACTTTACTGCAATAATTATATCTTCAAATCCAACCGACCGACAGATTTCAAGATGCCGCATAGCACTTTCGAATAAAGCCTCCGACGTTGGCTTACCGTGCTTTTCCAATATATCTTTTTCCAACGAACCGGAATTGACACCTATTCTTATTGGTATACTCTTTCTTTTCGCCGCAGTTAGGACTTCTTCAATTCTACTTCGATTGCCAATGTTACCCGGGTTTATGCGAATTTTCGCCGCTCCAGCTTCGATTGCCTTAAGAGCAAAAACATGGTTGAAATGTATATCAGCAACAATTGGAATAGGTGCGAGCCTTACTATTTCGCCAAATGTTTCTGCCGCTTCGGCTGTGTTAACAGTAACGCGCATAATATCAGCCCCGCGGTCGGCACAGCGGATGATCTGATTAACCGTTCCGTCAACATCGGCGGTTTTGGTTTTGGTCATGCTTTGAACTGAAATCGGTGAGCCATTGCCGATAATTACATCGCCTACCCGGACTTCACGCGTTTTTTTTCGTTCGTAATTCATTACAGTTTTTTGCTTAATTCATTCAATATATTTTTTTCTTTATCATCTAAGTTTTGATACCCCTGCGCTGAGATTTTATCCAAAATAGCGTCTATCCTTTCTTGAGTAATATTTTCACCGCCGATTGTATAGGACTTTCTGGCTGAAGAAGTTTGGCTCGGAGCAGGCGGTTCTTTGCTAACCGTAGCGTGCCAATTGCTTTGAGTAGGGGTTTGTGTAGGTTTTTGATAATATTGATTTGGATTATTCCGCATACTTGCGTTATAATCATCATTGAAATTCGAATATGGTGAGTTTTGGCCTGCTCTTAATTTAAACTTGAACAATCGCTCAACGAACGAATAAAATTTTAGATTAGGAGCATATTTAGTTAATAGGTAACCTGTTATTGCGCCGCCTATATGTGCGAAATGAGCAACACTATCGGACATAGTAAATCCGCTGAAGAGTTCTATACCCATCAGAATAATCACAAATAACCATGCTGAAACAGGAATAAATAACGGGAAAATCAATAGTTTTCGCTTCGGGAAAGTCGCGGCAAAAGCGGCTAAAATACCCATCACTGCTCCTGATGCGCCAATTGTGGGATTGTTTTCGCCCAAAACATATAGAACGCCTAAGTGAAGTAAAGCGGCACCAATACCTGACAATATGTAAATAGATAGGAATTTTGCGCTTCCCCAAACTCGTTCCATTTCAGCGCCTAACATCCAGAGCATAAACATATTCATAAACACGTGCCAAAAGCCGCCATGCAGGAACATGTATGTAATTAATTGATGAGGCCAAAAGACTTGCGCACCTAAATTCGATAGCATATTACCTTTTACATCAACAGGCCATAAGGCGCCATAAGACATAATCCACTCATGAAGCGGAACGCCGCCAACCATTAAATTATTGAAAACCAAATAATCGAGTGCGTAAATCACGACATTGATTATCATTAACGTTTTTATTACAGGTGGTATGCCTGTCGATTTGCCAATTCCTAACATTTTTCCTCGGTTTTTAAATCAAAAAACAGAAATAGACGTAGCAAAATTATAAGAATTGCTATTTTTTTGGTTTTGGAGAGAGGAGAAGAAGAATTCACAGCAAAGACGCGAAGACGCAAAGAATTTTTACCCGTCATTCCCTGCTTGACACGGAATCTCTTCGACGATGAGTTATATAAGTTGGAGATTGCGGGTCAAGCCCGCAATGACGTTAAGCCAAATTTTCATTATGAACAAAAAAAAAGGACGCTCCCCAATCAAGAGAAGCGTCCTAAAGATTTTATTGTAGTTCTATATTTTAGTGAACAACATTCAATAATGTTGTAGTAGAATTTGAACCGGCAGTTAATACTATGTAATAAGCTCCGGATACATAAGATTCGGTATTGATATATAAACCGTGAACACCTTCACTTGTGTAACCATTTTGCAAATCAGCAACTTTTACGCCCATTGCGTTGAAAACAGCAAGACTAGTATATGCACCTTCGTTCATAGTGAATGTCAATTCTGTTAAACCGTTTGAAGGGTTTGGAACAGGAGCATTTAATGTGAAGTTATTTATCTTTTCTTCAACTGCATTGTTTGGCCAATATTTTGAAGGATTGCCGAAATTGAACTCCATAAAATGTGCCGCTTGGAAAGTGCGATAGTTCATATTACGGAATTGCGCAGGATATGCAAGCCATGTTGTATTAGTAGTAGCGAAAGTTGAAGTATGTTCTATCATAGGAATACTATTTCTATTCGGAACTAGCTTTGGCATGCGGGTCATTTTATTGTAATAATTGTCATTAGTAAACTGTACAGCAGTCCAAGAATTACTTGATATTGGGCGAACAGCTCCGAAAATATCAGTAGTATATAATGAATCGATATTACCTAATGTTGTTACAACCGGTGGAACGAATTTGAATATTTTTGTATTCGCAACCCAAGTACAGACGATATCATTTCCATCTGCTGTTTTTGCGGCTAATACTTCATAACCATCTTGATTCACATCAACTGTATCATACATTTTAGCGCCGCTTGCATCTGTTTTTTCGAATGCCTCCCAAGCTGGATCATTAATTGGCAAATCGGCTATTGAATTTACACTCCACAAGTTATCTTTATAGCTGATTTCGATCATTTTGGTTTTTCCTAATAAACTATCATTTCTTATGTATAAGCAATACATAGCAGTAATGAAGCTATATTGGTCGTTTCCGGTAGCAATAAACGCGTTTCTTGTATATTCTGATTGTTGATGATAATTCAATAATCTACCAACCATTTGTGGACTTACATCAGGATGGTTAGGTATGCGGTATAGACAACCAATTGATGTTACATAATCTTGAAGTACTTTTAAAGGACATAAGTTTAATGAACTCCAAGTATTTCCACCGTCTGTGGATTTGCTGACCCCAGGAGTTCTAATTGTATCATTATCATTATGTGTGTTATAGTTAAATATACAGCTGTAAACATTACCAGAATTATCGGCATCAACCATCATACGGCTATTGTATGTTACATCAAATTTTTCTGATAATTTAAAGTTTGATAGTGCCCATTCGTTTGGTATTGAGAATTTGTTATCGTAAGAATCAATATTGATTGATGCTTGTCCATAAGTTCCATATTGAGCATATTCCTCAGCTGGGTTAGGGAATAATGTACAAACTGTAGTAGCTGATGATTCGTTGTTTGATTTATATACTGACAAATCACCGGAATTCCAATTGTAAAAACCATAATTTTCACCTTCTTCAGGGCTTAGTGTTCCCCAAGGTTGGTAATCTGTACTTGTTCTTACTTGGTAATATGCACCAGCAAATGTGTAACCCTCAGTGCTTTTAGCAGCATATCTTGAGTAGTTTACAACATTTAAATCTGTAATAGCGGTTGCATTAGTTGTGTTTGTGACGCCAATTGAAGGGCTTACTAATATTTCTTCCTCAAAAGCGCCTAAAGTATCCAAACCCCAATTACCACCCATGTCACTTGTCCAAAATAGATTTATTGTACAATACAAAGGTGCGTTTGCTCCTGATCCAATTTGTCCTGTATTATAAGTTGAATAAATCAATAGATTAGATATAGGATCATAAGCCATTGGCGACGTTGTAATACCATAACCAATCCACCAGCCAGCAGGTGTGTCAGCAAGCTTAATTGTATAGTATTCGTTAGCTTGTAAATCGTTTGTGTTTTTATTTGACTTAAAGTCAGATTTTGGTGACAACAACATTTCCTTTGTAATTTTTACATTCTTCAAAGGATTGCTGTTTCTCTGAGCAGTAGCAGATAATTTTTCCGCGTTTGCCGAGAATAATGGCAATAATATTGCCAATACGAGTGCGTAAACTATTTTTTTCATGTTAACCCTAATAGTTAATTAAACAATTTTATTTATAAATATTAAAAATATATTCTTATCAGTTTTCAAATATATGGAATTTTTTCAATATGTCAAAAACTTTCAATACTAAAACACATCAAATGGGTAAAAAGTTACAATTATATTCAAAATTTTTTTAATTTTGTATAATTAATCCGACTTTTATATTGGAAAAATGTATGAAATTAAATAAATATATCAAATTTGCGCTTCTTTTTATAACTTTATCGGCTGTGTTAAACGGTTGCTTTATCGTATTGTATCAGGAACATACAGATGTTGCTCCGAAAATGATTCTGTCACCAAAACCCGAAGTTGAGATGAGCGATGAATTAGTTCGTTCTGATAAAGGCGACATGATAGCTTTTTTACCCAAGGATTGGTTTTTTATTGACACATCGAATAAAACTTCCGGTGAAGTTTTTACTGTTGCTGTGAATCCAAAATATAATATCGCCGCTGTCTTTTCGATTTTGCCTGTTACACCTGAATCAATTCCTGAAATAGAAAAAGAAGGATTGGTGGCTGTGGCAAGAATGAGTTTTGCAGAACATAAAGCTAGCTCGGATAAACCGGTATCATTGGTAGGTAAATATCAAATTGTGGATGCCGGAACATTGCAATTTGCTACATATAATTTTACTACCAACGGTCTTGTAAACGCTTCGTCAGCTGTATTTCTTTCCAAAACAGGTACATATTACGAATTCTCATTGTTGCCGATGGTTGTTAATCTCAATCCGCTACCAGAGCAAAAAGAATTCGATAAATATTTTCGCTCCATTTTAGCAACTATTAAGTTTTAATCGTACTATTCAGGCAAATTATATTTTTTCGATATATCTATGATTTTCTGTTCAGCGCTGTCCAAATATTCTCTGCATTCAGATGATAGTTTCATACCTTCGTCGTATATTTGGATTAGTTGGTCTAACGGCTCTTTACCTTTATCCAATATATCTACAATTTCTTCTATACGGTTCAATTTTTCTTCAAAATTCTCTTTCATCAGCTTTCCTTTATAATAAAAAAACAAAATTAATGCTTTTTTTTAAAACAAAAATCAATAATCTCCGTTTTATATTAAGTTTTAAAATTAAAAGTGATTAAAATATGAAAAAATATATTGTACTCGTTATGGCATTAATCCTATTGTCGGTCGTTGCACAAGCAAAACCGATGCTCAGAGGGTTAACTGCCGAAGAATTTGCTTCCCGCCAAACAGATTTGCTAAAAAGAAAAATCGAGTTGCCGCAAGAACTAATCAATAATATTGGAAATATTAATCTAAAGTATGCTAATGAAATTTATATTCTTTGCGATGCCGATAAAACATATCCAGAAATAAAAAGAGCATTTTATGACTTAGTGGATAGGAAAAAACTGGAAATTTCCAATTTATTACCCGAAGCGCATAAAGACTTTTATTCTAATTTCGAAGATAATTACAAGCAGATTACTTGGAATGAAATTAAAAAATATATTAAAAAGCGTGGCGTAAAATAAGCCCATCGTAAAAAATATAACACGATTCCAAGAAAAACATATCACATTCCTAAGGGTTGAGTTTCAAATAAAACTGGTACACTTTTTTAAAAAAAATATGTCCACTTAG
>JBAXXL010000011.1:0-106531 GCA_037127915.1 bacterium
ACCTTAATAATTAATCTAATTTAAAGCAATTTAAAATAAATCAGGTAGAACCTTTATTGGGTTCTACCTGATGTGTTATATGTAAAGATGTGCCACACTTTGAAAGTGTGGCACATCTAAAAATTATGCTGATTCTGCTAATTTAATAGCAACTACTGTATATCCATTCGGGCTGTTAACGTCATATTTAATAATTTTACCTTTATCAATCAAAATATTAATCAATATAAACGAAGTTGAAATTGAATAGTTTTTATTTGCCAAATACTCTGTCGTGAACCACCTCAAACCAATAAATTTATTCCATTTACTTTTTTGAATAACTTCTAATTCATATAACATATCCTCTTCTTCAATATCATTATAGCTATTTTCATATTTGTTATAAGTTGACCCTACGTCAACGCGTCCGATTATTTTCAAACCATCCATTTGTGTGTTTTCTTCTTGATTAGCTTCAATTTTTGCATTTCTTAGCGCTTCTTTGTCTTCTATACTAAATACTACGTTATCAATAAGTTTTTCGGCGGTTGAAATTATTTCTGTTAAAGAATTTAATATTTCTATACCATAATTTAATTCGTGTTTATAAAATATTCCGTGATGAGCAACTTTATGACGCAATTTTATAATATCTCTCCATTTTTGCTCAAATTGTTTGTCCTGAAAATTTTCTTTGAAATATTTTGTATAATTGCTTTGCAGTTCATTTTGAAGATTAATAAAATCCTCATTGTTAGATATATTTAATAATCGGTTAACTATTTTATCGGGGTTATTATAACCGGACGATTGTTTATAAATCAATTCTCCTAAATCATCGAAATCCACATATCGGACTTCATCGTCAATTAATAATGAAATTTCATCTCTCTTATCTGCTTTTCTCATTTTTACTTTTTCAATCATATTCTTATTTGCAGTAGTTTCCCACCATTCGAACCCTACCCTTTGAATAAAAAACTTAATTAAATATCTTCTTAACAAATTTTCGATTTTATTAATTTCCGGATATAATTTATTTGCAATAAAAGTTGATATATCATCTGTTAATAATCTAATATGATTAAATTTGAGTGTGTGCTTTAAATGATTTAATATTTTAATTCTTATCCCTTCAATAGCTTCGAAATCATCGCTGAATATATTTAACATAAAAGCGGCATCATAATAGTTCGTTAATACATTACTTGTATCGGTTGCTTTAATAATAATGTTAATCCCTGTTTCATCTTCCTTGATTCTAATGCGGCTTTTTTCATTCTCAATTTTTGGATTTTTTCCATTCCAAAGATTATTACTAAAGCAGATAGCTTGTGCTAAAGCAAGCTCATTTTTAATATCCTCGGGGTCAATACAAAATAGTTCAAAGAAAAAAAATTCTTTTTCTTGATTCTTACTCATCATATTCCTCAAAATAAATTTATAAAACACTTTCTCAAAACTAACTCTTTTCTTTTATATGACAAAATCATTTAATCTATTTCCAAGAAAAAGATTTCCACATTGTTACTTTTTTAATATATAAAAAAAAGTAGAACCTTTGTTGGGTTCTACCTGATGTTTGTTTATTTGGGGGAAGTGATATATTTAAATGTAGGGCGAAGCCTAATATTTATTAGTTATTTCAATCCTCTGCGTTTCAACAGCGGCTCAATTTTCGGTTCTGCGCCGCGGAAGTTTTTGTATAGTGTCATCGGTTCGTCAGTGCCGCCTTCATTTTGAACTGTCAAGGATTCCTTGACAGTTGCCGACTTTTCTAATTCGCCTTCTTTATGCCACACCCAAACATATCTACTGGTAGGGAAACGGTATGCCGTGCCCCTATAAGTAGAAAAATACTAATTATTTATCATATTCTTTAAGCCTTTGCACAATTTCATCAGTAAAATCATCAATTTTGGTAAAAGCGAACCATTTTTTTCCTAAATCTTTGATACTTGCTCCAATATGATAAACTTCCCTCTTATCTATAATTAAAAATCGGTCGTGAGCATCATTGAAATGTTTGATTTCTATCGTTGAATATTGGGAATTGTGCTTTTCAATATCTAATTTTAATTGTTTGCTAATATTACTGGTGAAAATACAAGCAGACACTCCCAAGTTCCTTTTTTGGAGCAAAACTAAAACGCTATCATCTACAAAATTATCAATCAAATCAATTGATAATTTTGCTGAACGAATTAAATCGGCTATAAAATTGTAAGCATCAAAAATCTGTCCGTTAAAGAAAATTCCTTGAACAGGAGGAAGCACGGTATTAATCTGCAAATCTATACGAGCGACATTCTCGTTTAATACCTGTATATTGTCTTCTATACGGTTCATACGGTTATTAAGAGAATAACCTTTTAGCAAATAATCCTTCAAAATACGATTTGCCCAAATACGAAATTGTGTGCCTTGTTTGGACTTTACTCTGTAACCCACTGAAATTATTACATCAAGGTTATAAAGCTTGACTCTGCTTATCTGTGTTTTACCCTTGATAGCCCCGTGTTGAGTGGTTAGTAAGAATTCCTTACATACCACTTCTTTCTGAAGTTCACCTTCTTTAAAAATATTTCCGATATGCTGGGTTATAGCCACCCTGTTTCTTCCAAATAATAAAGCCATTTGTTCCTGACTGAGCCAAACAGTTTCATCATCAATTTGAACTTCAACTTTTGTTAATTCGTCAGCCTGATATATCACTATCTCGTTTTTAGCTTTCATATCTCAATTCTTTGGATATTTTCAAATTTTTCAATTTCTATAATTACAAACTTAATATATTTTTGGTTTATTTATAAACGTAGGGACAGGTTGTACCTTGTCCCTACGTGAAATATAAATTTAATTGTCGTTAGGGATACGAAATGCCGTGTCCCTACGATGTTATTTCAATCCTCTGCGTTTCAAAAGCGGCTCAATTTTCGGTTCTGCTCCGCGGAAGTTTTTGTATAGTGTCATCGGTTCGTCAGTGCCGCCTTTCGATATTACGTTCTTTCTGAACGATTCAGCGGTTTTCTTGTCGAATAGCGATGTTTCTTTGAATGCTTCGAAAGCGTCGGCGTCAAGTACCGCCGCCCAGATATAACTGTAGTATCCGGCGGAATATCCAACAGGGTCGCCGAATATATGACGGAAATATGTACTGCGGTAGCGAACAACTATTTCAGGAATTAAACCCATTTTGTCCAACGAAGCCTTTTCGAATTTCTGAACATCAACTTCTTTATCCGTGTTAATAGTGTGGAAGTCCATATCCAAAATCGCGGCTGAAAGATATTCCACAGTCACAAAACCTTGGTTGAATTTTGAGGAGTTTTTAATTTTTTGAATTAGGTCGTCCGGCATCGGAGCTCCGGTTTTCCAATTCTTAGCGTACATTTTCAATACTTCAGGTTCCAATGCCCAGTTCTCCATAATCTGCGAAGGCAGTTCTACGAAGTCCTGAGCGACAGCAGTACTGCTTACGCTCGGATATGTGTTATTCGATAATAAACCGTGTAGAGCATGTCCAAACTCGTGGAAAAGGGTCTCCACTTCGTCCACGCTTAAAAGCGAAGGGTTATCCCCTGCTGGTTTCGAAAAATTACATACGTTGCATATAACCGGTGTTATATAGTTGCCGTCAAGATTGCTTTGGTCACGGTATGCGCTCATCCAAGCTCCGCCGCGTTTGCTTGCGCGTGGGAAGAAATCCATATATAAGATTCCGATGTGCTTGCCGTCCGCTTCTTTTACTTCAAACGCTTTTGCGTCAGGATGATAAGCGGGAATATCCTTGCGTTCGGTAAATGTAATTCCGTATAGTTTTGTAGCTACAGCAAATGCGCCGTCGCGAACGTTTTCTAATTTAAAGTAAGGACGTAATTGTTCTTCGTCCAAATCATATTTTGCTTTTTTAACTTTTTCAGCGTAATAAGCCCAATCCCAAGCTTCTAATTTGAATTTGCCGCCTTCTTTGTTGATGATTTCTTGCATTGCGGCAACTTCTTTTTTCGCATTTGCGAGAGCCGGAGTCCACAATTTGTTCAAGAGTTCATAAACTTTATCGGGTGTCTTAGCCATATTTGGTTCTAAGCAGTAATCCGCCCAAGTTTTATAACCCAGTATGTTAGCTTTTTTCAAACGAAGATTGGCGATTTTTGCGGCTACTTTGTTATTGTCTAATTCACCGCCGTTATTACCCATCATATTGTATGCGGTTAAGATTTTCTTTCTTAATTCGCGGTTTTCAGCATATTGAATGAATGGTAAAAAGCTTGGTTTAGCAAGAGTAAATACCCATTTGCCTTCCATACCGGCTTCTTTTGCTTCGTCAGCGGCACCCATTATAACAGATTCCGGAAGTCCGGCTAAATCCGCTTTATTATCAATAACCATTTTATATTTATTGGTTTCGTCGAGAACATTTTTGCCGAATTGCAAAGTCAACATCGAAATTTCTTCATTTATTTTGCTAAGTTCTGTTTTTTGCGCATCGTTCAGATTAGCTCCGCCGCGTGCAAAACCTTTGTAATAATCGCTTATCAGTTTCTTCTGCTCGGTTGTGAAATTTCCTTTTTCTCGTGATTCATATACAGCCTTAACTCTTTGGAAGAGTTTAGGATTCATATTGACTTCGTCGCTTAATTTCGAAAGCAGAGGAGTCATTTCTTCTTCTATTTTCTGAAGTTCAGGATTTGTGTTTGCAGAAGAAACATTGCTGAATGTGAGCAATACTTTCGTTAACAATTTGCCTGATTTTTCCATAGCAACGATTGTATTTTCGAAAGTCGGTTTTTCAGTATTGTTTACAATAGCTTGGACTTCTTTTTGCTTCTCTTCGATACCCTTTTTTATAGCCGGTAGGTAGTCCCCGTCTTTAATTTTGTCAAACGGCGGCACACCAAACGGTGTTTTAAACTCGCTGAAGAATGGATTTGCGGCTGATTGTTCAGCATTAGCGGTAGTACCCATCATTACTCCTGCTATCAGTAATATTATCAAATATCTCATATTAGTTAAATATAATGTTATAAAAAATTTTAAAATGTGTTTTCACTTTTATAAATACGTATCGTTCACCTTATTGTTCGGCAAGCATCGCTTGGTTTCTACTTTGACGTCATTCCTGCGGAAGCAGGAAACTAGTAGTGTTGTCATTCCTGCGAAAGCAGGAATCCAGCAGCCTTGTAATAATCTAATTTACAAGCATTTAACGCTCATAATATTATTTAATCGCTTATGCCCTGAATAAATTGATACGAACTTTCGATAAACGAATTACAAAAATAAGAAGATATTCTTTATTATGGGCAGTTTTGGTGGTGGTGTGGGAAAGTTTTGCAATACTTTTAGTGAGTCAGCGTAAATAAACTAGTTATAAGAAATTTTGAAAAACACAATAGCGGCAATAATATGTTAGATAATATGAAATACAATAAAGAGGATAAACTTAACATCTTTTGGTTTAGAAGAGACCTTAGGCTTAATGATAATGCCGGTTTATTTGAAGCTTTGAAAAATAGCAACTCCGTTTTACCCTTGTTTATTTTTGACACAGAAATACTTGATAAATTACAAAGTAAAGAAGATAAAAGAGTTGTTTTTATTCATAATGCTATTTCTAAATTACAAAATGAATTACTAAAAGTTGGCAGTTCAATTCTGGTTATGCAAGGAAACCCCTTGAGTGTTTTTGAAGATTTGCTAAATAAGTATTCTATTAGCTCAGTCTATGCAAATTCAGATTATGAGCCGGCAACGATTGAACGTGATAATAAAATTTTCGAGTTGTTGAAAAGTAGAGGTATTGACTTCAAATTGCTGAAAGACCACGTTATATTCGAGAAATCCGAGATAGTAAAAGAAGATGGCAGTCCGTTTCAAATATTTACCCCTTATTCGAAAGTTTGGAAGCAAAAATTAAAAGGGTTAAACATTGAGTCGTATTCGAGTGAGAAATTGCTGAACAATTTTTACAAAACAAAACCTATTCAAATTCCTTCTCTCCACGAAATTGGTTTCCAAAACGTTGAATTTATTGCTCCTGAGCCAATTATAGACCAAAATATTATTCGCCAATATGATGAAACACGCAATTTCCCTTTTATTAAAGGGACCTCAAATTTAAGTGTGCATCTTCGCTTTGGAACAATAAGCGTTAGAGAGCTTATTAAAATTTCCCTCGATTTAAACGAGCAATTTTTAAATGAACTAATTTGGCGAGAATTTTTTATGATGATTTTATATCATTATCCTTATGTTGCCGATGAATGTTTCAAGAAAAAATACAATTACATAGATTGGAGAAATAATGAAGAGGAATTTAGGATATGGTGTTTAGGGGAAACCGGTTATCCGATTGTTGATGCAGGAATGCGGGAATTAAATGAAACCGGCTTAATGCACAATAGAGTTCGAATGATAGTTGCAAGTTTTCTCACCAAACATTTATTAATTGATTGGCGTTGGGGCGAAGCATATTTTGCCGAAAAACTTCTGGATTTTGAATTGTCATCTAATAATGGTAATTGGCAATGGTCGGCGGGTTGCGGTTGCGATTCTACCCCCTATTTTAGGATATTTAACCCTTATGAACAAACCAAAAGATTTGATGCAAATTTGATTTACACACAAAAATGGGTTAAAAATCTTAATGAAATAGATTATCCGGCACCAATTGTGGAGCACAAATTTGCACGAGATAGGGCTTTAAAAGTATATAAAGCCGCTTTAGACCACTTTAAAATGTAAATGTTAAGGAACCGAGATTTTAAATCGGGGAACTTTTTTACAGTGGAGACGACGAAAACTTGAAAAAAAGCTCAAAACTGCAACTTTTTATACCCCCCTGCCGTAGTGCATATATAAAAAAGTTTAATTAATAAATATATAATCTAAATGAAAAAGAAAATAATAATAATCGGTGGTGGAATTGCCGGTTTATCAGCCGGAATTTATTCTGCGATGAATGGATTTGATACGGAAATACTTGAAATGCACAACGTAGCAGGTGGTCAATGCACCGCTTGGGACCGCAAAAAATATCGCTTTGATTACTGTTTGCATTGGTTGGTAGGAACTTCGAAAGGTGCGTTTAATGACATCTGGAAAGAAACAAATGTTATCAACGACGAAACAGAAATTATTAATCACGAAATTCATTCACAAATTATTGATAATGATGGAAATGAATTTTTTATTTATTCAAATATTGACCGGTGGGAAAAATATCTTACTGAAATTGCTCCTGAAGATAAAAAGACTATTCAAAAAATGTGTAACGATATGCGAAAAAGCGCTTTATTAGAGCCATTCCCTACCCCGCCCGAATTACGTAGTATTTTCGAATATATCAAGGTTATGCCTAAAATGCTTCCGATTTTTAATGTAATCAGAAAATTCGGAAGATTAACTTGCGATGAATATTTCGATAAATTAAACTTCAAGAATCAAAAAATTAAAACTACTTTCAATTCTATTTACGGTAATAGAAATTTTTCTGCTTTAGCTTTTATTTTTATGTTGGGCTGGTTTCATCAGAAAAATGCCGGTTATATTAAAGGCGGCTCATATCCATTAGCTCAAAGAATGTTAGAAAAATTTGAAAAACTCGGCGGACAAATTACTTTTAAGAAAAGGGTTGAAAAAATTATTGTTGAAAATGATGTTGCAATAGGAGTGATTCTAACTGACGGAACTAAGATGGAGGCAGATTATGTAATTAGTGCCGCAGATGGATATTCCACAATTTTTAAAATGTTAGACGCAAAATACGTTTCAAAGGAAATAGATTTTGCATATAATAACTGGGAACTTTTCACACCAATAGTTCAGGTTTCGTTTGGAATAAATAAAATTGTTACGTCTGATGCTCCTGTGATTATCAATATTGCAAATGATTTAAAAATCGGACGAACCGAATTAGTACACGGATATTCGATGATGAATTACAATTACGACAGCACAATGGCACCCGAAGGAAAAACCACAATTGTTTTAAGATATGATAGTCCTTGGAATATTTGGGAAAATTTAGAAGGCGAAGAATATAACGAAGAAAAGACGCAAATTCAAAAAGACGCAATTGCATATCTTGAAAAGGAATATCAGGGAATTAGTGAATTCATTGAAGTTATTGATGTGGCAACACCAAAAACTGATGTTCGATTTACCGGAGTAAAAGATGGCGCTTACGAAGGCTTTATGCCATCGAAGGAAAATATGATGAAATCATTGAAAATGACTCTCCCAAAATTACAGAATTTCTATATGGCTGGTCAATGGTTGTTTCCCGGGGGAGGACTTCCTCCAGCGGCGCAAACCGGTAAGTTCTCAGTCCAATTGATTTGCAAAAAAGAAAAGCAAATATTTATAAACAACAAATAAATCAAAATCTACAATACATTCAGTGAATTAGTTATGTCTGAATCAATTCATCCGATGACTCCGAGTCATCGGATGAATATGTCGCATTTGACTGTAGGCTTATATTTTATTAGGATTGGAAATTATTTAGAAATATTTGTGGTGATGAGTTAAAAATTCAACTCACATAAAGTATTTATACCTTTGTGCGGTTATAGTGCTGAAATTCAGAAAATCACCTAGTTAATTATAACCCACAATACCGTCAAACAGTGAGCGTCCATTTCAAAAAAACAATGAAATTAGAAAAAAGATATGGACAAAGCAACACAAACAATGATTGAAAACCTGTACAAAAACACAGGTAAAACTTTAGAGCAATGGATTGAAATTGCCACAAAAAAGAATTTTGCTAAACATTCAGAAATACTAAATTTCCTTAAAGAAGAACACGGATTATCTTACGGATTTGCAAACCTTGTAGCACTTAAAGCAAAGGGTTCAGATGCAGGTTCAGTAGAAAACACAGACGTCCTAATAGTTAGTCAATATAAAGGCAAAGAACAACTTAAGCCAATTTATGACAAACTGATTTCTATAATCAAATCGTTCGGGAGCGACTTTGAAATTGCTCCTAAAAACAATTATGTCAGTTTGCGCAGAAAGAAACAATTTGCAATCTTAAACCCTGCTACGAAGACCCGATTTGAAATTGGTATCAACCTAAAGGGACACGAAGCAAGTGGTAAATTGGAAGCGGAAAAACCCAATGCAATGTGTACCCATAAAATTAAAATTACTGACATCAGCGAAATCGACAGCGAAATAATAAATTGGTTAAAAACGGCATTCGAAAACTCTATTTAATATAACTATAAAAATAATAAAAATTGAAATTAAATGGACCATTATTTTATGCAAAACAATATCTTAATATGTGCAATTCTTGGAAATATTATCGCTCAAGTGTTGAAAGTTGTCATTAACTTTTTTACAGAGAAAGAATTTAATATTAAAAGATTGATAGGGGCCGGTGGAATGCCGTCTTCGCACTCTTCTACAGTTGCCGCTTTAGCAACTGCAATTTATATTGAGTATGGAATTAACAGTCCTTATTTTGCTCTTGCTGTCATATTCGGATTAATAGTATTATCGGATGCGGCCGGTGTTAGAAATGCCGCAGGAAAGCACGCAGAAATATTGAATGTTTTAAAAGATGATTTACAGTATTTATTAAGTAAAAACTTTGATAATATTAGGTTGAAGGAGCTATTGGGACATACGAGAATTCAAGTAATTATTGGTACACTAATAGGTATTGGAACAGCACTAACATATTATTGGATTGTTGGTTAAAATTATTTCATAAAAATAACATAAAGCAAAAGGAACCCCGAATCAATTCAGGGTTCCTTTTCTTTAAAGTGGAGATGGCGGGAATTGAACCCGCGTCCGAAGAGCATTGTCGATAGCTTCTACATTCATAGCTTATCTACGATTTTTCTACTCAGTATTTTCCGGTAAGCAGGAATACATCGCATATCGGATGATTTTTTAGCCTTGGGCATATCCGCACTACCCCTTGGCGATCCTATCTATTTTCGACACCTAAGCACTTGCCGACAGGCAAACACGAACCCAGATGTAGCTAGTTAATTATTTTTAATTAAGCAGCTAATGCATAATCATAGTTTGCATTTATTGTTTGAACGGTTGTATTAACGTGCATCACCGAGCAAGCACGGAACGCGACTATAAACTCAGTCACCCCGTCGAATCCAGTACATCCCCAATTTTCAAATAACTAATAATGCAAACGTTTAAATTTACTTATTATTGCTCTTTCACTCTGTGGTACTCCATTTCCAAAAGTACCCTCTCTTCGTCCAAGAGTTCTTTTCCGCGGCGCGCCATTACGGTATTTACGGTTTTAATCGCCTTTTCCAAATGGTATATAGGTGATTTCTGTCCCCCACCCCACGAAAACGAAGGTATGAAGTTCGGCAGAAACCATTCTCTAACCAATAAACCGCATATACCTGCTATTGTGCCGGTTGTGAACATTGTATTAATGCCCGATTTGGTGTGGTCGCCACAAAGCAGACCCAAAAACATTCTTTCTGTTTTTATGGTTTTGCCGTTCAGATTGACTGTGATATTTTCGTAAGTGTTTTTCAAATCGGAATTGTTCGTATCGGCGCCTAAATTAACCCATTCGCCTAAGAACGAATGCCCTATGAATCCTTCGTGCTGTTTGTTGCTATAGGATTGAATAATCGAATTTTCCAGTTCCCCGCCTATTTTGCAATTATTGCCAATCGCGCAGTTTTCGTATATCTTGGCTCCAATTTTAATTACTGAGTTTGCACCAATAAAGCAAGGACCTATTATCACTGAATTTGGCATAATCATAACATTATCCGATATAATCACAGCACCTTCGGTTGCATCAATTATAACTCCGGGAGCAATCTTGACATTTTCACCAATATATATTTCCTCTTTTTCCAATCCATAAACACCTTCGTAATGAGATTTTATAAAAGGTCTATATAGAGGGAAATAGGCTTTGTCAAGTTCAATTTGGTTGCCTACAATATCCAGCGTATCCCACAGATAATTCAGTGTTGTAAGCAAAACCTCGGAATGAATGATTGTGCTCTCTGCAAAATCCTCTAAATAATCTTCAAATAGCTTGTTTTCTTTGAAATCAAGCGAAATGCTATCGCAGATAATACCGACACATTCGTTTGCCAGCATAAGTTTAATCGGCAATTCTCCGTGGCAATTAATACCAACTTCACGAAGATTGATATCGGGTATTACAGAAGCCCGAACCAATAAAACGCTACCTTTCAACTCACTTTGATGCCATTTGTTATAACGCTTTTTGAAAGAATCGAGGTGTTCTTTACGGCCTGAAAATGATATCTTTGAATCGGGAAAATAGTTCTCAGCTTTTTCGAATAGCATAAACGCTCCTACCCTGATTTCCCATACGCAGTGCATGATGGAAAATGGGTAGAAATTGTCGCTATTGCGGTCTTCTGCTAATATTACCGAGTCTATTTTCATAATTTCAATGCTTTTTTATTTGACTTTGTCTTTTTTTAATCTGTAATTCAAAGCCGCTTTTATGAATTTTATAAACAGCGGATGACCGGTTACAGCTCGTGATTTCAACTCAGGATGGAATTGAACACCAACAAACCAAGGGTGATTAGGCAATTCCATCATCTCAACTAATTTTCTATCCGGTGACATACCACTTAAAATCATTCCGTTATCTTGAAGTAAATCTCTATAATCGTTATTTACTTCGTAACGATGGCGGTGACGCTCGCTTATATATCCATTTCCATAAGCTTCATAAGCCTTAGTACCTGGTTTAATAACGCAAGGATATGAACCCAAACGCATTGTGCCGCCTTTATCGGTGATTTTGCGTTGTTCATCCATAAAATCAATTACATTATTCGGTGTTTCCACAAATTCCGTTGAATTAGCATCAGCCAAACCGCAAATATTCCGAGAATACTCTATTACTGCGCATTGCATACCTAAGCATATTCCGAAAAAGGGTACGTTATTTTCGCGTGCGTATTGAGCCGCTTTAATTTTTCCCTCTATTCCACGATCACCAAAACCAGGACCTATCAATATACCGTCAAATTCCGCAAGGTGTTCAGCGGCATTGCCATCTTCGATTTTTTCCGAATTTACTAGCTTAATAACGACTTTTGAATCGTTGATTGAACCGGCGTGTACAAATGCTTCAATAATAGATTTATACGCATCGCCTAAATTGGTGTATTTACCTACTAATGCAATAGTGACGCTATGTTTTGGTCTTTTTATCTTATCAACGAATTTTTCCCATTTATTTAAGTCACTTTCTCGTATTTCCATACCCATTTTAGTGAGTATTCTATCCGGCAATCCATTCTTAGAAAACATCAAAGGAATTTCGTATATTGTTTTTTCTGCATCAAGAACTTCAAACACACAATCAACATCAACCATGCAAAACAAAGCAATTTTTGCACGAACATCTTTCGATAATTTATACTCTGTACGGCACAATAAAATATCAGGTTTAATCCCATATTCCATTAATGTTTTAACCGAATGTTGCGTTGGTTTCGTTTTAATTTCACCAGCGGCTTTGATATATGGAACGTAAGTTAAATGTATATTTAAAGTTTTGTGTTTCGGTTCCATATTTAACTGCCTTTGTGCCTCTAAAAACGGTAAAGACTCAATATCGCCCACAGTTCCGCCGATTTCTATTATCACAAAATCGAACTCATCGTCAAATGCTAACATACGTTTCTTGATCTCATCCGTAATATGAGGTATTACTTGAACTGTTTTACCAAGGTATTTGCCTTGACGCTCTTTAGTGATGACCTCATAATAAACCTGACCGGTAGTATGGTTATTATCCCTCGTCAATGATTTGCCTAAAAACCGTTCATAGTGTCCCAAATCCAAATCGGTTTCGGCGCCATCATCGGTTACAAATACTTCACCGTGTTGTAGCGGGCTCATTGTACCAGGGTCAACATTGATATATGGATCTAATTTTATTACTGTTACGGTATATCCGCGGGATTGCAATAACAAACCCAGAGAAGCGGAGGATATCCCTTTACCGAGTGATGATATTACACCGCCCGTGATAAAAATGTAGTTCGTTTTTGATAGCTTCTTTGGCATTATAAATTCTCAAATTTATTATTTGTATATATTTCTAATGCAAACTTAAAGCATTTTTTTTGAACATAAAAATTTAAGATATAAGTGAATTAATTAAATTCAATAAATTCCTATTAATTCATTATAAATTATACTATTATAAGTTTTCCACTTTTTTTGGCATTTTCTTAAAAACTATATGGTATCCAATAGCTGATTTTTAGTGCTAACGAATATTTCCCCGGTATAATCATAGTGTTGCCTAATGATAGCGGGTCGATAATTTTATATTTACTCTCATACTGAACATTATTTATTTGCGCTAAAATATAAAGCGTACTGCCCGGAAGCCATTCCCAGCGTAAGACTAAATTACTTCTAAAAGATAAATATCTAAAATCCCTATCAGCAACAGTAAAATTTGATCCATTATCATTAATTGAATAAACGCCTTCAGCGTTTTTTTCAATAGTTGTATTTGGTGTTTCTCCATAAAACCGAAGTTCATAAGATTTTGGTTCTAAAAGTTCACCATACTTGGAATATTTTCCATTAGAAACAAATGGTTCGGCGTAAAGCTCCAATGTCAAGTCAGGTGTGAAAGAATATTCAAATCGTACAGCCGAAGAAAGTGTAAACCTTTCGACTCTACCGAAGATATACCTTTTTCCAAAAGTTTGTTCACGTCCTCCTACTTTGGTATCAACATATTGATGCGGGTCAACCTCATATTCAACATAAGGAGAAAATGATACTTTCAAACGATTGAAATTATAGCTGAAATCTGAATATAGTGAAGTTGAACGTCTGCCAACAACATTTGGAATCATATTGCCAAAACCTAAATACCATTGGAAATCTTTTGTCATATCGCTGGAATATTCCACCCCGTAAGATGTTTCTTCAGGAGTTCCCATTAGCGGCCCACCGCGAGTTTTGGTATCGCTCAATCCCGGAAGTATGTGTTTAAAATTTGCTTTAATATATGAATCATCTTTCAATGAGAAACTAAACGATTGCTGGACATAAGAATTCAACAAAATATATTCCCAATTCAGCCGATTAGCTGATTTCATTGTGAATGAATAACTATTAAACCATTTAGTTGGTTTATTCTCACGGTATGTTATCGAACCGACCGGTGAAATATGGTCAGCGTGCATAATTCTTCCGACGTCATTGTAATCCAATCCCGGAGATTCTGCATGAACTCCGGCAGACCAAAGCCAATGTTCACCGGTATTTTTGGCAAAATTAATATCTCCCACAAAACCCGAAAGCGATGTTGCGGTAGTGTCTAATTTCAAATGCTTTGCGTCAGGCCTTTGGAAATAATGTGAACTATTTTTCTGTATATTTAACATTTGCGCTTCGGAACCCGTAATATGGCTACCTCCGATAAATCCATCAATACTGTATTTTTTTTGCTTCATGAAAATACTGAAATCTAATCCACCACTATATGCCGATCTGTTTATTATTGAATCTAAAGTAGAACCTTCATTCATATTACGATTTGCTGAAGTAATTTGCGCGCCGAACGATGAACCTGATTTGTCCAATTCTTGTTGCAAACGGAAAACATTATATAATGTTAGCGGTTCAACTTCGGTATTGTATGTAGAATCACCGTTAGTTATATGAGCAAATTCACGATTAGTAACTGTCGATAATGCACCATAAGACATACCGGTTCCGGTTCTTCCGGTTAGCTTGAGTGCAGAAAGAATTGCAGTACTTATCGGCATATAAACTTTATCGCCATTAGGACTATAATGAGGAGATCCACCTATACGCCGTGAATAAAAGTAATTTGTTCCGGTTCGCTCGAAGAGTTTACGGTTTTCAATAAAGAATGGTCTTTTCTCCGTAAAGTATGTTTCAAATTCCGATAGGTTCACTACCGCCGGATCGGCTTCTATTTGCCCAAAATCAGGATTGACCGTTGCGGTTAATGTCATATTCGGGCTGATGTCCATTTTCATATCCAAACCCATATTCCAAAAACCGTCAGTACGATTTTTTAATGATTGATCACGCATTTCCAAAGTATTATCGAATGTCGCTCCCCCAGTGAGATAAGGTAAAAACTCGATATGGCGTGTCTTAGTTATACCCTTAATTCCTAACAACTTTCCAAAACGGGACGACCAACCGGTTTCATTTTTTGGAATAAGTACCCAATATATATCTTCACGCGATGAAGGCGTATATTGGTTCATATTCAAGCCCCAAGTTTGTTTATCCCATTCGTTGAATCGAAGCTGGTTAAATGGAATGCAGAACTCCGCTGTCCAACCCAATGAATCAATAATTGTTTTCCCTGACCACACCGGATTATATTCATAGTCTCTATCATATTCAGCATCGGTTGAGTGATAATAATCCGTACGGGTACCTTTGGCGGAAAGTGAAAAGCTATATGCAGTTTTTCTGTCGTTGTATGTATCAAGAGTAATAATAATACGCTCCGACATACCAGGGTTGTCACGTTTGGAAACATACGCCACAATGCTATCGGGTTTCGAACGGAACATACGCGCACCGATATATAAATTGTTCACATCGTAAAGAAAGCGGACTTCTGTCGGCTCGCCGGGTGGTGTGTTCTCGTCGGGGTGTTTCTCGATGAAGTCATTTACCGGTTGGGCTTTTTTCCAGATGGTATCGTTCAGTTTACCGTCTATAACCGGTTTTTCGAATATTCTGATTGCGTTTGCTCTTTTATCTGATTCTTGAGAGTATAAGTAAGAACAAGTTGTTAAAGTAAAAATAAATATAGCTAAAGTAATTTTATATTGGTTTTTCATATTATAAAAAGTATTGTCGTTAAAATTTAATTTATTAGCCTGATAGTTTCCTATTTTGGCTGTTTAATAAGCCACAAAAATACTAAAAAACAGAAGAAAAAGAATTTTGATTTGTAACTTTTTACTCATTATTATTGTTATATGATTGAATTTTTTAACAAAATATATTGGTGTTTATAATGAAGTATTTATTAGTATTAATCTGTGTATTATTTTCTATAACAATTGTGTCGGCACAATGGACACAAACAAATGGTCCTAAAGGAGGTCCGATATCAAAATTTTTAAAAATTGGTGACAGTAAATATATCTATTGTAATACAATGGAGGTGTTTTTGTCGGAAAATGATTGCCAAAAATGGAAGAAAATTTTCACTTTAACCAATCCTATCGGAAAAGCTACGATGATTCAATCAATTAGCTACTTTAACAAACAACTCTATATAGGCAGTTATTTCGGTCTTTATATTTCCGACGAAAATTTGGAGACCTTCAAAAGATCGGATGAAACTTATTTTAAAGAAACAATCCCATGTATGACTTCGAGCGATACTGCTATTTATGTGGTTTCTCTTGTCCGATCAGAAAATATTTATAAAGTATTCATGAAATCAAAATCAATACAACAATGGACAAGTATTTCGGAATTGGCAAATGGATATAAAAAAGGTTATACTAACGATATACGTCTGATTAATGAAAATATTTATTTACTTACAGAGAAAATAGTAGGAATAGAAGGGTGGAAAGGGTCGGCATTACAAATTACTTCTAATCAAGGAAAATCATGGAGCGTAAAGAAATTAGATATTAGCTGTAGTATTCCTACAATATTGGGATTCAAGGATAGTACGTTGATAGTAAATAATAATGAAGGAGGTATGCAAATCTCACAGGATTTAGGAATAACCTGGAAACCCGTTTTTATTAATGGTTTGACTAATCCTTATATAGTTCGTAATATAACAGCAAATAATAAATATATATTTTTAGTTGTTGATGGTTATGGAATTTATCGGTCATCCGATCAGTGCGAGAATTGGGAAGCAGTTAACACTAGTATCGAAGATAAAAATATATTTTGTTTATATGCTAATAATGAAGAGGCGTTTGCAGGATCTGAGTATGGATTATTCAAATCTAATAATAATGCTAATAGTTGGATTGATTATAATAATGGTATTATTGGTTCTTATATTACAGATATGACGGCAGACGATAATCAATTATTAGTAACAACTGTTCGATCAGGCATACAATTTACTAATGATTCTGGTGATAATTGGCAGAGAGTATCTTCATTGGATACTCTAAAAGCGGCATATAATATTGCTAAAAAAGGTGATACTATTTTAATCTATCTATCAAGCAATGCAATTATACAATCTATAGACGGAGGACAAACTTGGAGCAATGTAAGAAGCCCAAATTCAAAAGGTTATATTACACGTATTAGTTTGATCGACAAATATATATTCGCTGTCAGTGATCAAGGGTTTTATCGAACCTCCGACAACGGATTTTCGTGGGATACTCTTTATTATAACTCAGGAATAATCAATCAAGTATCAAATATTTGCTTCAGTAATGGTGATGTTTTCATAGCTAACTGGTCTTATGGTGTATTAACTTCTTCTGATTTTGGAAATACTTGGAATCAAATTAATAATGGAATCACCGATATACATCTTATGACATTAGATGTAAAGGAGGATATGCTTTGTGCCGCAACTTTTAAGGGTGCAGTATTTTTATCGAAGGATAGAGGAAAAAATTGGCAACAGATTAGAAAATACAATGCTAATCACTATATATCGGATGTTTTAATTATTGAGAATGCCATATTAATTGCTACTAGTGGTAATGGAAATGAATTAATTGGAGATGGTGTAAAAATATATGGCATTAACAAATCCGAATGGTTTGATATTAAGAACGGATTTTATGATAATATGAGTGTACAATGTTTAGATAGATTAGGAAACTATGTTTTTGCCGGAACAGCCAATCACAGCGTTTATAAAGCAAATATCAGCGATTTTGATTATGTGGGAGTTAATGATGAACCATTAATCAGCAATTCTATCATAGCTTCTCCCGCTTATCCTCTGCCATCAAAGCAAATTGTAAACACCATAATTAATTGGAACTCTGAATTTGATGTCGCGAATGCCGATATGAATGTTTATAACAGCTTGGGCGAGAAAGTCTGTGGGAAAGAGAACATTAGTTTCCAACAGCAAAGCCCAAACAGCGGCATTGTAACTTGGGATGCGGAAGACAATCATTCGGGAGTTTATTTCCTGCATATCACGTTGGGTAATGAGAAAAAAGTGATTAGTTTTGTAATAGAGTAAGTGTTTTTGAGGCTTAACCTTCCGAAGGTTTGAAACCTTCGGAAGGTTTTATTATTTCTACCCCAAAAATTCCTCTTCTAGTGCTCGGCAAAGCTTCTCATAATCTTCCAGTTCATTATAAGCTTGAGCTGAAATTCTGAAACGCAGTTGATTATCAAAATTAACAAACATTATTTCAATTTTATACTTATCCATAAACATTTTCTATAAGCTAAAAGTATCGGGATTTACCTTATTAAATTTTTCCGGTAAATCGCAAGTCAAAATTGTTCCTATCATTTCGTTTGGAGCTGTTGGCATTGTGTTCAGCGTTTTATATATTAATTCTCCACCGGCTAAAACTAAATTATGGTTGTGTTGGCGCAATTCAGAATCGCCAAGACTTTTGTAAAATTCCAAAGCAGTCGGAACTGTAAGCCAAGGAACTACATTTTTTGTTGCTGTCCAAGCAAATTCCATTTGGAAACCTTGCCCATAAAAATTCGAAATTGTCAATGGATGAATTTTCTCCTGCATCGATTTTGATACGTACAAAATTGCGCACCCTTTTTGAGTATAGAGCCATTTGTGGCAATTCCCTACAAAGAAGTCGCAACCAAATGAACTGATATCCAAATCCAACATACCGGGTGCGTGTGCGCCATCTATTAGGCTTATCACTCCATTTTCTCTGCATTGCTCACACAATTCCTTGATTGGGAAAATCAATCCTGTGGCGGATGTTATATGGTCAAAAACCGCAATCTTTATTCCCGAAGTAATTTCCTTTTTCACAGCCGATATTATTTCCTCTTTCGATCGAATAGGAAACGGAATATCTACTCTAACCAATTCCACTTCAAATTTTTTACATAGATAATCTAAGGTATTATCTACTCCTGTATAGATATGATTCGTAACTAAGATTTTATCTCCGGCTCTTAAATCGAACATCAACGAGCGTAGAACAGTTGCAACACCTGTGGTTGCATTTTCCACAAATACCAAATCCTCATTTGGAACATTCACAAAATCAGCTATTTGCTGTTTCGATTCCTGCAAAATATTGGGGTACTCTTCCATAAAAAAGCCCATTGTGTGGCTTTCAATTTTTCTTTCAATTTCTATTGCTTTGTCTAAAACACAGCGAGCCGCCGCACCAAATGAACCGTGGTTTAAGTAAGTAAACTCCGGCGACATAAACCAATTTCCAATTAATTTTTTTCCGTATTTCATATACATATTATTTATTTGTGAAACATTTTATTATTTTTTGAGCCATTTCGGTGGGTGTACCGCTCAAATGCACCATATTTTCATATCGCTTAAACCAAGTTGTTTGGCGTTTGGCATATCGCCGTGTATTTTTCTTCATTTCCTCGATTGCTGTTGATTTGCTCATATCCCCTTTTAAATATGCTATACATTCTTTGTAACCAACAGTATTAAGTGAATTCAACGTCGGAGGAAATCCCATATCAAGAACTCGTTGAGTTTCCTCAACCAATCCTGATTCCCACATTATCTCGCTTCTGTAGTTAATTCTATCGTATAGTTTTTCGCGCTCGTGAGCTATATCGAAGAAATAGGGTTCAATATTCCGGTTGGTCAATGTTCTATGCGCTGTGGATAATGGTGTTTTGTGGATTTCGAAGTATTCCAAAGCTCGGATTATACGCATAGGATTGCGATCTGCATACTTTTGAGCACTTACAGGATCAACTTCCATTAATTCCTCATATAGTTTGTCTTTGCCGAAATCAATCAATCTTTGATTTAACTTTTCTCGAATACCGAAGCGATTATCGTTCGCATTCGAATCATCTTCGCAAAGTCCAAAGCATAATGAATCAATATAGAGCCCGCTCCCGCCAACAACCAATGGAATAGCGTTTCGAGCATATATTTCGGATATAATTCGTTCAGCATCGTCGCCAAATACACCTGCACTGTAATATTCATCCGGTTCGAGAAAGTCTATCAAATGATGTTTCACCGCTGATAATTCTTCTTTATTCGGCTTAGCTGTTCCGATATCAAGATATTTAAATACCTGCCGCGAATCGGCGGATATTATCTCCACACTCATTAGATTCGCTAATTCCAACGACACTTCGGTTTTTCCCGAAGCTGTTGGTCCCCCGATAACAATTACTTTTTTATTCATTTTTATTACTTATTAAAGGCACAAATCGAAATTGGTCCTTCTTTATTATAATTACATTTCCCAATTCATCTTTTTTTACTACTTGCATAACTTGTCCATCAGATCCGCCCACAGGTATCACCATAATTCCAGAGTACGCTAATTGTTCAATAAGCATATATGGTATCTCTTTTGCGGCGGCGGTTACAATAATTCTGTCAAAAGGAGCAAACTCCGCCCAACCTTTCGTACCGTCACCTTTCAAAGTTTTTGGTGCAATTTCCAATTGTTTAAATCTCTTTTTAGCGATATCCATTAATTCATGAATCCGCTCTATTGTATAGATGTTTTTTGCTAAATTATATAAGATTGCAGTTTGATAACCGCTTCCTGTTCCAATTTCCAAAATTTTATTTTCCGGCTGTATATCCAATAAAGTGGTCATATATGCGACTGTAAAAGGCTGTGAAATAGTTTGTTCATAACCTATCGGCAATGCTCTGTCATCGTAGGAACTCTCCTCTAACTCTTTGGGAACAAATAGTTCGCGTGGTGTAACAGCAATCGCGCGGATTACCTTAGGGTCAATACCACGATTTTCAAAACTTATCAGTAAATTTTCTTTATTTATAAAATATTCTTGCATATACATTCCAATTATTGTCAAAATTACAATAAATCCGATAAATGATAAAAGTTTTTTAAAGAAAGATATGAATAAAACATAGATTTTGGATTATTCTTCGCTATTATTCAATGTTTTTTTCATAATTTTGTTAGTTAAATTTGTAAAAATATTATTAATTATTATAAAAAGGTTTACATGAAAAAATTGGCTCTACTATTGATCTGCTTATCACTTCTGACAATCAGTTGTGAGAAAAAGAGTAATGCCCCGACAAACGAGGAAATAGCAAAAATGGAAAAAGAATTTAAAACTTACGCTACAGCATTTGAAGACAAAGCGAAGGTAATGTACAAAGACGTCGCATTAGCTTATTTTACGGCATCCGTACAAAATACTCCTGAAAATTGGAAAAAATTGACTGATTTACAGATGAAGATGAATGAACTTTATTCCGATAAAGCTACATTTAAGAAAGTACTGGATTTTAGAACTTTCTTCGATAACAATGGCAAATCTTACATGAAAGACTCTTTGCTTGCCCGCCAATTAGAAGTATTTTATCTTTCTTTAATTGGTAATCAAGTTGATACAGCAAAATTGAATGCTGTTTCACGCAAACAAGCCGCAATTGAAACCAAATACGCAAATTTCAGAGCTAAAGCATTAGGCAAAGAACTTACAGATAATGATGTAGAAGATATTTTACAATCAAATAAGAACTCCAAACAATTACAAGAAGTTTGGGAAGCACACAAATTAATCGGTCCTGTTGTAGCAGAAGATATTAAAGCATTAGTTAAAATGCGAAATGGCATTGCTAAAGAATTAGGTTACACAAACTACCATACAATGTCTTTGACACTTAGCGAACAAGATCCGCAAGACTTAGAAAAACTATTTGATGAATTGGATGTTTTAACACGTGATGCCTATGCGAAAGTAAAATCAGAAATTGATATAGTTTTAGCTAAACAAAACAAAATCAAACCAGAAGAATTAATGCCTTGGCACTATCAAAACCGTTATTTCCAAGAAGCTCCTAAAATATTTGATATTGATTTAGACAAATACTATGTAAAAAAAGATGTTGTTAAGTTGACAGACGAGTATTATACCGGCATTGGTTTCGATATTAAAAAGCTTATTGCTAATAGTGATTTATACGAAAAACCAGGCAAAAATCAACATGCTTATTGCATTGATATTGACCGCGAAGCTGGCGACATCCGCGTATTATGTAATGTTAAAAATAACACCAGCTGGATGGAGACTATGCTTCACGAATATGGTCATGCATCTTATTCATACTATCACGGAAAAGATTTACCTTGGTCATTGAAATCAGCAGCTCATACGTTCACAACAGAAGCCGTGGCTATGTTCTTCGGAAGACTTTCTACAAATCCAAATTGGATTCAAGCAATGACAGGTATTAAGGATAAAGAAAAAGAATCTATTAGAGCTACTTGCGCCAAACAAGAACAATACCGTCAATTGGTATTCAGCCGTTGGGTACAAGTTATGTATCGCTTTGAAAAATCAATGTATGCTAATCCTGATCAAGATCTTAATAAACTTTGGTGGGATTTAGTTGAAAAATATCAAATGTTAAAACGTCCGGCAAACCGCAATATGCCTGATTGGGCTACAAAAATACATATAGCTACCTCACCTTGTTATTATCACAACTATTTATTAGGTGAATTACTGGCTTCTCAAATTAACTTTACAATTATGAAAGAGATTGGTAGTCAAAATCCTGAAGCTGAATCATTCGTAGGTAATAAAAAGATTGGTAATTTCTTCATTTCAAAAGTATTTGCTCCGGGAGCAAGATATAAATGGAACGATATGATTGAACGCGCAACCGGTGAAAAACTCACACCTAAATACTATGCAATGCAATATGTTAAGTAATAACTTAAAATAAAATAATTAAGCCTCTAATTCGATAGTAATTAGAGGCTTTTTTTATAGTAAATACTTCATCAGCAATTCATTAATCATTTTTGGATTGGCTTTTCCTTCAGTTTCCTTCATCAGTTCACTAACAAAGAAGCTCATAATATGAGTGCGTCCCGATTTATATTTTTCAACCGAATCCCGATGGTCTGCAAGCACTATTTTTACAAGCTCTTCCAATATTTGAGTATCGAAATCTTGAGACAATCCTTTTTTGGCAATCACTTCTTTCGGTGGTATTCCTTTCGCTATTTCAGGAAAAATTGCCTTAGCAATGGTATTGGAAATATCATCATTAGCTACTAATTCAATCATTTGCGCCAAGTATTCAGGTTTGAGCACTAATTGAGAAGCCGACAAATGATTATCAGACAAATAGCGCAGAACATCATTCATTACCCAATTGCTAACTAATTTGAATCTCTGTTCATCTTTTACTAATAAATAGCTACAGCATTTTTCGTAATAATCCGCTAAATCTCTATCTTGAATAAATATTTCTGCATCATAAGCGGGAATATGATATTCATTCATTAATCTTGATTTCTTTTCCAGCGGCAATTCGGGAATCTCATTCCTTAATTCATCCAACCATTGAACTGGAATTTTTAAAGGTGGTAAGTCCGGTTCGGGAAAATATCGATAATCATTGACTTCTTCTTTGGAACGCATTACTCTCGTTATTTTTTGGTTTTCATCCCATAATCTGGTTTCTTGAATAATTTTTTCACCATTTTCGATTTGCTTGATTTGCCTTTCTACTTCATAATCGATGGCTTTTTCAATATTCCTGAAGCTGTTTAAATTCTTTATTTCGGTTTTTGTTCCAAGTTTAGTATCTCCTTTTAATCGGATTGAAACATTTACATCACAGCGTAAAGCTCCGTCTTCCATGATACCGGAGCAAATCCATAAATACATCAGTATTTGCCTGAATTGCATCAAATATTGATAAGCCTCTGAAGCTGATCGCAAATCCGGTTCACTCACGATTTCAATTAATGGTAGACCGGCGCGATTAAAATCTAGAAGAATATCACCACAATCGTCGTAAATGGATTTACCGGTATCTTCTTCTATATGTATTCTTGTGATTCCAATTTTCTTCAAAGTACCGTCTTCGCGCTCGATATTTATATAACCATCATAACATATTGGGTCTTCGTATTGGGTGATTTGATAGCCTTTCGGCAAATCATGGTAAAAATAATTCTTCCGAGAAAATAAAGAAACTTCGCGGATTGTACAATTAGTAGCTAAACCCGCTTTTATAGCAAATTTCACCATTCTTTCGTTTATGGTTGGCAAAGTCCCGGGATGCCCCAAACTTGTGGGAGAAGTATTTGTATTCGGAAAATCGCCGAAATTAGTAGAATCACTTGAAAAAGCTTTGCTTTTTGTCAATAATTGAGCGTGAATCTCAAGTCCTATTACAACTTCATAGTTATCATTCATATTACAGACTTGTTAAAATTACAACTTCTATTCTATAATGACAAATTTTTTGTATTCTTCATACTGAACTTCGGCTGTTGTGTTTGTTCCATTAACTCTGTATAAATAAATACCGGGATCGAGTATTTTTCCGTTTAAATCACGCAAATCCCATTCCACACCGCCATTTCCGTCATTTTCGGTCAAATTTGCAATAATTCGTCCATCCATAGTGATAATTTCAATTTCAGCGAACTTTGTTAAACCGCCAAAAATGGCTTTATTATCTACCGATAGTTTGATTGGCTGAGGATATACATAGGCATTGAAATTGCTTTTTTCAGAAAAAACAAACCCTAAGGTGGCACCTGGACCCACAGTCATTTTCTTACCGTTTTCCGAAACGATATTTTTTACGGTAATTGTATAATTTACACCGCGAGCGCTATTATTCCTTAATTCATTAGATAATAAAAGCATAACAGACTTCTGATTCAAGGGACTCAATCCGGCTGATGTAACAGAACCAAAGGGTTTTAGCTCATAATTATCCAAAATTTCGCAATCTTCCTTTACTAAATCATCCGAGAAGAAGACCTCAATTAAAGTTGGCTGTAATACATTTAAATTTGTTAGAAATACTTCTTCTATTTCTGTGGTATTAGAAATGTTAAATAATGCAGAAAAACTTTCCGTTGGGGTGTCATATCTATCTTTGAAATTTTCAACATTTACAATGTATTTTCCATCAGGAACGGTTGTATTAAACGATGCGATTAGGCTTGTATCGGAGTTTAGCAAAGCACTTTCAGCTAACTTAATAAAATTACCTAATGAATCGCACAGGCTGATTTTGCCTGATTCAATGCTATTGTGCGGCAAAAACCCGTTAAAACCAATTACCAATTCCAAAGGTTTAGAAATAACCTTTTCTATTATCATTTTATCAATAGGATGATAGAAACAGACTTCTCTTGGAACTGCAAAATCGCTCATATTTTCAGAATACGAATCGTTCATAGCGACAACTGTAAATACTGCGCAATCTGAATTAAGGTCTGTAGGTTTATGAACAATGATGCTATCATTATAAATTGGAACATTCCATATATCCACCTTATCACCTCTAATTTCACCTACGTTATAATACTGAGCATCCGAAGATTGACCCCAATAGAGTAATGCAGTTGAATCGCTAAGCGTTACACTCATTAAATTCATTGGTGCGGCAGGCTTTTGTTTTGCTTCATTCATTTCATAAAACAAAGTTTTGTTAAAACCGCAAAATCCTATTTCATTTACGCCATTTCCATCTAAATCAGCCACTAAAGCTGTATTAGCAAGTACTGATGGGTAATGCCACACCGGCTCACACTTTTGAGTTTCTTTTTTAAAGTCAAAAACATAAAGATTTGGAAATACAGAAACTATAATGTCATCTATTTTATCACCGCTTAAATCGCCCACAGAAATACCATTTCTGTAAGTTGCGTTTAAATTTCTTACTGTTCCTTGGCGAACACCATAGAAATAATCTTTCCACTTTTCGGTATATTTTCCATTCTCCTTTTTTATTAACGAACAAATCCAAATTGGGTCGCCTTTTTCTCTTAAACCGTTTAATTCTTGTGTACCAAATCTTAAATGAACTATCTCGTCAATTCCATCACCATCAAAATCACCTGCTTCAAGATCCTGACTGCTCATATCTTTAGATATCGTATCGGAATATTCAAATACTAAACCATTATTTATTTCATAAACAAACAACATACCGTATTCGTTTGCGAATGCTAATTCTTTATTGGCATCTTCATCAAAATTTCCTATCGCTGAGTTCACCCAAAGCGAAGTATTAACTCCTTCAGGCAATACTGTCTCGGATGTAACTATTTTTAGATCAGGGTCATATATGAAGAATTTTCTACTATCTGTTCCAATAATCTCATCTCTCCCATCACCATCAACATCTACCAGATGCTCACCCCAAAATGAAAATTCCGGATTAGATTCGAAAACAGGGTGGTCAAAAATAGTTGAACCATAAGTATTTTCGAATACTTTTGTAATTCCATAATTCACGCTTAGCATTTCGGTTTTGCCATTTCCATTAATATCACCGAAATCCTTTGGTATCCAAACTTGGTTATTGCTTGCTTCGAGTAATTCGAATTTGCCATCTCTCAAAGCATATAATTCCCCATTCCCGAACGCTAGCGAGTTTATATCATTACAAGCTACGATTTTTTCACCCGTTCCATATAAATCAGCTGTTTTGTTTATCAAATACAAACGTTTATTTATAGAATATTTATAGCTGAATTTATCTTCATTGAAATTATCATCTTGAAGAGAAAAACTTATGTTTTGTCTAATCGTATCCACGTTATCGTAAGCAATGGCTTCTGCTTGATAGGTTTTACCGCTAACCAATTCATCCATAAACATTATTTGGTGAATATTATCGAAGGTTAGGTAATCAGTTTTATTTTCGAAAATCTGGGAATCTGAAGATTTATATTTTAAAATAAAACTACATTTTTTATTAAAGGCTGAATTAATTAAAACCACTCTTCTGCCATTATAATATACATTCTTCTGATTGAGAGACAAAAATTTGAGTTGTTTTTCAGAAGATGTAATATTTATCTGCTTTCGGTGTTCTGTAGTTAAGCCATTTTTCAAATATACTTTAATAGCAATTGTAAACAACGTATCTTTTGTAATTTTTGTGGTTGAATCGTTTAATATTGTAGTATCTGCTAATTGTGAGAAATCAATAAATGCAATTTCCCCTTTAAGAATTTGCTTATTATCACCACTAATTTTAACCCATTTATCAGGAATCTTTCCCGCGCCTGCCAAAACTTCGTAATAATCGAATAATGGGTGAATAACAGATCCTGTTACATCAATTCCGTTGATTGTGTCTCTATTATACACACTTTCATTTTGTGGTTCTGTAATTGTAATCAAAGGCTTACCGACATAATCCAAAGCCGCGGAACAATTTAAAATACCATTTCCAAATTTCACATCCCACCCGGGTTCGCCGGCGTCAGTTGCCGATGCTTTTAGAATTTCCTTAACTTCTCTCGGCGTCAAACTTTTGTTATATGATAAGAGTAATGCCACACCGGCTGTTACGTGCGGTGCCGCGGCAGATGTTCCGCTAAAAGCGAAATAACCGTTGCCGGTTTTTATAGTTAAAACATTCTGTCCGGGTGCTACTATATCAAGAAACGACCCGTAATTACCGAATGAATATTTCCCGCCGCGTTCATTAGAACCGCCCACACATATAACTTTTTCATAATTTGATGGGTAGTGGTACTCGTAATTGTTTATATTACCTGAAGATGCAATAATGACACATCCTTTGTTATAAGCGTAATTTATTGCATCACGAATAATTTTGCTTTCGTAATAATCTCCAAATGAACAATTTAGGACATTTGCACCATTATCTGCGGCATAAACAATTGCCGCCGCAATATCATCGGACTCACCAGTGCCTGCGGCGTTAAAGCACTTGGATGTCAAAATTCTACTATTATAGGCTATTCCTGCTATACCGGTTACGTTATTTGCTTTAGCGGCGATGATACCTGCTACCGGAGTTCCGTGATTACATTCATCTTCGGGTATTGGATCGCGTTCAATATTATCACCAAAGCTTGGTGTTAGCTCATCAACAAAATCGTAACCAATTACATCGTCGGCAAATCCATTACCATCTTCATCTATTCCGTTTAGATCGCCAAATACTCCGTTCCGCGCTTCGGTTGAGGACCAAGGTTCAAACTGTCCTGAATGGTTTAAATCTTCTTTCTCGTTTATCCAAAGCTGACCTTTTAATTCAGGGTGCGCCCAATCAATTCCGGTATCAATAACACCAACAATTATTCCAAGACCGGTGGATTTCGCCCACGCTTTTTTGGCGTTTATTTGCTCCAAAGCCCACTGACTTGTAAGCAATGAATCGTTTGTCTGCATATCTTTATCAATTTTATAAATATAATTCGGTTCTATATACTCTATACCGGATACATTTTTAATTATTGATTGAACTTCAGCTTCGGATAGTTTATTAACCATTAGTAAATAATAATTTTCCAGAAATTTGGTTTCTGTTGAAGATTTAAAACTATTGAAAATAGGCTTTACATTCAATCCGGACGATAACAATTGAGTTTTTTCTTTATTGGATTTCATTTTAATTATATAGGAATTATATTCGGCAAAAGTTTCGATTTTGCCGAATATCAATATAATTATCATGAACAGAGTTGTTGAAATTAAACGATTCATTTTGGGACTTATAAATTTAACAAAACAATAACAATATTACACAGCGGCGGTTAATGCAATAGATAAAAGCTTAGTATTTTCCGAATCCGCACGCGAAGTCAAAACTATAGGAGCAGCGGCACCAATTATACAAGCCGCGGCGCTTGCTCCGCATAGATAGCTGAATGTTTTGTAAATTACATTCGCCACTTCAATATTAGGAGCAAATAGTATATCTGTATTTCCACATACTTCGCTTTCAATACCTTTATGATGAGCGGCTTCAGCTGAAACAGCCAAATCCATTGCTAAAGGTCCATCAATCAAACAACCTTTGATTTGGCCTCTACGATTCATCATTGTTATTGCGGCGGCGTCCATTGTGTTTGGCATTTTAGGGTTTACCCCCTCAATAGCGGCTAATAAAGCAACTTTCGGATTGTCAACACCCAAGCGGTGGAACATATTCACTGAATTCTGAATTATTTGCACCTTTTCTCCTAATTCAGGAAAAGTATTTTGCGCGGCATCGGTTAAAGCTATTACTTTATGATAATGCTCTAATTCGAAAAATCCGATATGGCTCAATAATGAACCGGTTCTTAATCCACATTCTTTATCCAAAACAGCTCTTAGGAAATCGGCGGTTTGGATTAAGCCTTTCATTAATATATGTGCATTTCCTTCGCGAACTAATTTTACTGCATATTTGGCAGATTTAATAGGCTCAGGTTCATTTATTACTTGCACTTTACTAATGTCGAACTCGATTTCATCAGCGTATTGCTTAATTTTCTCTACATCTCCTATTAACACAGCAGATACTATATCCGCGTTGACTGCGGCTGATATAGCTTGAAGTACTGCCAAATCTTCAGCCGCTGAAACAGCTATAGTTCTTTTGGGTTTACTTTGAGCGATTTCGATAAAAGTATTTAGTGTTTTTAGTTCCATTTGATTGTACCGAATAAATTGAAAAAAATAGAAATGTAAAATTATAAAAACCTTTTATAATAAAAAAACGCTTGATAGGTTTAATCAAGCGTTTTAATCAAATATTTTAAAGTTGTTTACTTTTTAACTGGTTTTTGTTGTACGGGAGCTGGCTTAACAGGTGCTTGCGGTGCTTCCACTTTTAATGGTTTAGGAACTTGAGTTTGGCTTTGAACACCATCAGGTTTTGGAACTTGTGACTGTGGTTGTACACCATCAGGTTTTGGAGGCATTGGCGGATTCCCATTAGTTGCGTTAATAATATCGTCAGCTGATTTAGCACGACCGCTACCATATATAAGGATTTTGTCAATATCAGGATTGCCCGATAACTTCATAGTTACTCTAGGATAAAAACTCTCTGTACGCTTTGGTACTACTTTACATTCTACTGTAACTGTTTCACCTGCTTTAATTACCATTCCTTTAACCAAATTCGTTGTCATATAATTAGGTTCAGTACCAATAGAATCTATAGTCATATCTTTGTCGCCGGTATTTTCTAAAGCAACTTTTGAAATTGCTTCTTTACCTTGCTCGCAATTAAAGAAATTAAGGTTTCTCGGATTCAATCTGTAACCGGTTACAACATTTGCTTTAAGTAAATAAACGTATTTCTCTGTTCCCGGTACGTTGGTTGTAAATGTCACATTTTTGGTTAATTTAGTATCGGTATCTTTGATATTCAATGTTAAATTCAAAACAGTTGAATCGCCCGGTGCTAATTCGTCTTTATCAATCTTTGGTACGGTACAGCCGCATCCTGCAACAACTTTAGTAATTTTGAGTACTTCGTTGCCGGTATTATATAGTTTAATTTTTGCTTTTAGTGGTGAATCTTTTGGTTTTACAGTACCCCAATCAAATATTCTCCCGCCCTCGAAATCCAGTTTCGGTTGTGCTAATAATGCTAATGGCATGATTAATAAGCCCATCAGAATGCTCAATCCAATTTTCTTCATTTGAATTACCTCTAAATTTATAATTTTTTTAAAATATTTTTTTTGTTTGGTGTAACATTTCTTGCTTTAAAACGATTATATATTGTAATTGTTTCATTACTAAACCAAAAATTATGTATAAAAAGATTCTATTTCTAATGCTAATATTAAGTCTCTATTTCACTGCAATTTCGAAAGCTGATGATTGTGTTGGTTTCTTCGATAATATGTTCAAATTGACTTCTATAAGCGATATTAACACTAACACTTCGAAATTCGATAAAGAAGAAGTGATTATCGAGGGCAAAGTTTCACGTGTTGTGAATTTATTTGACAAAATCCGCTTCTACGAAATATCGGACGGAAAAACCGACAAAGACAAAATCCATGTGATAACCGAAAAACCACTACCCGCAGAATACGAAACCATAACTATCCGCGGAACCGTTAAACAAGCTTTTAAAATCGGCGAATTTGAATTCGTGGTTATTCAAGAAAAATGCAGAAAAGAAAAGAAGAAATAATGGTCAATGGTTAATTGTAAATTGTTAATGGGAAGAAACGGGTTTTCATTCCCAACTTGATTGGGAATCCATCTTCAATTAATTTTGAATTTTGGATTTTAAATTTTGAATGAGAAAAATAATGAGAAACCCCAAAATATCATTGAAAAATGGGGAGCACTTCGCAGTAGTTCATATCGACTTCGCTCTGTGTGTATCGTCAATTCGAATACTAGCTAGGCGCGTTTTTTCATCCCGTAGGGATGCAATATTGATAGAAAATCAGTTAATCGGCGTTCGCGAAGTGCCTTTAGGCACGACATATATTTCTATTCTGTTCCTATGGCACTTCCAATAATAAACATTAACCTTTTCTACCAATATTTAGTGGCTATGGCTCTTATTCCTTTTTTTTCCCAATCCCCGCCACTGATGGAGGAGTAAGGGGAAAATTAAAGAAATATAATATTTTTACAATTTAAATGTCAATTTGAGGGATTTCAATATAGCTACCAGTTTTAAAACAGGAAATACATAGCGTAATCCCTGCTTCACCTAAACGTTTCATATCGGATGGTATGAATTCCATATTACATTCATTATTATATTCATATAAAAACCAAAATGAAATATCATCTTTATTAACTCCGATTCTACTTAATTCTTCATATTTATTCTCTAAAATATCCAAAAATTCATTAATAAAGTTATAATAAGGACTTTCATCATTACAAACAACTTCATATATCCAAGTTAGTCTGTTATTTTTAGGAACAATATTAAGAATTTTAGAAACATTATTCAGATTGTTTTGATCAGATATTATTCTTATACTATAATAAGCAACAGCCATAAATACTCCTTTAATTTGAAATAAATTATTAAATATTCGCTCCAGTTACTCCCCTGCCTTCAATTGTTACATCTGATGGCATTACGGTATCGGTTCTCGTTCCTTCAATTTTCATTCATCACCTGCAAAATTGCAACATATAATTGAATCCAAATCTAAATTAAATAAAACTTGCGAAATAGCCAAAAGCGCGGCACGTTTCCATCCTTAAATCTTCAAATCCTTTAATCCTAATTCTTACGAAAAAAGGCGGACAGGTCGCGACCTGTCCCTACAAATCAACTAGCCTATTGCCTATTGCAAGAATAGCAAGCTAAGCAAACACCCTGCGGCAACCGCGGAACCGATAACACCGGCAACGTTTGGACCCATAGCGTGCTGAATTAGGTAATTCGACCTATCATATTTTTGACCCAATTTATGAGCAACTCGCGCGCTCGCCGGTACAGCTGAGACACCCGCGGCACCAATCATTGGATTTATCTTGTTCCCCTCTTTCAAAAACAGGTTCATGATTTTTGCAAATCCTACACCGCCGGCAGTGGCAGTCATAAACGCAAATGCTCCCATAAAGAATATTAATACGGAGTGCCATTTCAAGAATACATCTGCTTGTGTGGAAGCACCGACAGACATACCCAAAAGAATTGTTACAATATCAATCAACGGACGAGCCGCGGTTTCTGCAAGACGTTTAGTAACACCGGATTCTCGGAGGATATTTCCAAAAAATAGCAAACCTAATAGCGGTAAAGCTCCGGGTGTAATGAAGGCAGTAATTAGCAGTCCAACAACCGGAAACATAATCCTTTCTTTTTTTGAGACCGGTCTTGGTGGTTTCATCTTAATTAAGCGTTCTTTCTTTGTAGTCATCAACCTGATTACCGGCGGCTGTACTACAGGAACCAATGCCATATACGAGTATGCCGAAATAGCTATTGCACCCAATAATTCTGGAGCTAATTTCGTTGTTAGAAATATAGCCGTAGGTCCGTCTGCACCGCCTATTATACCAATTGATGCGGCTTGTTCAGGAGTAAATCCAAACGCTAAGGCTAACCAAAATGTAGTAAATATACCCAATTGCGCGGCGGCACCCAATAGAATTAACTTCGGATTGGATATCATAGCTGAAAAATCGGTCATCGCTCCAATACCAAGGAAAATCAACGGCGGATAAATCCCTTTTATAACACCGTAGTAAAGATAGTTCAGCACACTACCTTCCTGATATAATCCGATTTCTAAGTTTACTCCACCGGTAGTATAAAACGGTATATTCCCTATCAAAATACCAAAACCAATTGGGATTAATAATAAAGGTTCGAAGTCTTTTTTTATAGCTAAATAAATAGCTACTATTCCTACTAAAATCATCACCAAATTTCCGGTCGTCACATTGGCAAATCCGGTAAAAGCAATTAATTTTTCTAGATTTCCCATATTAACCCTCTATTACTACTAGTACATCGCCTTCGAGTACAGTATCATTCGGTTTAACTTGGATTAATTTAATAGTACCGCTGATATCGGTGCGGATTTCGTTTTCCATTTTCATCGCTTCCATAATAAGCAGTACATCGCCGTTTTTGACTTTATCGCCAATATTCACATTGATACTAAGCACAACTCCCGGCAATGGGGATAATACTTTTCCAACTCCAACCGGTTGGTTAGGTTTAGATGTTTTTGGATTATCAGCAGGAGTATTTGATGGAGTACTTCTAACTAATATAGGTGTTTTAGCTTTTTGAGCAGCCATTTGTTTTATTTCAACACTATAGCTCGTACCATTAACCTCTAATTCTGCTATATTTTCTACTAGGCTTTTCAACTCTACATGGTATTCATCACCATGAATAATAAAATCGAATTCTCTCATATTTTTATCACTTATAATTCTTAATTAAAAAGGTCTTTTGGAAATATTATAAATTTTTGAACTCCACGGCGAATATCTTCGCTCGATTTTTTCGATAGTAATTACTCCACTTTCGTCGTCGTGTGTATCTTCCATATGTAAGAATAAAGCCATGCAGATAGCCGCATGAATATCATTATTCATCGCTGTTTTCTCTTTAGGTTTTTTGGTAATACGTAATGGATTGAGCTTCCTAGCATCAAGAGCAAAAGAAATTCTGCCGGTCATTAGGAAAAACAATACAATTATGGTTAAAGCTATAAATACAATTAGAAATGAATACCCGGCAATCGACCATCCATCCATCTCACCTATTTTAGAAAAATCGAAAATGATTTTATGGAATTTATTCTTGTATTGTGCGGCTTGTGTTGTAACCATACCTAAGTAATAATATATTTGGATCATTGACATAGTAACTCTTCCTTTTTATAACGGTATATTAGCGTGTTTCTTCAATGGATTTGAATCTTTCTTAGTCACAAGCATTTCTAATGCTCTTATAATTCTGAATCTGGTATTGCGTGGTTCAATCACATCGTCAATATAGCCAAATTTTGCCGCTACGTAAGGGTTAGCGAATTTTTCTCTGTATTCATTTTCCTTTTCATTAACGAATGATTGCAAACCTTCAGCAGTTTTCATTTCTTCCATTTGTTTAGCATATAATACACCAATTGCACCCGATGGACCCATGACAGCGATTTCAGCATTAGGCCAAGCGTAGTTTATGTCCCCACGCAAATGTTTGGAACTCATCACGTCGTAAGCACCGCCATAAGCTTTTCTTAATATTATAGTTACTTTTGGAACAGTAGCTTCGCCATAAGCAAAAAGTAGTTTTGCTCCATGAATAATTATTCCACCGTATTCTTGATTTGTCCCCGGTAAAAATCCCGGAACATCAACCAAAGTAACTAACGGAATATTAAACGCGTCGCACATACGAACAAAACGAGCACCTTTTCTGCTGGCGTTTATATCGAGCACACCAGCCAAGTAACTCGGTTGATTTGCTACGATGCCGACGGGTTGACCGTTAAATTTTGCAAAACCCACAACTATATTTTTTGCATAGCTACGATGAACTTCAACAAATTCTTCGTTATCAACAATTTTATAAATTACATCTTTTATATCATAAGGTTTATTAGGATTTTCAGGAACGATATAATTCAATTCATCATCGAATCTATCAATCGGGTCTTTGCAAGCATAGCGGGGTGGTTCTTCCAAGTTATTCTGTGGAAAGTAACTTAAAATCTTCCTAATTAGCATCAATCCTTCTTCTTCGTCCCCAACTGCGAAATGAGCCACACCCGATTTTGAAGCATGAATCATAGCTCCACCCAATTCTTCGGTGGTTACGTCTTCATTTGTAACTGTTTTAACAACTTTTGGACCGGTTACGAACATATAGCTTGTATGTTCACTCATTATTATAAGATCAGTTAAAGCTGGAGAATAAACAGCACCGCCGGCACAAGGTCCGAACACTGCGCTTATTTGTGGAATTACACCAGAAGCTAATATATTTCTTTCGAAAATCTCGGCATACCCGGCTAAACTTAAAACACCTTCTTGGATTCTGGCTCCGCCGGAATCATTGATACCAATTAAAGGAGCACCAACTTTCATAGCTTTATCCATAACCTTGCAGATTTTCTGAGCAAAGGTTTCCGAAAGCGAGCCGCCAAAGACAGTGAAATCTTGTGAGAAGACAAAAACCAATCTGCCATCTATTGTACCATAACCGGTAATAACACCATCAGATAGAAACTCCTGAGATTCCAATCCAAAGTCAATACATCTGTGTGTAACAAACATATCGAATTCTTCGAAACTGTTATCATCCAGAAGCTTCTCGATTCTTTCACGAGCTGTTAATTTACCTTTTTTATGTTGTGAGGCGATACGTTTTTCTCCGCCTCCTAAGCGAGCTAATTCCCGCTTTTCCTTTAATTCTTTTAGTCTATCCTCAATTGTCATTTAGCACTCCAAAAAAAGCATTAAAATTGCAAAATTTAGAAAATCAAAGATACAAAGAAAAAATTATCTAAACTAATAAAAAGAACAAAATTTCACAAAATTAATCTAATTAAATTAATTTTCAATAAATCAAAAGTTTTATTCAAACAATTTTATCCACGTTTGTTCTTTTTCGCTTAGACTTTCTACTTTCGGTATATAGTTAGGATCTGGAATATACCAATCTAATGTTCTATAATACTTATTTAATTCTTGATTACTAAATACATATCCTCTGCGCGCAAAAGGATAATTTTTTAAAATTAATCTCTGTAATGGTTTCGTAGAGTCGGTTGTCATATTTGAGTCATTAAACGATAACACAGGGTTAAATTCATCACCCCCCTCCCTAAATCCATATTCTGAAATTATTAGAAGTTCACCTTTGGGTTTAAAATTCTTTTTTTGAAAAATCAAATAACCTTGTTGCATATTAAATTTGGTAATCGGTTCTAACGAATCAAAAAATATATCAGAATTTTTATCGAACGCATTACCAACACCATTTATAATCCAATCATTTTTATCTTCATAAAATGTTCTATCTATATTAAAAGTCTCAAAATCACCGATTTCAAGAATTAATGTAAAGTCATCAATTTGGCGATTTGCCCATCTGTTTGCAGGAGTTAAATTATAAAGAAAATTATAATAATTGTAACTAAATGAACTAGATGATTGATAATTGTATGTATGACTTATTTTTGTTATACCTTTTTTAAACTTTACTTTGAAATTATATACATAAAAAAAACCTGCATCATATTCATCAATTTCATTAATTACTTGTTGCAAAGGCTTTCCTTTAATTATACCATTTTTTATGTAATTAGAATCATTAACATAAGCGATATTATATTTTACACTTTCTCCATCAACCGAAGCGCAAAAATCATTCATATAGGGATGTCTTCCATCTACTGGTTCAAAACTGACAACACCGCCTGGAGAAGATGCTTCAAATCCCACTAAGATTTCTTTTGCAGGGCCTGGATTATAGAATTCATAATAAACATTTACATAGAATTTTGAATTATTTTGTGTAATAATCAAAATCTCTTTTTGAACACTAATATTATTTTCTATTAGTGGTATAAGTTGATTTCCAGAACCCATAAATATTCCATCATTAGCAAAATTATTAATTCTTGCTAAAATTAAAATTGTCAAAGTTAATAATAATACTCTCATTCAATTATTCCTTAAATATTTATAATAATTTTTGAAAATAAACAAAAATGAGTTTAATTTCAAAGCCTTCCGAAGGTTTCAAACCTTCGGATGTTTACATACATTTCATCTATTTTATTATCATCAATTTCTGATTCGCTTCAACTGTTGGCGTCTGCAATTGAATGAAATATAGTCCATTGCTGTAATATCGACCGTCGAGCTTAATCGTCTGCATTCCCGTTTCGCCGGTTATATTGAATTCTTTGATTTTTAAACCATTAGAATTGAACACCGAGAGTGTTGTTGTACCATCTTCAATTAGATTTACATTTATCTCAATATCTTCACTCGCCGGATTAGGGATTATCTGTAAAATTTCAACTTTACCGGTCGGATTGAATAATCTGGTACCGCCCTCGCGGCAAATGCCAAGCGTTTTGAATGTGCCGTTTTCGGATGTAATAGTTCCGGGACCTCCGACTGCTTGAACATTGAACAATTTCAAATCCGACATTTCAGCATTACCCAAAGCAACAATAAACGGAACTTCTTTCTTAGCATTTTGCTCAATAGGTATATTATCTATAAATATTGAAGATGTTGTCGCATCAATTTTTTGTGCCTGTAAACCGACCGGATATAGCATTGTCGAATTGAAACTCATTTCTGCTGAGATGGTTTTTACTCCCGCCGCTTGCAAATACTGAGCAGAAGTGACAATTATGGGTATATTAATGGTTTCATTAACCTGTCCTTCGACGGCAGGTATTTTTATCATTCCGTAAGCACCATCTACTATGGTTCCATAAATACTTATTTTTGAAATATAATTACAACTTGTTTCTTCAACAGTGACTTCCTCACCAAAAGGACCAAGAGTTGAACTACCCAAATATGTAAATTCAATTTCTTTCAATTCATTCGGTTGTAATGTAAAATCTGTTATATTCAATTGAATTTTTGGCGACGAGGTTAATTTAATCACAGAAGTTAAATTACCGTTATTCTCAATAGAAATAATAGCTTTTTTTGTTGTATTTATATATATTCCTTGAAGGTCTATTTGCGAATTATCAATTTTTGAACCATTTAAGAATTTCTTCGCCAGTAATGCAATTCTAATTTCTGGTGTTTTACCGGCATTAGAATTAATTACCAACTCGGCATCTTTCGTTCCTGCGGTATAGCTTGTAAATTCAATTGGAATTGTGATTGTTTCACCCATCAATACAGTAATAGGCAATGTTACGATTGCGGAAAATTCAGACCTATCTTTACCAACAATATCAATCTTAGAAATCACAAGGTCTTCTTCACCTATATTTGTAATTTTCAAATCGGTTCGGTTTTGTGTCTCGCAAACTAAATCATTGATTTGGTTTATCGTTGCATTTATTTGTGGTGGGCGTTTAATGCATTCTCCATATAACATAATTTTTTCGGGACTACCAAGACCATTGAAATAAAATTCCAATGTTCCCATAGTGCGCCCAAAATCGCTCGGCTTGAATTTCAAATCCATTTTATGGTTTTCAAAGGATTTTAAAGTAAAATTACCGCCGCCTGCGATTGTAGTAAAATCTTTATCATTTGGTAGATTATGCTTTGTAGAGGTAATCGTAACTGGAATTTTGCCCATGTTTTTTATCGTCAATACACTCAGTGTATCTTTGATCTCACCTAAATACATTTTACCGAAATCAATAATTTTATTTACTACTCCTACTTGCTGTGAAACACCTTCACCTTTAATAACATTATGCAATGTATCGTATTGTGTTATAACAATCATTTCATCATAATGATTACCAATATGATTGGGTTTAAAACGAATTTCACCACCAATAACTTCCCCAGCATCTAATACAGATTTGTGAAAAGAAGTAATTAGTTTAAAAGCTCTTACATCATCTCTTTTAAAATAAATTGAATCTATTCTGCATTTATATAACCCTGTATTTTTTATAAAAAAACCAATCACTGAATCTTTTACGCTATTTGTATAGCATTTTTTCATGTCAATTTCATAGGATGTTAGGGTTGGTGCCACTATTTCAAATACTGAGTCCGTTTGATCTTCTTGGATAGAAAATCTGTCTGGAGATAGTTTCACAACCCAAATATCACTTCCACCATGATTTTCTTTAACATCAAAATTATCAGAAGATGTTGTACCAGCAAGTATATAACCGGAATCATAAGTAGATTTTATTGAATAACATTCATCCCTTTGTGTCCCCCCTATTGAACTCGTCCATACTACAAATCCAGATGGAGAAACTTTCATAATCCAATAATCTCCATACCCGTAATTTAAAATAGTTTCATCAATATCTATGGTAGAACTACCAGCAATTATATAACCACCATCTTTTGTTAATGATATGGAGCGTATTATTTGATTGTAATTGCCTTTATTCAATTCCCAAACTTCATCACCATTCTGCGTTAATTTCACTAAAACGCTACTTTTTTTGGAATTATTATAACCCATCACAAACCCATTATCATAACTTTGCAACACTGATACATCATTATAATAATCCATATCTCCATAGGATTTTGACCATTCTATATTTCCTAAAGGGTTTGTTTTAACAAGCCATACGAATCGCTTTCCTTTACTGTCTAAAACATCTCCATCGTTGGATTGAGATTGTCCTGCAATTAAATATCCTCCTTCAGAAGTTTGAATTATTGATTTTGCTTCATCATTACCAGATCCACCATACAACTTTATCCATTCTTTATCGCCTAAAGCGGATAATTTCACAACTAAATAATCAAAATCACCATGGTTACCAATAGCATCTTGATCTGTAGATTCAGATGCCCCAGCAACTATATAGCCACCATCGAGTGTTTGTATAATTGAATTTGCCCGATCATTTTCAAACCCACCAAGACTTTTTTCCCATTCAATACTTCCGTTAGCCTCTAACTTAACGATCCAACAATCCTCTCTAAAATAACGCTTGGTTACATCACCATCTTCAGAATTTACCCAGCCTGCAACAATATACCCCCCATCATTTGTCTGTTGAATGCAGTTAGCATAATCATCAGCATTTCCACCATATTTTTTTTGCCACTCAATATTTCCTACCTTATCTAATTTCATAATTCCATAATCCCACCATCCTTTCGTTTTACCTATGTCACAACTATCTCTACTAAATACACTCCCGGCGACAATATAACCACCGTCGATAGTTTGTACAATGGAATTCCCATAATCCATCCAGGAACAGCCTATTGATTTTTGCCATTCGATTCTTGGCAAAGTGCTTTTATTTTTAATAGTTGATTTAGAAATTCTCATTATGCATTTATTGCTTACCGGAAGGGGAATATCCCTCCAGACATATTTTAAACCGGTTGCAAAATCAACTAATTTAATCCAATTTTCACCCTCATCAATGCTATACTCCAATTTCACAGAGTCTGATGGTGATACCCCTTCCCAAGTTATTAGAGTATCGCTTCCGGCGACGAATTTTTCTCCACCATTTGGGTGTGTGATTTTTAAAGTTGAATTTGTAATTCTTGAATTATTATATATAGAATATGCGTTATAAGATTTATTACATTGTTCGGTTTCAAATTCAAATGTACAATTAGAATATACTGAATCAGTAGGGGTAAATGTTATAGTTATTTGCTTGCTTTGATTTTCGGCTAAAGTAAAACTTTTTGGATTAATATCATAAATTGAATTGTTACTTTTAATATTTGTAATATTATAATCTGTATTCCTAGCAGTTACAGTGATTATTGTATCCTTAGGAATTCCAACTTTTACATCTTCGAAGATGACAAAGGGAGACGAAACTTCTAAATAGGTAATCTTGTTATCTGGAACGGTGTATGTTGTATTATCAAATGAGTTTAATGAAGGTATTTTTATTTCTACATTATTGGAGGTTGGTTTGCAAACAAATTGGCTTTGCCATTCAATTTCACAAGGTTCACCACCCTGTGCCATTTCTAATAATCTTCGGTATGTATCTTCCGCTTCTTTTAAAGTTGTAATGTTTTCAAAATATGCCCCCCCGGTTTGTTCGGTAATGTCTTTAATACACTTTGGTGCAGGCATATCAAGAGTTACTGCATAAATGGTGATTTTGTTTTCCAGTGCAAATTGGATAATTTCATTTGTTTTTGGTTCATTATTTGGCTCACCATCTGTAAGCAATATAACAACTCTTTTATATTTACCATTTTTTGCTATTTGTAAACCACCGCTTGGTAAAACAAGAAGTGCTTGATCGTAATCGGTTCCACTTAAAGTAACAAATTGACTTATTTTATTTTTAAGAAGTTGCTTATCGGTTGTAAAATCATTAACTAAATAACTTTGAGCTGCAAAAGAAACTAAAGCGCATTCAAACTGACCCGCAGGCAAACCATCTATCCATGCATTTGCGGCATCTTTGGCGGATTGGATTCGAGGCGGCCCAGAATCCATTGAAATAGACATATCAAAAACAAGTACACTGGAAATTGCTAATGGTGGTAAAGGTTCAGGACAACTCGCATTATTTATTGTTCTTGGTTGACCGTTTTCAGTTATTGAAAAATCAGAAGTTGATAAATTTGTGATTTGTTTTTCTGCATTATCAAACGCAAAGAAATTCGCCTTGATTTTAGGGAAATTAGAAGCGTTAATATTGAATACGGATAAACTCTGGCTATAAGCGGAGTAGCAGAATAAAAAGATAAATAAGCAAACAATTTTTTTCATAAAACCATCTCAAATTAATGAACTTTTGGAATTTCAAATAAATCAATTACTAAATTATCAAATTTTTCCAAAACAAAAAAATAGATATGAATAAAACACCTTTTCATCATATCTTGGCTAATTATTTTTTTTCAGATAGCAAACTAAAAGAAAATTTATTCTAATCTCTAATGAATAAAAAAAGGAAACGCAAAACTTAATCTACGTTTCCTATATATTCCCTTTTTTGGAAATTGCTTTAGGGTTATTATATAGACAACTGAGAAGTCCATTTCTTTCTCTCGTGTTGAAAAAAAAGTGAAAAAAATGCAAAATAATTGAAAATAATTGCAAAATATGGCTAAAACGGGCTAAAAATAAAAAAAACTTCTTGCAAGCAAGAAGTTTTTTTGTGGAGAAGGAGGGATTTGAACCCTCGATAGCAGTTTCCCACTATGCCGGTTTAGCAAACCGGTGCGTTCAGCCACTCCGCCACCTCTCCGACATCTGTCACTTGGACAGATTTCAAAAATACTACTATTTTTTTAAATAGCAAAATTATTTTTTAACTATTCATAGTCAAGAAGAAATCCGCATTTGTCCTAGTATTCTTTAACTTGTTTAGTAAGAATTCCATAGCCTCGACAGAGTTAAATTCGTTAAGGAGTTTTCTTAATATCCAAACACGATTTATTTCTTCTCTATCGTAAAGCAAATCTTCTCTTCTTGTACCGGAACGATTGATGTCAATAGCAGGAAATACTCTGCGTTCGGATAATTTTCTATCCAAAACTAATTCCATATTACCTGTTCCTTTGAATTCTTCGAAAATAACCTCGTCCATACGGCTTCCTGTTTCAACCAATGCTGTCGCAATGATTGTCAGCGATCCGCCGCGCTCAATATTACGTGCGGCACCGAAGAAGCGTTTAGGTTTATGCAGAGCGTTTGCGTCCACACCACCGGATAAAATTTTACCGGAGTGAGGTACAACAGTGTTATGCGCCCTTGCTAAACGGGTTATAGAATCAAGTAAAATCACAACATCGTGACCGCTTTCTACCATACGTTTGGATTTTTCCAAAACCATATCGGCTACTTGTACATGGCGATCAGGGGGCTCGTCGAACGTTGACGCCACCACTTCGGCTTGAACCGAGCGTTCCATATCGGTTACTTCCTCCGGACGCTCATCAATCAAAAGCACGATTAGCTTGACTTCAGGATGATTAGCGGAAATACTATTCGCCATATCTTTCAGAAGAATAGTTTTACCGGATTTAGGAGGAGAAACGATAAGACCTCTCTGTCCTTTACCAATTGGACAAAGCATATCAACGACACGCATGGAATAACCAGTACGGGTTGTTTCCAAATGCAATCTTTGGTCAGGGAATAAAGGTTTTAGATTGTCAAAATTTACTCTTGATTTTATATCCTCTGGTGGAACAAAATTTACGGTATCAATTTTTAAAAGTGCGTGGAATTTTTCGGATTCTTTTGGAGGGCGAACTTCACCTTCGATAGTATCGCCGGTGCGAAGCCAAAATCGTTTTATCTGCGATGGTGATACATATACATCATCAACGGAAGATAGATAATTATACGCTGTGGAGCGCATAAAGCCGTAACCATCGGACATTACTTCCAATACACCAATGCACTTCAAGGTTTTTGCCGCCGGTATCACGCCAACAACTGCCCCTGTCAATCTCGTTTGAGCGATTTTCTGAATCAGATCATCGCGAGTTAATCCTGAATAATCCACAATACCCGATAAACGAGCTAAACGAGTAATATCAACAATTCGGCGGGTTTTCAAATCTTCTGTTTCAACCTGTAGGGTCAATTCTTCACGAGTTTGTTTTTCCTCTTCTGTCTCATCGATATCAATAAGAGGCTCGTCGTCAACCATCATAAATGGTGCTTTTTCTTGTCTTGGTTTGTAGGGATTTTTTGATTTGGGTGGTCTGCCTTTCGCCGGGTATTTTCGTTTGGGTGGTTTCTCTATTAAACCGGTACCGTTTACTTCGACCAATACCTGATCAACTACGGTTTTTCTTTTTCGATTCATCATAAGCTATCTCAAGGATGGAATTTTTAAATTTGTTAGAAGGGTGTTTTTTATAAATAAGCATACAAAAATTAATAATTTAATTAATATTAAAAACTGATTAATAAATAAACTAAGACCTTTTTTTATGGAAAATATTAAACAAAATGAAATTTATCACGTTTGGTATCGTCAAAACTAAGAATATTTACGGATTATACAAAATTTTATTTTAATTATTTGACTATTAATTGATAATAGATTTGTTCAAATTAAACCAATTATTCGCTATGTGATATATATAACAACAATATAATTCGTTGTTCAGATATTTATAATCGGCTTATTTTATTAGGAATTTTGCTATGGATATTGAATCTTTTAGAAATTACTGTTTGGCAAAAAAAGGGGTTACGGAGGCGTTCCCTTTCGATGAAACCACATTGGTCTTTAAAGTTGGTTCCAAGATTTTTGCTCTGACCGATTTTAATTATAACCCATTCAAATGTAATTTAAAATGTGACCCAGAAAGAGCGATTGATTTACGAGAGCATTATAAATCCATTATACCGGGTTGGCACATGAATAAAACTCATTGGAACACTGTAATTGCCGATTCCGATATAGATTTAAAGTTGTTTTTTGAATTGGTTGACCATTCGTATGAATTGGTTTTCAATAGCTTAAAAAAATTAGAAAAATTAGCCATTAACCAATTAGCTGATGAAAACTAAAACCATTTTAATATTGTTGTTGGCGTTTTCATATTTGCCATTATCAGCTGAAAGCTACTTGATATTGAATTACGATAATGACATGGTTTTTAATACCGATTATTATTATTCGCAGGGAATTGGGATATCATATAGAAGTCATAGCTTGAATCCCATAGGAAATAAACTATTTCCCGAGCTATTTAAAGAAAAAATTACGCAAATATCTCTAAATCATAAGCTGTTCACTCCAACCAATATTACCGGAGATAGCTTATCAGATTTTGACCGCCCCTACTGCGGTTTACTATTTTTTGATATTCGACAAGAACAAATAGAAAAGAATTCTAATTTTAAAATTAATTTTGATATACTATTCGGTGTTATAGGTCCCCTCGCAGGTGGTTTTGAAGTACAGTCCTTTATTCATCGTCAAACCGAAAATGCACCACAACCAAAGGGCTGGGAAAATCAAATCTCCAATGGTATAATATTAGATGGCGCATTACAAATTGAACATTTAGCTAAACTCACCACTACTATTGAAAATATATCAACCGTTGCCGCGGAAATCGGCACATTATATAATAATGTTTCGATAGGCTCAAAAATCCGTATGGGTTTTTTGGACGAATATTTCGATTCCAACGATATGACTTTAGGCAAAGAAGACCGAGATTGGCTAGCATTCATTGTAACTAATGCCATAATCAAAGTCAATTTCTACAACTCTACCCTATTGGGAAATTTCTTTTTCGAGAAAAGCCCGATGGTATTGCCGTATAAAGACATGAAATTGCTAACGGTTAATTTATCAGCGGATATGGTTTTAGCTTATAAATCAAGCCGAATGGAATTAGGTTGCGTATATGCAAGCCGCGAATTTGACGGAGGCAGGAACCACGCTTGGTTCACTTTTAAATATATACAAAAAATATAGGAAAGAATAAATGGTAAATTTTGAAACTATCTCGCAAGCTCACGAAAGAATAAAAGGACAAATACACCGAACTCCGGTTATGAGTTGCAAGGCTATTAATGAAATCGCAGGATGCGAAATTTTCTTTAAATGCGAAAATTTCCAAAAGGTCGGCGCTTTTAAATTCCGTGGTGCATCAAACGCAGTTCTATCGCTCACAGACGAACAAGCTAAACGTGGTGTCGCTACTCATTCATCCGGTAACCACGCGCAAGCCTTAGCCCTTGCCGCGCGAATGAGAGGTATTCCTGCTACTATAGTGATGCCAAGCAACGCGCCTCAAGTTAAAATTGACGCTGTCCGCGGTTATGGTGCAGAAATAATATTCTGTGAACCGACTTTAGAAGCCCGTGAAACAAATTTGAACAAGGTAGTCGAAGCCAAAGGTTCTTATGTAATTCACCCATATAATAATTTTGAGGTCATTGCCGGTCAAGGAACTGCTGTAAAAGAATTAATTGAAGATTACGGTAAGTTTGATATTATTATGACTCCTGTCGGTGGAGGTGGTTTGCTATCGGGTTCAGCTATTTCAGCCAAAGCTTTGTGTCCCGATTGCGAAGTAATCGCGGCGGAACCTAAAGGAGCTGATGATGCATACCGCTCATTCAAAGCCGGATATATCATTCCACAAACCGGACCAAATACCATCTGCGATGGATTATTAACTTCGCTCGGCGATAAGACATTCGCTATAATTAAAGCTAATGTTGACGATATACTCACAGTTGATGATGAAATAATTAAAGAAGCAATGAAATTAACTTGGGAACGAATGAAGATTGTGATTGAGCCTTCAAGCGCGGTTTGCTTAGCCGCAATAATGGATAATAAAAAACGTTTCTTTGGTAAACGCATCGGTGTTGTTATATCGGGCGGAAATGTTGATTTTTCACGTAAATTCGGATAGATTATGATTTTTATAGCCGGACCTTGTTTAGCGGAATCCCGCGATATAGTTATGCAGACAGCCGAAACGCTTTCTGGCATTTTTTCAGAATTTCCCGAACATCGCTTCATATTTAAAGCTTCATATAGAAAAGCAAATAGAACAAGCTCGGATTCATTTTCGGGTGTGGGCGACGAAACCGCTCTATCTTGGATAAAAGAAGTAGGCGAAAAGTCTAAAGTTGAAACATTGACCGATATTCATTCGGCGGAAGAAGCCGGATTAGCCGCTCAGTATGTTTCAATTTTGCAGATACCTGCATTTTTGGCGCGGCAAACCGATATAATAGCCGCGGCGGCAAAAACAGGATTAACTGTGAATATCAAAAAAGGTCAATTTATGGCGGCTGAAGATATGGCAAAAGCCGCAAAAAAAGCGAAAGACTTTGGTGCAAAGGATATTTGGTTGACAGAAAGAGGCACATTTTTCGGATACCACGATTTAGTTGTTGATTTCAGAAATTTATTGATAATGAAAAGCTTAGGCTATCCTGTTATTTACGATGCGACTCATTCTGTTCAACAACCTTCACTTGGAGAGTGTTCCGGTGGAAAGCGCGAATTTGCCCGTCAATTAGCTTTAGCGGCGGTGGCTTGTAGAGTGGACGGAATATTTTTTGAAACACACCCCAATCCGGCAAAAGCACTTTGCGATAGCGAAACACAATTGCCTTTAGACACAGTAAAAGAATTTGTTAAAGATATAATTGCATTAAATAACCATTTCGAAAGTAAATAATATGAAAATAATCTCCTGGAATATCAACGGTCTTCGTTCTATAAACGGACAAAACCCAACACGCCGTTTTGATGAAGTTTTTCACGAAAATAAACTTTTCCCTTATATAGAAAGCCAAAATCCCGATATAATTTGTTTGCAGGAAACAAAAGCAGAGTTAGAACAAATTAACGAGGAACTTCGAACACCCCCGAATTATTCAGGCTGGTACCACTCCTGCCGTAGAAAAAAAGGTTATAGCGGAGTAGCAACTTACAGCAGAATTCAAGCTGTTTCTGTGAATAATCTTATCGGCGAAGAACGTTTCGACGAGGAAGGGCGAATATTAGAAATGGATTTCGGTGATTTCGTACTTTTCAACGTGTATTTTCCGAATGGTACATCGGGCGATGATAGAGTTGATTATAAGCTCGATTTTTATGATGCCCTATTCAACCATACGGAAAGTCTGCGTAAATCCGGTAGAAACATAATTATCTGCGGCGATTACAATACCGCGCACCACCCTATTGATTTGGCTAACCCAAAGCAAAACGAAATGAATTCCGGTTTCTTGCCTATAGAGCGAAAGAAATTGGATTGGGTTGAAAGCTTGGGCTATGTTGATGTGTATCGCCAATATGAAGAAGGACCGAGCAATTATACCTGGTGGAGTAACCGCGCCCGCGCACGTGAGAACAACGTTGGCTGGCGCATTGATTATTTCTTTGTTAATAAAGAATTTTTGCCGCGCGTGAAGGATTGTTACCATCAACCGGATATGATGGGTTCAGACCACTGCCCGATAGTGCTGGAAATTGAATAATTGAAAATTGAAAATTGAAAGTTGAAAGTTGAAAATGATAAAACAGGTCATCGCGCGTAGTCGAGATGCCTGGAAAATATAGTTTCTAACAATTTTAATCCCTTCGAATTCGACGGCTTTGGAATCAATTTACAATCCAAATTTTAATTATGGCGATTTTGCCACAATTAGAAATAATCCCGATTTTAATTATACCTAATTCGGTATAATTAAAATTTTGCTATTTTTGTATAATTGGATACGTTTTTTTGGAATAATTTTCAATAAAGAGAATTCAACGGGTTTGAAAATTCATTTGATATTAATAATTTATCAATAATTACCGAATTAGAAGTGATAGAAAACTGATAAATATTCACAATCCTCTGGGTAAAAAAATTATGGCTAAAATAAAAAGAATTAATGTAAAAGGTACTGAAATAACCATTATTGAACATCAGAATTCTGATTTTATCTCATTAACTGATATGGTAAAAGGTTTCGAGGATGGTTTAGTTTTAATTGAAAAATGGTTAAGAAACAAAAATACTATTGAGTTTATTGGTATTTGGGAAGAACTTAATAACCCAATTTTTAATTCCCCCGAATTCGGGGGAATTAAAAATGAGGCTGGTCTCAATCGTTTTACTCTTTCTGTTAAAAAATGGATAGAAAAAACCAATGCTATTGGAATAATTGCAAAGACCGGAAGATATGGAAGTGGTACTTATGCCCATAAAGAGATTGCTTTCGAATTTGGAAGCTGGCTTAGTCCTGCTTTTAAAATGTATCTTATTAAAGAATTTCAACGTCTTAAAGACGAAGAAAATAGCCGTTTAAATCTTGAGTGGAATTTTCATAGGACGCTGGCAAAAGTTAATTATCATATTCATACAGATGCTATTAAGGAAAATCTAATTCCTGCATCATTGACTATTAAGCAAATAAATTATGTATATGCCAGCGAGGCGGATATGCTTAATATGGCACTGTTCGGGCTGACTGCTCAGGAATGGAGAACGGCAAATCCTGATAAAGACGGGAATATGCGCGATTTTGCAAACATTGAACAATTAGTAGTACTATCAAATATGGAAAGTATAAATGCAGTACTAATTAGTCAAGGGGCATCCCAATCGGAGCGGTTGGTACAATTAAACCAAATTGCTATAACTCAAATGACATCATTAGTAAGCAATAAACAAATAAAAAAATTGAAATAAATATATAATTGGAAATAAAATGAATAATGAATTGAGAAGTGTTGAGGAATTTCACACAAAGTTTTTAGTAAATTTGGAGCATACGCCTTGTATTCCAAAGGAAAGAACCGATTTGCGGGTGTCATTGATTCAGGAAGAATTGAACGAACTTAAAGAAGCCATCGCCGACAACAATATGGTCGAGGTATTGGATGCATTGGTTGATTTGCAGTATGTTTTATCGGGAACTATTTTGGAATTCGGACTACAGCATATATTCGACGATGCTTTCCGGGAAGTACACTCCAGCAATATGACCAAATTGGATGCTGATGGAAATCCTATATTCCGCGAAGACGGTAAAGTGATGAAATCAGAACTTTGGAGACCGCCAAATTTGAAGCAGTTTTTAGAAGGATTCGGAATTTAAATTTGATGAACTGTCCAACACTTTCAAGATGTTGGACAGTTCAATTTGTTGGAAACACTTTATATTTTATCATCAATCAATTATAATTTGATGATCCTATTAATATTATTATCACATTTAACAAAATAAATTCCGGTTGGTAAGGTTTCTAAATTAACTTCCCACTTATTTACACCAGCAGGTATTTTGTTTTGCAAAACATATTGACCGAGGATATCAAAAATCTGCATATCAATAGACTCATTCCACGTTTTATCCAAGTATATCGTCAAAATGTTCTCTGTAGGATTTGGATATATTCTTAGATAATTCTCCGCAAGCTTCTCATCTTTAGCGTTTGATATACCGAAATCACTCAGTTTTGCTTTAAATAAACCATCAGAAGTACCAGTAAAAATTTCTTTGCCGATTATAGCTAAAGAGTTAATATTCAAATTTTTTAATCCCGAATTGAACTGATTCCAAGTGTTCCCGTTGTCTTTTGACAAATAAACACCCGCAATTGAACTTCCAACAAAAATGTCGTTTCCTTTAACTTGTAATGAATTAACAGGTTTTGTTGGATATTCTGTTTTAACCCAATTATCACCAGCATCAGTTGATATATAGACTGCTGTATAAGCTCCCACAATTATATTATCTCCACTAAACTCTATGGCTCTGATTTTAGTATTAGACAAACCAATATTTTTAGTTGACCAATTTTGACCGTTATCTATAGATAGAAATATTCCATCGTTATTAGTTCCAATAAATATTTTTTCATTTTTTACAGCAATAATTCTAATTGAAGGATTTGTTAACCCAATATTAACATAAGCCCAATTTTCTCCTTTATTATTAGATATATATAATCCATTTGAACATCCTGCCAACAATATATTATCTTTTATAGCTGTACAGAGTATTTGAGTACCTGTTGGCAAGCCATTACTTTTGTTAATCCAATTATTTCCATTATCTGATGATAAAAACGCTCCTGATGAACTAGTTCCAACCAAAAGATTATTACCATTCTTAGATAATGATAAAATTGATGGATCTATCAAGCCTTCATTTTTATTACACCAACTTGAACCATTATCATCAGATAGGAATATTCCATATTTTTCAGATCCAGCTAAAATATTATTATCGGATTCAATTAAAGTTCTTATTGGCGAATCATGAATACCAGTTCTAGAACTTTCCCAATTATCTCCTTTATCACTCAATTTTACTACACCTTTGAATGCTGTTGCGGCATAAATATTATTATCCGCGCATTTCAAGGAATATACACTACACAAGCCAATACCGCTATTAATATATTCCAAAGAATCCACATTTACGTTTGATCGAACAACTGATACATCTATCATGCCGGCATATATATACTTGCCTGCCGCTAATATTGTATAAGGTGTAAACTCATTGATTATTTCCCAATCTTTTTGGTACCAATTTTTTCCATAATCAGTTGAAATTAATAACCCTGAACTTCGGGACCCGGCTATGACGGTTGTTCCAAAACCATATAGAGAACGTATATCGGATGGTAATATGCAATTGTTTCCAAAATCAATCCCAGAATCACCATAATTAAATGAAACAAAGATGCCTCCAGTAGTACCTGCGTAAATATATGATTTGTCAACCCATAAGGAATTTACATTAAGATTGGGTAAACCGTTATTAAGTGCTGTCCAGGTATTTCCTTTATCGGTAGAATGGAATATGCCACTTCCATTAGTTGCAACATACAAGTTAAAATAATCGCCTATTATAGATTTAATGATAGTATTTTTAATAATATTATCTTTCGTTATCCAATTATTTCCTTCATCCAAAGAATAGTATAAACCCTTTGAAGTCCCTGCGTAAAGTATGTTATTGTTCCATAGAATTGAATATATTACTACTGGCATAGGCAATCCGTTATTTTTTTGGGACCAATTTCTTCTTGAATCTGTTGATATAAATACTCCACCACTATCGGTACCAGCATAAAAGTGGTTGCTATTTACCTCTAACGCATAAACACGAAAGTCTTCAATGTTTTTACAAACCCTTTCCCATTGGGCATTACAGTTAAAAGCAAACAATAATTCAAAAAGCAAAATTAAAAGATACAAACGTTTCATAAAACAAACTCCAAATAATAATCCCGAAAATAATGGGTAATAATATAAAATAAAAATCAAATTAATATTATTATACAAAATTAGGAATTATTTTTCATACAAGAACATAAAATTAGAAAAAGAAAAAGGGCTGACACACAAGTCAGCCCACTACAATCAAAATTCAAAATTCGTAATTCGTAATTATTTAAAAAACTACTTTAAAATCAATGTGAAACTCATCTTTTGTTACAATGCCCAATAGTGATGGCGGGTCAATTTTATAGTCCGTCATTTTGACTGGAAAACCACCGGTTACTGTAAGTTGATCACCTGATTTTTTAACTTGAGCATCGAATGAGATAGATTTAGTAACACCGTGAAAAGTCAGGTTTCCTTTTACTTTGAGTGTATTTCCGTTTTTCTCTATAGATTTGCTTGAGAAAGTCACGGAAGGGTATTTTATTCCGTCAGTTACTTCAATCATGTGCGAATCGCGGTTAGCGTTTTTACTGTCGAATGATGCTAATTTAGCTGTTACAGCCACTTGGGAAATATTGTCTTTGTCTGCATCAACCATTATAACGGATGTTACTGCATCGCTTACACCTGTCCATTCGTGTAATGGATGTGTCATTGTATATGTAATTTCAGATTTTTTCTTGTCGTTATATACTTTTGTTTCTGTTTGTGCGAAAACTGATGAACAAACAGTTACCAAAAGTACTGTCATCAGTGCGTATTTAAGAATGTTTCTTTTCATATTCTACTTTATAATAATATTAATAAAAAATTAAAATGATAATACAATCATTGCCGCGGCGAAAGAGCCAAATGCAGTAAATGCCGCAGCACGATGATATACTTTAAGATCTTTGCTTAAAGCATAATTGCCGTTCTCTTTTGCTGTTTCAATTTGTCCTGCTAATACATTTGTTGCTACCATACCTGTAAGATGGACGATTGCTAAGCCCATGTGTAACTTAACACTACTATATCCTTTCTTGTCTTCGAGCATTTTTGGCGGTGTAAAGAAAGCTAATCCGGCAGTTGTAAAATAACCAATATTTACTGCGGCGGCTAAACTTTCGTGCAGATCTTTTGTTTTTTGCGAATCACCTTCTTTGCCATTTACGGAATAATCAAATAAGTTTGTCCCAACAATACCTTGAGCAACCATGCCTGCTAATGTTGCAAAACCAACTATCTGATGTGTGGTCAACATAACGCGTCTTATTTTCAACTCCCTTGCCCTATTTTCAGGGTTCAATTCGAAAATATTAAAATTTCTCATTAATCCTTTCTTACCCCATAACATACGTTGAGTAAAGAGCATGTGGTCAGGTAATAATGGTTCAGCTTTGTCATTGGCTGTAATATCACCCAAAAGGTCATCCTGACCGTCGGGCTGGGCTTCTTCGTTTTGAACTCTTAATTCTGCAATTGCAGTTTTATTAAGAATATCTCCCGGGTCGGATGCAATCGGATATTCCTGTGCATTCAATTGAATGGATAAAAGAATTATACCAAATAATAGTACTACTTTTTTCATTCTGTTTCTCACTTTTAATTTATAACTAATTTATTTATTAATGTAAAATTTCATTCTTAAATTTAGATTAACTTTAATTTTATGTTTTGGCAAAATTAATAAATTTTATAGACGAAATAAATGGTGGTTTTAGTTGAGAAACTCCAAAAAAAAACTCATCCGATGACTTCGAGTCGTCAGATGAGTAAAATTTTTAGAAGATGGACTCCACTTGAAAGTTGCGTCCATCTATATATTTATTAATGTATTAGCTTTTTATACTTTATTCTTGTCGGTTGCAAATCGCCCAAGCGTTTCTTCTTGTTTACTTCATAATCCGAGAAACTACCTTCGAAGAAATAAGCTGTGCTATCGCCTTCGAAAGCTAATATATGAGTGCATACCCTGTCTAAAAACCATCTATCATGGGAAATGACAACCGCGCAACCTGCAAAGTTATCCAAACCATCCTCCAAAGCCCGCAATGTGTTAATATCCAAGTCGTTTGTAGGCTCATCCAATAGTAAAACATTCCCTTCTTCTTTTAGCGTCATAGCCAAATGCAAGCGGTTCCTTTCACCACCTGAAAGGTATTTAACCGCTTTGTTTTGCTCTGTTCCGCCAAAATTAAATCTTCCGAGAAACGCTCTTGTATTTATTCTTTGGTCACCCATCATAATGATTTCCTGCCCGTCGGAAAAGTTTTCCCAAACAGTTTTTTCTTGATCAATATTAGAATGGCTCTGATCAACATAAGCTAACTTAACAGTAGAACCTATTTCAAAATCTCCTTCATCGTATTCAACTTCTTTCATTATCATACGAAATAGCGTTGTTTTACCGGCACCGTTTGGTCCAATAACACCAACAATACCATTTGGTGGAAGTGAAAAATTTAGATTTTCGAAAAGCAATTTATCGTCATAACCTTTTGCTACATTTTGGGCATTAATAACCAAATTACCTAAACGAGGTCCATTAGGAATAAAAATCTCTAATTTTTCCTCTTTCAGCTTTTGTTCTTGGCTCATCGCCATATCATAACTGTTCAACCTTGCTTTTTGCTTGGTTTGTCTGCCTTTCGGACTCATTCTCACCCACTCCAACTCGCGCTCTAAAGTCTTACGTCTTTTTGATGCTTGTTTTTCTTCAAGTGCCATACGCGATGTTTTTTGCTCTAACCACGATGTGTAGTTACCTTGCCAAGGAATGCCTTCTCCTCTATCCAATTCCAATATCCAACCCGCTACATTATCCAAGAAATATCTATCATGTGTTACGGCTATTACTGTACCTTTATATTGATTCAAGTGCTCTTCTAACCACAATACCGATTCAGCATCCAAATGGTTCGTAGGCTCATCGAGCAATAAAACATCAGGTTGTGTAAGCAGTAAACGGCAAAGTGCAACGCGACGGCGTTCACCACCGGATAATATTTTAATAGGAGTATCACCGTCGGGTGTACGCAAAGCATCCATTGCTATTTCTAGCTTTGTAGCAATTTCCCAAGCATTTTCTGTATCCATTCTATCTTGGATTTTTGCTTGCTTGTTCATTAATTGTTCCATCTTGTCAGGGTCTTCGTAATACTCAGGCAATCCGAACATATCGTTAATTTCGTTATATTCGGCAATTAAAGCCATTGTTGGTGCGACGCCTTCCCTAATAATATCAATTACAGTTTTGCTTTCGTCCAATTCAGGATTTTGTTCCAAATAACCTACAGTGTATCCTGAAGAGAATGTTACATCTCCATCGTGATCTGTATCTAATCCGGCAATTATCTTTAATAGTGTTGATTTACCTGAACCATTTAATCCAAGAATACCAATCTTTGCACCGTAAAAAAAGCTCAAATATATATTATTGAGCACCGGTTTATTTCCCTGAGGATAGAGTTTTGACACTCCAGTCATCGAGAAAATAATTTTCTTATCGTCAGCCATATTTTTTAATTCATTAATTAATATTATTATAAATAAATTACTTATGTCACATAAGCAATTTTGATATTTGTTCTTTTTTCTTAATAGGTATCTATGAGCGTATAATTCATAGATTTATTGTTTTTTTTAAAATTATTTACCTTTTTCAAGTTCCTCAAAAGATATATCCATGAGTTTAAAATTTTTCCAGTCTTGATAATCGAAATGCCACCATTCTGTTGGAAAAACCGTAAAACCGTATTTGGACATTACTTTAATCAATCTTGAGCGGTTATTACTGACAATTTTTGACACATCGGTATCATTGGGATTTGCTTTTACAGTAAAATCATCATACCCCGTAGGCATTTCTAATTCTTTTCCCGTACTCAAATAGACCAAACTAACATCGACTGCGCAACCTCGATTATGCCTCGAGCCATACTTCGGATTTGCACAAAAATTCGAATCCGGCATAACTTCATAAAACTTCATCGTGGCTTGATATGGGCGGTAAGCATCATAAATTTTCAGTCCGATTTTTTGCTTTGACAATTCTTTTTGAACCATCTTTAAAGCTTCTGCGGCAGGTAACCTCAGAAACGCCATTGGTTTTGAGTATATTATTTGATGAGTGAAATTATTTGTACTAGCATAACGGATATCAAGTACAATACCCGGAATAAATTTTTCTATATCAACCAATTGGTTGCTTTTATTTATAGTTAAACAGCTATCATATTGCGATATTGTTTGAACAATATCCAGTCCATAAGGATTACTTTTTATATTTTGCGCGCGAGTACAAATTCCAAAAATTAGAACTAAAAATATAACAGAAATTAGTTTCCTATTCATAATCGTACCTATTCATTATCAGGGAAATATAATATACGTTCATTTTTCATATATACTTTATAAGCTTGTTTAGGATTGATATATGACAGGTTTTTGAATCCAAAAGGAATATAAAACTTACCGACATTATCTTTTACAATCGTTATGTCATATTTAGCATCATTGAATAAGGTATCAATTTCCATTACATCATCAGTACTGACACCCATTATATTCCAGCCATAAGATAGTTTTACAGGGTCATATATTGAATTGATCCTATCTCCATAGATTTTGAATTTTTCATCAGCCGTCATAAATACCGCATAACCGACACGTTCGTCATAATCACCAATTGTATTAACAGACGAACTTCCGGTTTTCAAATAAAAACTTCCACTAACACTTTTGGCTATAACCAAAGCCGATACTTTTTTGAATACTGAATCCGCAAGGCTGAACTTAGGATCAATGTATGAGGACATTAGATTCCAACCTTTATATAATTGAATTTCTATGGAATCGTTAATTATTGGTAAATTTTCGACTTCAGTTGTAGCGGATTTGATATACCGTCTCGGACCACTTTTTATATTGATATAACCTATAGTATCGCGTTGCTTTTTCCCATCCCAAAGCTTAAAAATATATTTGTCATAATCGCTGATTCCATCTTTCGCGGAGGTTGAATGATTGTCACCACGCACTTTAATAGAAATATCTTTTTTCATATAAATAGTATAACCTACACAGATCAATGTCTTTCCACTTTTATAGAAAATTCCGACTGCGTCTCCTTTTTCAAAAGCGCGGCCATTTATTTTTGGATTTATTGCTGTAGGGATTAATACTGTCGCAAAGTTATCAGTCAACTCTGGTAATTCCCAAGGTGGCGGTGCAGGCACAAAATCATTTTTTGCTACAAAAGCAATGTTATCATAAGCGGATGGTGTGGAAACTACTATATCACCAAAACTCGCTTTCGAAGCAAAGTTGCCAGCCAGAAAATCTTCGCCATCTTTATAAGTCGCAATAGAATTAACTTTGTCGTTTCCGGTACCTCCGGCAGTATAAGCATACAAGTTTTTTAATAAGCTATCTTTGCATAAAACAAATATATCTTTTTTACCTTTTGATGTATATGATTTGCCTGCTAATGAAATCGTATTTTCAAATTGACCAGCAAGGTAAAATTTATCTTTGTCCTTCATAATCGAAAGAATTTTATTTTCACCTGTTGAGCCGAATTTTTCGACAGTCTTGTACTCAAGTGATGGATTTAATTTCGCTAAATAACCACTAATTGCGGCATCGGAATATAAATACATAGAACCAAAATAGGCTAATCCTGTAAACTGTCCACCAATGTAGCAGTTTAAAGAATCATCAACAAAAACAGAATATGCCTTTTCATTAAATTCGGCACTGCCACATCCCGTTGCGGCGAGCCATGTCCCATTTGTATCGGCCTTCGCCAAAAATGAATCATCATTACCTTTTGATGTAACCAAAATACTTCCGAAATATCCTCCATTAAAGAGACTACCAACAACGTATAGTTTATCATTTTTGTCAATTGCTAAATCGTATACTTCTTCATTGTCTTCCCCACCTGCGGTTTTAATCCATTTCCAGTTTCCGGCGCTTGTAATTTTAGCTGTAAAGATATCATCCATACCTCTTGAGGTCACGTTAATTGCCCCAAAATCTGCCTCTTCGTAAAAATTTCCGGCTAAAAATATTTCACCCTTAGAATTAATTTTTATTGCTCTTGCTACATCGAAATCAATTCCACCGCCGCTTCTAACCCATTGAAATTCCGCAGAGCTATTAAGCTTAGCTACATAAGCATCTTCTATTCCGGCAGAAGTCATATCTGTACTACCGAAACTTGCTTGGCCATAATAACTACCTGCAATATAAATATCCCCAGCTGAAGAAATAGCTAAATCATATCCGATATCATCACCTTGTCCACCAGCTGATATTGCCCAAATCCATGTACCGTCATAAGCACATTTTGCTATAAAAATATCCGATCCGCCAGTACTTTGTAGAGTTGTGGAACCGAATTTCAATTCGCCGTAGTAATATCCAATAACATATTTATTACCATCGCCATCGGTAGCAATAGATTTTACTTCGCTTTTAAGTATAGCACTAGGAATCACATTAATAGATTTCCAAGATCCCGCCGCATATTGAATGGCTTCGAAAATATCGCTTTTTTCCAAAGTATTCACAGTTTTTGAGCCGAATTTAATTAGTCCTGCACCAGTACCTATATGGTATAATTGTCCTGTGGCGATTTCGATGCTACCGCCTAATTTATCGTCACCTTCACTTCCACCGGTTGAAACCATGTTAAATGTTCCATCTGTTGTATAGCTTGCTATAAATATATCATCACCGCCATTTGATTCGTAACTTGTTCCGTTGAAATCAATATAATCAGAATATGTACCCGAAAAATAAATATATGTTGAATACGAAAATACGTCATAACCAGAATCATCCTGCGTTCCACCGGCAGTTTTTACCCAAGAATTTGTTCCAACTGTATCGACAACGGCAAAAAAAGCATCCGTAGATCCTTCTGATGTTACAGTTTCAGTGATGAAATCAGCGTCGCCCGAAAAAGAACCTGTGTAATACAGCCTACCGGAATTATAACTTATGGCTTCAGCCAGGTCCATTCCTGCACCTCCAACCGGCTTTACCCATATCCAATCCCCATTTTTGGAAATTTTTGCTGTAAAGGCATCATAAGAGCCTTTACTGACAACAGTATTAGTCCCAAAATCGGCAGTTCCTGCAAAATATCCGCATATATAGATATACTTTGTATCCATATCCAATGATGTTCCCTGATCTTTCAATGTTCCGCCGGCTCTTCTCACCCATTGCCACGTTCCTGATGAATTGATTTTCGCAACAAATATATCGATGGATGAACTATTTGAAGTAACAGAATATGATCCGAAAGTGGCTTTAATTTTAAATAAACCAGTAACATAAGAAGTACCATCTGAATCAGTTTTAATGGAATATGCTTCATCACCATAAGTTCCACCTGCTTTTTTTGCCCACTGCCAAACACCGGCGGAAGAAATCTTTGCTACGAATAAATCTTTATTTGCGGCATATATTGTTGTGGAACCAAACGTAAGATCGTCGTTGAAATAACCTGCTATATAAGCATTACCGGACCCATCAAGTGAAATAGAATTTGAATAGTCTGCTGATTTACCTGTGGCTGATGTAACCCATAACCAATTTCTGTCTTTATCAGCTTTTGCTACGAAAATATCATAACCATCAACGGCATTGATGGTATCTGAGCCAAAAACCAATCTGCCGTCAAAATGTCCTGTAATGTAGTAATTTCCGGAATTATCCTTCACAATATCTGTTACTATTTCATTGCCGGAATATCCTTTGGATGCATCTGTAATTTCAGGTATAGTAACATCTGTCCATATTTGTGCAGAAAGTGAATAAGTTGATAAAATAAATATCAGTATTATTATTCTATATAGTTTCATTATTAGCTTAATTTAATGTTTATTGATATGCAAAAATACCATTTAATTTTTATATACCAATGTTGACAACTTTTGAGAAGATATATTGCAGTTTATAATTAATTTTGTAAATTGTAATTTAGTTTTGAAAATCTTTTATAATTATAAATATGTCATTTGTTCATCTTCATAATCATACACACTATTCTCTATTAGACTCTTCACTTAAGCCTAATCAACTCGTTGCGGCCGCTAAAGCCGACAATCAACCAGCAGTTGCACTTACCGACCATGGCGTCATGTTTGGTGCGATTGAGTTCTATAAATTATGCAAAAAGGAAGGCATTAAGCCGATTATTGGAATAGAAGCCTATATGTCAACTACTGACCGTTTTTCAAAGGCGGAAAAAGTGGACGGCAAAGCAGGCAAAAATTATTACCATATCATTTTATTAGCCAAAGATGTAAAAGGTTATAAAAATCTTTGCAAATTATCTTCCATCGGATTTTCGGAAGGTTTCTACAGAAAGCCGCGTATAGACAAAGAAGTACTTGAAATGTATAAAGAAGGGCTTATTTGCACTACCGCTTGTATGGGTGGAATCGTAAATTCCGATATTATCGCTCGTGATTTGGTTAAAGCCAAGAGCGAAGCTCAATATTATAAAAACCTCTTTGGTGATGATTTCTATATGGAAATCCAAAGACATAAATATGATTCTGACGAACAGCTTATACACGATGCCGCGAAAATCGCCCGCGAATTGGATATAAAACTAATATGCACAAACGATACGCATTACTTGAAAAAAGAACATTCTGACGCGCATAATATCCTTTTAAATATCGGTAGCTCTCAAAAGAACAATGATATAAATGTTTTACGCTACGGCACACGTGAGTTTTACTTTAAAACCGCCGCCGAGATGAAAGAATTGTTTTCCGATTACCCTCAAGCTATTGAGAATACATTAGAAATAGCTGATAAGTGTAATCTTGAAATTGATCTTAAAACCATCTTTATGCCGATCTTCCCTATTCCTGAAACCTCGACATCCAAAACCCTCGATGAATATTTGGAAGAATTGACCTATGAACGTTTAGCTAAAAAATTTCCTGATAACTCAATCCCTGAAGATTATTTGGAGCGTACTAAATTCGAATTGAAAGTTATTATAGACATGGGATTCCCTGGATATTTTTTAATTGTCCAAGACCTTATCCAAAGTGCTAAAGAACGTGGTGTTCCGGTTGGTCCGGGCCGTGGTTCTGCCGCAGGCAGTTTGGTTGCTTATGGTTTGGGCATAACAAATATTGATCCATTAAAATATGATTTACTATTTGAACGCTTTCTTAATCCAGACCGTATTTCTATGCCCGATATAGACATCGATTTTTGCGATGAGAATCGTCCTAAAGTACTTCAATACATAACTGAAAAATATGGTAAAAATTCAGTTGCTCAAATTGTTACTTTTTCCAGTTTAACAAGTAAAGCTGTAATAGCTGACGTTGGCAGAGTAATGGATATTCCTTTGGATCAAGTGCGATCGATAACTTCAGCAATTCCTTCGTTCCAGGGAAAGGTAATGAAGCTTGCTGAAGCCTTGGAATTACCTGATTTGGAATGGCTGAAAAATAGCAAAGATGAAAACATTCGCAAATTTTTAGCAAATTGTTTAGTGTTAGAAGGTAATTACCGCGGACGTGGCACACATGCCGCAGGTGTAATTATCGCACCATCGGATGTTGTAAATTATATTCCGACGTGTACACCATTAAAAGATAAACAAGGTGATGAAGGCGGTGTTGATTTAGTAACACAATATCCTAATTCGGGTAATGAAATAGAAGAATGCGGTTTATTAAAAATGGATATATTGGGTTTACAAACGCTATCCATTATTGAAAAAACTCTAAGAATGATTGAGTTTAATCATAAAATAAAAATCGATTTAGATAATATTCCACTCGATGACCCAAAAACTTATGATATGATTGGTCGTGGCGAAACAAATGCTGTTTTTCAATTTGAATCTCCCGGAATGCAAGAGTATTTGAAACAGTTAAAACCTCAAAGTATTGAGGATTTGACTGCTATGAACGCGCTTTATAGACCGGGACCAATTAGTAATATCCCCGATTTTATTGACAGACAAACAGGCAAAAAAGATATTGAATATCTCCATCCTTTGATGGAAAGCGTTCTAAAGAAAACCAACGGAATCATAGTTTACCAAGAACAGGTTATGAAGCTTGTACAGATAATAGGAAATTTTTCTCTTGGAGAAGCAGATATTTTACGACGCCACATGAGCAAGAAAAAAAGATCTGAAATGGATAAGATGAAACCGCAATTTATGAGTGGAGCCCGCGAAAAAGGAATCTCCAATGAAATTGCGGAACAAATATTCGAATTAATATTTAAATTTGCTGATTATGGGTTCAACAAATCTCACTCTGTAGCATATTCTTATGTAGCTTATCAAACAGCTTGGTTAAAAACTCACTACACAGCTGAGTTTATGGCCGCAAACATGACTGCCGAAATGATGAAGCCCGAAAAACTGACTGTGCATTTGGAAGAAGCCAAAAAAATGGGGATTAAAATTTTACCGCCCGACATAAACCGCTCCTTTGCAACATTCCATGCCGTTGATAAAAAGAATATTTATTACGGTTTGGCCGGTATAAGAAATGTAGGAATAAACGTAGTGGAATCGGTTTTAGAAGCAAGAACAGACGGACCTTTTAAAACATTTTTTGATTTTTATACCCGTGTGGACAAAAAAGCAATAAACAAACGCGCATTAGAAGGTTTGATTTATGCCGGTGCTTTTGATGCAATGACCGATGGAAAGCGCGCTTCATTATTTGCTTCTATGGATTTAGCTAATGATTATATGAAAGCTGTTGAATATCATTTAGCAAACAATACTATTAATTTATTCGGTGATATCGATAATACTACTACTGTTAAAGAACCTGATTTGTTAGAAGTTCTTGAATGGTCTCAGTTAGAAAAACTCTTACGCGAGAAAGAATACCTTAATTTGTATATATCTGGTCATCCGTACCAGATTTTTGAATCGAAAATCAAAATGCTGTCCAACTTAATGATTCGCGATGCGGAGCAAATGGTGCATCAATCGAAAATCAAAATCGGAAGCTTTTTAAGCGATGTCACGTTGAAACGTACCAAGGATGGAAATTTATTTGCGGTTCTAAGGCTTGAAGATATATATGGCAGTATTGAAGCCCTAATTGTTCAAAAGAAATTAAATGCGAACAATCTTCAATCAAAACTAATTGCAAATACACCCGTATTTATTATTGGTTCTATTCAACATAGAAATGATTCCACTACAATCATGGTTGACGAATTGTATTCGCTTGATGAAGCTTTAGATAAATATAGTGCAGGTTTCAAGATATTTATTAATACCGATTCTACCACCTGCGAAAAAATAGAACAAGTTAAGAATTTAGCTAACGATAACATCGAAAAAAATAACGACATCGTTTTTTCGTTGTATAGTTTGAATTCTGATTTCAGACGTGAATACAAAGCAAATTTTCAAATTGAAGCTAATAAGGCTAATTACGCTAAATTACAAAGTATATTTAGTCCTGAAAATGTTAAATTTATAATAAAAACTTAGGGAGATTTATGGCAACTAAAAAAGCAAAAACAGTATTGTCTTGGATTATAGCAGTCGTTATAGCTTATTTTGTAATAAAATTGTTATTTTATAGTTTAGGTGTAGCATTTTTCCTAGCTTTTACTTTTATAAAATTTATTATCGTTATTGTTTTATTAGCAATAATTGCTGTTCCTTTATATGCCATTATTAGAAGGAAGTTTATCAAATAATGCGTAAATCCCTAATTATAATATTAATACTAATACCAATTTTTGTCTCGGCAAGAATTATCCCTGATAGTATTCCGGCAAATAGTGATGTAAAATATATATTCCGATTAAAAAGCGGTGACGAATTTAACGGATTTGTTACTGAAAACGGCGAAAAAGACGAATATGGTAAATACCTAAAATTGCAAACAACTCTCGGCATACCAAAAATCTATTACACTGAAATTGATGGTGTCCAGGAATATAACAATATCTATAAAAATGACCATAGAGTATTTCTTTTGCCGACCGCCGAACCAATTGCCGGTGCACCATTCGTCGGTAATTATGAAGCCTTTTTCTTTTATGGCGGATTCGGAATAACTCAGTATTTTTCATTAACCGCCGGTACAACCGCCATTCCGCTCTTATATAAAGGTCAACAGTTTTCGGTTATTAATGTAAAATCAACCTTTCTAACTGTTCCTTTCGACTCAATTGACGGTCATTTGTCATTGGCTTTGGGTGGCAATGTCTCGTTTATAAATCAAGATAACCGCCTAATTCATATTTATACTGCCGCAACACTCCGTTTCAAACGATCCAGCTTTACTGCAAATGTCTTTTATAAAACAGGATCTGATGATTTTTATGAGATTGACATTATGAATCTTAATCCGTACCCGCTTTACTATGCAAATGGAACTATTGGCTTCGGTATGGGTATAGATGCGAAATTTCCCGGTAGAAATAACTTGTTTTTCACAGGTGAAATCTGGAATCAGAATATGGGTGATTTAAGAAGCTCAGCATTTACTTTAGGATTTCGGTCGGTTTATGATAAACTTTCTATGGAATGGGGTTTCCTTCTTTTGACGAATCCATATATTGTCCCCTATTTCGGATTTACTTGGACGCCATTTAATTAGTTCTGTTTTACTAAAATATAAGTTTGGCTAAATCCTGCGCTTTTGAATTCCAAATAATAAGTGCCCTTGGCTAAAGATGATATGTTATATGATTTTTTATATATACCTGCATCTAATATTTCATCAGCTAATATTTTTACTAGTTTACCACTCAAATCAAATAATCTAATTATAGTTCTGGCTTTAAATCCTAAACCAAAATTCAATTCGATATCCCCGGTTGATGGATTAGGTACTGGAGAATTTATATAAAAATCAGTAAAACCAACAATAACATTCCTAAGGTCATTCATACATACTTCAGCTCTGCGAACTGTTATAAATAAATTGGTATCAATAAAGCATGGATAATTTATCATAAAATCTACTGTACTTGGCTTACTATCTGTCAAGAGATAAAGGAATTTAAGTTTGATATTATATATATCATTTTTAGATAGACTGCCGGGATATTCGAAATCAATTCTACCTTCATCGGGGGTCGATTTAATATCCCAGAATTTGGATTTTAGATTATCACTACTCCCAAGCACCTGGTCTGCCCCTAAGTAATATAGCACTTCTTCGTTGTATGAAATCGTACTTTTAAAGCCTGCTATCGAATCTTTTTCAATATTGGGCGCATTAATCGTTATAGTCGGAGAAAACTCTTCACCAGGCGTTAACGTTACATCCATGATGTCTGATACCGCCTTGAACACTTCTCCATAATTCTGAATATCCAATTCTATAGTATTTTCTGAAGAAGTAGGAATACTTAAGTGCGCATTATGTTCACCTTTGTGCGTTGCAGTAAATTGAACAAGTACTGTTTCCGACGATTGAGCCGGAATTTTTAATTTCCCGGATTTATTCAAGCGATAAGCTTGAGCATCGGCACCTGTAATGTTTGCATTATCCAGATCCACGATTAAATCTATTGTATTCGATAAATTTCGGATTTCTAAAGGCAATAAAAGATTGTCACACAGTAATATATGCTGTTTATCATTTATAAATGATTCAAAAATTGCTTTTTCGCATACCATTTCTATAGTATTAATTTTCCATTCGTTTGGGTATTCTTTATCGTAATTATCGGCTTCCACCCAAATTTGTATAGTATGAGAACCTGATGGATTTGGTTTATAAAGGATAGGGAATCTTAAAGTATCCGATATGTCAATATCGAAATCAGGCAAGTGCGGGAAAGGCCAACTGAATTCTACGGTTGAATAACTAAAGTCGAATGAATGGATCCGAACTGGACTCGAAAATCCATCGTTAATCATTAATAAGAATGAAACACCGGTACTGTCGATTGGGGTATTATCTGCGCAAATTGTTTCTAACTTTAGAGAAGGCAAAAAGACTTCACCTTCAAGACTTGCAATCAAAGTATCTCCAAGAGATGAGGTTAGTTGCAATGCGGCACTATATTTATCTACTCCCGGTGGAAAGAAATTTACGGGAATAATTAATGTATCATTTCCTTTTGAATAACGTGGAAAAACTGAATCCGCAACTTGAAATATGGATTGAAACTTATTATCCAAAAAGTTCAGTGAAATCAATTCCAAACTATCGGAATCTTTATTAATTATCTCCAAATTTAAGGTTGGAAATACTGATTTATATAATAGTCTGCCAAAGTCTAAATTGTTTATATGTAACCCCTCCCGAATACCTTTACCCATAAGTTTGGTTTTTACTAACCTGCATCCTTCGATAGGGAAATTAATATATGCTGATTTATTACCAATCGTCTTAGGAGTAAAGCCCAATTTTAATGCATAAGATTGATATGGAGGAATTGTGATTTTTTCTCCCTGATAAACTCCAATTATTACAAAATCTTTTTTGTTTGAGCCACTTAGATAAGGACTAAAAACAATAGCTTTGTTCATTGGATTAAATAATATTATATCAACAAGACTATCTTTCTCGGAATCGATAAAAACATTCCCAAAATCAACTTCTTCTTTTGTGATAGCACTACACAAACCATAGCAAGCTAAATCAAGGTCTAATGGTTTTCCACAATCAGTAGTTATTGTCAACCTTGCAGGCCTAGGACCGAAATCTTGTGGAGAAAAAGTAACAACAAGGGATGCTTTTCCACTAGGTTCAACAGACAATCCAGTGAAATCTTCTATTGAATATTCGGAAGCACAAGGACCGGTTATTGTCCATTCGATAACATTAACAGGAAAATGGTAATTATTCTCAATAATATCACTATACGGTGTAACCTGATAGGAACCAACAATTACAGAATCTTTACTAATCGCTGGTATAGCACTGGTCAATTGTGGAATTTCTATATAAAAGTTATCGGTAGAATCCTGCAAAGTAATTTGGGAACCTAAATCTACATGAGCAACAATTTTAACGAAGTAATTGCCTTCGGGTAAAGTTTGTTTCCAGAAATATTCATCACCGGTTATATTTTTTGCAATAATTTGCCACCCGCTACTGTTATCTTTATAATATAAATCTTTTAACGCATCGTTTGCCACACCTACCCATTTGATTTGAACACCATTGCAAACAGAAAAAATGTCATTTTGGGCAGGATAAGTAATTGTGATATTTCCCAAACCCCCAAATAATTTTATTACTTTGTCGCATGGTCTACCTTCAATTACTAAATCAGAAGTTCTGGCAGATTGGTCGATTTTTTGAGTAAATCTGACCTTTATTATATGACTTTGATTCGCTCCGACGGTAATTCCGCCAGTCGGTATTGAAGTTAAACCGCCGCCATAGTCTATTATATTGAAATAATTCGGATTTGATGGATAGATTTTATTAATTAAAACATCATAAGGTGTTGGTGTCAGCGCTATATCAAGATCGTTTGATTGGTCAGGTACGGGATTTCCAAAATAATAGTAGCTTTTATCGGTATTCAAATGAAATATAGCACTTTCAGGCGGGCTGTAACTTGTATTAAATAAATTACCTATTGGTTTGTATTTTAGTCTTACTTGTGTTACATCAGATGAACCTTCACAAGGGATTTGACTTTGCCATATAACATTGCAAAATGGATAGCCTGTAAGCTTTTTGGCTAATAGATCATAAATTTCAGTTAGTGCACCTGTCTTGTCTACTTGGTAATACTCGTTGGAAATAGATTGCAAAGGACCATTGTTATTACTTAAAAAAGATATTGAGTAAAGTTTGATATTATTCGCGGCTAATGCACTTGCAACTTCCCAGCTTCTGAATACACCTTGTAGCTCTTCGTCATGATTACCATCAGTTAAAAAGATAATACATCTATTGATATTGGGTTGTTTGGATAATAGACTAATCGCTCCCTGATTAGGATCTAAAAATGCACTATTGAAATTGGTTGAAGACGGTATTGTACCCATAACCGAAAGTTTATTATAGAGCTTATTTTTGTCGTTTGTGAAATTACAATATAGATTGGGTATTGCACCGAAACCTAATATTCCAACAGCACTGAAATCATTTAATTGAACTTTACTGATAAATGTCATAGCACTCTGTTTTACAATATCTATCTTTGATTTTCCGTTAACTAATTGAGACATTGAAGTACTCTGGTCTATTAATAATAGTACTTGCACCGGTGCTAGCGACTCATCACAGCTTATAGTAACTAAAGATTCAGGAATAATTTGGCCATTCTCACTAACTTCAAAATCTGCCGGTGTGTAGAACTTGCCGGGATTGTCATTGAAAAATCCGCAACGTATCATAGGAAAATTTGTAATTGAGGGAGCGGTAAAATTGAATTGTGAATAGCTATTTAAAGTTACTAACAATAACACCATTATTCCTAAAAAACCTTTTTTAAAGTTCATCTAAGGCTCCAAAACAAAGCGTTTGGAAGATTGGAAATTTCCGGCTGTATATTTTAAAATATAACTACCACGGCTTAAAACTTTCAGATCAAATGTCTCTTGATAATTACCTTCTTTATAAACTTTGCTTAATAATGTTTTTACCAATTTACCTTCAATACTATATACGGCTAATGAAATTGATGATTCTTTTTCTGTTCCGAAGCCCACACGAATCTCGCCCTTTGTCGGATTAGGATATGGTCCATTAAGATAATTTGCTAATTGCATAATTTTCACAACATATCCTTCCTCGAAGCAATAATCACCCTTTTTAAAAAATGAAACTATTTTGTCGTCATTTTTACAGAGATAATCAATGTTCATAATGATTGATGTTGTATCATAATTAGCGAGGAGTCCTAGGAAATTGTAGCTAAATAAGTCATACTTTTTATTAGTTAATAGATGACTTTTGAACCAATAATTTACCTGACCATCTTGATAAAAAATGGAATCCAATACCAAATATTCCGGCTTTGTGATATCCGATGTAACCAATTGATTATAAGAAACCGGATTAATATGCAAAACATCACTGTTCCATAAAATACTCATTTTTAACGAATCGATATACTCTTTTTTGATTGTAGGTATGTCAATAGAAAAAATAACATTATACCATTCGCTCGGAATAAATGTCTTATCCACAGGTGTGGCAGATTGAACAATCATCTTACCTTCAGCTTGTAGTTCAATATCCAAAGGTAAATTCGCTGAATTTGGAATGCTTAGATGAGCAGTGTGTAATCCATCGTGTTTTGCGTCGAAACGAACTGTTAGTTTTTTGGTTTCGCCACCGGCAAGAGTTAATGTATCTGTACCGATTAATGTAAAAGCATCGCTGTCGGGTCCGGTTATAATAACTTCATCTAAATAGAAGTCTAAATCAAGGGCATAAGATAAATTCGATATACTGAATTCTGATTGTTCATTGTCGCATAATAACAAATCAGCGAAAACCGGTTGTGTATAATCAAAAGTCATTGCATCACAAATTACGTCTAAGTCATTAATAAACCAATTTTGCTTATAAGTTCCATCATAATTATCCGCTAAAATCTCAATGATGCACCGGTGCTTACCACCCACTTGAGGATGATAATCCAATTCTAATAATAAAGAATCTTGAATTGGTATAGATAAACTGGAAGGGTTACCGCCAATCCAATCGAACTCATCAGGATTATTAGTTATACTACAAACACCAATTTTCAATTTTTCTGTAATGGAGGGATTGTATAACCATATTGTAGCAATGCCCGATTCGCCAACATTTAGCGTAGATGGACAAGCCGATTTCATAATTAGTTCAGGTAAATAGTTCATCCCTTGGAACCTGCTATGTAATGTATCACCATCGGTTGTTATAACCAACACCTCTGTATCAAAAGTATCAATGGTTGCCGGATCGAAAACTACTTGAAGCGGTTTATCTTCGAAAGGGTCGATATTTAATGGTAAATTTAAATTAAGTATTTTAAATTCACCATTATTCTTGATAATATTAATTTCGTTTATATTTTTAAAAAATTTATCTTTATTGCTTATTATCAAATTCAAAATATTGAAAGTTGACTTATATCTTTTCCTACCAAAATCCAATGTATTTACGGATATACCTTTATACTCACCAAAGCCGGTTAGTGCTGTGGTTTTATTTGAGCATCCTTCTACACCGAAGTTTAATGTTGCTGTTTTATACCCATAGGAAGTTGGTTTGAATTTTATTTCAATGTCGAATGATGAAAAAGGCCCTATTGGGATTTTTTCCGTACCGGATAGCCCAACCATTTCAAATTGATTTTTGTTTAACCCACTTAAATATGGTGTTATTGTTACCGTTTTATTCATTGGATTATGAAACACTTGAATTATCGTCGAATCCCTAACTGCGTCAATAAGTTTACTTCCAAAGTTAATTGAATCCAAAGCTTCTGTATTACAAGTCCCCCACCCAATAATATCAATCGCTAACGAATCACCACATTCCGGTACAAGAATCAATGAAGCATTCCTCTGACCGTCCAAAGTTGGAGCAAAAGCTATTTCAATGTCTGAAGTATCATTTGGAGCTATAGTTACTTTTTCAATGGATACAACCGAAAACTCATCTTTGGCTTTACCAATGAAGTGCCAACTTACGATTTTTACAGGTTCTGTTTTTCTATTTGTGATTATATCAGCAAATGTTTTATTCGAATTCGAACCGATAAGAACTAAGTCATGAACCATTGGAGAATACAGGGAGGTGATTTCCGGTTTAATTATCGGGAAATATTCCGAAATATCGGAAACTGTTTCTTCGCTATCGAAAAATGGATATGCTACCACCATGATTTGGCATTTACCATCTCTATGAGGTGGAGTCCAAGTATAAGTAAAACCTGTAAGACTATCTGCTATCAATGTCCACGGTTCGTTATCAAAACGATAATATAATTCCTTCATCGCGGCATCTGTAGTACCAGACCACTCGATATCTATTGAGTCGCAGGATGTAAAAATATCACTTGCGACCGGTTTTTCTAAAATTATCTTAATATCCCCACCGTATAAAGGAATTTGAGCATTGCATGGGTAAGCTATTATATTTAATAAACTCTTGCGTGGAAGATATGCAATCTTTTGGGTAAACCTTACTTTTATTGTAAGCCATTTGTTTGCCGGTAAGAAAACATCGCCGCTAGGTTTTATTCCTGTTCCATCACCCCAATCAATAATATTAAAATAATTATTATCGGTTAAGAATATATTATAAATAGTCATATCAAAGGGCTTAGGTGATATTTTTATATCCATTTCTACGGGTTGGTCAGGAGGCGGATTACCGAAAATATAACTTGGCTTATCTTGAATAACATTAAAAACACTCCACTCAGGTGCGGTATATGTATGTCTTGCTGATTGATTTAAAGGACGATAGGTTATTTTAACATTTGTAACGCGCGGTTCCTTATCGCAATATAAATCCGACAACCATCGCAGGATACAGTTGTATTTTTTTGTCAGCAATTGTGCTAATTCTCTATATAATGCCGGTAATGTATTTGGAGAACGTCCCCAATAAATAATTCCTTTCGTTTCTTCAGCTATATAACGGAGATAACTTATCGATTGGTCAAATTCTTCAGAAATAATTATGGCATATAATTTTATATTTAAGTTTTTTAATTGATTACTAACTGATACCTGGTCGAATGAATGGTTTCCGGAGCTATGCTTTCCATCACTAAGAAAAATTATAGTTCTATTGAAATTTGGCTGTTTTTCTAACCGAGGTGCCGCACCCCAAGGTGTTTCTAAAAATGCTACATTGAAATCAGTTTGTGAAGCAACATTACTAATTTTATTTACCGCCGCTAATAATTTGGCTTTATCATAAGTAAAATCACAAATATTATCGGCTTTTGAACAAAATGTCGAGATGCCAATAGTGCTAAACGGCGATAATTCGATGTTGTCAATAAATTCTATGAGGCTTTTTTTAACCCACTCTATTTTTGTCCTACCATCAACTATTTCTCCCATGGATGTGCTTATATCGACAACTAAAAGAACTTGAACCGGAGCTTGAGTTTCAGTACATTCCAATTTTACTAATTGCGGAATAATTTTAACACCGTTTTCTTCTACTGTAAAATCACTTTCTGAATAGCTGGTATATAACGTACCATCGTCATGACGAACATAAAAAGGCATTTCAATATAAGGGAATTTAGAAGGGGAAGGTGTTTGAGTAATAAATGAATCAGAATACAGTTGAACTGTAAAAAGTAATGTTAATAAAATATATGCTAAAAATCTGCTCATTTATTCCTCGTTCATTAATAATTCTAACGTTTAGAATTAATTAATAGTTTAATTTCTTTGTTTTTTTAACTGTATTTTATCCAAAATTTTATCCTTTTATACAGTTTCTCAAAAATACGAAAATTTTTATAATTATTAATATAAAAAAAGCGGCTAGTGCCGCTTATTTTAAAATTAATCTTCAAATCTGTCTTTATTCTTTTTCCTGAATATAAACGAGATTGGAGTACCCTCGAAATCAAAGTTTTCTCTGATTTGTCGTTCTACAAATCGTTTATAAGAATCGGGTAATAGCTCAGGAACATTACAGAAAAAGGCAAAAACCGGCGGTTCTATACCTGTTTGAGTTATATAGTTGATTCTTAAATCTCTACCTTGAATAGCCGGTGGTGGTGTTTTCTCCAATATTGGGCGCATCACTTCATTCAATCGGGATGTTTTTATTCTATCCGTTCTAACTTGTTTGATTTTCTTAGCCATATCGAGAACTTTCGGAATACGTTGTTTTGTGATCGCTGAAATAAAAAGCATCGGAACGTAATCAAACGTACGCATATCTTCTTTATATTTTTTAGTAATCTCTTCAGCGGTCTTCTGATCTTTTTCCATTATATCCCATTTGTTTACCGCAATAATTATACCTTTGCGTGCTTCACCGACCTGATTAATTATTTTTTTATCTTGGTCTTCCAATCCGCGTGTTGCATCAACTAAGACAACAGCCACATCACAACGTTCAATAGCGCGGGCGGTACGTATAATGCTATACATTTCAACATTTTCTTTAATATGAGAACGGCGGCGCAAACCAGCTGTATCAATTAAAATAATCTCTTCGCCGTAGTATTTAATAATACTATCTATCGAATCGCGGGTTGTTCCTGGTATATCAGTTACAATCATTCTATCAACACCTAAGAAAGCATTAGTTAGACTTGATTTTCCGGAGTTTGGTCTGCCAACGAATGCTATTTTCAAGCGTTCATCCTCTTCTGTACCGTCATCTTCCCCTAAATAAGAAACTAATTCATCAAGAAAATCTCCGGTATTATGACCGTTTGCGGCGGAAATAGGATATGGATCTCCCAATCCCATACGGTAAAAATCATAGGCATTAGAATCCAATATGTTAGTATCGCATTTATTTATGACTAAAACAACCGGTTTTCCGGAACTTCTTAATTGAACCGCAATATCCATATCAAAAGTTGTAACACCATCTCTGCCGTCGCATACAAATATTATTGCATTTGCATCTTCGATCGCTATTTCTGCTTGTTCACGAATTGCTCGTTCCATCTGGTCTTCGCTACCGGGTATAAATCCGCCTGTGTCAATAATGGTAAAATATTTACCGTTCCAATCTGAAGTTCCGTAAATCCTATCGCGTGTTATACCGGGTGTGTCTAAAACGATAGCACTTTGAAGACCGGTTAATCGATTGAATAACGTAGATTTTCCGACATTCGGTCTTCCTACTATAGCAACTAAATTCATTATATATCCTTTTTATTACATCTTATTTGGGGCTTTGATACCTAGTATCGCCAAGCCATTTTTCAAAACTGTTTTTACTGCAAAAGTCAGTAAAATTCTTGCTTTCATTATACTCTCTTCCTGACCCAAAACCCTGCATTCATGGTAAAATATATGAAATGCCGCCGCGGCGTCTCTCAAATATTCTGCTACTATTTGTGGTTCACGCTTTTCACAAGCCAAAAGCACTATATCAGGAAAGCGAATCAATGTTTTTATCATATTTATTTCTTCATCTGCGACAAGTACAGTCAAATCGCTTTTCAGTATAGTATTAATATCAATTTCCGATTTTTCTATTACACTCCAGCATCTTGCATGAGCGTATTGAAGATAAAATACCGGATTTTTGTCACTTTGCTGGCGGGCAACATCCAAATCAAATTCTAAATGAGTCGATATTTGTCTCATTAATAAGAAGAACCGAACAACGTCCTCTCCTACCTCATCCAATAAATCATCTAATGTATAGCTTTTGCCGGTACGTTTGGACATTTTTACCTGCTGGCCATTTTCGGTTAGAGTAACAAATTGATGAATCAGCACATTAATCCGTTCTGTATCGTAATCTAATGCTTTTAGAGTGGCTATAACATCGGGCACAGTTGCTATATGGTCAGCGCCGAACACATCAACTATTTCATCAAAACCGCGTTCGAATTTTTCTTTATGGTAGGCTATATCGGGCAAACGATATGTTGCTTCACCGGTTGATTTCACAATTACTCTATCGGATTCCAAACCTAATTGACTTAATTTTAGCCATTTTGCTCCTTCTGATTCGTAAACTAAATCCATTTTTTCCAGTTCTTTTATCAAATTGTCAATTTTACCATCTGAATACAATGTATCTTCATTATAAAAGTAATCTTGTTTGATGTGTAATCTTTCAAGTGTCTTTGTGATTTTCTCAAAACACCATTTTTCACCGAATTTGCGACAGCGCAGTAAATCCTCTTCGTTACCTTTTTTTAGTTTATCAGCTTCTTCTTTAAACAATTCATCAGCAATTTCTATAATATACAAACCGTGATATCCATCTTCGGGGAATGTATAATCTGTATTTATATATTTTTGCATATACCTTGCATAAATAGATTTTGCCAAATTATTCATTTGGTTGCCGGCATTATTAAAATAATATTCTCTTGTTACATCGGCACCGAGCCAGCTGTATAAATTTGCTACGGTATCACCAATACACGCATTACGGCCATGACCCAAATGAAGTAATCCGGTTGGGTTGACACTGACGTACTCTACATTAACTTTTTTACCTATATATTTATCCGATCTTCCAAAGTTATCTGCATCCTCTAATATTGTTTCCAAATTTTGGGCAAAAACTGATTTTGCTAATTTTATATTAATAAATCCGGGACCCGCTATTTCCAATTTTTCGATATACTGTGAGTCATACTCTATAACAGCTAATATTTCTTCAGCAATTTTTCGTGGAGCTTTTTGCATTGCTTTCGCTAAATTCATCGCTCCGGTAAAAGCATAATCACCGTGTTCAGGATTCTTTGAATTCTCAAATGCAATTTTAATTTCAATCGGTGCGTTAATTTTCTTTAGCGCACTTTCGAATATTTCAGTTAAATACTTTTTTATCATATCTCTATTATTTATTTATTATTTTCAATTAAGCTGATTGGTCGTCCCAATAAAAAATCTTCCAAGGAGTTTCAGGTTGAAAACGCCGTAATTTGAAAAACGCGTTTCCGAATGCATAATCATATACAGTTGGTGAGTAATAAACGGTTAAAGTAAACCTTCTATTGACATTCATTAATAACGTATCACCTTGTGTATATTCAACTTCTGACCATATATCGTTCCAAACAAGCTCTATCTTATAGGCATTTTGAAACAGTTTATTGGTTTTATTCATATCCATTTCTTTATCCCACGATGATTTGTCGCCATTTTCAAAATCATAATAGGTGAATGTGAAATCTCTATCCAACAAATTACTATAAACTAATGTATCTTTAAAATTATACGCATAGCAGAAATTCGAAAAAACACCGGCAACTGTTTTTTGGTCCGATATAATCTGATCCGACGACAAACCATCTGCTAATCGCGGGGCAAACGGATTATTGCAAGCGACTATAATAGTTGCTACTACCGGAATTAATATTATATATAGTAACCTGTTTTTCATTAAGCTATCTGATAATTATCATTTTTTTGATTATCGTTTTTGTTGCCGTCCGCAACACGTAATAATAGGCTCCAATACCGTATTTTTCGAGATTAATGGCTATTTCATAATCTCCCGGTTTTTTCTTTCCTTCTTCTAAAATACTTATCAATTTTCCGGTATAATCATATAATTCTAACGAAAATTGGCCCTTTTCAATCAAATGATATTTAATTTTTGTCTTCTGGTTAGCCGGATTTGGTTCATTTTGTGATAGAAATAATACTCCTGTATTGCTTATTCCGCTTCCATCACCGCATACGTTAATTAATTCAAATTCACCATTTTTTTGCAAAATAGAAACATCTTTTCCAATAGATTTAGCTTGTTCTATCCGTAATTCGGTTTTATTTGTATCTGTCAAAAGTGCAATTAGTTTCAAACGATAAATAGAACTATCTGATTGAGGTAGAGCCGGTAAATTTTCCAAAATGAGATACCTTACATTGCCGCTAACCGAATCTTTAATACTATCATCAAAATTGAATAGCAGTGACGCATTAAACGAGATTGTAGTGTTATATCCCGAAACATCGGGCAGTTCGATATTTTCAGGTGAATATAGCTTTAACGGGACATAAATTGTATCACCAGGCGAAGCTTTGACAAAAGGTAATTGTAATGCCGCTTCTGCATAAGACCTTATCTCTGCCGAAAGTTTTAGTTCTTTTGCTATTCCACAGCTGTCCATTACAAATAGAGTTTCAGGATAATCTTCACCACTTGTTCCACCTAAAAATTCTACAGTAACATTGTAAGTTTCACCTGCCGGCACTATCAAGGGTTGTGACGATTTTATTATATAGTTATTCAAATTGCTGAAATATAGCTTAATGGCATTCAACGTTAAATTATTTATGGAGAAAGTACGCTCTGCTGGTCGATTCTCTAAAATTCCATCGAATACCAAAGAATCTTGTGAAATCGTCCAAATATTTAAAATGCTTTTTCCGCTTAAATTTATTTTAAATAGCCCGTTAGTAGTGTTGATTGCGTTGGATTTAAATGTTATTGCAGTATTGAAATCACCCTCTCCTTTAGGTTCAAAACGAACTCCGACACGATGCTTTTCTCCTGGTTTGACTATAAATCCTAAATTATTTTCTAAACTGAAATTAACCTCATCGTCTAAATTGATTTCTTCAATCACCAAATTGGAAGTACCTATATTGCCGATTTCTATATCCTTAGACACATCAGCGCCCTGGCATTTTATAGTACCAAAATTTAAACCGGCTGGAAATTCAACCTGAGCATCTTCTATTCCGACTGTCGCTACCAACAATAAATTAGTCGATTTAACGCAACCATCAAAAAATTGCTGTATGTTCACAATATTCGTGTCTTTGGAAAAACCTTTGAATAAAACATTTACTTCAACAGAGTCGTTTGGTTGAAGTGAATCGCAATTATTACAGGTTAAATCAAAGAAACCGATATCCATCGGCAGGGCTAATTTAAACGGTAATGTCCCTATATTATGGATTTTTACTATATCGGATTTTGTTTCATTAGCTTTGGTATTGAAATTAACTGTATTCGGTTTTAGTGAAATTTCGTATATTTCTTTTTTACCTTTTAGATTTACAATTTTTTTGGTACTGCTATTATTATATTCAAAAATCATCTCTAATTCGCTAATATTTGAACCGACTTTTATAGGATTAAACCATATCCGCACATAAGCCGATTCATTTGCCTCTATAGTAATCGGAAATTTTACCTCATCTAATATACCAAAAGCCGCTTGGTCGAATTGTGATATTTTCGGAAGAAGCAATTTAATATCATCGATACCTATATTTGTAACTTTAAGCGAATCAATAATCCGCTCTGCTTGACAAATTACATCATCGAATACTAAAGCACTATCATTAATAATTGTGCTTTCAATTCCCTCGCCCCACAATTGAATGATAATTGGTGAATAATTGCCGGAATTAAATATTTTTGCTGTACCCGAGTATCTTTGAATTTCTTTTGGTCCAAATTCAAACAACATTTTTTCAGATTTATTTGAGTTCAAAACGAACTTTTGCTTTCCTGTATAATTGAAAACCCCAAATTTATCATTTATAATTACGCTATCAATTTGAATATCCAAGTCAGAATAATTTGTCAGCGTTGAATAATCTTCATTGAGGCCACCTATTATAATTTTTCCAAAATCAATAATGGTTGGTTTTGCATTTGCGACTAATTTAACACCTTCGCCGGATATTTTTGAAGTAAATCGGCTAGCACCCGAAAAAATTTCAATATCTGCTATATATTCCTTTTCTTCCTGAGGTTTAAACTCATAAAACATACTCAATGGATATTGTGATTTTAAAGTTACAGCACTTGGAAAGAATACATTAAAAACATCTTTATCTTTGCCTGTGATAAAAATGGAATCCAGTTTGATTGAAAGTGGTGTGGTGTTAACAATACCTGCCCAAACTAACGTATCTCGCGGAATGTTTATAGGGGATTTATTAAAATCAATACTTTGCAAATTAGCCGTTCTTTCGTAGATAGTCCAATATTTTGATATATCTTCTTGCAAAGAAATGTTATAAAATGGAATATCATCCAAAAACCAAATATGAATAAACCCTTTTTTATCGGCTGAAGCAATTCTATATCTTCCTGTTGACCTGTCCCATTTAACCTCACCTACGTTTGCGCTATGAAATTTATAATTGAAAATACTCTCACTTTTGTCAGTATTTAAAAGATCTATTGATCTGTTATTGGCGCATATAGCCAATATATTAGTATCAGGGGCAAAAACTGCTTCATACACAGGAGAATCAATTATAGATTTACTCCAAGCTTCTTTATTTTGAACAACATCCCAGCAAACAATTTTCCTATCACCTGTAGAAACAACAAGTTGCGAACCATTGGCGGAGAATGAAATTGAGTTAACAGCATAATCGAACTTTGGTAAAACCTGAGCGTTAAAACCATTTGATGAATGCCAAATCTTCACTTCACCGTTTGCGGAAGTTGCAAATTTTCGACGATCAGGAGAATAAACAATATTGGTGATTGGAGCATCGTGAGCCACAATAATATAATTTCTGTTTGGATTATATATGTTCCACTGGCTTACTTTTCCGGTATTGTCTCCACTAAGTAGAGTACTTCCTGCTATTCCTTCGGAAAAACATGTTATGCCGGAACCCAATGTGTTGATTGTTAATTCAACTTTATCGGTACTATCTAATTTAAAAACTTTAATATATTTATCAGAGGATGAAAAAACAGCCAACGAATCATCAATAACAGCTAATGCACTTAAATTAGAAATTCCCGAAAAACAAAGATTGGAGCGTGTTCCTGTACTTGCATCCCAAATTGCAATTGCTCCACCAGGGCTTGCTGTGATGATACTATTCCTTTTAGGAAGCCATTCCATATCAAATATTTCTTTTTCGGAAGCATCAATAATTACTATTTTATCTTGTGTTATGTTTTTTGTTAATTGAGTAACCTTCATTAAACATTGATCCGAAGTCATGTTCGGGATATTTTTCCATCGATAACTCAAACCGGTAGCATTCGGACTAATTTCGTTCCATGATTTTCCTGCGTTTATACTAAAATCTAAACGAACCGGCATATCCGGAGGCACACCACTCCAGGAAATAGTTGTGTCATTACCAGAAACAAATTTCTCATTTCCGATTGGATCAAGTAAAACCAATGTTTTGTTGCCATCAAATACATCGTAAGAACCCGCGGAACCATAAAAGTATGTGTTTCGGCAAGCATTGGATAGAACAAAGAACGATGCAAAGTCAAATCCTATTCCTTTTGATGTATAATTTATTTTAAAATAGTATGAAGAATCTTTGGGTATTGTAATTGGAAATACATCTTCAGGAGTAAAATTTGGATTGGTCGAAATAATATTTGTAATTGTTATTGTATCGAGTTTTGATTTAATTCCAATGAAATTAAAATTCTGCGCACCCGCAGGAAGTTCTCCAAAATAAAGCGAATTATCGGGAAGATATTCCAATGAAGAGATTTTTTCGTCTTCTATATATACATAATCTTTTGAGAAAGTATTCGTTAAATTTTCATCTATAATAATATCTTTTCGGCTGTTGCAGGTTTTAGAAATATAAGTTACTTCTGTTGCGTTATCATAAGTTTCCAAAGCTAAAATCAAATTGCAGATTTTTTTTACTTCAATTTCCGAATTTACGTTTTCAAATGTGACTCCGCCGGTAGCCCTTACTAAATCTTTTAACGATTTGGTTGCACCATCTGTAAATGCAATACAATATATAACAGCACTCAAAGCAATCGCTTTTTCTGAAATATCTCGTACATTCGCTTGCCCGCTACCATCACACAAAAGTACGATCACAGCTTTGTTTTTTGCCTTTTGGGCTAATTTAAGAGCTGATGCAGGTTCATTAAGAAAAGCGGCATTATAGTCAATACCGCCAAATAACTCAATGTTATCGAGCGCACTAGTCAAATCGGCTTTATTTGTTGTAAAGTCTTGAAGCAAATAATTATAATAATTAAAGCCTGTTACAGCAACTTCTGAGGTTGAAAAATTGATATTATCCGCCCAAGAATTAATTGCGATTTTGGTATATTCCATCGGTAATTGATCCATCGAAAGGGATAAACAGACAGAAAATATTAATGACAGATTGTTAGGAGTGTTGTTATCAGGAACCACCCAATCGAAATCGCTAATCACGTTTTGCCCTTCACGCAAAACAATTTCGCTCTTTGATAAATTTTGAATTTCGTTATTTACATCAAAATAAAGGTATTTGCTTTTGATTTGGGGATAATTATCGGTATTTATGTCAAATATATAGGATGTCTGAGCTGATAAAATGTTAACAGCTAATATAAATACGAAGGCTATATATTTAAATTTCTCAAACATTTTTTTACAAAAAAACCGCCTTTCGGCGGCTTGAATTTATTCACTCGGCGGCAAAGTAAAATGAAGTTTATCTTCATAGATTTCTTTCATTGCCAAGAAAGTGGGTTTAGGAAGTTTATCAAATTTCTTACTGATATTGATTTGGTCCCAGTTCGGTGGTAATCCATCTTCCCTTTGAACAACTTCAACATCTTCCATCTGGATTTTCAGCTCGTTTTTAATTTGGTCATTAATTTGACGCGCTCTAAAACCCATAGCAACAATTGATTGATATATGGAACCTTTACGCGATTCCTTCATTTTAACTAACACCGGATTAACTATGTATTTTTCCAACGTTAACACCTTATGGTAATTACAAAATTTGTAATTACAAAATTACGAAAATTTTGTGAAAAAAAAAATAGCTGAACAATTATTTTTTTTAAAATAAAATTATTAAATTAGAGTAAGTAAATTTACATAATTTAAAAAAGTTATATGGAAAAATTATATTTCTCTATTAGCGAAGTAAGCCGCATCGTGGATGAAGAATCCTATGTCCTCAGATATTGGGAAAAAGAATTCTCATTTTTGAGTCCAAGAAAGAACAATGCCGGCAACAGAGTTTACACTCTAAAAGATATTAAGACGGTAAAAGCAATTCAATATTTATTGAGAAATCAAAAATTGACACTTGCTGAAGCAAAAATCGGATTCAAGGATTTAGACATTAACACATTTGAATTTGACTTATCAGGTTATGCTAATTTATTCCAAGAACCCGAAAACAAACCACAAGCAATCTCGAAAAGAGAACTTACAGAAATACTTACGATTTTTAAAGAAACTGTTAACTTATTAAAATAAATCAAATTTAAAGAGGTATTATTATGACTAAAAACACTATTTTGCTATTTTTTCTAATACTAATGTGTTTGGTCTCTACTGCTCAAAGTGCTGAAAAATACGAATATGTGATGAGGACAGTCGGTTCTCATGCTGACGAAGTTTTGGGTGTTTTCGTAAACGAAGATGATACAAAAGTAGCAACCTGTAGTTTGGACGAAACCATTAAAATATGGTCTATCCCTGATGGTAAAGAACTTGTCACTATGAAAGGTCATTTGGGAGCTGTCAACAATTTATCTTTTTCAGGCAATGACAGCTTAATAGCAAGTGCATCAAGCGACCAAACTGTTCGTATTTGGAACGTTTATACTGGAAAGCAGGTATCGGTTCTTAAAGGACACACTGACCAAGTGATTGGTGTATATTTTAGCCAAGACGCTAAAAGTGAGCTTGTTGCTTCAGCCAGTTTTGATAAAACCATCAAATTATGGGACCGTGTGAGCGGTACTGAGTTGAAAACATTGCGAGGTCACAAAGAAGCTTGCAATAACGTGGCATACAGCTACGATGGCAAATACCTTGCTTCATGCGGCGATGACAAAGTTATTTATATTTGGAGCGCCGACCCCAAAAATGAATCTCCAATGAAAATGCTTACAGGTCACAATGCACCAATATTAACAGTATTATACAGCTTCGACAGCAAATATCTTGCTTCAGCAGACCAGGAAGGCGTTATTAAAATTTGGGCTATGCCTGAAGGTACTTTATTGCAGACAATCAAAGCTCACACTGAATTAATACAAGATGTATCATTTGCTTGTGACAATCAAACATTAGTAAGCGCAAGTTTGGATAAAACTGTTAAATTATGGAACATATTAACAGGCGCAAATTTAATGACTATGGTTATTGATTCCGAAATATGGGGTGTTGACCTAACTTGTGACACCAAAACAATCGTTCTTGGCTGTGCCGATGGTACTGTACGATTTCTAACTAAAAAGGAAGGAAAAAAATAATGAAAAAAAGAATATTAACAATAGTAGCTTGTATGCTGTTAATTAGTACAGTTATTCCGGGTTATCTATCAGCTCAAGGTGAAATGGTAGGAACTGTTATCGCCGTTACAGGGAAAGTTTTAAACGCTTTAGATAAATCACCGGTATCAGTAAAAATCATTGCTTATGATGAAAGCGGAAAAAAAGTAAATTCAACTCGCAGTAATGAATCGGACGGTTCATACTATCTGACGAAGCTCCAACCCAATCATACATATAATTTTATAATAAGTGATGAAAAGTATTTAATCACAAAATACAGCTTGAATATTCCCGATTTGAAAAAATATTCAGAAATATCGAAGGACTTCATCGTTTATCCTAAGGGAGCTAATATCAAAATTAAATTAAATGTTCCACCTTTTGAATTTAACAAAACCAAAATCAAATATGCTTATGGAGTTCTTTTAGAAGACCAAGTAAGTTTGTTTATTGAAAATCCTGATGTCAAATTTTCTATTGTCAGCTACCCGGACAATGACGATAACCCGGCAGAAAATGCGACTATTTCTTCCGAAAGAGCGCAAAGTTTAGCTGATTTCTTGATTATCAAGGGGATCGATCCAAGCAGAATCAATCTGGTTAAAAATACAAACACCGATCCGGCTAATCCAAAACCGGTCGCTAAAGCCGCAAAAGGCAAAAAGTACATTGGAACAACGTATTTTGTGATAAACTAAGATTAACTATCAAAATAAACGCACAAAAGAATCAACCACAAGTCAAATCTTGGGTTGATTCTTTTTATAACTCACAACTTATAATTCATAACTTCTTCTATCTCGCAACCACAAACCGCTTCATGATACTTTTGTCTTTCATCTGAATAACTACATTTTAATTTCCCATACAAAAATAATAATTAATATCATATTTTTATTTTAAGAATATTTTATTATGATTTTTGATTATATTTGTATTGTAACAATTTTAGAAAATGGTTTTATGAGAATTATATGAAAAAATATTTACTATTTGGCTTATTCTTGTTTTTGGTAGCTATTTCCTGCAAGGAATCTACAAGTGTTGATACAAGCGTCACCTACAAAATTACTGTTAAAGTTGAAAAAGGAATTGGTGGCAAGGTTTATTTTGATAATAGCAGTTACGATTATACCTCAGGAATTGAAACACTCGAAAAAAATGGAGGTGAAGAAGTTTATTTAAAAGCAGAGCCTACAAGTGGATGGAAATTCGAAAGATGGACCTTAATTTCAAAAAAGGATACTATATTCAGTAACGATGTAATTCTGAATTTTCAAGCATCTGAGGACCTAACTATAAAAGCATTGTTTATCGACAAATCAATTGTTTACAATAATCTTTTTGTAAAAATAACTGGTAATGGGTCTATTAAAAGCTTGCCTGAAGGTATTAATAGCCGTAATGATTGCAGTTATCCCTTTGTAAATGGAACAACTGTTAATCTTACTGCTTCACCTGACAACAATTGGGAGTTTGATGGTTGGACAGGTGCTATAACAAGTCAAAACCAGCAAATCACCGTTACTATGGATACTATAAAAAGTATTACGGCCATTTTTAGGGATAAATCTATACCAAGAGTAAAACTGAATATATCAAAAACTGGTTTAGGAACTATAACCAGCGTACCGTTTGGCATTGACTGCGGCTCAATATGCTCATATAACTTTGATAAAGATGTTATGGTTTCAATAAAAGCAGTGCCTAATAATCAATACGAATTTACACGCTGGGAAGGAGACGCAATAGGAACAAACGATAGAATTGATGTTACAATGAATAGCGAAAAAAATATAACAGCAATCTTTACAAAAATACCAACATCAACTTTAAAAATCGTAAAGCAAGGACAGGGAAATATTAGCAGTATCCCTGCTGGAATTGACTGTGGTTATGTTTGTGAATATACATTTAAACAAAATACTAGCGTTCATTTAACTGCAACTCCGATATCCGGATATCAATTCAAAAAATGGTCTGGAGACATTGCCGATAATACTTCACCTGAAATAGATGTTGCATTGAATTCCAATAAAATAATAAATGCCGTTTTCGAAGAAATCACACCATTCTTTATTGAAGATTTTAATGTTGACCCATTAACTAATGGTTGGTCCAATGTGGCACAAAGTGATTATAAAACAACACTTTGGGAGATTGACAAAAGCAATATATTTAATAATTCCAACTTATATTGCTATACATATACTGCTTTGATAAAAAAAATAAATGATGATATTGATTTCAAAACTCAGAACTTTACAATTAATTTTTATTTTAAAAACTCAGGTTGTGAAGAATATGGATATGATTATTTCCGTTTTTTTATAAAACTTTATTCATCGGATATGACTGTAAAAGATTTTATTTATTATAATTTGTACGATGGTAGCTTTAGCTTTTTCGGGAGTTCAAAATCATTATTCGTTCCAATTGAAGGAAAAGTTTCTATCAAAAAAATTGGTGACCAAATCACTTTACAGTATAATGATGGCAGCCCATTATTAACATATACATTAAGTAGTGCAGAAAATAAGTTTGTTGCTAGTTACATTTCTTTTGGATTTAATCATTTTAATTATCATGGTAGTTCTGATCAATATAAAAATATTTGTAAATACTACCTAATTGATTGGATAAAAATAACAAAATTAAATTAAAATATATGGGCAAAATATGAAAAGAATATTATTATGTATCTTGATGTTAGTAATGAGTGTTGAAGGATATTCCCAAAAGAATAAATTTAACACTAACGCTGTTGTTAAAATCTTTAATTATGAAAATGTAGAACTTGTACCAGTTGGTGAAGGGTGGAATATAGCTCTTCCAATGATGGGTCATGGAAGTGGAACCATGATTGACTCTAGCGGTATTATTCTGACTAATTCGCACGTTGTTGCAGATTCGAGGTTACTTGCTGTACTATTACCTGGAAGTGAGCAGATATTTCAGGCAGAAGTTATTTTTCAACAAAAAAATGACGAAATCGGAGAAGATTATGCATTTATATGTATAACTGGAACATTCAAAGATTATGTTACATTACCAAGGAGACAGCCAATTTATGAGCAAAGAGACAAAGTTTTTGCACTTGGGTATCCTATAGATTTTATAAATAAAAATCCCGGTTCTGTTGACGGAATCATTTCATTAGTTAATCCTGATGCCGCCCCAGGGCTTACTCAAATGACTGCACCCATTAATGGCGGTAATTCTGGTGGACCAGTTATTAATAGTAATGAAGAAATTATAGGCATTACCGTATCAGCAAGAAAAGAAGCAGAAGGTATTAAATATTTTATGCCAATCGAAAAAATTATTAACAAATTGAATGAAATAAAAAAAACTTCTTTGATTGATGAGCATAAAAATAAACTGAAAAATGATGATTTCGAAATAAGAGAAATCAAACTCAAACTGATAGAATATCTTACAAAGATTAATAAACAAGTTGTAAATGTTTCTGATGTTGCTATTGAATCACTCCTACAACTCTTTCTCAAGGAAGATATTGGTAATGATTTAACAAAATTGATATTGAAAGCTGAATCTAATGCTAATAATAAAAATGATGTGTTAGCCGACTTATTAGCCATATCGTCAGCTGTATCTTACGACTATGCAATTATAAATATACAAAATTATTTAAAGACAGAAAATTTCAGTTACATTAGTGAATTTTGTAAAAATATTAATGAGGCAACGCTTTATTCTGAGAAGGCAATTAAAATTGACCCATCAATTTTAATGTCTAGTTATATAAAACAAATGGAGAGTGTCAAAGGTAAATATAGCAAATTTTGCAAAGGTGATTTTTCTATTCCAGATCACACACCAACAACGCTTACTAGTTTTTGGGAGATTGAAGGCGGTTTAATTCATAGTAAATTCAAATATGCTGACGGGAATGGTAAAGTTGTGTCAGATAACGCAATGTTAGGTGTAAACTGGTATCATACTCCAAACTCTATAATAAACATAGCTTATGGTTTCAGTTTTCAGATGGGTGGAAATTCAATAAATGATAAGTTAACCACTCTGTCAAATATGAATTTTGAGGTAGGTCCTCATTTCGGTACAATAAGAGATTCATTAAATTCGGGATATTTTGCAGAATTTTTAATAACTGCTTCAGGTTTTAATGCAACTATTCCATTACCTCAATCGGGAAAAACTCAAAATATTTGGGGATTTAATGTATATTTTGATACGTTCCATATTCGGTTAGGATATATATTTACCAATGGATCCGCTCTAGTGTTGAATTACAGAAATCTTCCATCGAATGATTTTAGGTCGAGTATGTTTTCTTTATCTTATAGATTTAATTAAACTTGAATTGTTTTAAATATTAAATTTTTGGAGTTGTTATGAAAAAACATTTACTGTATATTATTTCACTTATGATAACATTATTGATATTCGTTAGTTCAATCTGCTACGGTCAAATTGATAAAGTTTTTGCTGATCATTTTGCAGATTTTGATGAAAATTATTGGGTAAAAATGGATGCTGTCACTAAAACATGGCCATCAGCAAATATTGGGAAACCAAAATCATTCAATATTAGCAATCAAAATGACACTGAACTGAAATTGAAATTAAATAATGAAAACAATAATTATTTTACATCAGAAATCCAATCAAAATCTTTTTTTGGTTATGGTACCTACAAATCAAGATTAAAGGTTAGTAAAGGTGATGGTATTATCAATGCGTTTTTTCTATATAGCGATACCACAAACAAAGAAGAAATTGATTTTGAATTGTTTGCTAAAAAGGGTGTAAATGGTCATTATTATGTAATGGTTGGCTTTTTTATTGAATCTAGTACAAAGCATATTTATGAGATTGTTGATCTTGGTTCCGATAATATTAATATAGACCCTACTGATGGTTATCATAATTATACAATTGAATGGCATAGTAATTATCTAATGTTTTACATTGATTCAAAGCTCATTTGGGCATATCTACCATATAAAACAATCAATTGTTATGTTAACCTTGAGAGAAAAGATGTAACTAATATTCCATTACCAACCAGAGCAATGAATATAATTTTCAATCATTGGATTGCAGATGGTTATTGGTATCCTACTGAATTGGGCTTGCCTGGTCAGGGGAGAAATTTCAAAGATAGTACAGAAATGCTCATCGACTACGTTCAATATTTAAATAGCGAGTCTAATTTTATAGATAACAACTTATTCAATCAAAACAATCTATTATCAATAAATCCTAATCCAATTCTCAATGCTTCTGAAATAAATTTCATACTGGATAATCCTTCAAAAGTCACGCTAACAGTATCAAACAACTTAGGGATAGAAGTTAAAAGACTATTTGATAATGCTTATTTTGAGCAAGGAACTAATAAAATATCTTTGTGTACGAGTGAATTACCATCTGGCGTTTATTATTGCACTATGTCAAGCGAAACAAACAGAATAACAAAGAGTTTTTTGATTGTTCGATAAATACTATACTTATACATTTACTTACTTTTCAGATGTCCAAAATTTTTATGGTTTTGGACATCTTTTTCTATTCAAACTATCTCAAATAAATTTCCAAATATCATCAATTAGCAGACAATCGAAAGTTTTAATATGATCTTTAAGTATAGCTTCTGTTTTCATATTAGGCCTTATATCACAATAATATACTCCGTCAAGAGGATTTAGTTTTATCGTATATCCTTTAAAATGACCTGGTAAAAATGTTGAGTTTATACCATAAGCATTTTCTTTTTTGGTTTTCTTTCTCTGAATATCATTTAAAAACACAGCAATATGTGGTGTTTGACAATTTGTTAATTGGTTATATAAGAATTTATCAATAAATATTTTATCTATCCGGTCCTTACTTGAGGTTTTTATCGAACCAATTAATTTTATTTCGTCATTTTTTTCTATAATCAGATCGTGCTGATATGCCATATTAAATAAGTTTTCATTACCATCGGTTATTGGAAGCTGAATTACACCTGCTCTGCATCCAATTCCAATTTCTTTGATAATTAGACGAATAAAATTTTCAAACAAATCACCGTTAAGTTTTCTTGCCGTATTTGACTTTCCAATCGGTAAACCATCAAGAGCCGCACCGATGGATTGTTGAATTGTATAAGTTGCTTTATTAATTACATCTCTTAGATCTTGTTCTTGAGGGTTGAAATTTTTTATTTCTTTCAATATTTTCAAATACTCTTTAGAAGCATAAGCAAAGTCAGAAGCTTCGAACATAAGATTGGTATTTATTGGACGGGATATTTGGAAATTGCCTGTTTTATCATATTGATAGAAGCAATAATTATTTTCATTTTGTGAAATGATTTTAGCTTGAAGATTATTTGCCACATAATTCAAATATTGCGAACAGAATACAATATAACCTTCTAAATTTTGAAATTGTGATTTATCCTTAGCCTTATTGACAAGTTGTTGTAGTTTCATCGTATCGAACTTCTTCTTTTTAAATTTTCAAAATCGTATTTATTCCAAGTCTCGATCGACCATTCTTCGACAGTATCAATTCTTTTAACTGCCCAATCAAGATATTCTGAAGATAAGTCACACGCTAACCATTTCCTATTTAATTGCTCTGCACAAACGGGGGTTGTACCGGAACCACAAAAAGGATCCAATACAATATCATTTTCATTAGACGATGCTAAAATAATTTTTCGTAGCAACTCTTCAGGTTTTTGAGTTGGGTGAGGTGTTTTTTCGTGCATACCGTTGCATGTAGTTGGTATTTCTATTACATCCTTTGGTTTTGCTCCAAGTGGATTGGGTTCCCAAATACTACCGCCATTTTTCCCATTTGCGTATTGACTTGTCTCAGCTTGGGGATGACTTGGATATTTTAATGTATGTTCCCCATAAGGAATGCGTATTGAATCAATATTTAGAGTAAACTCTTTTGTTTTGCGAAAATGTAAAATACTTTCATGACTACGACCCCAATCATTTCCAAGATTGGCTTTGTTCTTGTAATGCCATATTATCCAGCGGCAGGATTTAAAATACTTACTTGCAGGATGTTTTAAATCTGCGAGGATTTCTGAAAAACCACAAATATATAAGGAACCTGTATTTTTTAATATTCTTGCGGCTTGCTCTATCCATTGCATCGACCAGCTGATATAGGCTTCTTGGCTTTCAAAATTATCCCAATCAGCTTTTTTTATATTATATGGAGGATCTGCAAAAATTAAATCAATGCTATCACTATCAATTGTTTTTAACCAATTAATACTATCTCCCAACCATAATTCACCATTCAAATGTTTATAATACAATTGAGGATTATCTATAGTTTGGTTGACTAAATTTGTTAATACCTTCTCTCCTTTGACTTGTATTTGTCCAAAAAAAGATGGTATTTCTGTATTTCTTAACATTATTTTCTGCATAATCCTTTTATCATTTATTTCTTTTCTAAAAACTTATGAAATCCCTTATATATAAAATTAATTAAACTATTATTTGTTAATATCTAAAAACAAAAATAGGTTTTTCTTTGGTTATATACAAACTATTTATTTTTCATGATGTAATTTTATTAAACACATTTTCAACTTTCTTCATACCCAACACCCAATACCCTAAACCCTTTTTGAAGATGGATTCTTCACTACGTTCAGAATGACAACTTGTTATATATCAGGGAGATTCCTGCTTTCGCAGGAATGACAGCTTATTTCTTTCTTCTCATTTTCAATTTTCAATTTTCAATTATCTCCACGTGTAAGCCAATCTCAAGAAAACACCGCGTTTTGTATGGTAGCCGACTGCCATCCGAATCCAATCAGACATTCTAAGCTCCATTCCACCTCCGAATGTAAATCCGTCTGTTTTTGCTGAGGCGACATAATAATACGAGCCGGAACTGGTTTCATAAGCTAAAAATGTATTATTTTGTGCGTAAAATCCAACTATGACAAAATAATTTAAAGTCTGTAAATAACTCAGGTAATACCCAGCATCAACAAAAACCGCATTTCCGGGTACAAGGGTGCGAGAATAACCCGTAGGCATGTCGCCTGATGGATCGAATGTTACCCCAGGCGGACGGTTATATGAGAAAGGCGGCACATTAACGGCTAATCCCGCTACTCCTATCGAGGCGGTAAGACTCCAAAAACGGTAACCGAAAGCAAAACTTCCGCCGGATAAACCATACCCGCCATCCAATAGAAGTGCTTTCTGCGGCTTTGTCGGGTCTTGGAAATTGCGCATTGGTTTCGTTGTATCGCCTTGGACGTTACTTCCATTATCGGTATTATTCCAATCTTCTGCAAATATTGAAGAAAAACCGGATATCACAATTATAAATATTATTACTATTTTTGCATTCATATATGGCAAAATTACATTAAAAATGGTTTTATTCCATAGTATTTTCCAATTATTTTTACTTTTTTTGCTATTCTTACAATTATTTATAAAATATGTTTTGCTATTTAATAAAATAATCTTAATTTTGAAGTCTGTATAAAGTATTTTTTTTGCTAAAAGGAGCTATTTAGTGGAACCATCAGCAAGAATAACGAAATCTTTCCGTAAGGAAGATGTAGTGCGCGATTGGTGGGTTGTAGATGCGTCAGAGCAAACGGTAGGCCGTTTAGCTACGCAGATTGCAACCGTTTTACGTGGTAAAAATAAACCATGGTACACTCCTCATGTCGATACTGGGGATTTTGTTATAGTGGTCAATGCGGGTAACGCACAGCTTAAAGGTAAGCGAGAAGACCAAAAAACTTACGAAACATACTCAGGATATCCTGGAAAATTGAAATCTCGTTCTTTCAAAGAATTGAAGGCCAATCATCCGGAACGTATCATTGAGCATGCTGTTAAGTTAATGCTTCCTAAAAATCGTTTGGGAAGACAAATGTACAAGAAACTGAAGGTATATGCAGGTCCGGAACATCCGCACCAAGCACAAAAACCTCAGGTTTTTGATATTAAATTATAATTAACAATTAACTTATGGGAGCTAGATTAATAATGAAAGCTTATGCTGCAACAGGAAGACGTAAAAATGCGGTTGCACGTGTACGATTGCTTACTCCCGGGTCAGGTAATTTTGTAGTCAACAAATTGCCGGTATTAGAGTATTTTGATACCGAGTTGAGCCAAAGAGAAGCCTTAAGACCAATGGAAGTTACTGATACATTAGGCCAATTTGATATAATGGTAAATGTAGTAGGTGGCGGAAAAAGTGGTCAAACAGGTGCAATCCGTTTAGGTATCGCACGTGCACTAGTTGATTTCAACGCCGAATTTAGACCTCTTTTAAGAAAAGAGGATTTAATGACCCGTGACCCGAGAATGGTAGAACGTAAGAAATATGGACAAAAGAAAGCCCGCAAGCGCTTCCAATTCTCAAAACGTTAATATTTGTTCATTATCTTATTATTGTATAAATATTTATCATGCCTATGGATTGGTAATGTGTGGCAAATTAGTTATAGAAACCAAGATGAAATAGGCAGATGTGCAACACATAATTGGAGATTGATATGGAACATGCTGCAACTATTGAGCAGCTGCTCGAAGCTGGCGCACATTATGGACATTTAACGCGCCGCTGGAATCCGAAAATGGAACAATTCATTTTTGGAGAAAGAAATGGCATCCATATCATTGACCTTCGTAAGACACAAGTTCTTCTGAACTTGGCCGCGAATGCTGTTAATGATATTGCCGAGCAAGGTAAGGGAATCCTTTTTATTGGTACTAAAAACCAAGCTAAGGGCCTTATCCAAGATTATGCGAAACAGTGCGAATCTAATTTCGTTTGTGAACGTTGGTTAGGCGGTATGCTTACTAACTTCACCACTATCCGCAAATCTGTTAAACGTCTTACTACCATTGAAAAAATGGAAGTGGACGGTACTTTCGAAAAAATTACGAAAAAAGAAAGATTACTTCTTACTCGTGAAAAAGAAAGATTACGCAGAGTTTTTGGGGGCGTCGAAACAATGACACGCCTGCCGGGAGCGCTATTTATCGTGGACATTAAGAAAGAACATCTTGCTGTAAAAGAAGCTCAAATCTTGGGTATTCCTACTATCGCATTGGTGGACTCTAATACTGATCCCGAATCTGTGGACTTCCCTATCCCAGCAAATGATGATTCAATCAAAACTATCGAATTAATCCTAAAGATTATGTGCGATAGAATTGGTAAAGCCGGTGAAATCTCTAAGATCCGTCGCGCTGAATTAACATCTGATTCTGATAGACATTCCAAAGAAGGTGGCGATGACGATAAACCAAAAATCAAACGTAAATTAAGAGAAAGACGCCCTCGTAAGCCAGGTCAAGGTGATATGCCGGATTCATCAAACGATGAATTCGAAACAGCAGTTGCCTCGGGCGAAGTGAACGAAGCGAATAACGAAGATAACTAAAACATGTTATTTATATGAATATAGCCCGCTGAAATGCGGGCTGTATTCAATTTTGTTTTCTCTCGGCGTTATGAAACTCCAAAGATTTATCTACAATTTCGCGAAAAACAATTTTTCGTTCTGATAATCGGAATAAAAAATTTACTTCAGCCCGTAAATACTATTATTATGGGTTAAATTAAATTTAAAAAAATTATTAATTATTATAGAGAATTCAGATGGCTGATATTACTGCTCAAATGGTTAAGGACTTGCGCGAAAAAACCGGCGTAGGTATGGGTGATTGTAAAAAAGCTTTAGTCGAAAGTGATGGCGACATGACTTTAGCTATTGAATACCTTCGTAAAAAAGGTGCCGCTTCCGCCGCGAAAAGAGCTGATAAAAGAGCTTCGGAAGGAAAAATTTTCGTTAGTACAACAGACGATAGTAAAGCAGGTGTAATTCTTGAAGTTAATAGCGAAACAGACTTCGTAGCAATGAATGAACACTTTGTTAATTATGTAAAAACTGTTGGTTGTACACTTTTAGAAGGTGAATTTATCACTTATGAAGATTTATTGAAAGCTACAGTAGGCGATGTAACAATTGAAGATATGACTAACGATATTTTAGCTAAATTTAGCGAGAAAATCGAAGTTCGCAGATTCAATAAAGTTTGTACTGCCGGTACTGTTGTTTCTTATATTCATGCCGCAAACGGCAAATTAGGCGTTTTGATGGAAGTTAATGCACCTACTTTGAACGATACAGCAATGAATATGTGCAAAGACATTACAATGCAAATCGCCGCTATGAACCCTTCATTCATCACTCGCGACGATGTGGACCAAATTACTTTGAATAAAGAAATTGAAATCTACAAAACAATGGCTATGGAATCAGGCAAAAATGAAGAAATGGCTGAACGTATCGCTCAAGGTAAATTGGAAAAATACTACACCGACGCTTGCTTGGTTGAACAACAATTCGTAAAAGACAGCAAAAAAACTGTCGGCGACGTATTGAAAGACATTTCGAAAGAAGTTGGTCAAGATGTAAAAATCAACAAATTCTTCCGTTATTCAATCGGCGAAGAAATATAACATACCTTTCAATTGAAAGTATTCCTCGAGTCAAGAGTTCCTCTTGACTCTTTTTTTTTGTCTTAAACCGTATGTACAGGTTGCGACCTGACCAGTACTTCCCCATCTTTCGTCGAAACATTCGCTATAAAGTTTTATTTCATAATAATTATTTTCATAAAAACAAAAATATTTTTTGCAATATTCATTTTTTTTTGTAAGTTTGAATTGTAAATAATGCATTTCAAAAAAAATAATTGTACATAATAATAACAAAGGAATGAGAAGAAATGGACGAATTAAATTATGTTTTAATTATTGGTCTTACAATACTTCTAATAGATGTTATTTTGAGATTGATTTTATTAAGAAATGAATTGTCTTTTAACAGACGAAAATATGACGAAGAAAAAACCCTTCGAGATAAACATCAAAAATGGCTTAAAGATGAAACGACTAAACTCAAAGTAGTAGCACAACCTTTAAGTGTTCATTTAAAAAAAGAACTCACAAAAGATGTCACTTGGCTTACTTCGGCTATGATACAAGCTAAAGTTGGTCCTGATTCAAAAACTTTATTTTTAGAACGTTTAGGACATTTTGAAGTTGAAAAGAAATTCATAGCTGAAAAATTTGTTCCCCTATTATTAGCAAGGTGTAAACAGCATATAGAAAAAGATAAAAAAGTATGTCTCTTGATAGATTCAGGAACTACATTATATGATTTTTTTGAGAAATTATCAGATGATATTGTAAATATAAAACTTAAAAAACAAGATTGGATTGATAATGTTTTTGTAGCAACCAACAATTTACCAGGGCTACAAGTAGCTATGGAGAAAGGAAGAATAAATCCTAATGATAGGTTTTCTCAAATAGCGTTTAAATGTCATTTATTCCCGGGAGAACCACTTTCAATTTATGCCGCAGTCACAGGTGATGTAACAATAGAGGCACTCGATGGATTAAAGAAAAACTTTAAACATACTTTTGGATTAAAGGAAGACCCAAAAGATATTGTTTTTATTGGAATAACAGTTGGTAATTGGATTAGAATACGGCGAAATATGCCGCACTGTCCTGTACCGATGGCGCGTGGTAAAGGACACCTTGCTTTTAAGCAAAAGATTGTTGAATGTTCGGATGAAGTATTTGTAATAGCACCACTAGGAAAAGTTTTCAAAAATGTAGGGGATGAAGAAATAAATGCTGAATTAGGTCTTAAAAAAGATTTTGTGTACCCTGATGACGAAATTTATGATGATTTAAGCATAGAAAATGATAATCCGTTAACAAACCCCTCTAAAATTAAGTTAGTAAGCACAAGTCGAGTAGAATATAAAAATTTATTATTCACACATTCTGAAGCATTAAGACCACTCTTAAAACCTGATGAAGGCGGTAGCATGTCAGAGTATGATATTAAATTGGTTAATCATATTATGTTCCCATTTTATAATTTACCCGATAATAAATACTTTGAAGAAGAAACTGAATTCCCACATAAATCAACACGTAACTCTAAGTTCTTAAGAATATTTTTTAATGTACATCTTCAATTGTGATTATATAATTTTCTATGTACAACAAAGCCAAAATAAATCACGGGAGAATTTTATAATTTATTGTTTTGCAGTCACTTTAATTATGTGAAACATGATAGGAATGTTTACCCCAAACTTTAATTTTTTTCTCGACTCAAGAGTTCCTCTTGGCTCTTTTTTTCTCGTTTCCATCCCGCTTGGGAACGTTTTTTTTATATGCTATTGCAATTTTCGTGAATATTTGTATATTTGTTAATGTAATTTGCCTATTTCACAAAAAAGAGTTGTCTTTATATTGAGAAATCCACTTAAGATGATTAAATTAAAAAACCTAATTTTAACATTACTTTTTCTTCCAGTAATGTCAACGTTTTTGTTTAGTCAGCATAATTTGATAATTGAGATAAACGACTTGCGGAATAATAATGGTCAATTGCTTTTAGAGTTTAGCAATGCAAAAGGCGACAAAATAATGGGAATCGCACAAAACATAATAGATAATAAATGTATTGTTGTTATAAAAAACCTCAAACCCGGTAAATATGCTTTTAAATACTTTCATGATGAGAATAAAAATGACAATTTGGATCTAAATTGGATGGGTATTCCCAAAGAAGGTTACGGCTTTTCGAATAATGCAAAAGGTCTTTTTGGTCCACCTTCATTTAATAAAACGATTTTTGTAATTAAAGGAGCCGCTACTCAAAAGTGTACTCCAGAATATTTTTAAATTTTAATTGATCAGAATATGGAAGTTATGAATTCTTTGGAGCAAGAAGTTTTTTATGAAAAGAAACTTACAATTGACCTAATCAAGGAATTATGGTCAAAAACCTATAACACTGAAGGTAGAATTGATTGGTCCCATATTCTCCCCTATTATGATAATGATATATATTTCAGGGATTCAATTCAGGATATAAAAGGGATTGAAGCATTTACAGCAATGACTGAACGCCTGTCAAAACGTTCAAAAGACCTGAAAATGAAGATTATTAACACATCGATGGAGAATAATATAGTTTTTATTGAATGGGAAATGACCCTTAGTTTCAAAAAATATCCGAGTTCCATATTATATGGCTCAACCCGACTGACTATAAATAAAGATGAAAAAATCATAGCGCAAAGAGATTATTACGATTTATGGGGAGATATTTTTGATAATATTCCAAGATTTGGCAAAGCTTATAGAAAGTTCATGGAAAATAAATTTGGATAAATATAATTTATGAAGATAAATAAAAAATTCTTTCAATATTGCAAAGAGTATCGATGGTCTAACATAATTGCAATGATTAGAAATAATCGTTTAGACCCCAAAATTTGCCGGGAAGATTTCAACAATAAACTTGTGATTATAACCGGTGCTACGTCTGGGATTGGCTACGATACGGCGAGGAAATATGCTCAGCACGGAGCAAATTTACTCTGCGTTAATCGTAATACACAAAAATCGGAAGCTCTATGTCGTGAAATTGAAAGTGAGTTTGGTGTGAAGTGTGATTACAAAATTGCCGATTTGAGCAATTTGAAAGATATTTATCGGGTTGCCGGAGAACTTGCCGCATTAACTACTCCGATTGATGTTCAGATACATAATGCAGGTGTTTACCTAACTAAACAAGAATTAACTCAGGAAGGGTTGGATAAGGTTTTCGTGGTTCATTACTTGTCTTCGTTTATTATCAATTATTACTTAATGGATAAGTTGAAATCTCAGCAAAAAGCCAGAATTATATTGGTTGGTTCCGAAGGTCATCGTTTTGCCGCTTGGGGATTGAGGCTTGATGATTTGAATTGGGAAAGGCGAAGGTATTCCGGTTTGAAAAGCTATGGTTCCGCCAAAACTGCACAGCAATTATCTATGATAGTTTTTAATGAACATTTCAAAAACTCTGGTGTAACAATTAATACTATGCATCCGGGAGCGGTTAAGACCGAGACCGGCCAAGAAAATGGACCAATTTATCGTTGGTTTAAAAGGAATTATTTTGACAAAACATTAAAATCTCCTGAAATCTCAGCTGAAGCACTGTATTATCTAGGTGTTTCCGAAGAATTAGAATCAGTAAGTGGAAAATTCTTTAATTTAACTACTGAAGAAGAACCCGCACCACCAGCCCTGGATAAAGAAGTTGCTAACGAACTTTGGAATATAAGTTTGGAATTAGGTGGACTGAATGGTAAAAAATAGTAAATTTGAATTTTACATTTGTTTATAATTTTTAAATGAAATAATATGACTGAAAATAAATACAATACTATCGTTGTGGGAGGCGGCATCGCCGGATTGACATCAGCGGCTTATCTCTCAAGAGCAGGACAAAAAGTACTGCTAATCGAAAAAAACAAGGAATTTGGCGGGTTGGTTAATTCTTTCACCCACAATGGCTTTCATTTTGAAGCCGGAGTAAGAGCCTTAGTAAATGCAGGTATTATTCTAACTATGTTAAAAGAATTAGGTATTCATATCGAAGTTGTTAAAAGTTCAGTTTCTTTGGGAATAGAGAATGAAATTATCGATATTGAAACTATAAATGATTTGGAAAAATACAGAGAACTTTTGATAAAATCATTTCCTGATAGTAAAATTGATATTGATGAGTTTATAAGAATCATACGAAAAATAATGAAACACATGGATGTGCTTTATGGCATAGAGAATCCTGTTTTTAAAGATTTAAAACATGAGAGAACCTTCATTTTCAAAACACTTCTACCATGGCTACCCAAATTTATTTTTACTGTTAGAAAAATAAACCGCCTGAATATGCCGGTTGAGGATTATTTGAAAAATATAATAAAAAATCCTTCCCTACGAGATATAATTTCACAACATTTCTTCAAAAATACGCCTACTTTTTTTGCATTGAGCTATTTTTCATTATACATAGATTATTTCTACCCTATAGGTGGTGTAGGAAAACTATCATTAGCCTTGCAAAACAAAATATTAGAATGCGGTGGGGAATTAAAACCAGAAACAAAAATTATTGAAGTTTTGGCTGATAAAAAACTTGTTTTAGACCAAAACAACATCAGTTATCAATATGATAATCTGATATGGGCTAGCGATTTAAAAACTCTTTATAAAATAGCAGTTACAGACGGTTTAGAACCTAAAATCAGATTAAACTATGAAGAAAGAAAAAACACGATGTTACAAAATCGAGGCACTGATTCTATTTTTTCTTTGTTTTTAGAAGTTGATGAGCCGCTTGAAAGTTTTAGGAAAATCGGGAATGGGCATTTCTTCTATAATCCTTCAAAAATGGGATTAGGTGAAACACATCGGAAGGAATTATATGAACTCCTTAGTAATTTTCAAAATGTCGAAAAAGAAGAAATTTTGGCTTGGCTTGACAAATTTACGGAATTAAACACTTACGAAATATCTATTCCGGGACTTAAAGATTCTGAATTGGTTCCTCCCGGCAAAACCGGCGTAATTATAAGTTTATTAGCAGAATACGATCTGTTTAAAGCAATTCAAAAAGCAGGTTGGCTCGATGAGTTTACTTCCGAAATGGAGAATCGTATGATTAAAGTTATCACCGATTCTATTTACCCGATGCTAAAAGATAAAGTTATGGCACGTTTTTCATTTACACCATTAAGCATAGAAAATAGAATAGGAAGTTCTGAAGGAGCTATTGTTGGATGGGCATTTCAAAAATCTATGCCGGTTGTAAATAAAATTCAAATCTCAGATCGCTCCGTACTGACTCCGATACCTTCAATTTATCAAGCTGGTCAATGGGCTTACAGTCCTGCTGGTGTCCCAATGTCAATTCTAACCGGTAAATTAGCGGCAGACAAAGTACTTAAGAAACGACCCTAACCACATTGAAAAATATGAAAATACTATTTATAGGCGACAGTATAACTAGTGGCAAACTCGGGGCAAGCTTTGTAAAATTGATTGCTCGATCGGATGCTAAGATTCGGATAACTAACCTCGGCAATGACGGAGAAACGCTAAACATAATTGTTGATAGGCTTTTAAATCATTTGGAAGCTAAAAGCGACTATGATTATCTGGTTTTTCAAGGTGGTTATAATGACATTATACTGCCATATTTTAGGGAAAAAGGACACATATTTAGTCGTGTTTACGAGCAACAAATAAAAAATGGTTTTATTCCTATGACCAACTCAAATCAATTTTCTGAATTTCTAAAAACAAATATCCTTAGAATTAAACGATTATTCAAAGGGAAAATAATACTTCTCACAATTGGCTGTGTTGGCGAAGATTTAAACTCAAAATTGAACTTACAAAGAAATGAATTTAATGAGATTATTAGGAATGTTGCCGCAGAAGAGAACATAATTTTAGCAGATACTCAAGCAGAATTTGATAGATTCTTGAGCGGAAAAGCACATTCTTCATATTGTTTGGATAACCTTTGGGCGGTAATCTGGTGGGACAAATTACATAAAGACCCCGATAAATTAAGTAAAAAAAGAAAACTATTTTTGACAATTGATGGGGTACATCTCAATAAAAAGGGTGCTGCGATTTTTGCTGATTGTATTTTAAACAAGATCCATTGAAAAAGAGAAGGAACCAAGAGAAATCCCCTATCACTCTTTGAAAAATGGGGTATAACCAAGACTTCATAATGAAAAAATCAGACTTTCCATCTTGAATCACGTAGTGATAAATATTAATAGAAAATTGATGCCCTCCCACACACCTCTTGAATCGCGTAGCGATGGAATATTAATAGAAAATATTTATAAATGTTTTAAAATAAATATTTTTTGGTAAGTTTGTATTAGCTATTTTTTTAAATTTTATAGGAATAACAAAATGTTATCAATCAATTTATTAGCCGTCGTCGTAGCGGCAATCGCCGCTTTTGTTCTAGCATTTTTAGCGCATGGTCCGGTAGCCGGAAAACTATGGATGAAATTAGCCGATGTTCATCCAAAGGGAAATGAGAAATTTAAAGATATGATCCCTAATATGCTTTGGAATTTCCTCGTTCAATTTGTAACGGCACTGGTTTTGGCTTTATTACTATTATTCACTTCTTCCTCACCCCTACTACCGGGAATTACTACCGTGAACGGAATAATTTTGGGCATCTTAGTATGGTTCGGTTTCTTAGTTACTTCTTCTGCTGTGGATGTTATTTGGATGGGAAAGAATTATAAATTATGGTTGTTCGAAGCAGTCAGTTCATTAATTGTGATGGTTGCAATGGGAGCAATTATTGGATGTTGGTAAAATTTAATTAGGTGCAAATATGAAACAAAATAATTCAAGCAAATTAAGAGTTAAAAACTATTACTATCTGATAGCAGGCGTTCTTGCAATTCTTTTCTCATTCACACACGCCTGGAATGGACAAACTGCTGTTTTACCTATAATTAATGGAACTATTATTGACGCGGCGACAAAAACAACTATGTTCTATGTATGGCATATTATTACAACGGAAAATTTCATTTTTGGCGTAGCATTTATTATAATGGCATTTTACAAAGATCTGTCAAAGGTCCGATTTGCCGCTGGGATGATTGCTGTTATAATGATTTCCCGTTGGGGAGTTATTTTTGGAAGCACATTAAGCCAAAATATAAATGATCTATCATCAAATTTGATGGATTTGATAGTAATAGTTTTTTACGCCGGATTAATATTATTAGGTACACGAGTAAAAAATAAAATCCCAAAGTAATAAATATATTCATTTTTTTGCTTATATTTGGGTAATAATTAATGCGTTTCATAATAGAAATAAAAAAAACTAAGCTAAAATGAAAAATACAAAATTTAAAATATTACAAAATACCAAATTCGAATATAAAATTGGAATTATATACCTGATAATTGGTTTATTATGGATATTTTTATCCGACACTATATTTGATATTCTTTTTGATGATAAACAAACATTAACATTAATACATCTTTCTAAAGGTTTTTTATATGTGATTATAACCTCATTGCTTTTATTTTCATTAGTCAAAAGACATATAGATAGATTACAAAAAAGTGAACTTTTGGCTAAACAAAAAAGTGATGAAATAGAAGTTCAAAATGTAGAATATAAACAAATAAATGTCCAGTTACAAAAAGCCAATGAACAAATCGAAGAAAGTAAAGAAATATTTAAGTCTTTTGTAAATAATAGTTCCGATATGACAACCCTAACCGATGAGAATGATATTCTTATATTTATTAGCCCCCAATGCGAAAATATTTTTGGTTTAAATGGTGAAAAATATATAGGAAAATTATTGCCTATAAATTTTCATCCTGATGATAAAGAAAAGTTTAAATATAAATGGCTGGGTCTCAAATCAAAAACGGAAGCATTGTCTGATTATGAATACCGCATTATCGATATTAATGGGAATATCAAGTGGTTATCTCATGCTGCCAAACACGTAACAGTTGACGATAAATTATTAGGAATCCAAAGTACCATACGTGACATCACAGAACGAAAACTTACAGAAGAAGAACTTAGAAACACTAAATTAAATCTTGAACTTTCATTAGAAGCAAGCAAAATAGGGATTTGGAGTCACAGTTTGATTGAAGACCCAGAACACATAAAGGACGTCTCAGTAAGAAATTTAAAACACGATCAGATATTTGGGTATAAAGATAAGGTCGCTTTGTGGGGACAAGAGAAAATGCTTGAACACGTTATTGCTGAAGACAGGCCAACAACCAAGGCAGCCTTTGACGATATAATTAAAACAGGCACTCTGAATTTTGAATGCAGAATTCTATGGCCAGATCAATCAATTCATTGGATTTCTTGCAGAGGTAAGGTATTTAGAGATAGTGCTGGACAGCCATGTCAATTGAGCGGAACGGTGATGGATATCACCGAACGCAAGCAGGCTGAGGAAAAGATTAAGAAGAGCGAAGCCCAACTTGCAAATGCTCTTGATATTGCTAAGCTGGGGCCTTGGGAATATGACGTGCCAAGTAACACTTTTACATTCAACGATCATTTCTATACCATTTTCCGCACAACAGTTGAACGGGAAGGAGGTTATACAATGACTTCCAGTGAATATGCTCGTCGTTTCGTACATCCGGATGATATGATTTTAGTAGGTATTGAAACTCAAAAGGCAATCGAAACAACAGACCCCAACTTCAATCGCAAATTAGAGCATCGCATTATTTATGCAGACGGAGAAATAGGATACATCAACGTTCACTTTTATATAATTAAAGATGCACAGGGTCGCACTGTCAAGACTTATGGAGTTAATCAAGATATCACCGAACAAAAACTAGATCAGGAAACATTAAAAATAAGTGAGAACAGTCTTGCAGAAGCCGAACGTTTAGGAAAAACCGGAAGTTGGAATTATATTGTTGCAACAGATACTGCTACCTGGTCTGCCAATATGTTTCGAATTTTTGATGTTGATCCTGAAATGCCAAATGAATTGGTTTTTAAATATTTTGTTGAAAATTTAGTGCATCCGGGTGATCGCGACTATGTCCTTTCTGTTTTTGCAGATGCAATACGTGGTAAACAACCTTATGATCTTCAATACAGAACTGTTAACAAAGATGGAAGTATAATTCTTGTTCATGCAATAGCGGAAACGATATACGATGCTCAAGGTAAGGTGGTGCGTTTGGTTGGAAGAGTTGAAGATATTACCGAACGCAAACTTTTAGATGATGTTCAGAGTTTTCTACTTACTTGCGGTTATCCCGGATCAAATGAAAATTTCTTTGAATCATTGGCGAAGTATTTGTCCAAAGTTCTGAATTCGGAATACGTTTGTATAGACAAACTCGAAGGCGACGGACTGACAGCCCAAACTGTCGCAATTTTTAACGAAGGTAAATTTGATCCAAATGTTTCCTATACACTTAAACAAACCCCTTGCGGCGATGTGGTCGGAAAATCAATATGCTGTTTTCCCGAAAATGTCTGCCAGCTATTTCCCAATGACGAAGCACTTCAGGAATTAAAAGCGCAGAGCTATATAGGAACTACGCTTTGGAGTTTTGATGGTAAACCAATTGGACTAATTGCAATAATCGGACAAAAACCAATAAGCAATTCTACTTTTGCCGAAAACGTTTTGAAATTGGTTGCGGTTCGCGCGGCTGGTGAATTAGAACGAAACAAAGCTGAAGATGATCTAATAATTGCCAAACAGAAAGCAGAAGAAGCTGACCGTCTAAAATCTGCATTCCTTGCCAATATGTCACACGAAATAAGAACTCCTATGAACGGTATTTTAGGGTTTGCAAGTCTGCTTTCAGAACCCGGATTATCGGGCGAGGAACAGCAAGAGTATATTAAAATCATTGAGAAGAGCGGTGCTCGTATGCTCAATATAATAAATGACATAATTGATATTTCTAAAATAGAAGCAGGTTTAATGAAAGCCGACATTAAAATTGTGAATATTTACGAGAAAATCGAATATATTTATACTTTCTTTAAGCCGGAGGTTGAAGCCAAAGGAATGAATCTAATATTTAGCAATTCAGTACCAACGAAAGAAGCAATTATTAAAACCGACGTTGAAAAACTGTATGCTATTCTGGCAAATCTTGTAAAAAATGCAATAAAATACAGCAATGAAGGTACAATTGAGTTAGGCTATTGTAAAATAGATAATCACTTAGAAATATATGTAAAAGATACAGGTATAGGAATTCCAAAAAACAAGCAGGAAGTTATATTTGAACGATTTATTCAGGCTGATATTTCAGACATGCAAGCACGCCAAGGGGCAGGATTAGGTTTATCAATTACTAAAGCTTATGTGGAAATGCTTGGCGGCAAAATCTGGGTCGAAAGCGAAGAAGGTGTTGGTTCAATATTTTATTTCACATTACCATGCAATGCAGAACCGAAAGAAAAAGAAGTAGTTGGTATAGATGTTCCTTTAACAAAAGAAGACAATCAAATTGAAAATCTTAAAATATTGATTGCCGAGGACGATGAAACTTCAGAAAAGCTGATCTTAATAAATATCAAAGATTTCGCAAAAGAAGTGTTAAAAGTAAGAACCGGTATTGAAGCTGTTGAAGTTAGCCGGACGAACCCTGAAATTGATTTAATTCTAATGGATATTCAAATGCCCGATATGGGTGGATACGAAGCCACTAGACAAATTAGGCAATTCAACAAAAATGTTGTTATAATTGCTCAAACAGCTTATGGCTTATCCGGCGACAGGGAAAAAGCAATCGAAGCCGGGTGCAACGACTATATTTCAAAACCCATTAACAGAGTCGAATTTCTTTCATTGATACAAAAGTATTTTAAGAAATAGTAATCAGAAAGTCATTAGCTTTCAGATGCATTTCTGATTGGGGTCAGAAATGACCAAATCTTGTAAATCCAGATTCTGACAAAAAAAGAAACTCATTCCCGGCCAGAAGCTTAGGAACGAGTTTATTTTTATTTTCAGATTCTTCAATGCGTTCTGAATGACATAACTTCTTCTTTATAAAATTTTAACTTTACAAACTTTATAAACTGTTTTAGCCTTTATCTTTCAAAAAGAAATTTTTGTAGAAAAATATTTCAGGAATTAATAATAAGACTAAAGCTAATGTATCACGTGTAAAGTATGGTGTAACCCATTTATCAGGCATTGCAAATCCTGCGAAAAAGGACGTAATAACCCATCCAATTGAGAACATAATGGCGAATAGTCCGACTCCCATCAGCCCTTCTTTAATTCCGCCTTTTTGCCAATATTTAGTAAATACAAAGAGTGCACAAACTATATGTAGGTGGAAAATTAAAACTTCAATCATACTTTTTTATCCAATTTTCTTAATTTCGTCTATAATATGAAAACAAATATAACAAAAGAATGTAATATGGAAAAACTAAATCTAAATTAGCTCTACCAACAATTTGATTTCTTTTACTTCGGCATCGGTTAAGTTTCGGTATTCACCACGTTTCATCCCACTAGTGGACAATGTAGCAAAATACTTTCTATCTAATGTTTTTACATCGTAGCCCACAGCTTCGAATAATTTCTTTACTTCATGGTTTCTGCCTTCGGTCAATGTTACTGTGGCTCTTTCAGGTGCGTCTGTATACATCATCACTTGACATTCAGAAGTTTTCGCTCCGTCAATCAATACCCCTTTTGCGATTTTTTCTGCATCAATTTGCTTGAGTTCTTTATCCAATTTTACGTTGTAAACACGTTCAATTTCATATTTTGGATGAGTTAATCTATATGCCAATTCACCGTCATTGGTCAATAGCAAAACACCGGTTGTGTTTCTATCCAATCGTCCAACAGGATACACTCTTCCATGGCGTTTAATCAAATCCATAACAGTTGCTCTGTTTTTTTCATCGCTTGTTGTCGTGATTACACCTTTCGGTTTATTCAGCAAAATATATTCAAAATGTCTTTCCAACCAAATTGGATCACCTGCTATAGTAACGAAATCACCAGGCATTACTTTCGTTCCGAGTTCAGTTACAACAAAGCCATTTATTTTTACAACACCTGATAAAATAATTTCGTCGGCTTTTCTGCGTGCAGCTATACCACATTCAGCTATATAGCGATTCAGTCTTAAACCTTCATTTATATCGAATAAGTTTTCCTTTTTCTTTATATCATCAATTATTTGAGATTTCGAGCGTGTGTCCTGCTTTGGTGAAGGCCTCTTTTTAAAACCGGTAGTCCTCAACCCACGTTTCGTAATCTCGTAATCTCTCCCACCGGTCGGTTTACCGTGTGGTGATGATTCTTTTTCCGGAGTTCTGCTTCTTGTTTTAGGATCTCTATCATCGGATGATCTACGGCGTGGTTCAAAATCACGATCAGAAGTTCTTTCGCGTGGTGCACTGCTTCTTTCCGATGATTCGCGCCTTGGTTTAAATTCTCTTTCATCGTCCGATCTACGGCGCGGTTCGAAGTCACGATCAGAAGTTCTTTCGCGTGGTGCACTGCTTCTTTCCGATGATTCGCGCC
>JBAXXL010000012.1:0-105326 GCA_037127915.1 bacterium
TTAATTTTTAAAATTTGTTTTGTAGTGATTTTATAGTGATTTTCTTAGGCAAAGAAGGGCTCCACTTCCAAAACACAAAGATGGGCTCCAATTTGAAATTGGAGCCTATCTAAAAACTTATTATCAGAGAGGTTCCCGCTTCCGCAGGAACGACGACTAATTATCTTCTCATTTTAATCTTTCAATTATAAATACACTATCAGCGAAGTGCTTAGATAGTTTTTGGCTGGTTCCTCCGCGGTTTTACCAACTAAATTAATCCAATTGTACTTAACTTCTAATGCCGCTTTGATTAGAAGCAAATTCACTTCTACACCACCACCCAATGCGGCACCAAGGCGGCTGTTACTTGCGTCAGGCATTTTTGTTAATGTATTAACTGCATCATATACAGTATTAACTCTTGTCGAAATTGTATTAAATTGAACATCACCTCTTGCATATAATCCTATTACAGAACGAAAGAGATAATAATCTACACCAAGGGCTACGGGTAAAACGCTTGTTGTGGCACTAAAGAGCGATTTCTTATTTTGGTCCAATACAACATCATTTATAACAGGTTCAAATTGATGCCAAGCAAAAGAACCGTGTAAAAATGTATGTGCTTCTTTATCGAGAGCGATTCTTAAGTCCACCCCGATATGCCATCCGTAATTTGCTGATCCATAGATTAAATTTAATGGTTCGTCCACAATTTTAGGAACGGTGTTGCTATTATAGAGATTGGTAATATAATCGTTTGGCGTTGATACTCCTGCAAATATACCAAATCCTAAAGCATCACTTGCTTTCGTTTTGCCAAACGAAAAGAAAAATACTGTTAAAACAATAATAATCAACGTTCGTTTCATAGTTTTTTCTTAATTTTGTTATACATAATATAGTAATTAACGAAATTAATACGAAAAAGTTTAATTTTATATATAAATTTATTCAAAAGGTGCAGCAATGTTAAAGAAAATCATCCTAATTTCAGCAATTATTGCCCTAGGTTTATCGAACAACCTACGAGCTGATGAGAATGTGCAAAATGAGATTCCATTAAACATGGGTATTTACTTAAGGGGAAACGTAAACTTACACACTTTCGATGTTCCGGGATTCTCCGGTACAAATATTACAGCTAATTCAATTGGTATCAGCCCTGCAGGCGGTTTTGTCATTAATATACCAATCGCTAAATCACTATATCTATCAGGAATGGTTGGTTATAGCAGTATTTGGGGTGAAATTAATGTCCCTTCTACATATTTACCATTATTAAATGAAAAAATTCATCTGATTGAGTTTTCACCTTTATTAAGATGGAAATTCTTACCTACTAATCAAGCCTTGTATGTAGTAGGCGGTGGTGATTTTGCTTATGTGTTCGATAACACTAAAATCACACCTCTCGAATACCGTGCCGGCGTAAAATTGGGTTTGGGTTATGATTTTAAAATCGGTAAATGTACTTATCTATCACCGGAAGTAACATTCGCATTACCATTTACAGATGTTTCGAAAGTCGTTAATTACACTTCGTGGAAGGTTCCACAAATCCGTGCCGGTATCAATTTAACTTGGGGATGCCCAAAAGAAGAAGCGATTGATACTACTCCTGTATTTACACCTGAATTATCGACAGGTTTTACAAGCGTTAATTTCTATAATAATGATGGTAACGTAAACCAATTAGAAAAAATTAAGGTTCAGGAAATTTCTTATCAAGAACTATTTCCATTAATACCATATATTTTCTATGATGAAAATCAAGCCGTTCCAAATCCAAAAAATCAAGTTCTTACCGGAACGGACCAAGCTGGGGGTTTCCGTATAGCTGATTTAAAACCTAACGCTGAGAAAATAAATCAAAGCACTATTGACATAATCGGTTCAAGAATGAAATCCAATCCTAATTCTCAGTTGACAATAACAGGAACAAAGGATATTGTTAAAGAAAAGAAAAATTCAAGCATTTCAATGGAAAGAGCTGAATGGGCAAAAAAATATCTTATTTCTAATTATGATATTAATCCTGAACGTATAACGGTTGTTGGCGCAGAATCACCTGCAAAAGCTTCGTCTATTAGAGTAGAAGACGGTCAGGCAGAAAATAGACGTATCGAATTCAACTCGTCAAGCAGTGATATTATGGAACCAATCATTATAGACCAAGAAAAAGTCCGCTTAGCTGAACCTGCTTATATCGAATTTGTACCTTATGCTAAATCAAATGAAAATGTAACAGAATGGAACCTAGAAATCATGCAAGGCGGCAAACTTCTTCGCCAATTTGCAGGACAAGGTAAAGTTGATTCATTACTATGGAACATTTATCCAAATGAATTAGCGGCTTCCGAAATACCGGTAGATTATGTTTTCACAGCACGTAGTGAATCAGGTTTAGAAAGTACTTCAGCAGGAACAATTCCTGTTCAGTATTATTCGTTTGCACAAAAGAAATCTCATCAAAGTGCCGATACAACGATTTCAAAATTTAGCTTGATAGTTTTTGATTTCGATAGTCCTGAAATTTCGGATATAGATAAAGAGATTCTAATTAAAAACGTTGTTCCGGCTATAAAATATAAATCAACAGTAAAGATTTTTGGTTATACTGATAGAATTGGAACCGATGAATATAATCAAAATCTATCTTCGAAACGTGCTGAAAATGCCCGTAGCATTCTACAAGCAAAAGTTCCGAATGCTAAGTACGAAATATACGGCGTAGGTGAAAACGTATCTATTTATGATAATAACTCACCAATAGGCAGACAATTATCTAGAACAGTTCAAATCTATGTAATTACTCCGGAAAAATAACTTTTTATATCCTCGTTCCCAAGCTCTTGCTTGTGAACAAATTTTTTACTCATCCGATGACTCGAATTCACCGGATGAGTTTCTTTATAAATATACACCCTTACTTTTTAAAAAATATAGATTTATGAACAATATTTAATTTGTTCTAAGCTAATTTATTGGTATATTTGTAAGTTGGAAAAACTATTTTTACAAAATAACATTTATTATTTTTAGTAGCTTCCCAATTATTAGTTAATCTATTATTTTTAATTGATTTCGATTACATTCGAGGTTTAAAATGAAATTCACTTTTATAATAAAATTTGTACTTATCTTACTCATACCACTGACGATTTTAGCAGAAACAAATCCAAAAGATCATAAAGCGGAAAACAAGATAGAAAAGCTACAAGATAAAGTTGACCAGCTTAATGAGCAGTCTGTTAATTACCTCAGGTATGATGTCCCAAAAGCTATAAGCACCGGTGAATCAGCTCTGAAAATGGCAAAAGATATCAATTATCCTAAAGGTGAAGCAGAAGCCTTAATAAACTGTGCAAATGGACGAATTAATCATTCCACAATAAATCACATAATCAATTACTATATCAAAGCTCTTGCGATCTATAAAAAAATAGGTAATAAATCTAAAATAGCACAAACTCTTAATCAATTAAGTTTTAATTATTATACTGTGCAAAAATACACCAAATCGTATAATAGTGCCGCTGAAGCTTGTAAAATTTATGAAGAACTTGACGATACCAAAGGAATCGCTTACTCCTATTACTTATTCGGAAGAATTTATTCTACTTGGAAAATGATTGATAATGCTGAAAGTGCCTTGAATTACTCAAAATCACTTTATCGGAAAATTAAAGATGATGAAGGAAAAGGCGATGTTTGTTTATTGCAAGCCGAAATTGTAGGACAAAAAGGTGATAAAAACAAATCAAAAAAACTATATTTTAATGCCATTTACCTATTTAGACTAACGGGCAATTTAGTAAAATTGAGCGAAGCTTACCAAAAAGTTACTGGATTTTATTCTGATTATGAAAAGGATATGAATAAATCTTTTTATTTTATAGATAAAGCAATTATAATTGCCGAAACAGCAAAAGATAGTGCAAGACTATCAACATTTTTAACCCATAAAGGACATTTATACAGCTTAATTGGTGATAAAATTCTAAGTCTGAAATACAATTTCCAAGCTCTAACTATAAGAGAAAAATTTGATTTGAAATTAGCCGCCGGAAGTTCAGAAATAAATGTTGGTTCAGACTACCTTCTATTAAAGGATTATAAGAACGCTGAAAAGCATTTATTAATCGGGTATAAAATCTCTAAAGATGTTGGTGTTAAATATTTTGCAAGGCGTGCCGCTCACATGCTTCACGGATTATATAGAATGGAAAACAAACCGGGAAAGGCACTTTTATATTTAGATAGCGCATATAAACTTACACTTGAAATTAATCAAGAAGAAAAACAGCACCAAGAGTCTCTAATAAATATTGAACGAAAATTGAGATTTGAAGAAAAAAGATTTAGAGATTATTCTGAAAAAAAAGATGCTAACCAAAAGTTATTAATGTTGATAATTATTGCTCTTGGTTTTTCAAGCACATTATTATTTTTCTATTTATATAGAACCAAAAAGAGAGACAATCAAAATCTTAGGATAAAAACTAAAGAATTGGCCGCTTCAGAATTTAGATACCGAAGTCTAATTGACACAGCTACTGATTTCATTTATAGCATTGATTCCAAAGGATGTTTTATTTCTATAAATCCTGCATTTGAAAAACTAACGGGTTATTCAGTTTCTGACTATATCGGCAAAAGTTTTGAATCTTTAGTATATAAAGATGATTTGAAATTAGCTTGGAATACTTTTGAAATTTCCAAAAAGGGTATCCCTCAGGAATCTTATGTATTAAGAATTCTGAAAAAGAGCGGTGATTATTTTTACGGTGAATTTACAAGTAAGGAATTGGTTCAGGATGGCAAAATAATTGGAGAATTTGGTATTGTTCGCGATATCACTTCAAAGAAAATTGCTGAAGATGCACTACGCACTAGTGAGGAACGCTATAGAGTATTTATCAATTCAACTGATGATATGGCTTTTCTTAAGGATGACAAATTTAGATATATGATTGTGAATAAACCTTATGTGGATTTCTTCAATAAACCTGAACAATACCTATTGGGTAAAACCGATTTCGAATTAATGAATCAAGAAGGAGCCGAAAGCTGTTATAAGACTGACAAAATTGCATTTACATCAAATCAAGTTGTAATCAACGAAGAAATTGTTGCTGATAGAATCTACGATACACACAAATTCAAAGTTCCATTGGGCGATGGTACGTTTGGTGTAGGCGGTTATATAAGAGATATCACAGAAAGAAAGTATGCTGAAGGCGCATTAAAAAAGAGCGAGGAACTCTATAGTACACTTTTAGCTACTATGAATGAAGGATTAATGCAAGTTGATAATAACGATAAAATCGAGTTCGTCAACAAGAAAATTTGCGAAATATTCGGTTATACTTCAGAGGAATTAATTGGTAAAATTGGTAATAAAATAATAATTTACAATGAAGATAAAGATTTAATTGTAGAAAAAAATAGAACACGTTTGAATGGCTTTTCCGAACGTTATGAGGTTAGGGGTATAACAAAATCAGGCGAGATTATATGGTTAAGTATCAGCGGTTCACCAATACTTGATCTGCAGGGTAATACAATCGGATCCGTAGGTTTAATCAGCGATATTACCGAAAGAAAAAAATCAGAGGAATCATTAAGAATTAAAGATGCGGCTGTAAAATCTTCATTAAGTGCAATCGGACTAACAGATTTGAATGGTGGTTTAATTTATGCTAATGATGCATACTGTAAAATGTGGGGATATGAAACTGAACAAGAAATTCTTGGAAAAAATATATCTGATTTTGCATTTTCACAAGAACAGGTCGTTGACGTAGTTGCTTTACTAAAATATGGAAATGGATACTTAGGAGATTGTTCTGCCATACGAAAAGACGGCACTTTGTTTGAAGCGCAATTATCTGCGAACATGGTAACTTCAAGTGATGGTAAACCACTTTGTATGATGGCTTCATTCGTAGATATTACCGAAAGAAAAAATGCTGAAATCCAATTAACCAATGAAAAAATATTTTCGGATTTCTTGATAGAAAGCTTACCCGGTTTGTTCTATATGTTTGATTCAAATTTGAAACCAGTAAGGTGGAACCATAACAAACTTGAGTTTTTGGGATTAAGTGCAGAAGAAATGCAAACCCATAATATTATTGATTCTATCGCCGAAGAAGATAAAAACAAGCTGATTAAGTCAATAGAAAAAACTATGACTATTGGGAAAGATCAAGATATAATTCGGATAATCAGATATGATGGAGAGATGTTTTCATATCATCTGACCGGCAAGAGATTGGAAACAGAAGCCGGCACTTTTTTAATGGGTGTAGGAATCGACGTAACAGATAGAGTAAAAACTGAAACTGAACTTATTACAGCTAAAGTAAAAGCCGAAGAATCTGAGCGCCTAAAATCAAGTTTCCTTGCAAATATGAGCCATGAACTTCGTACACCAATGGTAGGTATTTTAGGATTTTCGCAATTACTATCCGAAGTGGAGGATTTAGACAAAGCAAAGGAAATGGCTGATGTAATAAACACCAGTGGAAAACGATTAATGGAAACTTTGAATTTGATTTTGGATTTAGCTCGAATCGAAGCCGGAGAATCTGAAGTAGAAATATCTGAAATCAATTTGGTTGAGGCTATAAACGATGTTATAATTGTTTTTGAAGCAATTGCAAAAACTAAAAACCTAAAACTTCAATCCTATTCAAAATTTGATAATTATATAACCTATTCTTCACCCACAATAATTGCAAGTATACTTAATAATCTTATCAACAATGCAATTAAATTTACAAATGTTGGTTCAATTATTGTTACATTGGAAGGTGAAATAATCAATGGACAAAATTATGCAATTATTAAGGTTTCAGATACAGGAATCGGTATCAGTACTAAAGATATAGAAAATATATTTCACGAATTTAGACAAGCAAGCGAAGGATTAGACCGTAGTCACGAAGGTACTGGGCTCGGTCTCACATTATGCAAAAAATACGTTGAAATGCTTAACGGCAGTATTAGCGTAGAAAGTTCGCTTGGTGTTGGTACTGTATTTACAATAAAAATACCAGATTTGGAACAAAATAGTTCAGTGGAATCAATAGATGTTTCAACTACAAACGCTAATAGTAATATTTCTAACTTAGACAAGCAGAAGAATTTTAATTTACGTATTTTAGTTGTCGACGATGACCCAACATCATTGTATTTAGTCGATAGAATTTTGAGCAATCAATTTTTTATTGATTTTGTCAGCAATTCGGTGGATGCAATTGAAAAGGTAAAAGAAAATCAGTATTCATTGATACTGATGGACATTAATTTAGGTAAAAGTAAAAATGGTTTATTTGCAACTTCGGAAATTAGAAAATTGGAAAATTATAGAAATATTCCGATTATTGCAATGACCGCTTATGCTATGGCAGGCGATCGAGAAGAGTTTCTGTTAAAAGGTTGCACGGGATATATTTCTAAACCTTTTGAAAAGAAACAGCTTATAGAAACGATTTGCGAATTTATTTAGATTCCGAAAAACAAAGTTTAATTAATTAATGAAAATAGAATCCAAAAAAATATAGTATGGACAATACATGAAAAGATTATTCAAATCCAAAAAAATATATGTTTTAATATCGATACTCTCAGTGATTACTTTGATTGTATCATTAATCAGTACGCATTTCCTTTATTTAGCGTCAATGAATACTACACAAAATTCTCTGATTGATATAGTTAAAGTCGAAAAAGGGTTCATTGACGCATTATCCGAAAATTCCTTTAGTCAAAATACAATTATTCAACTCCTAAAGGCCAAAACTAAAATTGTTAATTTAGGCCATTCGGGTGAATTTGTAATTGGTCATTTGAATAAAAAGGGACAAATTCAAATAATATATTCTAAAACTTCTCATTATTATTCATCAAAAATCATTTCATTAAATTCCAAATTGGCGGAACCAATGGAATTAGCTTTGACAACTAAATCAAGCGGTGCTTTAAAAGGAATTGATTACCAAGGGAAAAAAGTTTTGGCCGCTTATGAGTATATTGATGCCTTGGACTGGGGAATTGTTGCAAAAATCGATTTGAGTGAATTTAATGCACCATTTGTGAGAGCAATATTAATTGGAATCTTGATAGCATTCGTTTTGATAATCTTGGGTTCATATTTATTCATACGTATAACTAATCCGATTTTTTATTCAGTTATTGAAAGTGAAGCAAATTTAAAATCAATTTTTGAAAATTCTGCCGATGGAAATTTGATTTTTAATTTAAAGGGCGATGTAATCGAAGCAAATTCTTCAATATGCAATATTTTAAATTATACTCATGACGAAATATGCAAACTTACCTGGTTCGATTTGAATGCTCCAAATCATAGAGAAAACATCGATCAAAGATTTGAAGAAATAAAACAAAAAAATGTAATAATATACGAAACTGAATACTTGCGAAAAAGCAAGGCACTAATTCCACTCGAATGTCATGCTAAAATAATTTATTATAACAATCAGAACGTAATATTAAATACTATAAGAGATGTATCGGACAGAAAACGAGTGGAAGCCGCATTAAAAACCAGCGAAAGATCATTATCCAATTTGATAAGCAACTTACCGGGTTTTATTTACCGCTGTGCAAATGATAAAGAATGGACTATGGAATTCTTAAGTAGCGGGATAAGCAAATTGACAGGTTATGATAATGATGAGTTTTTAGGAAACAACAAGTTATCATTTGCTTCTATCATCCATAATGAAGATAAAAAAATGGTTGATAATGTAGTCCAGAATGCCCTCGTTACCAAAGAACCATTCGAATTGGAGTACAGGATTTTCACTAGAAATAATGAAGTAAAGCATGTTTGGGAGCGCGGAAGAGGTGTATATTCAACTGATGGTAAATTGTTATATCTTGAAGGCTTCATTACAGATGTAACCGAAAGGAAACTTGCTGTTGAGGCTATGTTGGAAAGTGAGCATAGATATTATTCACTTTTTGATTCTATGGAAGAAGGTGTTGTCCTTCATGAATTAGTTTACGATGATAACAATAAACCAATTGATTATATCATTAGAGATAGCAATAAAGCATTCGAACGGCATACAGGTCTAAATATTCTAACTGGTATTAATAAAAATGCAACAGAATTCTATGGTGTTTCTGATGCACCTTACCTTGATATTTATGCTGAAGTAGCCGATACAGGTATATCTCAACAATTCGAAACTTATTACCCACCTTTGAGCAAGCATTTTAATATATCTGTTTTTTCTCCAAAGAAAGGTTTTTTCGCAACCGTATTTTCCGATATTTCACATCGCAAAGAATCCGAAGCAATGCTGTTTGTAGAAAAAGAAAGATTATCCGTAACATTAAAAAGTATAGGTGATGCAGTAATTACTACAGATACGGAAAGTAAAATTACGTTTATGAATCCAATTGCCGAAAATTTGACTGGATGGATACTTGATGATGCAGTTGGCAAACCTCTTTCTGAAGTATTTAACATAGTCAATCAGCAAACCCGAGAAAAAAGTATTTGCCCTGTGGAAAGAGTTCTCGAGTTTGGTTTAATTGTGGGTTTGGCTAATCATACAGCGCTAATTTCAAAAGATGGTTCTGAGTACATAATAGCTGATAGCGCATCTCCAATTAAAGATAAAGACGGTATCATTTTCGGTGTAGTGTTAGTATTTCATGATGACACTGAAAAGCACAAAGCGGAAAACGAGTTAAGAGAAAGTGAGGAGCGTTTTAGATTAATAGACAACAGCAGTTTAGATTTAATTTATAGCTATGATTTAGAATCAAGGTTTAATCACGCTAACAAAAGATTCTGCTTAGCTATGGGTTTAACAAAAGAACAAATAATAGGAAAGACGCACGAAGAATTAGGATTTCCAGCGGATCAATGCAAAGAATGGTCGGAGTTACACAAACAAGTTTATGAAACAAATTCGAATGTTTCGCAAGAAACGTCTACACTCATGCCGGATAGTCATTTACATTATTATACTGTTAATTTAAACCCATTGCACAATGAAAACGGAGAAATCATTGGTATATCGGGTAGTACTCGAGATATTACAGTACAAAAATTAGCAGAAGCCAAAATCAGAGAATTTAATAATATGTTTGAAGCGTTTATAGAAAACAGTCCGATTTATATATTCTTCAAAGATTCCGAAATAAGACCTATTTACCTAAGTCGGAATTTTGAAAATATGATTGGTAAACCTCTAAAAGATATTTTAGGTAAAAATATGTTTGAACTGTTCCCAACCGAATTAGCATTGAATATGGTAGAAGACGATAAAAGAATATTAAATGAAGGTAAACTCATCGAAGTGGAAGAAGAATTGAACGGACGATATTATCACACCATTAAGTTCCCAATTATCTTTAATGATGTTCCGACCATGCTAGCCGGTTTTACTGTGGATATCACAGAAAATAGACTTGCTGAAGAAAAATTAAAATTCTCAGCTGATAAATGGCTTACAACATTTGATTCAATAACTGATATTGTATCTGTGATTTCAAAAGACCATATTTTCCTTGAGGTTAACAAAGCCGGTTGTGATTCTATGGGCTTATCACATGACGAAATTGTCGGAAAAAGATGTTACGAACTTGTACATGGAATACACAACCCAATCTTAGGCTGTCCTTGTTCCTTATCTTTAAAAACCAAGAAAATGGAATCGAATGATATATTTGATAATGGACGCTATTACCATCTGGTAACATGGCCAATCTTAGATGAGAATGGTGATGTAAAGGCTTTCTCACATTCTGTAAGCGATATCACAGAAAGAAAATTAGCGGAACAAGAAATTGTTAAAGCGAAAATCAAAGCCGAAGAATCAGATAAGCTAAAATCAAGTTTTTTAGCTAATATGAGCCACGAATTGCGTACCCCTATGAACGGGATACTAGGATTTTCCGGTTTAATAAGTGATGCTACCGATTTGGAAACAAGCAAGCGAATGGGACAGATTATTCTTTCAAGTGGAAAAAGATTAATGGAAACTTTGAATTTAATTTTAGATTTATCTAGAATTGAATCAGGAGAATTGAAGTTGGATTATTCAACTATAGATTTGATTGAACAAATTAATAAAACAATTGCTGTTTTTAGCGTTAATGCTATAAATAAGAAAATTTATCTAAAACTCATAAGTACATATAAAGAATTTCCTATTAAATCATCATTGAATGCAATTGACAGTATTTTAAACAATCTAATTAACAATGCCATTAAATTTACAACTATTGGTGGAATTGATATTGAACTTGATAAACAAATTATAAATAATGACGAAATGGCGGTAATTAAAGTCACTGATACCGGTGTTGGAATTCCTGAAGGAGAGTTCGAAAATATATTCAAAGAATTCCGCCAGGCAAGCGAAGGACTCGGAAGAAGCCACGAAGGTACCGGACTTGGATTAACATTAACTAAGAAATACATTGATTTAGTAGGCGGTGAAATAAAGCTATCAAGTATAATAAATGAAGGAACAACTTTTACTGTACTCCTCCCTATTGAATTTACCGGAAGTAAAGAAAAAAGTATTGACAGTAATGAAATATTCCAAGATCCCAATCAAGAAACTATTTTCCAAGAAATTATTAGCAAGCATAAGCACAAAATTTTAATTGTTGAAGACGATGCTATATCTGTAATATTAGTGGAAAAATTCTCAAAGATCATTATATAATTGATGTTGTAAATAACGCATTTGATGGAATTAATAAAGCGATATATAATAATTATTCACTTATTCTTATGGATATCAACTTAGGAAAAAGCCAAAATGGATTATATGCAACCGGTGAAATACGGAAATTACATAATTATTCAACAACACCAATAATCGCAATGACAGCTTATGCAATGAAGGGCGATAAAGAAGAATTTGTAACTGCCGGATGTACTGATTATATATCAAAACCATTTGATAAATATCAACTTTTAAATATGTTAAATAGACATCTAAATAAATAATGAAAACACATAATAAAATAACGATATTACTAATTTGTGTAGTTACAGCAATGAGTTTAATTCTCATGGGTTATGAGTACATACGTAGTCAAGAAATTCAATTTTATATGAATTCTAAGAAAATCAGTGATGAAACTATAATTAAAAAAGTTTTGAAATTCAAATCCGAAAGTTTTTCTAAACCTACACAAGATAATGCCGCATGGGACGGTATAGTGGAATTTACTAAAAAAAGTGATACAGCATGGGCTAAAGAAAACATAGAGCCAATAATAATTACTTGCGATATGAGTTTTTTAGGGGTTTTTGACACAAAAGGGAAAAGGATTTATTCTGTTTCCGATTCAAATTCCTTGAGGTTTAATATAAATTCAGCACTCATTCTTGATTGGTTTAAAAACAATAAAATAATACATGATTTTTTAGTTTTAGATGGTGTATTATATGAGATATTTGGTGCTAAAATTGTCCCTTCTTATGATGTCTATTATAACAGTCCAGCTCAAGGATATTTGATTTCTGCAAAACAATGGAACAAAGTCCACTTAAAAGATATTGAAGAAGCTACTGATTTCAAATTGGAGTTACTGAAATCTAAACCGAAGAATACTGAAACTGAGCAAAATGAGATTATTATTTATATTCCTTTAAAAGACAACCAAGGTAATAACTTGGACTATTTGAAATTTCATAAAACCTACCAAAATTTCGACAAATTTCAATCATTACGTTTTATAGCCATATTAGGTTTTACATTAATGCTGATTATTTTTGGGATTTTTGTATATTTCACAAGTAAGTGGATAGCAAAACCTCTCAAGCAAATTACTTCATATTTATCTGATGAAAAAGTTGATTACATTCATGACTTACTAAAAGGTAAAGGTAGTTTTTCCGAAATAGCGAAATTGTTGACACTTTATACGGAACAAAGAAATGCCTATTTAAATGAAATAATAGAAAGAAAACTGGCCGAAAAAGCTATTATTAAGCAAAAAATGCTCTTTGAGCAATTATTCAAAAATGCACCAATTGGAATTATAATGCTCGACGAAAATGAATGTGTTTTAGAAATTAATCCAGAATTTACTAAGATATTTAACTTTAGAATTGAAGATATCCATGGTAAAGATTTGAATAACTTTTTGGTACCACGGCACTTGGTAGACGAATCCCACAGATTATCAAAGCAAACAATAATTGGAGAAAATGCCGCTCAAGAAACCGTTAGAAGACGTAAAGATGGTTCACTTGTCGCAGTAAGCGTTTATGGAATGCCAATTGTTGTTGATTCTGAAATAATAGGCATTTATGGTATGTATATTGACATAACAGAACGTCAAAAAGCAGCTTTACAACTCGAAACTTATTCACAAAAATTGAAGGAACTAAATATTACTAAAGATAAATTTTTCTCAATCATTGCCCATGATTTAAAAAGTCCATTCAATAGCATAACCGGTTTTTCAGAATTATTACTGGAAAATTATTCCAGTATGGAAATTGATGAAATAAGAACCAGTTTGAAATTCATCCAAAGTTCCTCGAAACATGCTTATACGTTATTAGAAAATCTTCTAGTTTGGGCTAGGTCTCAAACTCAAGCCATCGAATTTATACCTGTAGTATTTAATTTAAAAGACGGTATTTATGATACACTATTAATGGCTCAAAGTATTTCCGTCAAAAAAAGAATAGAACTAATATTCGAGATTGATGATAGTATCTCAATATTAGCCGATATTAATATGATAAATACCATTATTAGAAATTTACTTTCAAACGCTATAAAATTTACTCCCCAAAAAGGCAAAGTAAGTATAACAATTAATCAGAATTCAGATTCCTGGTTATTTACCATAAGCGATACCGGTGTGGGAATTGATGCTAAAAACATTGACAAATTGTTTAAAATTGAGAGTAAATTTAGTACATTCGGCACTGAAAACGAAACAGGAACGGGATTGGGATTAATTCTCTGCAAGGAATTTGTAGAAAAGCATGGAGGTAACATAGAGGTCAAAAGCTCCGTTAATCAAGGAACAGAATTCACTTTTTCGATCCCTAAATCTTAGGTGACTTTGCGTTTTTTACAGAATAATCATTATTTTTAAACATTGTTAAATTGGAAATCTAAATATAAATGAAAACTCACAATAAAATTATTGCTTTACAAATATCTGTCATTTTGATAATCATCTCTTATTTATTAGGTTATCAAAACGTTCGACAGCAAGAAGTTAAACTATATTTGTTATCGAAGTATGCAAGCGATCAGAATATCATTAATAAGGTACTCGAATTTAAAACTGAAAGTTTTATTAAACCTACCCTTGATAATGCGGCTTGGGATGGTATGTTGGAATTTACCCAAAACAAAGATACCGCTTGGGCTAAGGAAAATTTTGATGGTGTTGCTATTACTTGTGATATGAGTTTTTTAGGTGCTTTTGATACAACAGGTAAAGTAATTTATTCGGTTTCCGACAAAGATTGTTCAGAATTCTCATTAAATTCTAATATCGTTATGTCGTTATTTGAAAACCATAAAACTATACATACTTTTATAGTTTTTAAAGGCGATTTATTCGAAATATTCGGAGCAAAGATTGTTCATTCTTATGATATTTACTATAAAACACCCGCTCATGGATATTTAATTTCAGCAAAACAGTGGAACAAGGATTTTACCGCTCAAATAGAATTAGCTACAGGATTTAGTTTAAAAATCGATACGAAAAGTAAAGATAGTATTAATCATCCTAGTAATGTAATCCCACATCCAGTGAAAAACCACAATGGTCAAATAATCACAATGTTGGATTTTAAGAAAAAAAGTGAATTTAGAGATGAATCAAAATTTCTGGATTCTATTACAATTATTGGATTCATCGTATTACTAGTATCCTTTACTCTATTTCTCTACTTATCAAACCTTTGGATAGCAAAACCTATAAAGTCTTTAACTTCAAGTTTAGAAGATGGTGAAATTAACCAAATTGAAGATTTACTGAAAAGCAACAGTGGTTTCGGTGACATTGCTCGATTAATAAAACAATTCTATGAACAAAAAAATGACTTATTAAATGAAATAACAATACGAACCGATGCAGAAGAAAAATTAAGAGCATTATTTGAGGCTGTTCCCGACCATAAATTTATCATTGATAAATATGGTATTGTTTATGATTATAATTTATACAACAATGACGCCATAATTACTGACAACAAACAAGTTGCAGTCAGTAATTTATTTGATACGCTACCAAAATCTGTAGTCAATAAAATCAAAACTAGTATCGATATAATTCTCAATGGAACTGATGTTCAGCCATTGGAATATTATCTAAACAACAACGATGTGGAGCATACTTATGAAGCACGGTTTATTCCGTTAGCCGGAGAAAAGATTTTGTTCTTAGTCCGTGATATCACCGACCGAAAAATAGCCGAAAATGAATTAATTCTAGCAAAGGAAAAAGCTCAGGAATCTGATAGATTAAAAACTGCTTTTCTGGCTAATATGTCACATGAAATTCGTACACCGATGAATGCAATTTTAGGGTTTTCGAAATTACTTGAAGAAGATTTAACAAAAGAAGAACAACAAGAATATATTGATATTATCAGATTGAAAGGCAATGATTTAATGAGTATTATCGACGATGTTATTGATATTTCAAAAATTTCGTGTGGTCAACTGGCTCCTGTTAATAGTTGGTTTAATTTCAATTATCTAATTGAAGAGCTTTATAAATTCTATGAACACGAAAAAGTATTGAAAGAAAAAAATAGTATCACTTTCAAAACATCTACTCCATTACCATCCGATCTAAGTATTCTAAATACCGATTATATAAGGTTAAAACAAGTATTTACAAATTTGATTGGTAATGCTTTGAAATTCACAACAACAGGTGAAATTTCATTTGGATATGAATATCATACAAGCTATTTAAGCTTCTTTGTTTCTGATACTGGTAAAGGTATAGCACAAGATAAAATTTCTATAATTTTTGAAAGATTCCGCCAAGAAGAAGAAAACTACACGCGAAAATTCGGTGGTACAGGCTTGGGTTTAACTATATCAAAAGGATTAGTTGAACTACTTGGTGGCGAAATCTTCGTTGAAAGCGAAGAGGGTAAGGGTAGTAAATTTATTTTTACAATACCTTATCAACAAATCAATGCATCGGACATAATGACAGATTTTCAATAAACTGTGAAAAATTAACTAACAGAGATAATATTATGAATGAATCGATAGTTGTAGGCCTCTTGCAAAACATAGCCATTTTGCTATCTTTTGCATTATTATATGATTATATCTGGGTGAAGGAAAAAACCAAACAAACAATTTGGAATAAAGTAATAACTGGATTGATTATCGGCGGTGTGGGTCTTTTACTCATGCTAACTCCATGGACTTTAGCCCCGGGTTTAGTTTTCGACTCAAGATCTATAATGTTAGCAATATCCGGTTTGTTCTTCGGTCCAATTCCAACTATTATAGCAATGTTAGTTACAGCTTCTTACCGAGTATTTCTTGGTGGAGGTGGTATGCTAATGGGTATAACTGTTATAGCTGTTTCAGGCACAACCGGTATTCTTTGGAATGTTTTCCGCCGCAAATCGAGAAGAAGTATTAGATTAATAGATTTATATCTGCTTGGAATCACTGTTCATTTGCTTATGTTGGCTTGTGTTATATTTCTTCCTGCAAAACTACAATTAACCACACTCGAAGATATTTTACCTACTGTATTAATTATTTATCCACTTGGTACAATTTTGCTTGGCTATCTGATGGTCAACCGAATTCACCACTGGGACACAAAAAAAGCATTAAGGAATAGCGAAGAACGTTTCAAAATGCTATTTGATAAAGCACCTATTGGCTACCAATCATTAGACGAAAACGGGCATTTTATCGAAGTTAATCAAACTTGGCTCGATTTATTAGGCTATTCCCGAGAAGAAGTGCTAGGAAAGTGGTTTGGTGATTTTTTAGCTCCAAAATTTGTCGAACCTTTTAGAAAAAGATTCCCATTATTTAAAGAATTAGGTAAAATCCACTCAGAATTTGAGATGATGAAAAAAGACGGAACTATTATAGTTTCCTCTTTTGAAGGACTAATCGGATATACTTCAACTAACAAATTTAAACAAACTCATTGTGTATTGACGGATATTACTGAAAGAAGAAAAGCTGCTAATGCCTTAATGGAAAGTGAAGAAAAATATAGGCGTATAACTGAAAATGCTAATGATATAATATTTAGATATGACTTATTACCTTATATGAGATTAACTTACATTAACAAAGCAGTAGCCAATATTACAGGATACACACCGGTTGAGTGTTTGGCTGACACACAATTAATGTTTTCATTAATTCACCCTGGCGACAAGCCGATTATGCAACAATACGTGGAGACACTTCAAAGTCCTCAAGAACCATTTATATTAAGATGGCTTGATAAATCCGGCAATTTCCTCTGGATGGAAACACATTCTGTACCGGTTTACGACAATGATGGCAATATGATTGCCGTAGAGGGCATTACACGAGATGTAACAAGTGAAAAACAATCAAAAGATGCTCTGAAAGCAAGTGAAGAAAAATACAGGCTTTTACACGAACACGCCGGTGTTGGAATTGGTTACTACTCACCCGAAGGCACGGTGTTATCATTTAATGAATTAGCCGCATCGAATATGGGTGGAAAACGGGAAGACTTTGTTGGAAAATCCATTTATGATATGTTCTCTATAGAAGAAGCAGATTTTTATATGAACCGGATAAAATTAGTAATTGATTCCGATGAAATATCTGAATATGAAGATATGTTAACCTTACCAACCGGCAATTTCTGGTTTTTAAGTATATTTAGTCGTGTACAAGACATAGATGGCAAAGTAATTGGAGTTCAAATAATCAGCCAAAATATCACCGGGCGCAAAGAAGCCGAGCATAAATTGGAACACAAAATAAATGAATTACAACGATTCAATGATTTGACCGTAAACAGAGAACTGAAAATGGTTGATCTAAAAAAAGAAATAAATGACTTGCATCGCCGTTTGGGTGAAAATGAAAAATATAATATAGTAAAATGAAAAATCTAATAGAAAACATTGGCAATCTTTACAGAACCAAGTATGACAAGAATATATCAATTTATGACGATACGTTCCTAAAACAATCCTTGCATAGCAGAATGAATTTCTCAAATTGTGATAATTATCTGGATTATTTTAATTTGATAAATTCTTCCGAGTCTGAAAGTGTTGCTTTTCTTAATTCGTTAAACAATTCCTATAGTGAGTTTTTTCGGAATCCATTGACTTTCGCTCTTTTGGAACAGCATTTATTGCCTATGATTTTACAGAATAAAAACAATTATAAAACAGGTGACCTAAGAATATGGAGCGCCGGTTGTTCTATTGGTCAAGAACCCTACTCTTTAGCAATTCTACTGGAGGACATTTTCCAAGAAAATAGAGATAATTTATCTTATCGAATATTTGCAACCGACATCTCTACCAATGAATTATCGATAGCTAAAACTGGCATTTATGATTACAATTCAGTAAAGAACATTAAGTTTTCGCATATTAATAATTATTTTTCTAGGAAAAACGAATCTTATACAATAGCAGATAAAATAAAAAATCATGTTGATTTTTCATATTATAATTTATTAGACGCAGAATCTTCTTCACCATCAGCAAGTATTTACGGTGATTTTGATCTCGTTATTTGCTGTAATGTCCTTTTTTACTACAAACCTGAGATTCAGGAATTTATAATATCAAAAATTAGACGTTCATTAAAACCTAAAGGTTACTTTATTACTGGTGAAGCAGAAACTGCAATTGTGAAATCATTCAAAGGTTTCAAGCAGTATGTACCTATAACACCGATATTTGTAAAAACATAGAATAACGCAAGATGAACAAAAAATATTAATATTAGTTGCAATTAACAAGAAAGAATAAATTAACTGTTTTATTTCGTATTTTTGCATAAAGATAGTATTAGTACAAGTGATTACTTTAATAAACTATTAACTTAAATTGAAAAAGATATATTATTGTTAGAAAATGCTGCGGTGAACATAAATGAATAAAGATAACACAAAAATAAGTACGAGGTTGGTACTCGGTTTCGGTATAATTACACTGCTTGTTTTGATTTTAAGCGGTTTAGCATACTGGCAGGCTCAGAGTCTTTGGGTAAACACACGTGAAATGTACGAGCATCCTTTACAAGTTTCAAGAGCGACTCGCGATATAAAAGCTGATGTATTAATCATGCACAGAGCAATGAGAGATATAGTACAAGAAGACAATCCACAGGAAATTCAAAGAGCTATAAGTGAATTTAACAGTTCTGAACAACAAGTCAATAAATCGTTCGATATACTTTACGATAAATATTTAGGTCCTAAAGCAGATATTGATAAGGCTTATAATTCCTTTCAAGAATGGAAAACTATCATTGACGAAACGAGAAGATTAAAATCCACCGGATTTGCTGATTCAGCCGAAGCCAGAATTGAAAGAAGTGGTATAGGCGGTAAACAAGTAACTAAAATACTTAATAATATGGACGTTGTTATTAATTTCGCCAAAAATAAAGCTGAAACCTTTTATACAAACGCACAAAGTGATAAAGATTCTATTGCTTGGCGTATTTGGATTGCTGTAATAATTATTATTTTGCTGACAGTATCAATAGCTTATTATCTTGTTCAAAGTATTCGAACTCCGCTGATAACGCTTACCTTAGCGGCAGACAATTATAGTGAGGGGAATTTTAATTCGCGTGTTAATTACATATCAACCAATGAAATCGGTATAGTTGCTAGAGCTTTCAATCGTCTGGCTGAGTCTATTCAGAACACTATGGAAATTAAGGAAAAATCCTCAAGATTTGCAACGTTAATTCTAAAAGATAATGAGCTGAAGTTATTCTCGAAAAACTTACTGAGTGCACTTATCGAAGAAACAAACTCTCAAATCGCCGCTATATATTATTACAATAAAGATAGACAAATCTTCGAACCTTATGAATCATTCGGTTTATCAAAAGAAAATATCTTACCGTTCTCTGCCACAGAAAACGAAGGCGAATTTGGACTTCTATTAGCAGGGAAAAAGATTGTACATTTGACTAATATTGCTGATGATACATTGTTTACTTTCCGTACAGTTACAGGCACATTTAAACCGCGTGCTATTATTTCGATACCAATATTTGACGGCAATACTATCACCGCCGTAATATCTATGGCTAACTTAAATGATTATTCTGATTCAGTCATCCAAATGATCCATTCGGTTTATGTAACTTTAAATGAAAGAATTAATGGCGTTTTAGCTTTCCATAAAATTTCTGAATATTCAAAAAAGTTAGATAGTCAAAATAGAGAACTTGAAACACAATCTCACGAAATGCTTCTCCAATCAGAGGAACTGAAAGAATATAATATTGAATTAGAATTGCAGAAAAAACAATTAAATGATGCGAACCAATTGAAGAGTTCATTTTTATCAAATATGAGCCACGAACTTAGAACACCACTAAATTCAGTCATTGCTTTATCAGGCGTTTTGAACCGTAAATTAATCGATAAAATTCCTGAAGAAGAGTATAAATATCTGAATATAATCGAAAGAAATGGAAAGAATTTATTGGCATTAATAAATGATATTTTGGATATTTCGCGAATAGAATCCGGGTACGAAGAAGTAATTTGTTCTACAGTTTCTGTTTATAATATAGTTCATAGCATTATTGAAAGTCAAGAACCAATTATCAAAGAAAAAAACATCACAGTTACGAACTTTATCAATGAAGATCTACCGCCAATTGTTAGCGATAGTAGTAAAATCCATCATATTTTACAAAATATAATCGGAAATGCAATTAAGTTCACTGAAAAAGGCTCTGTCAAAATATCCGCTTTCGAGGATAAGGATAATATTCTAATTTCTGTTGAAGACACCGGAATTGGTATATCCTCTAATCAAATTAAATATATATTCGATGAATTCAGACAAGCGGATGATAGAGCATCACGAAAATATGGTGGTACAGGTTTGGGTTTAGCGATTGCTAAAAAATACTCCACAATGCTTGAAGGAAATATTGAAGTGAATAGTAAACAGGGAGTTGGTTCTGTATTTTCTTTGAAATTTCCTAAGAAAATCAGCAATGAAACTTTTACTGATCATGGGTTTTATCAGGCTACAAATGATAACTATGCTAAAGATAATTTTAACACCCCAACTAATGAATCTAAATCCATACTTCTGGTTGAAGATAGCGAACCGGCTATTATTCAGATGAATGATATTTTGGAAGATGCCGGCTATTCAATTACTGTAGCACGTAATGGTAAAGAAGCTTTGGAAATAATCAATATTGAAAGCTTTGATGCGGTGATTTTAGATTTAATGATGCCCGAAGTCGATGGATTTGAAGTTCTTAAACAGATTAGACTCAAAGAAAAAACCGATATCTTACCAGTATTAATTCTTTCGGCTAAACACGTTACAAAAGATGAATTGAGTTTCTTAAAAGGTAATAATATTTATCAGTTAATTCAAAAAGGCGATATTAATAAATCTGAATTGCTTTCAAGTATTAGAAATATGACTATCGGCAAACCAAAAACCAAAATAGCTCCAACTATAAAAAATGCAAATGGCACTAACGGTAATGGTAAACCAAAAATATTACTAATAGAGGATAATCAGGATAACAATATAACTGTTAAAGCAATATTGGGTGAAACATTTGAACTTATTGGCGTTTCAGATGGAAATGAAGGTATTCACAAAGCGAAAATCCATAACCCTGATTTGATTCTTTTAGATATATCATTACCCGGGCTTGATGGTTATAATGTATTCAATGCTCTTCGCAAAGAACCTGCTATAGGACAAACACCAATTATTGCATTTACTGCAAAAGCTATGAAAGGTGACAGAGAAAAACTCTTAGAGTTCGGATTCAATGATTATATTTCAAAACCGATTGATGAACAAATATTTCATAAAACGATAAACAAATGGTTAGGCGGAGAATAATATGGCTACTTTTTTAGCGATTGATGATAACAAAGATAATCTGATAGTATTGGAAGCATTACTAATGGAATCATTTTTTGAACCTAAAATTATTAGCACACAATCTGCTATTGAGGGTATTGAACTATCGCTAAAGGAAAAACCAGACGTAATATTATTAGATATTGTAATGCCGGAAATGGACGGTTACGATGTTTGCAAATTATTGAAAGCTAACGACAAAACAAAACATATACCAGTAATAATGATAACCGCCGCCAGAACGGATAAGCCAAGCCGAATATTAGCACTCGAATCCGGAGCCGATGCCTTTTTGTCCAAACCAATTGACGAATCAGAATTAGTAACCCAAGTCAGAGCTATGCTAAGGATTAAAGAATCCGAGGACATGAAATCATCTGAAAAAGAAAGGCTCGAAGTTTTGGTTCAAGAACGAACGAAAGCTCTAGAAAAAGAGCTGATAGAGCGATTTAGAGCCGAACACGAATTGCAATTATCACTTGCTAAATTAGAAAACAGCCGAATTGCAGAACTTAATTTATTGGAAGATTTAATTCTTGAAATGGAAGTCCGTAAGCAAAACGAAGAAATACAGAAGGTCCTATATTCTATTGCTAATGCTGTTTTAAGTACAAAAGGACTAGAAGAACTTATTGATATCATTAGAGTCCAGCTTAGCTCATTAATTGATACTACTAATTTCTATATAGCATTTTATGATGCTGAAACAGACATGCTTAGTTCACCTTACGAGCGCGATGCAATCGATAAAATCGAATCTTGGCCCGCAAAAAAATCATTAACTGGTTATGTGATTAAGAATAAAATTTCTCTCCTCGTGAACGAGGATAATATTGACCAATTTTATCAAGAAGGTAAAATTGAAAGATTTGGTTCACCGGCCAAAATTTGGTTAGGTGTACCCCTTCATATTGAAGATGAAATAATCGGTGCTTTAGTTGTACAAAGCTATACCGATAGCAATGCTTTTAATCATAAACATGTAGAAATGTTGGAGTTTATTTCTCATCAAATCAGCTTATCCATTCAACGACAAAAATCATTAGACGATTTGAAAAATGCTCTTGAAAAAGCTGAAGAGAGCGATCGTTTAAAATCATCATTCCTTGCAAATATGTCTCATGAAATTCGTACGCCAATGAATGGAATCCTAGGTTTTTCTGATTTATTAGATGATGAAGATTTGAAGCACGAAGACCGCAAGGTATTTACCAATATTATAAGAAATAGTGGAAGGCACTTACTTTCAATTATTAATGATATTATTGATATCGCAAAAATCGATAGCGGATTACTTGGTACAAGCTCAGTTACTTTCAATTTAAATCATTTAATGGAAGAATTATATGTTACTTATCAAATTGAAAAGGTAGTTGCCTTCAAGGATGATTTACAAATCGAAGTTGAAAAAGCTTTCGAAGAAGAAGAAAGTTATATCTTTTCGGACGATATTAGATTGAAACAAATTCTTCTTAATTTGCTCAGCAATGCGTTAAAGTTTACAATTCAAGGGCATATCCGATTTGGTTATACAACACTCAACGATAAATTATTATTTTTCGTTGAAGATACCGGTAAAGGGATAGCTAAAGACAAACAAAAGGTAATTTTTGAACGATTCCGTCAAGAAGAAGAAAACTACACACGCCAATTTGGCGGTACAGGATTGGGGCTTTCGATTTCAATGGGATTAGTTGAACTACTTGGCGGTGATATGTGGTTAGTATCGGAAGAAGGAAATGGTGCTACTTTCTTTTTTACTATTTCCAACCAAAAAAGTAGTATTGATAATATTATTAGTTACGAACCCAACCCTACTTTCACAAAAGATATTTCAAACAAGAACATTCTAATTGCCGAAGATTTGCAAGATAACATTGATTTGTTAAAACAAATTTTAGACGGTACAGATTTACAATTGATTTTTGCCAAAAATGGTGAGGAAGCAATATCTATCTGCCTTAACAATAGCGATATAAATTTAGTTCTAATGGACATCCAAATGCCGATTATAAATGGATTTGATGCTACTTTAAGAATCAAGGAATTCAAACCTGATTTACCAATTATAGCAATGACAGCTTATGCAATGGCAGATGAAAGAACAAAATGTTTAGAGAAAGGGTGCGATGACTATATATCGAAACCTTTCAATAAAACAGACTTGATTGTATTGATAAGCAAATATCTTTAATTGATAACTTCCTAATAAATTCTTGAAATAAAGTTTTTAAATTTAAATCAACAAAATTATATGAAAGTACCCTTTACAACAGACGAGTTTTTATCGGTATTTACTAATTATAATTCAGGTATTTTTCCGATACAACTCATAATAGCAATAGTAGGCTTTTTAGCTGTTTATACCCTGCACAAGATAGTTAAAAACAGCACATCATGGATATCAGCCGCATTAGGCTTCCTATGGATATGGATGGGAATTGCCTATCATTTCACGTATTTCACATCTATAAACAAAGCGGCTTGGGGATTCGGCGGTTTATTCGTTCTGCAAGGGGTTTTATTCCTGCTTACCGGTGTAGTAAAACCAAAATTCGAATATGAATTGAACAAAACCGCGCGTTCAATAATAGGCGAGTTTTTGATAATATTTGGTTTATTGCTCTATCCTGCCATTGGATTAATAATTTTGGGTGATATGAGCAAAATCATCTCGCTTGGTCTGCCCTGCCCTACTACAATTTTCACATTTGGGTTTATGATATTGGCAACAGCCAGATTCCCAAAATACTTGCTGATTATTCCCTCGATTTGGGCATTAATCGGCTTAAGCGCGGTCTTTAATTTTGGCATATATCAAGATTTGATGCTGATAGTAAGTGCTGTTACAGCGGATTTTATTATTCTGAAATATTATAAACACGAAAAAACTGCTAAAGCGTAATTTAGAAAAATGTTCTATATCTTCGTAGGTGTAGAACATTTTACAATTTTTTCTCCCAATCATTAAAAATAATTCATCCATGTATTCGTTTTTAGGTTAAACTAAATTAAATGATAAATGGACACTATAATAAAGAATACACGCCTTTCGGATTTAAAAACCGGTGAAGAAGGCATTATAACTAAAGTACTTGGCCACGGGGCATTCAGAAAAAGAATAACCGAAATGGGATTTGTAAAAGGGAAAAAGGTCACAGTTATTAAGAACGCTCCTTTACAAGACCCAATCGAATATGCTATTATGGATTACCGCGTCTCACTCCGCCGAAGCGAAGCCGATTTGGTTGAAGTTATTTCCGCCGATTTGGGGAGTGAACTCAACCCGGTAGCTTATGAAGGTACAATTGACGAAGAAACACTTAAGATTTCTGCTTTTGAAAAAGGGAATACTATAAACATAGCTCTTGTCGGCAATCCTAACTCGGGCAAAACCACTCTATTTAACTATGCTTCCGGCTCTCACGAACGAGTGGGAAATTACGGCGGTGTAACAATTGGCGCTAAAGAAGCTATTTTACGAAAGAACCACTATATCTTTAAAATAACCGATTTACCCGGAACTTATTCCATTAGTGAATACTCACCGGAAGAACTATATGTCCGAGCACATTTAACCGATAATATGCCGGATATTGTCGTGAACGTAATTGACGCATCGAATATCGAACGCAATATGTTTTTAACCACACAGCTGATTGATATGAATATCAAGGTAGTAATTGCGCTGAATATGTATGACGAATTGGAAAAACGTAGCGTCCAATTCAATTACGACGCTTTAGGCAAGATGCTCGGCATTCCAATTGTACCTACAGTAGCTTCGCGTGGTAAAGGTATTGATGAGCTATTCGACAAACTCATCGAAGTTTATGAAGACCGCGACCCGAGCGTGCGCCATATACATATAAATTATGGTAGCGATATCGAAACTGCTATCAAAGCCATCCAAAAAGAAATCCGTTTTAATTGCGAAATAACCGACAGACTTTCTTCGCGCTACTTATCCATTAAACTTTTAGAAAACGATCAAACTACAAAGAATGAACTAAAGCGATACAACAATTTTGAAAAAATCAAAGAAGTCACACTCCGCTCAATCGAAAAATTAGAAAAAGCATATCTTGAAAAATCGGAAACAATAATAACCGACGCAAAATATGGTTTTATTGATGGTGCATTAAAAGAAACATACTTTATTGATAAAAAAGATAAGCGGGTTAAGAAAAAAGAGTTCGACGATATATTGACACATAAGTTCTGGGGCTTCCCTATTTTCTTCATATTGATGGGTTTAATGTTCCAAGCAACGTTTACATTAGGGAGCTACCCAATGGGCTGGATTGACAGCGGTGTTCATCTGCTTGGGAGATTCCTTGAAAATTCTATTCCCCCGGGTGCTTTACGGGACTTGCTTGTTGATGGTATAATTGGCGGCGTCGGCGGTGTAATAGTTTTCCTCCCAAACATTCTGATATTATTTTTCTTCATTTCATTGATGGAAGATACGGGCTATATGGCGCGAGCCGCGTTTATTATGGATAAATTGATGCATAAAATAGGCTTGCACGGCAAATCGTTTATTCCTTTGATTATGGGTTTCGGATGTAATGTACCGGCAGTGATGGCTACACGAACATTGGAAAATAAAAAAGACCGAATTTTGACAATGATAATCACTCCTTTTATGTCCTGCAGTGCGCGTCTGACGGTTTACGTTTTGCTTATTTCAGCTTTCTTTCCAAAAAATCAAGGCTTGGTACTCTTTTCAATTTATATTATTGGAATATTATTAGCCATTATTGTTGCACTAATATTGAAGAAGGTTGTTTTCTCAAAGGAAGAAGTACCATTTGTTATGGAGCTTCCTCCCTATCGAATCCCCACATTGAAAAGCACTTTGGTTCACGTTTGGATGAAAGGCGTACAGTACCTTAGAAAAATGGGAAGTGTTATTCTACTCGCATCAATTTTAATCTGGGCATTGGTCTATTTTCCACGCGATGTTAAATATTCGACAGATTATGCCGCACAAGGTAAAATTATTAATAGTAATACAAACTTAACAAAAAATGAAAAAACTCAATTAACTCATCAGTTAGAAGTCAAAAAAACGGCTGAACATCAGGAAAAATCATATATCGGGAAACTTGGTCATGCAATTGAACCAATAATTGCACCTTTAGGATACGATTGGAAGATGGGCGTAAGCATAATTACCGGATTAGCGGCTAAAGAAGTCATTGTCAGCACTATGGGTATATTATACCAAGCTGACAACGACCCTACTGTTTCCGGTAAATCACTTAAAGATAAAATTATTGAGCAGAAATATACGGTTGGTCCACACAAAGGACAAAATGTTTATTCTCCATTAGTTGCTTATGGGTTTATGTTATTTATACTGATTTACTTTCCTTGTATTGCCGTTATAACGGCTATAAAAAAAGAAGCAAATTGGCGCTGGGCGGCCTTCACATTGACTTACACTACGTTAGTGGCTTGGTTAATAGCATTTGCGGTTTATCAAATTGGTAATTTGTTCATCTAAATTATATAATCATGGTACAAAATATAATAGTTTATATAATACTAGCAATTTCGGTGATATTTGCAATATATAAAATTTTTTTTAAACAGAAAAAGAAAGGTTCATCGGATTGTGAATCATGCGAAACAGGCGACTGTCCGACAGATTTATCAGGATGTTCCGACTGCCCTCTCAAAAGCGATTGTAAAAAAATAAACATATAGAGTTAAACCTTTTTTATTTTTATTCGTAATGGATTTTGTATTTACTTATTAAATCAAATTTATTATTAAAAATTATTTTAGAGGTCTAAAATGAAAACAAAATATACAATTCTAATTGTATTTATTACACTATTATTCAGTGTAAATCTTCACGCTCAAAGTGATACTTTAAAGCGTTTCCCTGGACAAATCAGCTTTGTCTATCCCATCGGTACTAGCGGCGCCGAAAGTGCCAATTACGAATTCGGATTTTCTATCAATGCTCTTGTCGGTGTAACCGGCGGAATTCGGGGTATGGAATGTGCCGGTATAATGAATACTGTTAAAAACAATGTTCTTGGTATTCAATGTGCCGGTATAATGAACACAGTCAATGGTAATTTTACCGGATATCAAGGTGCCGGCATTATGAATGTAGTTAACAAAGATTTCATTGGTGTACAAGAAGCCGGTATAATAAATGTTACAAACAAAAGTTTCAGAGGTATCCAAAACGCTGGTATTGTCAATGTAGTAAAAAACGAATTTATCGGAATTCAAACAACAGGCGTAGCAAATATTGCTGATAAAGGTTTTTTCGGAGTGCAAGCCAGCAGTGTAGCGAATATTTCCAAAGGTGAGTCAAAGTATGTGCAAGCCGCAGGCATAGTCAATGTTAACGATGGAAGATTTGATGGAGTGCAAGCCGCAGGGATTGTGAACGTTGTAAAAGGTGAGTGCAATGGAGTGCAAGCCGCAGGAATTGTGAACATCGCGCATAAACTTAATGGTGTTCAAATCGGTTTAATTAATATTTGTGATACTTTGGAAAGTGGTATTCCTATAGGATTAATAAATATCGTTGGTGAAGGCGGATTCCACGAATGGGAACTATCAGTTGCCGATTATGCAAATACTAGACTAACATACAAATCCGGTGTTAAAGATTTTTACACTCTATACACAATCGGTGTAAACTATATGGAAGACAAACTTTTTATTACAGGTATAGGATGTGGTCATATATTTGAATTAAGCCCAAAATTTTATATTCAACCTGAACTAATGGCACTTTCTTATAATTCAGATTATACGGATAGACACGATTTTTCCGGATCCACTCATTTGAAAATTGGTTTAACTTATAATATAAACAAGAGATTTGGGATTTCTTTAGCTCCAAGTATATATGCAAATGTTTCCGATAGAGATTATCCTTTGGACGATGTTTACAAGATTAGTCCATTTAAACCGTTTAAAACTTATACAGACGATCATGTCCGCGTTGATATAGGAGCGGGCTTGAGTTTTGCAATACTTTTTAGATAACAAAAATGAAAAACAAGAAACTGATAACAATTTTGGTGATTTTTATAGCAATCCTTTCGGGGATTGCTAGTTCTTTTGGGATTTTCTCTACCGGAGGACCGGGTAAATACGAATACCAATCCATTCGTGGTGAAACGGTTGAAATTTATGGCGTTGGATTATATAAGGATATGTCCGCTCAAGTAGCTCCGCAAGGAATAGCGCAGGATTATGTAACACTATTTATAGCCATACCATTATTACTTATTTCATTGTTTTTATCCTTGAGGGGTTCACTAAGATGGCGTTTTGTTCTTAATGGAACTTTGGGATATTTTCTTGTTTCTTATTTATTTTATCTTGTTATGGCTATGTATAATCCTATGTTTTTGGCTTATACTGCACTACTCGGACTGACTTTTTTCGCTTTTCTCAATACCATATTTAGTTTCGATATAAAGACTTTATCCAATGAATTCAGTCCTAAAACGCCAACTAAATTTATAGGTTGGTTTTTAGTAATTGGAACGTCTTTAATCGCTCTGATGTGGCTAAGCATAGTCGTACCACCGCTAATAGACGGTAGTATAGCACCAAAATCTGTTGAGCATTTCACCACATTAATTGTTCAAGGAATGGACTTGGGATTACTACTTCCATTGGCAATGGTGTCAGCTATTATGCTGCTTAAGAAAAAGCCTCTGGGATATTTATCAGCGGCGATTTATTATGTTTTTTTATCTTTTTTAATGACTGCTTTAAGCGCAAAAATAATCGCTATGGGTTTATTAGGATATGGCATTATTCCTGCAATTTTCATTATACCGGTTTTCAATATCTGCGCCATAACATTTACAGTAATCTTGTTGAAAAATATAAAGAAATAACATTGAAAACGCCACTAATAATTATTATACTTTTCGTTAGTTTAATGACTCCGATATTTGCACAATCACAAAATGATTCAGCATCTCAGCAATCCGCTTTTAATTGGGAAATTCTTTATACCGGCGATTTAGTAAATAATTTTGACGGTGGTATTAAATCCGGCACTATGTATTTAGGGTTGGTTAATGCTAAATTAGGATTTGATTTTGAAAAAGCAGACTGGTGGAAAGGCGGCGAACTATTCTTAAACATCGCAAATACTCACGGGGGTAAACCATCAGAACAATTGGTTGGTGATTTCCAAGGTGTTTCTAATATCGAGGCAGGAAATCTTACATTTTTATATGAATTATGGTATAAACAAAGATTTGGGAATATTGCATTTACTATTGGACTTCAGGATTTGAACGCCACATTTGCCGCTAGTGAAAATGGAACAGTTTTCAATAACAGTTCATTTGGAATTCAATCCAGTATTTCAGATAATATTCCAACCCCGATTTTTCCGCTAACTGCATTAGGAATAATGTTTGAATGGGAAATAAACAATACATTTTCTATACATACTGCACTTTATGATGGTACACCGGACCATTATGAGAATAATCCTTTTAATGTAAATTGGAAATTAAGCAACGAAGATGGATATTTATCGGTCGGAGAATTAAGGTTCAAGAAAAGTCTTATAAGAAACCTTGATGCTACATATAAATTTGGCGCATATTTTCACGAGCACAATGATAATACACCTCAAGAGCAGGAAAACGGTGGAGTATATCTTATTGCAGACCAAGAAATTTATTCTAATGAGAAAACTACTTTATCACTATTTTCTCAAATTGGATTCAGCCCAAAATCGAAAAACAATCACAATCATTATTATAGTTTAGGAATCAACTGCCGTGGAATTTTTGGTCGGTCTGCTGATATGGCAGGATTAGCAATTGCTTATGCCGGAATTGATAAAAACATAATAGATAGTGAAACAGCAATGGAATTAACTTATCAATTACAAATAAATAAATGGATTTATCTGCGTCCTGATATTCAGTATATAATTGATCCGGCAGGAACGGATAGAAAACTGGAAAACGCTGTAGTTGCTTTTCTAAGATTAGGAATTAAAATTTAGAGTAAGTATAAATTAAAGGAAAATAAAATCATGTCAACAACATCAAACAAATCAGATGAACTTTCAGTTTCATTATCATTAATAAATGATAAATTAAATTTTATCGCAAAAGCCGACGGCGATATGACCGTCGCTATCGATTATGTTCCACCTTTTGGCGATAACCTTGGTTTCACTTCATTGGAATTACTATTGATGAGCCTAAGCTCTTGTTATGGTTCGTCAATGTTGCTACTTTTAAGAAAGATGAACAAAACCATCTTAGGTTTCGAAATTCAAGCCTCCGGTAAACGCAGAAGCGTCCACCCTACCTCATTTGAAAAAATCAAATTAGAAGTAACTATCAAATCGGAAGATGTTAAACCTGAAGATTTATCAAGAGCGGCAAAAATTTCCGAAGATTCGCTTTGCCCGGTTTACGATATGTTAAGAAACAATGTCGAAATAGAAACATCATTTTTTATTATTTAATTTGCAAAAAGGTTATATAATGAAAAAAGCAATAATTATTTATAACAGCAAAACCGGTAATACCAAGCATTTCGCCGGTGAAATATGCAAACAACTAAAAAATCAAAATATCGATGCGGAATCCATTTCGATTTTTGATTATAGCCCTGAAAATATCACAAATTCCGATATAGTTTTTTTGGGTTGTTGGACTAGTGGATGGATGATAATTTTTCAGCATCCGCAAAAAGTGTGGAAAGAATTCGCGGCAAAATTGCCGGATTTATCCGATAAAAAGGTCGCTCTTTTCACTACTTATAAAGTTGCAACCGGAAGTATGTTCAACAATATGAAAAAGCATATCAGCCATATAAATATGACTGATATACCAATAATAAAATCAAAAAGCGGTGAACTTACAGATGCAATAAAAGCCATTATTAATAAATTTTAATAAAACAAGACTTTTTTGTCCGCTTTTAGTAGATTATTTTCCTTTATATTAAAAATAAATGTTTTTTTGATTCGTATTGACTAAAGATATTATTTAAATTATTAAAATTTATCAAAAGTACAAATTTGTAGTTAAAACTAATTATTTTTCAGAAACATTATAAGATATATATATGGAAACCAATTTCGACAAGGAATTTCTGGATTTACAGAAAAGAGTTGGAAAACTAGAAAAAGGAACCAAAGATCAAGTAACCATGGTTATTTTTTCCGGTGATCTTGATAAAATTATCGCTGCTATGATTATCAGCGTCGGCGCCGCCGCTATGGATTCAAAAGTAAGTTTATTCTTCACATTTTGGGCAACCGCCGCACTGCGGGACCCAAATAAAAGTGTAAAAGGAAAAACCTTTATGGGTAAAATGTTTGGTATGATGCTTCCTAAAGGCACGCCAAAATTAAAATTATCCCAAATGCACATGGCCGGCATGGGAAGCAAAATGATAAAAGGTATTATGAAAAAGAACAACGTTCCATCCTTACCGGAAATGTTCAAAACAGCAGGTGAATTAGGAATCCAGATTAATGTTTGCGAAATGTCCATGAATCTGATGGGAATGAAAAAGGAAGAATTTATAGATTATCCTAATCTAAATATTTGCGGTGTAGCTACATTTTTAGCCGACGCAAGTGAAAGTAAAGTACAATTATTTATCTAATATAAAAGGGAATTATAACATGACAAAAGAAGAAGCAAACGCATTAAACGTTGCATCAATTATTGATGCACGCGGAACAGCATGCCCGGGACCACTATTGGCCGCCAAAAAAGGTATTGGCGAATTAGAATCAGGAGATATTATGGAAATTTTATCAGCTGACGAAGGAACAAAACACGACATACCTCGCTGGTGCGAAAAAATGGAACACGAATTTTTAGGTGTAGTTGAAGAAGATAGTTACACTAGATTATTTTTAAGAAAAGCATAGTTACGAACAGATAAATCATTAATTGGTTTATCTGTTTTTTTAATAGTCATCTATTTATAGTAGATGATTTTTTATATTTAGAAAAAATAAATAGTTGCAAATGGAAACAGAAGTTTATAGACCAAAAATTCTTGTCTTTTCAACAGATAAGATTTCCGATCCCGGAATAGATCAAGCGGGATTACGGAAGATTCATTATTCACCATCGGTATATGTAATTAGTATGCCTTGCTCATCGGGAATAAAACCACGATGGATAATGCACGCCTTCGAACAAGGTTTTGATGGTGTTTTTATAGCGGCTGATGGACATGAATGTTCATATAGTCCAAGCTGTCCTGAATATACAAACAATATAATTTTAGAAGCGCAAAAATTGATGAACGAGAAAAACATCAGCCCTAAACGTATCCGAATGGCGGCAATTTGCTCTGTTTGCGCTGAACCTTTTTCGAACCACATGGATAACTTCAGTAGAATTTTGACAGAAATTGGCAAAATTGGCTCTGAAAATATAGTTAAAGAATAAAATAAATAAATCTTAATAAATAGATATGTCACAAAACGATAAAATATACGATGCTGTAGTTATTGGTGGCGGAATTGCAGGACAGGAAGCCGCTTTAAATCTAGCTGATATGAATTACCAAGTACTATTGATTGAAAAAGGACTTTCAATCGGTGGAAAAATGATTCAATTAAGTAAGGTTTTCCCTACACTCGACTGCGCCGCTTGCATTACTACTCCAAAAATGTCTGAAACGGCTCGTCATCCTAACATCACTTTAATGTTAAATAGTGAAATTGATGGGATTAATAAAAACGAAAAAGATTTCCAGATAAATTTCACCAAGAATCCACGGTATGTAATTCCTGAAGCTTGTACCGGTTGCCAAATGTGTGAGGTTGTCTGTCCGGAAATAAGATTGGATGAATATAACGCTAATCTTGCCGGACGAAAAGTCGCTTATATCCCTTTTACATTAGCTAATCCACGGATTGCCAGAATTGAAAGATTGGATGAATCGGCTCCGTGCATTAATGAATGTCCTGGTGGTGTAAAACCTTATGGTTACATCAGTTTGGCAAGAAACGGACAATACGAAGAAGCAATGAAATTGCACCTTGAAGATATTCCTCTACCCGGTAGTTTAGGTAGAGCCTGCTTTGCTCCTTGCCAAAATGCGTGCACTCGCTCAAGTCTCGAAGCCCCTGTCGATATTCGAAGAATTAAAAGGTTCTTTTCAGATTACTATTATGAAAAATATCCTGAAGCTCCTGCTGTAAACATCGAAAACAAAACAGGAAAGAAAGTTGCTATAATTGGCTCAGGTCCTGCCGGACTCACAGCCGCATACCACTTGGCTTTAAAAGGACACTCTGTCAAAATGTATGAAGCCGCTGAAGAACTCGGCGGTATGTTATGGCTAACTATTCCAAAATATAGACTGCCAAAGGATGTTGTAAGAAGGGATATCCAAAATATATTGTCTTTAGGCGTAGAATTTGAAGTTAACACCAAAATTACCGATATTAAAAAACTCAAAGAAGAAGGTAATTACGATTCTGTATTTGTAGCAATTGGAGCCGGAGAATCGAGTAAATTAAAAATCGAAGGTGCCGAATTGACTCAAGTTCTTGATTGTATGGAATTTTTGAGTAATGAAATACCGGATGAACAAAAGAGTTTAAAAGGGAAAAAAGTAGTAGTGATTGGTGGTGGAAATGTTTCAATGGACGTATCCCGTACAGCAATCCGTTTGGGTGCGGATGAAGTCACTATCGTTTGTTTGGAAAAAAGAGACGAGATGCTCGCGCTCGATTTCGAAGTCAATGAAGCACTTGAAGAAAACGTAAAACTGCATAATGCTTCGGTATCCACCAAAGTGTTTACTAAAAATGATAAACCTTACTTAGAATTTATCTCTGTATCATCGTTTAAATTCGTCGATGGTAAACCCGAAATCAAAACCGTCTCCGGTTCGGAAAAGCAGATTCAAGCAGATGTTATTATTCCTGCTATAGGCCTTCGCCCTGCTTCTTCCGTTTTTCAGAATGAACTTGAATTAAAACGTAACGGAACGATTGTTGCCGATGAAAAAACTTTACAAACTTCAATGCCATATATTTTCTCAGGTGGAGATTCGCACAAAGGTGCAAGTTCGATAATCGAAGCCGCTGGAGAAGGAAGAAAAGCCGCGTTTTATATTGATAAATACTTAAACGGCGAAAATCTTATGGAATTTGAAGACGGTGATAAATTGCCGGCTTCAGATAAAACTAAAGTTCTTAGTAAAAAAGATTACACATTTCAGTTACCTGTCGAGCAAAAATTAAGACCTGTCGGTGAAAGAATTCAAGATTTTAATGATATTGAATCTACTTTTACAGAAGAAGAAGTTTTAAAAAGTTCTGAACGTTGCCTCGATTGTAGTAACTGCCGTGAATGTCATCAGTGTTTGAATATATGTCCAGCATTTGCAATAGATTTCTCGCAGAGGAAAGAAATTTTTGATGTTAAAGCAAAATCGGTTGTTGTTACAACAGGTTTCAAATTGTTTCCACCATCGGGCAAACCGGAATATGGTTACAACAAATATCCAAATGTTATAGATTCAATGCAGATGGACCGATTAATCGCACCAACAAGACCATATAACAACGTTTTACGTCCTGGCGACGGTAAAACTCCCGACAATATTGCTTATGTTTTATGTACCGGGTCCCGAGATTCGGCAATAGAAAACCACAATTGCGCCGGGGAATGTGAGAACAATCCAATTTGCTCTCAAATTTGCTGTATGTATTCCATTAAACAAGCACAATTGCTGATGGGTGCTCTGCCTATGGCTGATATTACTATATATTATTTAGATATCAGAGCATTTGGTAAAGGATATGAGGAATTCTTCCAACAATCAAAATCGATGGGTGTTAACTTTATCAAAGGTAAAGTTGCAAAAATCCATGAAAATGAAAATAAACCGGGTGATTTAATTATCCGTTATGAAGACATTACTACCGGACAGTTGAAAGAAGCAAAACACGATTTAGTTGTATTATCTGTTGGTGTACTTCCAAACAAAGAAGTTACACAGATGTTTACAAACAAAAAACTTGAATTGGATGACTATAATTTTGTCAAGCAAATTAACGAATTGGTCAGCCCTTCATTAACTAGTATTGATGGTGTTTTTGTCGCTGGAGCGGCATCTGGACCAAAAGATATTCCTGATTCGATTTTATCGGCAGGGTGCGCGGCTTCGGAAGTTGCCGGTTACTTAAGTAAATTAGAAATTTAGATAACAATTTGAGATAACTTCAAAATAAAATAATATGAAAGAAAGAATAGGTATATATATTTGTCATTGCGGTGGAAATATCTCCGATTACGTCGATGTTGAAGAAATCGGTAAAATGCTGAAAGAAGAAGACGGCGTTGTTATTTCTAAAGATGTAATGTTTGCTTGCGCCGATTCCAATCAAAAGCAAATGGTTCAAGATATTGTTGATAATAAATTGGATGCGATTGTAGTGGCTTCGTGCTCACCAAAATTGCATTTGCACACTTTTAAAAACGTTGCTGAGCGCGCGGGATTAAACCCAACTAATTATGTTCAGGTTAACATTCGTGAACAATGTTCATGGCCTCATTCCGACCAACCAAGAGAAGCCTCCGTTAAAGCAATGGGATTAATCAGAGCAGGTATGAATAGAGTTTCGCATTCAGAATCTCTCGATAATATCGAAATAACTGTTAAAAAGTCCGTACTTGTAGTCGGAGCCGGTATCGCTGGAATGAAAGCGGCAATTGACCTCGCCCGTTTGGGAAATGAAGTTTATCTTATCGAAAAAGATTACTTCGTCGGAGGACATATTGCTCAGTCCGATAATCTCTTTATGTCCGGTCAAAAGGGAAAAGAAATTGTCAGTAATTTGTATAAAGAAGTTAAAAGCTTCAAGAACATAACCGTTTTTACAGGTGTTGAAGTCGAAAAAGTGACAGGTAGTGTTGGTAATTTTGCTATAGATATCAAGATAAAACCACGCTTTATAAAGCAAAAAGCTGATTTTGAATTGGTTAAAAAAGCGATGGAAGAATGCAATACTTTCGTAGAAGATGAATTCAATTTAGGTTTTGCAAAACGAAAAGCAATTTATAAAAATTATCCTGAAGCACTTCCCGATTTACCGGTTGTTATAGTAGATGCTATAAAAGAAGAAAAAGCCTTATTAGAAAAGTACGCAACATGTTTCGATTTGAATCAGAAGGATGAATTATTATCACTTACAGCAGGTGCTATACTAATCGCTACCGGTTATGATTCATATCAACCGGCTGAAGGTGAATATGGTTATAAAACGGTTCCTAATGTAATAACATTGCCTGAATTCAATAGAATGATTGAACTTAACCCGAATGGTTTAATTCATAACGGCAATAAAGTAAAAAAAGTCGCATTCATATATTGCGTAGGTAATCGTCAAACCAAAGGCGACAACAAATATTGTTCACGCCAATGCTGTTCAGCGGCAATTAATACTTCGATTCAGATCAAAGAAAAGTATGAAGATATTACAGCTTTCCATCTTTTCCGTGATGTCAGAACTTATGGCAAACAGGAAATTCTATATGAAAAATCATCAAAACAAGGCGATATTTATATCCGATTTGATGAAAAGGAACCGCCAAAAGTTGAATTGCAAGGTAAAAAAGCATTGGTCAAGGTAAAAGATTATCTGACCGCAAAAAAAGAATTGGAATTAGAAGCTGATTTGGTAGTTTTAGTAACCGGTATGGTGTCACGAAGTGATTCTAAACACATTTCGGAAAAATTCAAAATCCCTATAGGAACCGATAAGTTTTTCAATGAGATTCACCCCAAATTAAAACCTGTTGAAACCGTTATCAGAGGTGTATTAATTGGCGGCTCGTGCCAAGGACCAAAGAATATTAGTGAATCTGTACAGTCTTCCCTATCCGCCGCTGCAAAAATAAATGCTTTGCTAAAAAGTGGTACAATTTCACTTGACCCTATTATTGCACGTGTTGATAATAGTCTCTGTACTTGGTGCGGAAAATGTGCAGAAGTCTGTGAATATGACGCTGTAAGTGAAGTCGAGTTCGATGGTAAGCAAGTCGCACAAGTTAATAAAGCGGTTTGTACAGGTTGCGGCATCTGTGCTCCAATTTGTCCATATAATGCAATAGAAATTGCTCAATTTACGGATATAGAAATTGAATCTATGATTGATGGTTTTATGCAAAAAATAGAATTCAACGTAAAAGCCGCAGAAGAAGAAAAAGTTGAAGAAAAAGAAGTTTTGACGATGAAAGAATTTCCTCAAATATGGAAAAACATTTTCAAATTAATTGAAGAAAATAAAAAGACAATACCACAGTTAGCTGAAGAGTTAAATGTTAGTACAGACATAATAACATACCACGTGATGACTATGAATAAGTATAGTATGGTACTTGCCGATGGTATGGATACTAAAGAGGAATATTATTATTATACTAAGAAAAATTAATAGTTATGGCAAAAGTAAATCCTGATTTTGTAAAAGATATAAAGAAATTTGGAGCGGACGAGTTCAGCGCTTGCTACAATTGTGGCAATTGTACCGCAATTTGTTCGCTTACAGATAAAAACAATGCATTCCCGAGAAAACTGATTCGCTATACCGTACTCGGATTGGAAAGCGAGATTAAATCGTCGGTTGACCCTTGGTTATGCTATTATTGCGGAGAATGTTCTACATCGTGCCCCCGTCAAGCAGACCCGGGCAATTTAATGATGTCATTAAGACGTTATTTGATTTCAAAATACGATTGGACCGGTTTAGCCGGAGTATTATATAAAAACTTAACTGCTTATATAATAGCATTTCTTGTCGTTATTGGCGGTGTGGTTGGTTTATATGTTGGTGATGTTTTTAATCAAGAACAAATGATGCATTATGGTCATTATTTTGAGATGTTCGCCATAGTAGGTGTGTTTGCGCTTATTTTACTACCTAACCTAATCCGTATGTGGTATTTAATCGTTTGGAAAAACACAAAGAAATTCGTTCTTAAGACCCATATTGACAATATCAAAGAGCTATTCATTCATATGTTTACTCAAAAACGTAGTTTATCCTGCGATTCGGAAGAGAATAAAAAAGATGAGAAACTTTGGTGGTTTGAACATTTTATGCTGGTAATCGGCTATTTAGGCTTACTGTTTACAACAGTAGTATTGAATTGGTTCGGACCAAAAAGCCTCATAGAAGGTGGAAATAGTGCCGGAAGCCTTTTTGTTATCATTATTGGATATGTTTTCAGCGCAATTGTATTTGTAGTCACATTCGATTTTGTAAAACGAAGAATTCAAAAGAAAAGCGAAAAAACCACAAAATCCCATCCATCGGATTGGTTCTTTGTAATTTGGCTGTTATTAATGAGCGTCAGCGCATTCGCTGTTCGCTTGCTGATTGACTTCAATGTTTTGGAAAATAATTTTTGGGTTTTCTTATTCCATTTAATTATCCTAGTTCAATGGGCATTGATAATTGTACCTTTTGGAAAGTGGACTCATTTCTTATACCGTTCGTTTGCAATGTATTTTTCAAGCATAATAAACACAGTTGAAAAGAAAAAATAATTTAATTTATATAAGGAAAAATAATGAAAGACTTTAGTAATATAGACGAAATATTAGATTTTGCGATAAATAACGAACAGCAAGCTGTTGACTTTTATCGTGAATTAGCTTTAAAAGCAAGTAATAAAACTATTCGTGTTACTTTCGAACTCTTTGCTTTGGAAGAAGTTGGTCACAAGGAAAAATTAATCAAAATTAAAAGCGAGAATAGTTATACAATCAGCAAAGAAACTGTCTTAGACCTTAAACTTGCTGATTATATTGATAATGTCAAACCATCTGCAGCTATGACATATCAGGACGCATTGATTATTGCTATGAAACGTGAAAAATCCGCTTTCAAACTTTATACTAATTTAGCTTCAAAAACTAGTAATATGGTACTACAGAGTTTATTTTCTCAATTAGCAATTGAAGAATCTAAACATAAACTGATGTTTGAATTAGAATATGACGAAGTGATATTAAAAGAAAACTAATTACTTTAATTTCTTTACTTATACGGCTTTCTTTACATTATAGTATAAAGATAGCCGTTTTTTTTATACAGCGGATTTGGTTATTTTCAATTTATTATAAAATAATCGCGTTTATATTTGGCTTATGCCAATAATTTTCGTAATTTTGATTATTGGCTTATGCCAATAATCATTTTTCATATTGATTTTAGAAATAATGAACGACAGAATTTATAACAAAGCAATAGATAATTTAAATACACCTGAGCGAAGAGTTCATAATGGATTTGAATATGCTGTAAATATTAGAGTTGGATATAATCAAACTGATAAAATGGGATATGCACATCATTCACAATACCTTGTATATTATGAATATGCAAGATTGGAATATCTCAGAGAATTAGGAATAAGCTATAAAGAAATCGAAGATAATGGAATAATGATGCCTGTTATATCAGCAAAATTAGATTTTATTCAACCAGCCTATTATGATGATGTTCTTACTATAAGCACTAATCTAAAAATCGATGGTGCTAAACTGATTTTTATGAGTGAAATAAAAAACAAACAAAACGAACTGGTTAATACTGGTGAAATCAAAGTTGTTTTTATAGATTCCGTTACAAGAAAACCAGTTAAACCAATAAAAAGTTTAGTAGATAAAATAAATAATAAGAAGAAGTAAATAGAATATGCCAAGACCACATAAATGTAGAAAAATATGCTCTAATCCAGATGTTGTTTATTTTAAACCGGCAGGTATGAGAATGCACGATTTGGAAGAAGTAGTAATCACTTTAGACGAATTTGAAGCTATCCGACTTGCAGATTACGAGGGACTTTATCAAGAAAAAGCCGCAGAACAAATGAATGTTTCACGCCAAACTTTCGGTAATATTATCAATTCCGCACATAAAAAAATAGCGGATTTTATAATAAATGCAAAAGCATTACAGATTTCAGGTGGAATGATAGAAATCTCACCAGAGATGGAAAGATTTTTTTCATGTAGGAACTGCGAACATAAGTTTGAGGCCCCCTTCGGAACAGAAAAACCAAAGAATTGTCCAAGTTGTGAAAGTTCCGATATACACCGTGATGGTGATAATCATGGGAATGGTCATAGGTGCCAAGGTCGTCATAATAGGGATACTAATAACGTTAGCGAAGATTGACAATTACCGGAGGATATTATGCCAAGATTAGATAGAACAGGACCGGATGGTAAAGGATCAGGTACCGGTCGAAAATTAGGGAAATGTAGTAACGCTACGGATGAAGAAAAAATAAAAGAGCTCGGCAAAGGAATGGGCAAAAAAGGCAATTCCGGTGGAGGTCAAGGTAAAGGAAATCGTTTAAAAAGCGGTTTGAAATAGATAGATATTTTTTTAAAATAATAAATTTTACTATATAAAAGGTAGAAAAATGAATACTAAAAATTTAGGATTCGACACTAAGTTAATTCATGCCGGTGAGCATGAAGATCAGTTTGGTAGTGCTACGGTGCCAATTTACCAAACTTCGACGTTTAAATTTAAAAATGCTCAGGAGGGAGCAGATTGTTTTTCAGGTGCAAGTGACGGATATATCTATACCCGAATAGCAAATCCAACAATACGTGCCTTAGAAAAAAACATAGCTGAACTTGAAAATGGATTTGATGGAATAGCAACAAGTTCTGGTATGGCAGCGGTAACGAGTATTTACATTGCATTACTTGGTGCAGGTAGCCATATAGTAAGTACTGCATCGGTTTACGGTCCAGCTCGTGGTGTTTTGGAGCAAGATTTTTCCAGATTTGGCGTAGAAGCATCTTTTGTAAATACATCAGATTTAGATGCCATTGTTGCGGCAATTCGCCCAAATACTAAAGTTTTATATGTTGAAACACCATCAAATCCTACAATGGAATTGACGGATATAAAGGCTTGTGCTGAAATAGCAAAGAAGCACAATTTAGTTTTAGTTGTCGATAATACATTTTCAACGCCATACCTTCAAAAACCACTCGATTTGGGTGCTGATGTTGTGTTTCATTCCGTAACAAAGTTTATCAATGGTCACGCTGATATAGTTGGCGGAATAGTTATTACAAAAGAAAAAGAATTGTATAAAAGAATTCGACATGCAATGGTATATATGGGTTGCAATATGGATCCGCACCAAGCATATTTGGTATTGCGTGGTGTAAAAACTCTATCATTACGAGTTGAACGTAATCAAGAAAATGCTGGAAAGGTTGCTCAATTCCTTGAAGAACATCAAAAAGTGGCATGGATAAAATACCCGGGTTTAAAATCTCATCCTCAATATGAATTAGCGAAAAGTCAAATGAGCGGTTTTGGATCAATGATAAGTTTTGGCGTTAAAGGCGGCTTAGAAGCAGGAAGACAACTAATGGATAATGTTCATCTTGCTACATTGGCCGTATCTTTGGGCGGTGTTGAAACCTTAATCCAACATCCTGCCTCGATGACACACGCAGGAATGAGCAAGGAAGACAAATTAAATGCCGGCATCACAGATGATTTAGTACGCTTTTCAGTAGGCGTTGAAAACATTGAAGATATTATTGCTGATTTACAACAAGCTTTAGAAAAAGTATAATAATCTTAACGAAATGTTAATGATAAAATTTAAACAAAAGGAAATTATTATGAAAATATGTATCCCTATAGAGGAACAAAAAGGTCTTGAATCAATAACTTACGGTCACTTCGGCAGTGCACCATATTTTTTAATATATGATAATATTGCCGAGACATACGAAATATTAAACAATGCCCACGCTGAACACGAGCATGGACAATGTAATCCAATTACTCCACTTAAAGAAAAAAATGTTAACGTTGTTGTTGTTGCAGGTATGGGGGTAAGAGCTTTGATGAATTTGCAAGCTATGGATATTCAAGTTTATAAAATTGCTGAAAGTACTAGCGTTAAACAAATAATATCTAATGTCGATTTTTCGAAAATGGAAATGCTAACAACGGAGAATAGTTGCAACCATCACAATTGTCATTAAATCTTAGCTTATATCGTAGAAAAAGTATAAACTAATTTTATTAGTTTTAGCAACAGAAAACGGCTTTATTCGTATATTACATTTTAATTAATTTTAATTTGTTGTTATATGAAGAAAGCCGTTTTTTCTGTTATTATTCTTATTAGTTTCATTGTTGGAGCATCGTCACTTTCTTCAATGGAGCATATTCCGCTATATATAAGGCAATTAACCGATAGCTCTTATGTATTCGTAACATTTGGCATGGTAAATGGAGAGCCATATCCATCGAACGGTATGTATTTTATCACAGATAAAGGTATTGTAATGTTGGATACCCCTTGGGATACTAATCAAGTAAAACCGCTATTAGACAGTATCCAAGCGAAGCATAATCAAAAGGTAAAACTCTGCATATCGAACCACTCACACGACGACAGAACAGCAGGATTGGAAATTTTAAAACGTAATGGAGTACGGACATATACTTCTTTTATGACAGATAGTTTATGCAAACTCAATGGAGAAAAACGAGCTGAGTTCCATTTTCTTAACGATACAACATTTACATTAGGTAATATGAAATTTGAAACCTTTTATCCGGGTGCCGGACATTCTAAGGATAATCTGGTTATTTGGATACCCGATTTGAAAATGTTATACGGCGGGTGTTTAATAAAAACCAAATTAGCATACAATCTGGGTAACACAACAGGAGCAGATATAGATAGCTGGATAAAAGTTATGAATTTACTAATGAGTAAATATTCCGATGCAGAATATGTCATCCCAGGGCATTCAAAATATGGAAACTACTCTATACTTCAGCATACACTCGATCTCCTTAACGAATATAAAAATTCTAAAAAATAGAGGAATTAAAAAATGCAATTAAATAAAAGACAAAAGATTCGAAAAACACTTATATATATATCGTTTTTCCTTTTTCCAATTACTATTTTCTATTTATCACCGGCTTTACCATTTGTTGGTTTATTTAAAGGCATTATTAACGGAAGTTTAATCGTTTTTGGCTTGCTGTTTTTATTCTCACTTTTTTTTGGCAGAGCGTATTGCAGTTGGGTTTGCCCGGGTGCTGGCGCCAGCGAGATATGCTCGAGTATTTTACCTAAAAAAACCGCAAAAGCGCATTGGCTAAAATGGTTTGTTTGGATACCGTGGGTTTCTTTATTTATCGTTTTACTAATACTTTTTGGTAACTATAAGTCAGTTGACTTTTTTATGGCTATTCCTAAAGGTATTTCGATTCTAAATCCCGAAGCTGTTGTAATCTATTATATAATTTTATCAATAATGGTAATTCTCTCATATACAGCAGATAACAGGGGCTTTTGTCATTACGTTTGTTGGATGTCGCCTTTTATGATTATCGGCAATAAAATTAGATACATAATCAAAAACCCATCTTTGCATTTAGAAGCCGAATCAGAAAAATGCGTCTCATGCCATCAATGCAATAAAGCCTGTCAAATGAGTATTGATGTCAATAAAATGGTTAAGGATAGCAACTTCAACAATTCTGATTGCATACTTTGTGGGCTTTGTATAGATAATTGCTCGGAACATATAATTAAGTATTCATTTAAAAGAACTAAATAAAATGGTTTTATAAATAATTATGGAGTTTAATATGAAGTATAATTTTACTAAATTCTTACTTTTCTTATTATTAACCGGTTGCGCAGTTTCGAACCAAAGTGCAGACCGTGCACAAAGTTGTAAACTGGTTTATTCCGTTAATGCTGGATTGAACAATGGCGGTATAATCGAAAACACCGATTTCTCTACTGCCACTACTATTCCTGTTGATGCGGTTACCGGAGCAACTAAAATGGGATTTCACGTTGGTGGACGCGTTGCTATGCCTCTGTGGAATAATGCTATTGAATCGGGTTTGGATGTTATGACTAATAACCAAATATTCAAATATAACGATTTAAAAAATGAATTTGTTGGCAATCGCAATATTTGGACTACCCAAATAATGGTTCCATTAACTTGGAATTTCGGATTTTTCAAAAAAAGCGATCCATTGGGTATGTTTAAAATCAAATTGGGATGGGTCCTACAATATAATATGTTAAGTGTTAAGGATTCCGATTACCAGCTACCACTTCCTGAATATTTCGTTAGGAGCTTTTCGAGCGGTCCTACTTTAGGATTTTCTGTTACACCGTTTACTTTTAAAAATGGCAGTAAGTTAGGTGTTTATTTTGACGCTTACCGCGGTTCCAAAATTTATGACGATTTTTATAACGATGACTTTTTCAAAATGCCGGGATCGAGTTATTTGAAATATGGAATATTATATCAGTTTTAGCTGAATTTCAATGCTTTCAATTTCAAATTTTACTCATCCGATGACTGCCGTGTCATCGGATGAGTTTTTTTTATTTAGATTTTCTCAAAAGAACCGAATTCTACGCAATTCTTATAATAATAATCGTGGTTTACACTTAGTTTCTTTATACGAGTTTTGCTTAGGTTTTTATTAGTATTTTTGTGATATTTTTCTTAAATCTCGAGTTTTATTCAACTAAAAAATACTATTTTTGCTTTTTATTATTCTGATATTAAGAAATAAATCACATTATTATAAATTTTAAACTTTAAAGCGTATGAAAAATAAAAAATTCATTCCAAAAATTGTGTCTGTTATGATACTTTTACTTTGTTCTTCGGTAAGTCTTTTTGCTCAGCAGGCAGAATCCACCGATCTTGGTCATATTTTACAAATCCAGCAATACGATCGGGCAATCCACATTATGGCAATGCTCTTAGTCGGCTTTGGTTTCCTAATGGTATTTGTAAAAAAATACGGACGTTCCGCTCTAACAGCAACGTTTCTTTTAGTTAGTATTTCTCTCCCACTATATATGTGCATCAAAAGCCTCGGTATTTTTGAAGGAAGAGGTGAAATCGAACAACTTATACTTGCCGAGTTTGGTGCCGCAAGTTTGTTGATTGCCGCAGGTGCAATTTTAGGAAGAATACAAATCTATCAATATTTGATACTTGGCTTGCTATTTATTCCCTTTTATATGTTAAATGAATTGATAGTTGTTGACGATTTTTTCCATTTCGTAGGAAAAGTTGCCGACACCGGTGGTTCAATTGTAATTCACGCTTTTGGTGCAATTTTTGGTGTTGCCGCCGCTATTGCCCTGACCACAAAAAAGGATATGGAAACTCCAATCGAAGCAGATGCCACAAGCGATAGATATTCCATTTTAGGAAGTATGGTTTTGTGGGTATTTTGGCCAAGTTTCTGTGCGGCTTTGGTTCCGATTGAAGCAATTCCATATACGGTAGTGAATGTTTTCCTAGCATTATGCGGTTCTACATTAGCCACATACATTACTTCAGTTTCTATCAGAGGAAAAGCAAATATTGCCGACATAGCAAATGCGGCTCTTGCCGGTGGCGTTGCAATAGGTGCAACCTGCGATTTTGCTTCTCATCCTCAAGCTATGCTTATTGGTGCTATAGCCGGTGTGCTTTCAACAGTAGGTTATGCTATTCTTCAGGATAAAAACCAAAAGTTACTTAAGTTTATCGATACTTGCGGTGTATCGAATCTTCACGGTATCCCGGGTTTATTCGGCGGCCTTGCCGCTATATTTATTGTTGATGGATTAGATATATCAGCCCAATTGAAAGGCATAGGCATCACAATAGTAATCGCCATTGTTGGCGGATTATTTACCGGAAAAATCATTTCGTTGTTCAAGAAAACAAAAGAAATTTATAGCGATAGTGCTGAATTGCACGACGCAGAATAAAAAATTCCAAATACTAGTTTTTAGATGAACTCCACCTTCGAGGTGGAGTTCATCTTTTTTTTAAATTGGGCTTTGAAAAAAATCTATTTTATGTAGCTTGCTATTAAATCGTAAATATTAAAACTCAATTTATGAATTGCATTATTTACCATTTCATCCTCGCTTGAAAATATTTCAATGGTAGATTTACCTGCAGGAGTCTATTACTGTGTGATAAATAATGGAGCCGAAAAATTGACGGGAAGTGTTGTGATTGTAAGGTAAATTGTTTAATATCAGGGAGATTCCTGCTTCCGCAGGAATGACAACTTATGTTAAATAAAGGGCCTACCGTCTCGACTCCCCTCGACGTCCGCTTTTGTTCTCTTCTCTTTCTTCCCATCCATCATTCATCATTTATCATTATTCTTCGCGGCTTTGCGGTGAATTCTTCTTCCCATTAATCATTAACCATTGACAATTAACAATTTACAATTGTTCCATTTATCCAGGTTGATTCAATCTGATTTACCGCAAAATGATAGAAAATATCGGTGTATGAAGTACAGTCGTAAATACAGAAATTTGCCTTCTTCCCTATTTCCAAACTACCCATTTCATTTGATAATCCCAACGCTTTAGCACCATTCAAAGTTGCGGCTACCAATGCTTCTTCAGCTGTCATTTTCATATTAATCACGGCTAAAGACAAAATCATCTGCATGTTTTCTGTAAAGCACGAGCCGGGATTTGCATCTGTTGCTAATGCTACCGTACACCCGCTTTCAATAATTTTCCGTGCCGGAGCATAAGGCATACGAATAAAATAAGCCGTGCCCGGTAGCAAAGTTGCTATTGTGCCTGATTTGTACATTGCTTCGATACTTTCGTCCGAAATAAAAAGCAAATGGTCAGCTGAAACAGCACCGATTTCGGAAGCCATTTTTGCGGCTGATACATCTGCCATTTCATCGCAATGAACGCGAACCTGCATACCTGCATTTTTCGCCGCGGTGAATAAGCGTTTTGCCTGGTCTAAAGTAAAATATCCTTGGTCAACGAAAGCATCGCAATAATCCGCCAAACCTTCTGCGGCAACAGCAGGAATCATTTCATCAATTATTAAATCAATATACTTTTCGTGATCATTTTTGTATTCAGGTGGAAAATCGTGCGCTCCCATAAATGTGGACTTTATCGTAAGCGGCAGAGTTTCTTGTAGTTTCTTTATTGCTCTTAGTTGATTGAGTTCGCTTTCGAGTGTTAGCCCGTACCCGCTTTTAATTTCAATTGCGGTGGTTCCGTACTTCATAGCACTTTTTGCTAACTTTGCACCAACCTCATACAATTCATCAATCGAAGCGTTGCGAGTGGCTTTCATTGTGGTTAATATTCCGCCGCCTTCTGCGGCAAGTTCTTGATATGTTGTACCTCGCAAACGACGCGCAAATTCATTCGATCTGCTTCCTCCAAAAACTATATGAGTATGCGAATCCACATAGCCCGGAACAATGGTTTTTCCTTTAGCATCTATAATTTTATCAACTTTTAGCGTACCATCGACTAAAAGTTTTTCCGCTTCTTGTGTTGTTCCAACCCATTGAATTACTTCATTAAATAATATCGCACCGTTTTGAATTTCACCAATATTCTGCATTTCTATACCGATAAGATGAGTCTTACCACCGGCATCAATTGTAACAAGTGAACTTAAATTTTTAATCAACGTCATCATTTTTTATTTCCTTATTTTTATTTTTTTTCTTAAACCATACATAAAGCGGAATGCCTGTAGAAACCAAAAACAAACCAAAAAGCGAATTAATAATTTGAGAATTGCCGTTATAATAATTTGTAATATCATTATATAGCGTTATAATTACAAATCCTGTAGCAAAAATTATAAATATTATAGGTACGTAAGGATATCCCCATACTTTATATGGCCTTTCGTGATTCGGCATTTTCTTCCGCAGAATAAACACTCCATAAGCACCCAGCGCGTAAAATATCCACGATACAAATATCAGCATATCTGTCAAATTATCGAATGATCCGCTTAAAACAAGCATTGAAGCCCAAATTGCCTGAATCGCTAAAGCTCTGGAAGGTGTTCTATACTTTGGATGAGCGTTACCCGCGGAATGAAAAAATAAATTCTTCCGCGCCATCGCATAATAAACACGCGCACTCGCCATTATAGTTCCGTTTGCAGTACCAAATGTAGAAACCATTACCAAAATGGCAACTAATGCCCCGCCGCTAACTCCAATAGCACGCTTAGCGACATCCGCCGCAACGAGTTTAGAACCTGCCATTTGCTCAGCAGGCAACACATATAGAAAAGCAACATTAATCAATAAATAAACCGCGATTACAACAACTATCCCTATAGTCAGTGCTAAGGGTACATTTTTTTTAGGATTTTTTATCTCCCCAGACAGATATGTTATATTATTCCATCCGTCGTAAGCCCAAAATGCAGCCGATAAAGCCGCAATTATGGCTCCCAGCATACCGGCGGAGCCTAAATGAAAATTGGGTATGTTTGTGGTTAGATTGCTTGCCGACCCATCGGAAAAAATAAAACATGCACCTATTAACAAACCCATAGCCGCTACTTTTGCCGTGGTGAAAAATGCGGATATACTTCCGCCGAATTTCACACCAAGATAGTTGACAAACGATAAAGATAAAATTAATAAAATCGTAACTGATTTCACTCCTATATCCATTAATGGGAATATCTTCCCTATTCCGGGCAGAAAAAGATATATCTGTTGTTCAATCTCGGGCGAGAACCTCGGCAATGTGAAAAAGTATTGCAGATATTCTGAAAATACGTAAGTTATTGATGCAATTGAACCGCATTGAACAACAGAAAGCATAGCCCAACCGTAAATATAGCCGGTCATATCGCCGTACATTTCTCGGAAGTAAATAAATTGTCCTCCGGTCTTAGGGATTAATCCGGCGACTTCAGCATTTGTCAAAGCACCGAACAATGTAATTAATCCGGCGACAACCCAGACCAACAACATTAATTCGGGACTCCCTAACGCGTGAGCCATAAATGCGGGTTTTTTGAATATTCCGGAACCGATAACGGCACCAATTACTATTGCGGTACTTGTATATAAGCCTAATTGAGGCAGTAAACCTATTTTTTTGGGAGCTGGAAAATCATTCTTCATTTAATTTCTTAGTGTTTTAATTTTTCATAAGTGACAAAACTAATAATTTTTGACGATATAGTAGCAATTTAATGATTGAATTATAAAAAATATTCTTAAATTTGCCTTACATAAATGGACATTCAATGAACATAAAGTTACTCAAATATATTTCGCAGGCTTTTTTTTATTCTGAAAGCAATAAAAAATTCATACGCTTCACCCGGATCGTATCTATTATTGGTGTTGCTCTTGGCTCTATAGCATTGCTCGTACCCCTTGCAGTACTCGATGGTTTTCATTATGAACTCCGTCAAAAAGCCGCAGAGTTTTCATCGCACGTAACTTTACGCTCGTTCCGCAAAGCACCAATCGAAAATGTCAGCAATACTATAAGCAGAATTAAATCTGAAGAAAAAGATATCAAAATGATTTTCCCGGTTATTCAACAAGGAGCTATCATAAAAAGCTCAAAGAGCGTTGATGGTATTTTATTACGTAGCACCGGTACTAAAGAAGCTCTCAATTTATACAGCAAATATACAACCGCCGGACAATTCGATTTTACTTATACAGATTCAAAAGAAATAATATTAAGCCGAACAATAGCCGAAAAGCTGAACGTTGGCTTAGGTTCTGATGTAATCGTTTATTCCATTTCGACCGAGCAGTTAAAAAATAACCGTTTCCCTTCGATAGAAAGTTTCAAGGTCAAAGCCATTTACTCGTCAGGGATGGGGAAATTTGATGGGTCAGTTTGCTTCATTCCCTTTCAAACCGCGGCTAATTTCTTCAAAATTCCCTATGATAATGCCACAGATATTGAGATAATGCTTACCAATATCGAAAATTCTGCGGCTGTTTCTGCAAGATTAGAAAAGTTCTTAGGATTCCCGCTTTATGGATTAACGGTATTCGATACACATTCAGCAATTTTCAATTGGATTGATTTGCAACGTGAGCCAATTCCCCTTGTACTCGGTCTGATTGGTTTGGTTGCGGTATTTAATATAATCTCTACCTTGTTGATTATGGTCTTGGACAAGACGAATTCTATAGGTATATTACGTACTGTGGGTCTGAAGTCCAATCAAATCCGGTATATTTTTATCCGGCACGGAATATTGCTCGCTATGAAGGGACTAATTATCGGGTGCGGTTTGACATTAATAGTAAGTTTACTACAAAAATACACGGGTTTTATAACTATGGACCCGGATGTTTACTATTTGGACTCAGTGCCTGTTGATATTCAGTTTTGGCACTATGCATTGGTAATTTCATTGACATTGATTTTTTCAGGACTTGCTTCGGCGGTACCGGCTTGGGCGGCAAGTCATATTTCACCAATTAAAGCAATTAGATATAAATAATGAAAGGTTTAAAATTTAAAAACGTAACGAAAGAATTTTCTAACGGTGTTATTGCTGTTAAAAACGTAAGTTTCGAAACAAATGAAGATGATTTTTTAGTTCTTGTGGGACCTTCGGGATGTGGAAAAACAACAATCCTCCGAATGATTGCGGGTTTGGAAGATATTACTTCGGGTGAAGTTTCTCTCGGTGAAAAAGTTATCAACGATGTGGAACCAAAGAACCGCAATATTGGAATGGTTTTCCAAAATTATGCACTTTATCCTCATCTTACAGTATATGAGAACATCGCCTTTCCATTGAAAATTAAAAAAGTCGCGAAGAAGGAAATTAAAACTACGGTAAGCACCATTGCCGAATCTGTTGGCTTGCACGAGTATTTAGCTCGCAAACCCAAGGAACTTTCGGGCGGTCAACGTCAGCGCGTTGCTTTAGCACGAGCAATTGTCCGTCAACCTGAATTATTTTTATTCGATGAGCCGCTATCAAACTTAGATGCCAATTTGAGAATTCAAATGCGTAGCGAAATACTTCAACTTCACCGCAAAACTGGATGCGTAAGCGTTTATGTAACGCACGACCAAATTGAAGCGATGACTATGGGAACAAAAATCGCTGTAATAAAAGACGGCGAAATTCACCAAATTGGCACTCCTGAGCAAATATACAACCAACCGGCGGATTTATTCGTTGCAGAATTCATAGGTAATCCGAAAAATAACTTCATTGATGTTTTTGTTTATGAAAGCCATACTAATTTAGTCGGTGATGCCGGAAAAAACATTATGTTCAATTACGAGCCCGGATTAAAACCAAACATCAAAGAATATACAATTGCTATTAGACCTGAGTATTTTTCTTTGCACCCAATAAAGAATAATGAAAACTATTTCGAATCCACAATTGAAAACAAAGAATACCTTGGCTCTGAAAGCTATATATATTTCAAATTGAATTCCAAAATTCATTGCCTAAAAGCGAAAGAAATGGTTAAGGAATCTATCGGAGAAAAGATAAATATTTATTATGATAAATCACGCGCAGTATTCTTTGATAAAGTGACAGGAAGAAATATTGCTAATATGGCGTAATTAAATAATCGAATTTTGCAAAAGTAAACTTCCAAAAACGGGATTTATTTAACATATTTTTTTCAAAAAAATACATTTGTATTTGCTTTTGTTTCAATTGCGTATACGATCTCCTGTCCTTTCCTGAAAAAAATAATTCGCCTTTTTTGAAACCTTTTTGCGTTTAGTTTGTCTTTATAATATAATAGTTGACAAATCTCATAAAAGTATTGAGGTTTATTAATTTATATTAATTTAATGAATGGTCAAAATTATGAAATTTTCGGTTTTATTAATCCTATTTTTCGCGATATTATGTTTTATAGCACCTTCGAAAGCACAAAACATAAGAGTCATCCAAGCTGATACTATATTCAAAGGTTATGATTCCGGTGTTACTTCGTCGTTGAAAATCGTTAATCACGGGACAAGCATAATCTATAACCACGATGGCAAACTTTATGAAATTAACGCTATAACTTATGAACCCATAAGAGAGATTATACTGGATGATAGTCTAACTGTTACTAAATTTGATATTGATGAAAATTGTAAGTATATTATTTATAATACTAAAGTTGACACACTGACTTTCGTAGCTGATTATAATACCGGAACAACTGTTAAAGTATTACATGGCATTTTTTATCTAACCAAAGATTATTTGTTTCTACATCTGAAAGACCTCAGAACCACTTATTATACCAATTTTAATTTTGCAAAATATGATATTTCAAATTTGTCGCTTGTTAATAATATTTCAGTTAAGTATGATTGTCTTTACAATCATACGCTTAGCCTTGGAATGATAAAAACTGTATATTACAAGAATGAATTAATTTTGCAAACAGTTGCTAGAGGTAGTGGTTCATCAGAAGGTCACTATGTTATTAAATTGTATACCGTTGACTTCGATTCAACAAAATTCAATGAAATTTTTAAAAATTTAACACAAGATTATTCTAATCTCTATATGTCAGAAAATGGTATTTTCAATGTATTTTATCTCAAAGGATATAATGAATATCCACCTTATAATTATGTTGATACCTATCTTAGTATTTTTAATTCTAATTATAAAAATATCGATGGTATAAAAGAAAGCAGTTTGATTGGAATGTTTAATATAGATAAGGAATCTACATATAATGACATAATTATTATCAACGATAGGTTTTTATTTTTTTCTGTTTCACAAAAAGATGGTAAAAATGTTTATAAAAGGATATTAGTGTATGACCTCATAGAAAAAAAATTTATTAAAATCATTGATTTCTCGAATTATACAAGTGCTCGTTATCAAGATAAATTTATACTATCTAATAAAACCGGTTGCTTGGCAACTCTAACATTTGACCAGCTTCCGGTACTTGATAACAAAAATATAGCCGTTGGTTTTAATGTATCATATTCGAATAATAATTTGATACTTCAATCCAACAAATCAGAAGGTGTTGATATTAGTATTATGAACATTACAGGCGAAGTTGTGGAAACGCAATATTGCGTTTATTTGAACGAAGGTTCAAATACATTCCAATTGAATAATCAACTGGCTAATGGATTATATTTCTGTATAATCAAAACACCAGAATCTATTTCCTCACATAAATTTATGGTAATCAAATGAAATATTTAGTTTTGCTCTTAGTTTCTACAGTTTTACTGAATATAATTCCAATAAAAGCACAATCTATTTCGCCTATCAAAGCCGACACAGTTTTCGCTGGTTATGATTCCGGTGTTACTTCGTCGTTAAAAATCGTTAATCACGGGACAAGCATTATCTATAACCATGATGGCAAACTATATGAAATGAGCGCTTTAACTTATAAGCTAGTTAGAGAGATTGTGCTCGATGAATTAAACCCGGTCACTAAATATGATGTGGATGACAATTGCAAGTATATTTTTTATAATACTAAATTAGACACACTGACCTTTGTTGCTGATTACTATACCGGAAAAACAATAAAAACATTTCAGGGTAGCTATTTTTTGACAAAAGATAATATAATTGTCAAAACGAGAAAGGGAAATTGGATTAGTGTCTTTACTATTATGAAAACCAATGATTTTAATCCTATTGATACTTTTTACTATGGTGTACATTTTAATGACATAGAAGTTGCGGGAATTAGCGATTGTAAAACTGTTTATGACAAAAATATATTTCTATATAAAATTCATACACAAGGCATTGGTTCAGCCGATGGGCATTCAAGCGAGGAATGGTATAAAATAGACCCAGTTACATTAACACCAGGTAAATCAATGTTAAAGACTGAGAATACAAGTGGTTATTTATTTATTTCAAAAAGTGGAAAGTACAATGCGTTTTACTATTCATCCGTTGAAATGGATAATAACCATAACACTAATCACGTTGACACTAAAATATTAATCTTGGATACTGCTTTCAAAAATATAAATTCAATTTCTGAAAATGACTTAAAAAAATACTATAATGATGCTGATTTTTCACTATTAACAGACGTCGGTTTTTTAAATGACAGATATATGATTTCCAGCGTCAAGTATAATGATGGTTTAAAGATTGTACAAAATGTCCAAGTTTATGACATAGAGAGAAAGAAAGCTATTAAACATATCGATTTTGAAAATTATACATCCGCTTGTTATAATGATAAATTTATTTTATCCAATAAAGCGGGATGTTTCGTTACTCTAACTTTAGAGCAAGTACCAGTAGTTGAAGAAAATAAATCTACAGTTGGTTTTAATGCATCATATTCGAATAATAATTTGATACTTCAATCAGTCAAATCAGAAAGTGTTGATATGAAAATAATAAACATTACAGGCGAAGTTGTGGAATTGCAAAATTGTGTTTATTTGAACGAAGGTTCAAATACATTCCAATTGAATAATCAACTAGCAAATGGATTATATTTCTGTATAATCAAAACTCCTGAATCTATTTTCTCAAGAAAATTTATGGTAATAAAATAAAGGCAAATACATGCTATATCGTTGCAAGTAGTCGCCATCAGTAATCAATTATTTTATTCATCGGATGCCTGCAAGTCATCCGATGAATTTCATTACACAACTTATTTCTTCATCATTTTATTGATTTCTTCCATAAATTGTTCTTTCGAGCGTCCACCTTGGAATGAAGCAACAACTTCACCTTTTTTGTTGATCAAAAAAGTTGATGGTACAGCTGTAATACCACCGTAAGCATCTGCAAGATCACCGTTACCAACTACAACAGGATAGTACAATTGTTTACTTTCCCAAAAACTTGCTACAGTTTTAAATGCTTCATCAGCGTTTCGAGAGTTTTCCATAGCGACACCGATAACTACTAAACCTTTATTTTCCATTTCTTTTGCTATCGCAACCAAATCTGGTAACTCTCTTCTACAAGGAGGACACCAAGTTCCCCAGAAATTCAATAAGACATATTTGCCCTTTGTGAATTCAGAAAATCTGATTTGTTTAGCACCATTTTGCCAAACAAAGTCACCTGCTTTTTTGCCGATCGGTTTATCTACTGAGACTAATTGATACACTTTTACCGCGTTTTTCTTTTCTGCGGCTTTCAAATCGCCATTTCCGTTTAAACCTCTACCAAAGAAAGTTGAAACAATAAGTATAGCGACAACTGCAATAACTCTGTTATATTTCATAATAACTCCAATTTTATTTTTTAAAATATTCATTTTTTTAATTTAATAATAATTAAAACCCGGGAAGTCTTGGAATTCTTTTTAATTTTGAATTTCTATAATAGAATCCCCACGCTTTTTTCAACCAATGTCCTACAATAGGAAGAAGTAAAATACTATCTTTTGTTATAGTTCTCGACACCCAAGCCGCACCATCACCAGAATCCATAAGACAAATTATGCTAATATGATCCTTATAACTTCTTCTTGATTCTTTGCCAATAATTGAATTATGGAAATTTGAAACAGCAACATCAGCCATCATTTCAGCCATATGCCCCTGTTTAGCAATCCATTCGGTTCCTGTTATCTCGGCTATATCACCAATAGCATATACATCATCATATCCTTCGACTTGACAATATTCGTTAATTTTAATAAATCCGGCGTCATTCATCGGTAAATTTGATTCTTCGATAACCGAGTGACCTGCACCGCCGGATATATATATAATTAAATCACTTTCTAATTTAGAATTATCTTCGAAAACTACCCGATTTTTTTCAAATTCAACAATCTTTTTTCCGATAAATCTATTAATTTTATATCTTTCATAAAAAGAATCAAGTTTTTGAAAGGCTTTTTCACCCATTTTTTTCCCTGGTTCGGTCATAGGAGCAAAAAAGTCGATTTCATAATTCTCTCGGATTCCTTTTTCTTTTAAAGAATTACTTATGTTGAACATTAATTCAAATGCAGGACCTCCTCTAACAGTTGATGCTGTTGAATCTTTCGGATTACCTCCAAAACCAATTGCAATCTTACCGGTTCCTTTGTTTATTAACTTATCCAACTCTTCCTGAATTTTTATAGATCCTTCAGGATTACCACATATCGTAAGAGTGTGTTCCAAACCTTTTGTCTTTACTTTATTCATTCCCATAGCAATAAAGAGATAATCGTAATCAATCTGACTATTCTTTAAATACACGATTTTACCTTCTGCATCAATTTTTATCACAGAACTAATAATTAAATCAAATCTGTGCTTTTTTTGAAGTTTAGATAATTTTATCTGAGTATTTTCAAATGTTGTTTTTCTAACCGGAATCCAAATTGAAATCGGATAGACAAAAAGATAATCTCTATCTGAAACTAAAGTAACATCATACCCTAGCGCTTTTAACTTTATAGTGGCTTCCACTCCGGCAAAACCGCCACCAAGAACAACAACTCTTTTCATTTATGATATTTCCAAAATTACTAAATGGTGTTTAATTGACTAATCAAGAAATCTTTTGGTTTAACACCAACAAAGCGTTTGACTTCTTTACCATTTTTCAATATTATTAATGTTGGAATACTCCGAACCCCATATTTAGAAGCAAGTTGCTGTTGAGAATCGACATTTAATTTACAAATCTTGATTTTATCATCAACTTCATTAACAACATCGTTTAAAATCGGAGTCATCATTTTACAAGGCATACACCACTCAGCCCAGAAATCAACTAAAACTACTCTGTCTTTTGTTGTTTGCTGAAAATTCTTTTCATCGAGATTAATGATGCTATTGCTCTCAGCAACAGCAGGCGCATTTTTCATTTTCTTCAATGATATCGTTACGTAAACTATAAAGATTACAATCAATGCCAAAATAACATATAGTATTGTGTACATTTTTTTAGTCCTATTTCTTTTTTGTGTTAATCTTGAGAGGCGAGTACAAAGGACAAACACCTATTAAGCTTGTAAATACAAAAACAACAGCTAATACCAAAAGAATTATTCCTAATACTCCTGAAATTACATTTGTAAAATACAGTATTGCTATAACTACAGCAATAAGTACTCTGATTATTTTATCTATTAAGCCCATATTCTTTTTCATAAATATACCTGTTTTATTTTATTTTATTTAATTTAAATTCAATCTAATTCTTTAGTAATTGAAATTGCGGCAATTGTTCCATCTGCAACTGCTGTTGTAATTTGACGATATTTTTTACTGACTACATCACCAATAGCATAAATATCCGGAATACTCGTTTTCATATCTTCATCGGCTTTGATATAACCCCAATTATCATCCTCTAATTTTTCTTTGAAAATTGAAGTATTTGGTTTCATACCGATAAATATAAATACACCGTCACTAACTAATTTTGTAATTTCTTTCGTTCTTAAATTTTCAATTTCTGTAATCATTTTGTCACCATCTTTTGTATAAGATCTTGGCTCATATTCATACATCACATTGATTTTTGGATTAGCTAGTAGTTTTTCCTGCGCGTGTTTGTTTGCGGTCAATTTATCAAATTGATGCACCATAGTTATTTTACTTGCAAATTTAGCGATAAATTCTGATTCTTCTACAGCTGAATTACCACCGCCTATCACTACTACTTCTTTGTCTATGAAATACTTTGCATCGCAAGTAGCGCAATACGAAATGCCTTTGCCTTTTAGCTCTCTTTCACCAATCGCTCCTGTTGGATTTGGTGATGTTCCTGTTGCAATGATGATTTTTTTGGCTTTAATTGTTTCGTATTCATCTATTACCACCTCTTTCTTTACTAAATCCACTTTAGTAACATCAACTGCGACTTTATAAATAGTTCCGCATATTTTTGTTTGTTCGGACATATTATGCGAAAGCAAATAACCCGGTTGTGGATCAATAAATCCTGGGTAATTCGAAACTTCGTGTGTCGTAGAAACATGTCCGCCCGGTAATGCTATATCAATCAGAACAGCATTTATCCTAGCTTGGCACAAGTATAATCCTGCAGTCAATCCACCAGGACCTCCGCCAAGTATTATTACATCATATTCCGAAATCGTAGGTTTGATTTCTTTTTTTATAGCTTCTGCTCTATCTTCGGGTAACATTACTTCCAAATTCCTGATAATGTCGCTTCGTTTGATACCACCTGCTAAACGTTCGGCTACTTCCACCCCATTTTCAAAAAAGAGTAGTGTTGGAGAGGATTTTACACCTAAACTTTCAGCGAGTGCTCTATTTTGTTGACGGAAGATTTTCAAGAATTCCACATCCTTACCATAAAGTTCAGCAAGACCATGAAATTTTGGAGCTAACGCATCGCATGGCGGACAATCATCCGAATAAAAATCAAGAGCTACTTTGCCGCCTTTTAAAACTTCAACATCAAATTGTTCTGCATTAATTTCTTTCATTATAATCACTTGTATTTTTTTATATTTAATTTTTCAAATTTTCAAAATAAGCCGAGAATCCCAGCTCTAATAATTCTTTTACCGGATTACAATCCGTTGAACAGACTTTTCCATTCGTATTCTTTGCTACTGAACCACAACCACCACCACAAGCCAATTGTAAGTTGCAACTTTTACATTCATCAATTTCAGTTACATCGCGGCTTTGCCATTCTTCAATTTTTTCTGTATTTAGTCTCACTTCCGGGTAAAATGTACCAAGTGATTCGTCCGCTTTACCAACTGTTGCAGTACAAGAATAGATATTTCCTGTATAATCAAAAGCCCATTCGGTTTTACAAGCCGGACAAGAATCGAACAGAGGTTTTGGCAATTCCTGGTTTTCCCAAAGAAATTTACTTATAGAATAAGCAGGTTTGTAGAATTCCAAAATATGAGGATATTCTTTTGTTAAACGGTATAATTCTTCATAAAGTGATGCTCTCGTAAATAGATTACTCGATGTTGTTTGAAAATGATGTAATTCATAATTACGACCAATCTGCGTTTTAAAGAAAGGGCTTTCCGTCCAACCTTTATCAATAGCCAATTGAGCTATTTCAGGCAGGTTGCTGATGTTTTCTCTATCAACAACCATTCTTAAATTAACTGTAATTTTATTCTTTATACTCTCATCAATACCTTTAATGATTTTAGCGAAAGTACCGACACCACTTTTCAATAAACGGCGTTTATCGTGTACCGATTCAGTCCCATCTAATGTTACTTGAATTTCGCGAGTTTTTCCGGTTTTGATCAAGTCAATATATTCTTCAAGATAATAACCGTTAGTTACATACGATAATTCCAACCGAAGTTCATTAGACTTTTTAATCAAATAACTTATTATACTTCTTTGTTTATTATTATTAAGCAGTGGTTCACCGCCGAAAACGGTTATGTACTTTTTTCTACCGGCAAATTCTTTTGTAATATAATCGAAGAAAGCATCAATTGTTTCAGTATTTAATTCTGATTTTTCAGGTGTATATTCATCCTGATAGCAGTATGTACATGAAAAATTACACGAATAATTAGCTACAAAAAATATTTGGATTTCATCATTATCTCGGTCATCAATAAAATCCAGATAAGCTTTCTTGTAATTTTTCTTTTCTTCTACTGAATCAATAAAATACCCTTTGCTCATCAATTCGTTAGAAAGATTTGATTCCTTAAAACCATTTTCTTTCAAATCAATAAGTAAACCGGTGTCGGACGGTGATAGAATATCTGCGTTTCCGTTCAGCAAATTAACCATAAAGCTATTTTCAGAATCTTTGATTTTTGATAATATGTTATATTTTGAGTACTGCATGATTAATTATGGCATCCCGGAGAATGCTTTGTAGTTTTGGCGCAACATAGCGCATTATTATTTGACGATTGAACTTTGTTATCTTTTTTTGCTGTTTTTTTAACTAAACTTTGCATTATAATTCCTTTAAATTTTATATAAATAATTTATTTTGTTTTAAAACTTTTAATAGTAAAACTTACTACATCTATTTTTCCTTTTGCATAAGGAGAACCTTCTTCTAATATTTCAATATCTTTGAAACCAGCCTTATCTAAAATCTCCAAGTATTCTGTTCTTGTTATTGCACCTGCCCAACATTCAGCTACTGCAACAGGATCATTTTTATAAATAGCTGGTACAATTTGTGTTGAGTAAATATCGCTAATTACAAATCTTCCATTTTCTTTTAATGTTCTGTGAATTTCATCCCAAACAGCCTGCTTATCATACGCATGGTTCAAAGTACAATTCGAAATCACCAAGTCAAGCGAATTATCAGGTAGTGGAATTACTTCAAGTTCGCTTTTAAAAAATTTTACGTTGGATACTTCAAATTTTGCGGCGTTCTTATTAGCCTTTTCCAACATACCATCTGAAATATCAAGCCCATAAACAAATCCTGTTACACCAACTTCTTCTGCCATTCTTAACACATCTGTTCCCCGCCCGCTACCTAAATCAAGACAAAACTCACCCGGCTTTGCCTGCGAATAATCAATTGCTATTCCGCAGGATAGGCAACAGGTGCTTTCTGCAAGTTCAGAATAACGATTTTCTATTTCCATTAAATTCATATACAATAATCTTTAAAATAATTTTACAATATAATTAACAATTTTTACAAGGGCTTTTTACTAACAAAAACCCAATAAAGCTTCCATACATAATGCTCATATATGGACTACTGGTGATTGCGCATTTTCCGGATGAACACCCGATAAAGGAATAATAAAGATAACCCAATCCCCCTCCGATTATCACTCCGAGAGCGGGTTTCCAAAAATTTGACGACAATAAATATTCTTTTACCGTTTTTGGTTTTATGTTAACTTCGCAAGGTTTTTCCATTATTATTCTTCAGCTTTAAATTTACAATATTCATTTAAATTTTCTTCAAAAAACAAACTAAATCGCATTAGTATCACTTTTGATAATTATAAATCGTATTAGTATCACTTTTATTGTAATCATCATCAACTTTTTTTATTTTGAGCATAATTACAACAAATCTGAAATTAAATCGTATTAGTACCACTAGAATATTAATAAAAACATGAATAACAATGAAACTTAATAGGGACTTTTCAGAGGAACAATTAAAAGAGCTATTTATAAGTAATGAGAAATGCTTGGAACTCATTTCAGATTTGAAATGGGAGGAAGGATTTATATGTAAAAAATGTGGAAACACGAATTATTGCCATGGTAAAACACCTTTTTCTAGGCGATGCACAAAATGCAAAACCGAGGAATCGGCAACTGCAGGAACAATTTTTCATCATTGCCGTTTTGATATTAGTAAAGCTTTTTTCATTGCTTATAATGTTTGTAAAGGTAATAATGATTTATCATCTTATGAATTTGCCCGCCGGTTATCTCTTCGTCAAATGACTTGCTGGAAGTTTAAAGATAAACTCAAAAAAGCTATAGAAGCTACCGGGGAATTATCTGAAAATTGGATAGAAGTATTGAAGTAATTATAAAAAAAAAATCCGATGATTTTAAAGTCATCGGATTTAGTATTAATTATAAACATATTATTTATTTTGATTTAGACCATGGATACCAAGCGATAATTACCCTTGGTATAGAATAAAACCATGTTACATCGACGCCATCGTCATATTTAGGATTGCTTTGATCAAATCTGTAATCATACGTCAGTCTTGATTTACCCAAAATAAAATCGACTTTCCATTCAGCTGAAACAGTTAAGAGCCCGGCTTTTCCGGCTTTGAAATTCGCGAGTACTCCCAAACCGCCATTTATGCCATATTTGGTAAATGTTTCAAACTCACCAAACCCCATACTGTACTTATTGTATAATGCCTGCCCACCGATAATAGCATAGAAATTCAATCTTTGCCAAGGAGTTGCAACAATTTTAGCTGAAAGTTCCAATACATGATGATAATTTGGATCTCTTACCACTATAGCCCTGGAATCTTTCATATATTTTGTATCCTTAGAATAAATATATGCCCCTTGTAACATTACATAATCATTCAAAAAATACTCTAAACCACCACCTAACGAAAGTACTCCCTCTGCGCTACGTTCGTCTTCTTCAGGATAGAAAGTTTGAACAATTGTATTTGTAGCAAGAACCAAATCAATCCCGAAAGTTTTTTTATACGGATTATAATGTTCTTGATCTAATGAATCCGCATAAGCTTCATCATTTTCAGTATTTCTATCATCTTGAGCATAAGAAAACATCGGTAAAAGCATTAGTGCAAGAAGCAAAATTAGTTTAAATAGTCTTTTAGCATTTTCAGTTGTCATTTTATTTACCTCATTTATTGATATTGATTTTATTTCTGCAATTTTTTCAGCGACAAATCTTACATTTGACGGTTTATTTCGCTTTCCTCTATTCGGAACAGGTGTCATATATGGACTATCTGTTTCAAGCATAATCCTGTCATTTGGCACGGCTCTAACTATTTCGTCCATATCGATTTTTTTAAAAGTAATATTTCCGGTAAAGGAAACATATAATCCGCAATCAATAATCCTTTTCAAAAAATCCATATCCCCGGAAAAGCAGTGCATTACACCTTTCAGATTCCCGTCGTTATTTTGTTCCAAAATTTGTATCATATCCTTTTCTGCTTCACGGTTATGAATAATTAAAGGAAGATTTAATTTTTTTGCAATTTCTATATGATGTTCGAACGATTGAATCTGCGTTTCGTGTGACGCAAAATTATAGAAATAATCCAAACCTGTTTCGCCAATCGCAACAACCTTTGGATTATTTCTTGATAGTTCTTCAACTAAGGCTAGATTTTCTTCGTTCGCCTCGTTAGCATTATGTGGATGGATTCCAATTGCCGCAAAGATTTTCGGTGATACAACAGTAGTATTAAGCACTCTTTTAAAATCCTTAGGTCCTATTGCCGGAATTATTATTGCTTCTAATCCGTCTGCGAATGCTTCGGTACATACTTCGTTTAAATCCTCGAAATACTCCTTGCCATCAATATGTGCGTGTGTATCAATCATTAATTCATCATTTTCTGAAATACAAAAATAGCAAATATATCTATTTGTACGACTCAATCAGTTTATGTAATCTATTGATTACTTGGTCCACATGACCGTGCACTTTAACATTTTCAAATACTTCTGCAATTATTCCATCGGGATTAATTATATACGTTGTACGAATTATTCCCTTATATGCTTTGCCGAAGAGTGTTTTGTCACCCCACACATCATAAGCAATAGCTATTGTTTTTTCGGTATCAGCTATTAAATTGAATTCTAAATTGTGTTTGGCAATGAAATTTGTATGTGATTTTGCACTATCCGGACTAATACCAATAACTACAGCACCTGTTGAAGTAATGCGTTCCATATTATCACTGAAATCGCATGCTTCCACGGTACACCCCGGTGTATTATCCTTCGGATAGAAATACAATACAAGCCACTTACCTTTGAAATCCGTTAAGGATATTACTGATTCATCCTGCAATTTGCCGGAAAAATCAGGTGATTTTGCGCTAATTTTTAAAGCCATGATAAATTACTCGATTGTTAAAAAAAACATATCCTATAATCTCGTTTGAGATAAGCAATTATTTTAAATTGTTAATAACTTGAATTGAAAAAAGGGTATTTTTGTAAATAAATTTTAGGAAATTATTCAAATGACAATTATACAAGCAATTTTATTAGGAATAATTCAAGGAATAACAGAATTTATTCCCATTTCAAGCACAGCACATTTAACATTGGTCGGCAGTTTACTTGGTGTAATTGATTTTACACATCCGGAACGTTGGACAGCTTTTATTGCAACAATACAATTAGGATCATTACTTGCTGTATTTGCTTACTTCCGCCACGAAATAATCTCCATACCTAAAGCATTCTTTAAAGAAAACTTCAAACGAATACCTTTTAAAAAACAATCTGTTGACTCAAGATTGGGTTGGTTGATAATATTTGGTTCCATACCTATCGGTATAATTGGTATCGTTTTAAAGGATTTTATTGAAGGTAGCTTTACTAAGGAGTTGAATGTAATTGGCATTAGTTTGATTGCGCTTGCCCTTGTTTTGTTATTAGCAGAAAAAACTGCAAAATTCAAAAAAGATTTAAGCCAAATAAAAGTTTTAGACGCGATAATAATAGGCTTTTCGCAATGTTTAGCTTTGATACCCGGTGCTTCACGTTCAGGTACAACATTAACCGGCGCAATGTTTTGCGGAATAAATAGAAGCGATGCCGCAAAGTTTTCATTTTTACTTTCTATTCCGGCAATTTTGGCTAGCGGGTTATTAAGTTTTTACGAATCTACAGCTTTTATTACATCTGCGGATTTAGTAAATCTATCTGTTGCAACTCTATTTGCAGGAATCAGCGGATATTGGGCTATTAGTTTTCTGATTAAATTTTTAAAAACCAAAACCACTATGGTATTTATAATTTATCGGATTTGTTTAGGTGTTATTGTATTGATAGTGTCTCATTATTTTTCATGGATTAAAGTTGTATAATGAAAGACATGATTGAATTAAATACTGTTATACAAAAGATTGTTAAGCAAAAAAAATGGGATGACCTATTTATTTGCAGTAAAATTCTTGATGTTTGGTCACAAATTCTAGAAGGGAAATTAGTCGCAAAAGTGAAAGTTAAAAAGTTCGAAAAGGGTGTACTTTATTTAGAAACAGAGTCATCGGCTTGGAGAACTGAATTACAATTAAGAAAAAAGCAAATTATTAATAAAATCAATAATTTAATCGAAATTGATGCAGTTTTAGATGTGATAATTAAGTAAAATTTCGTATTTTTGTATGTTGAAAATTAACAATAAAAGAAAATGAAAAAAGAAGAACTAGAAAATAATATCAATAATTATGACGCGAGCAGTATTCAAGTCTTAGAAGGCCTAGAAGCTGTAAGAAAACGTCCGGCGATGTATATAGGTGATATCGGAGAACGTGGTTTACACCATTTAATTCAAGAAGTTGTTGACAACTCTATTGATGAGGTAATGGGTGGCTACTGTAATAAAATTTTTGTTACATTGCATGCGGATGGTGGTTGTTCTGTTGAAGATAACGGACGTGGTATTCCAACCGATCCACATCCGGTTAAAAAGATTTCCACATTGGAAGTTGTAATGTGTACATTACATGCCGGTGGTAAATTTGATAAAAATTCGTATGTCGTATCCGGAGGTTTGCATGGTGTAGGTGTTTCCTGCGTTAACGCATTGTCGAAATATGTAAAAGTAACTGTTAACCGCGATGGGAAAATGGTTGAGCAAGAATACAAATATGGCAAAGCGATAAGTGGTTTAAAAGAATTAGGACAGTCTCGGTCTACAGGTACAAAAACATATTTCTTACCGGATGATGAGATTTTCACTACTGTTACTTTCAAATTCAACAAAGTAGTAGAGCGTCTTCGCGAACTTGCTTATTTGAACCCGGGTGTTACAATTATTATTTCTGACGAAGTTACCAACAAATCCGAAACCTTTCATTATGATGGCGGCTTAGTCGATTTTGTGGAATACCTTGATTCATCTAACGAAACCATAACCAATCCGATTTATATTTCCGGAAAAGCACCTATGGGCGAAAGCGAAGTACAATTGGAACTTTGCTTCAATTATAATAAAACCTATAGCGAAACTCTTCTTTCTTATGTCAACAATATTCATACAATCGAAGGCGGTACTCATGTAACCGGCTTCCGTTCAGCCCTTACTAGAACATTGAACGCTTACATTCAGACAAATATGAATAACAATAAGAAAAAAAATGTTCTACAACTCTCAGGTGATGATTATAAAGAAGGTTTGACTGTTGTAATTTCTTTGAAAGTACCTGAACCTCAGTTCGAAGGTCAAACCAAAACAAAACTTGGTAATGGTGAAGTTGAAGGTATCGTTAGACAAATTGTTAATGAACAATTGGCACAGTATCTTGACAGCAACCCAGCCGATGCTAAGAAAATCGTCGAAAAAGCTATGGTAGCGGCTGAAGCTCGCGCCGCGGCTCGTAAACAACGCGATATGGTTCGCCGTAAAAATGCACTCGAAAATTCTACTTTACCCGGAAAATTGGCTGACTGCTCAATAAGTACTCCTGCTGATTGCGAACTTTATCTGGTCGAGGGTGATTCCGCTGGCGGCTCTGCAAAACAAGGCAGAGATCGTAGTTTTCAAGCAATTTTGCCTCTTCGCGGTAAAGTGCTGAATGTACAGAAATCAAGAATTAATAAAATTTTGGAAAACGAAGAAATTCGTACTATTATAACTGCTTTAGGAGCAGGTTTCAATGACGATTTTAATTTTGAAAAATGCCGTTATGGAAGAATTATACTAATGGCCGATGCGGACGTGGATGGATCGCATATTAGAACGTTATTACTTACTTTGTTTTTCAACTATATGCGAGATTTAATTATAAACGGAATGTTGTTTTTGGCTCAACCACCTCTTTATAAAATTAAAAAAGGTAAACATGAGTATTACGCATATAACGAAGAAGAAAGAGATCAGATTATCCAGAGAATTCGCAAAGATTCACCAAATGTTAAAATGCACACCGGCGATGAAGATATAGAAGAAGATGGTGAAATAGACGATACATCCAATGTTACTAAAGTTGGCAACATTGTTATATCAAGATTCAAAGGTTTGGGTGAAATGAACCCTGAACAACTTTGGGCTACAACTATGAATCCGGAAACGAGAACCTTACTTAGAATTACTATGGAAGATGCCGCAAATGCATCGCTTGCATTCCAAACTCTTATGGGTGACCAAGTTGAACCGCGTCGTAAATTCATCGAAGAAAATGCCCTAGACGTAGTAAATCTGGATGTTTAATCTGAAGGATATTAAAAATTCGCTCCGGCTCGTAACTGATTCGGAGCATTTTTTTTTGACATTCAATTACAAAATAATTATTAATAATTGCATACTATTGAGTTAGCAAACAATTAAAAGTTTGACTCTTAATCAAGAATAAGTATTTTTATAAAAGTTAATAATTATTTAAAATTGTAATCGTCTCTCAATAATTACAAATAAAAAAATCAATTAATAATAGTAATATAAGTTCAAGTTTTAAATATAAATAGGCTTAAAATGCAAAGATTTATGCTGAAATCCAAAATTCATCGTGCTACTATCACGCGTGCAGATTTAAATTATGAGGGTAGTATGTCCATCGATCAAGATTTACTCGATGCGGCAGGCATAATGGTTTATGAGAAAATATCAGTTTATAATATAAATTGTGGTACACGGATAGAAACTTACGCTATTTCGGGTGAGCGCGGAAAAGGTGAAATCTGCCTCAATGGCGCGGCGGCTCGAATGGGTCATAAAGGTGACAAAGTGATAATTGCTACTTATGCGGCTTTAGAAGAACACGAAATGGCTGATCACAAACCAACAATTTTGGTAATGAACGATGATAACACAATAAACTACATAAAATGCGAGATATAACAATATTAATCTTAGCCGCGGGTAAAGGTACGCGTATGATGCACGAATCTTTACCAAAGGTTTTAGTACAATTGTGCGGCAAACCACTACTGGAGTATGTTTTAGAAACATCTCAGAAAATCAACCCTGCTAAAATTATCGCAATAGTCGGATATTTGAAAGAAACAATATTCGACTTTTGTGAAACTAAATACCCAAATGTTCAATTTGCTATACAAGAACAACAGCTTGGTACGGGTCATGCCATAAGTCAAGCCGAGGGTTTATTGAAAGAATTTTCGGGCGATGTGCTAATTTTAGCTGGCGATGTACCACTAATTACCGTATCCACAATAGAAAAATTTATCAGTGCACACACTTTGGATGGAAATACACTATCAGTACTTTCTACAAAAGCTGTTAATCCATTCGGATATGGAAGAATAGTACGAGATGAAGACTGTAGCTTCTTGAAAATTGTTGAACAGAAAGACGCTGACGAAACGGAAAAGGCAATCCAAGAAATTAATAGCGGTGTATATTTAGTAAAATCCGACAAACTATTTTACGCACTACGGCAATTAAAGAATAATAATTCTCAAGGTGAGTTTTATTTGACCGATATAGTCCAAATTCTTAGAAATGAATCATATAAAACATCCGCGTATTGTTTAGCTGAATTCGCTGAACTGCAAGGAATCAATTCTAAAGAAGATCTATTAAAAGTAGCAGATTTCCTTAAGAAAATCTAGTGTTTGTAACTATTTTTGCATAATATCGTTAATAATATAGTGTCGTTTAATTTTTTTAAATCATTTAAAACTATCGTAGGTAATATATGAACAAACTAAATCGATTTCTTATACCGATAATCTTTTTACTTTTTAGCTATTCATTATATTCGCAAACCACTTCCGCTATTTCTGGTACGGTTAAAGAAAGCGGAACACGAGAGTTTATTACTGCCGCGACGGTTATATTATATAATACGGATAAGACAAAAGCACTAAATGGCACCTATTCTAACAAATACGGTTTTTACTCTTTGCCTCAAGTCCATCCCGGAAACTATATATTAGTTATCAGATGTATAGGTTATAAAGAATGGAGTGATACTATTACAGTGAAAGCCGGTAATGATATGACATTCAATGTTTTTTTACCGGTGCAAATAGTCGAAGGTGAAGAAATTACGGTTGAAGGTGAATATATGACGGGAAGTGTTCATACTATCAGCCGGGCAGAAATAACAGCTGATTTTATTTTGAAAATGCCTGCTCTTGGTGCTGAAAGTGATGTTTTACGTTCACTCCAAATGCTCCCCGGTGTTGCAACCTCTTCCGAACTTAGCTCCGGAATATATGTACGCGGTGGAACTCCCGACCAAAATCTTTATCTTCTCGATGGTATTATGATATATAATCCGACCCATTTGGGTGGATTTATGAGTACGTTCAACACAAATGCACTTCGTGATGTGAATTTAATCAAGGGAGCATTCCCTGCCGAATATGGCGGTAGATTGTCCAGTGTTTTGGATATGACTATGAAAGAGGGTTCTAAAGAAGGGTTCCACGGAACAGCCGGAATTAGTTTGATTGATGTTAGTGCAACAATTGAAGGTCCAATTACAGAAAAATCATCATTTATGTTCTCAGCCCGCAGATTATATTTGGATTTAATGATGTTAGCTCTAAGCAAAGAAATGCGTGAAAGTTCTCTTTCATATTATTTCTATGACTTGAACGCAAAAGTAAATTTGGAAATTGACGATAAAAATCATTTATTCCTTAGCGGTATGTTCGGTAGTGACGTACTTTCTGCACCAGCGTCCATTACTGATGAATTTGGCATAAATTGGGGAAATACTGTTGGCAATATTCGTTGGATGCATATTGTTTCACCAAAGCTATTTACAAATTTTTCCTTGATTTACACAAAATACAAGTTTAATTCCGATTTTTCATTTGACAATAATAAAAGCAGTTTTACTGCAACAAACGGTATCCAAGATCTTACATTTCGCGGTACAATAGATTATTTCCCATTGGAAGCTCATAAAATCAGAGCCGGTGCCGAAGTAATAAATCATAATTTTAATGTTTTTACTATTGATCAAATGGTATATAACAATATTCCTCTCGACGATCCTTTATGGAAAGAATATAATAGTGGAAAAAAATTGAAAGCAATGGAATTGGGGATTTATGTGCAGGATGAATGGCAGATTACGGAACTTCTACAATCCAATATTGGTTTTAGAACAAATTACTATCCAAGCGGACAGTATTTTAATATTGAACCAAGGGTATCTTTAGCGTATAATTTCTGGGACAATATGTATTTAAGAGCGGCAGTAGCCCAATCTCATCAACCGACACATTTGATTACCAGAAATGATATGAATTTACCTACCGATGTGTGGATCCCTTCATCCGACAAAATTCTTCCCGGTGAATCGTGGCAATATGTACTGGGCTTTGAATCGGAATTGTTTAAAAATTACACATTCTCAGTCGAAGGTTACTACAAAACATTAAAAAACATATATGAGTATAAAGATACTGTTTCCTGGTTTTCAACCACACGCTTAGTTGACCAATTGACAAGCGGCGGTGGCGAAGGTTACGGTTTGGAATTCAGTATTTTCAAGAAAGTTGGAAAATTGCAAGGCTGGATTGGTTATACTTGGTCAGTTATCAAATCCCAATTTGATGAGTTGAATAATGGTAAGTGGTTTTACCCTAAGCACGATAGAAGACACGATATAAAAGTAGTATTATCTTATGATTTAAATAAAAAATGGGAATTCAGTGCTACGTGGGTTTACGCAACCGGTCAACCGTTCACAATGCCAACATCAGCGTATTACTTCGGTTCTAATAATAGTTACGAACCAACACAAAATGATTTGTTTGATTTTTATGGTTTGAAATATCAGTATTCCGGTCGTAACGAATATAGAGCCGCGGCTTATCATCGAATGGATGTAAATATATCACGAAAAACAACTATGTTCGGGTTGCCATTGGTTTGGTCATTAAATATTTACAATGTCTATAATCATATGAATCCTTATACTCTATATATTGGAAGCGAATATAATGTCGATGATAATACATCTAAATATGTTTTAAAACAAATGACCTTATTCCCTATTATTCCAACACTCGGTGTAAGATTAAGTTTCTAAAAGGAAAATAATTATGAAAAAATTTAAATTTATATATATTAGTGTTTTATTCGCGGTTTGTTTATTATTCATTCAATCCTGCGAAAACGTCATTGATGGCCAATTACCTTATGAAGAAAAATTAGTTATCAAATGTATTTTAGAAGAAGGGAAGCCTGTGGATAATATATTCATAGCTAAAACACTCCCGCCTATGTACAAAGAAAATTATTACAGCGAAACATCACCGGATATAATTGTAGAAAATGCTGTTGGGTACATAAGCGATTCTGAAAAAAGCTATCAATTAGTATATGTCGGCAATTCAATTTATAAAGCTGTTGATTTAGTTCCGAAAGAAGGTGTTGCTTATCATTTGAATGTTACTTGGAATGGTCACACAGCTACAAGTCAAACTTATGTACCTAAAAATCCTGAAATCTTATCCCTTGAAATAAAAAAAGGAGATAAAGAATTTTATGGAGATATCGCTCTTATTAAAATCAAAGGAATACGAAATACTTCATATATTACTCTAACTTATTCTTCAGGCCAATTTGCATATTATAACTATAGCATTCCTATATTCTTAGGGGCAAATTCAAGTTCCGATACTGTTATTGTGATAGCAAATCAAATTAATGATGTTGAACTAGATCGATATATGGTAACAGAGATTGTGTCATTTCCGCCTGAATTTCTTGACTTTTATAACTCAAAAAACATAGGTGGTAATGGACCAGATGGACTATTCACAACCAGCGGCATTAATGTGAAATGGAACATAAAAGGCGATGGTATTGGACTCTTTTTAGGGCAAAACAAGCTATCATTTAAAATTGAAGATTATCTAAATAAATAAAAATGAAAATTATGAAAAGAACTGCATTAATTATGGCCGGCGGTTCCGGTGAAAGGTTCTGGCCCCTTAGCCGGAGAACAACACCGAAACAACTTTTGAAATTGGGTGATTCCGAAATGACTATGCTCGAAGAAGCTATTGACAGAATCAGTCTGCTGATTCCGGTTGAGGATATTTATATCATAACCGGCTCCCATTTGCTTGAGCCAATCAGAAGGACTGTCCCCGACCTTCCGCCTCAAAACGTTATTGCCGAGCCTGCAAAGCGCAACACAGCTCCTTGCTTAGCTCTCGGTGCGGCTTTTGTGCGGGCGAAATATCCGGAATTAGATCCGAGTCAGATTTCTATCGCAGTTCTGACAGCAGACCACATAATTAAACCGAAGGAAAAATTTTCTGCGACAGTAGAAACAGCGTTGGATTTTGTTGAGAATAATAAATTTTTGGCTACAATTGGCGTTACACCAAATAGAATCGAAACCGGATACGGCTATATTGAATTGGAAAATTCGATTGATTCTGCGGAAAGTGCATTAGTTCAGCCGGTTATTTCATTCCGTGAAAAACCGAGTTTTGAAAAAGCGAAAGAGTACATCGAAACAAAACGCTTCCTGTGGAATAGCGGTATGTTTTTCTGGCGTTTGGACACATTCACCGAAGAAATGATAAAGGTGTTGCCAGAAGTCGGAAACGCAATTGAAGCCATCGCTGAGAAATATACAAATCATACAGATACAGCGTTCAATTCTCATTTTGAAGATATTGAAGGTATATTTGCCGGTTTGCCGAATATCTCTATAGATTATGGACTTATGGAAAAAGCCGCTCGTGTTGCGGTTGTGAAAGCCCAGTTCCTTTGGGATGATTGCGGAAGTTGGGATTCGCTGGAACGCACAATGGTATTAGATGATGCAGGTAATATCATCAACGGCGATTGTATAGAATTCGAAAATAAAAATACCATAGTATTCAACACCTCCGATAAGCTTGTTGTTACAGCCTTTGGTTTGGACGATATAGCTATTGTTACAACAAACGATGCGGTAATGGTCTGCCCAAAATCGCGCGTTCAAGAAGTAAAAGAAATAGTCAATAGATTGAAAGAAGCGAAAAGAGAAGAGCTGTATTAAAATAAGAGCCGTTTTATTTAATTAAGGTATCATTCAAGTTATTTATTAATCAAAAGATATGCTCATTTTCACCTTCCGACACACCCCCTAGCCCCCTCTTAATAGAGGGGGAATAACCTATGTGTTTATTATAGATTATCTTATAATCTTATTGAGAATTATTTTGCTATTATAAAACAGCTTAAGTGATTTATATAAACACTCTTGTCTTGTTCCCCCTCTATTAAGAGGGGGCCAGGGGGTGTGTTTCTTCAATATCAAGCACTTACAAAAAAGACGAGCCTTTAACCCGCCTCTTAAATTTTTCTTACCTCACCACCATAATCTGCTTATGATAGATCGCGTCTTTGGTTTTAATTTCCAGGAAATACGCTCCGGATGAAAATTCTGCAGTATTAAATTCCAAATTAAAGTTGGGTTGTGCATTGTAATTTGAATAGAGCTTTTTAACGAAATCACCATTTGTGTTATAAAGCTCAATATCAATATTTCCCGCACTCAAGTTGCTTAATTGAATTTCGCAATTTCCATTAGCTATATTTATTACTTTCACTTGAGCAAGCAAAACATTTGTCGAATCTTTTACTCCGGTTGGGTCATATTCAAAAAGCCAAGTGTCATTGAAATATTCTGTATTTGTAGAACCACCAAATAATATAGCCAACCCATCATTTATTTTTACCATACTATGGAAACACCTAACTTGAGGCTGTAAATCGAAATTAAGTTCAATCCAAGTTGAATCTTCAAAATCAAAAATCCAGGAATCATTAATCTCTTTAGTTTCATTGTTCCAACCACCAAAAACATAAGTAAAATTCTTAGTTAAATTTACCATTGATGCTGCATCTCGAAATAAATTATCAACTTTTGGATTACATATTTTCCATTTTTTCACATCATTATCATAAATATTAATATCATTTAAAAGTGTATCACCGATAGAACCACCATATAGCATAATACTATTATCATTAATCTCACACATTTGAGCAAGTTTCCTTCCTTTAGGAGATTCAATCGTTAAACTGTCCCAATTGTTTTTTGTTAAATTATAAATCCAAGTATCGTTGTATGTTAGTTCTGAATTTAAATAGGAACCACCATTTAATAATACTTCACCATTTCCTAAATTTGCACAACCTGCACCCCAGCGTCCGATTGGTGCTCTCTCTGTATGCATTTCTGTCCATTTGAGTAATGATAAGTCAAATACCCAAGTGTCACCATAAGCATTATATGCATCACCACCAAAAAGAAGAACTTTACCTTCTGATAAACTAACCATTGCTGGAGCACTTCTCGGTCTTGGTTTAGTTTCGCATATTACTTCTTTCCATTCATTTTCTGAATAATCGTACAACCAAGTATCTTTATATGATAAGTTACTATAACCATAACCACTAAAAATAAGTATTTTGTTATCACCTAAGTATGCCATACCAAATTCACATCTGGCTGGTGGTGAATTAGTAGGAAATAATTGCGTCCACTTTCCCGTTTGGGAAAAAGATAGGGTTGAACATAATGATACCACGAATAATGCGATTGACATTATTTGTAAAAATCTTCTCATAAATTCTCCTCATTAAGAAATACATAAAATATGATTCATCAAAGTCTTAAATACTGAATTATTTTGATTTATAAAAAAATGATTTAGTATTTATTGAAATTATGAGATGTTTTTTTTAAGAATTTGATTGTCACCGGAAACATACTATACGAAAATATGTGTATCACGTAATAAATTCATTACATATACTCTTTAAACTCTTCTAACGGTTCATCAAAATCAGGTTTAATAGTAATCGAATCTTTTGCAAATCCAAAAATTCTTGGCTTCTTAGTCTTAATATTATTCGATTTTCGTTTAGACTCTATGAAATCCACAAAATCATCAACTTCATATCTCAAATTTAAAGGTAAGTTTTCTATTTTGGAATTTAATGAAAGTTCAGACATAATATTAAATGTAAGGTATAACAAGAATTAAGAATTCAGACGAAATATTGGAATATTATTTTAATTTAAACCTTAGTAGGAGAACTGAAAATGATACTCATTTAACCTTATTAGCTTATTTTCGTTTTCCAATAAGGTAATAAGGTTTGCGGACAAAACGGTCATATTTCTCTACTAAGGTGAAATTGAAAATAAGGTTTTAGATCATTACTATGGGTTTCACCCGCGGTTATTGAGATTTAGCTCTTTCAGAGCAAACTTAAAGCGTATCCCTTATAAAGATAGCCTATTTGACCAATCAATGTCGAATTTCAAATGTCGAATTACGGGGTTTCTCTTCTTCACATTCAAAATTCATAATCCAAAATTCAAAATTGGTCAAAGATAGATTCCCGATGCCTCGGGAATGACAACCCATCCTTTCATCCTAATTCAGAAAAAAAAGCCGGTCAATGCAATTACGCTGAATGACCGGCTCTTTCTTACTTTATGAACTTGATGAACTTTACGAACTCATTATTTCGTAACTACAAGTTCGCGCGTTATATAACCCGAAGGTGTGATAATCGTAATATAGTATGAGCCGGAAGTTAAGTGTTCAGCATCAATTTCATATCGAGTTTCACCAAGTAATAATCGGATAACATCCGTTTTAATTATTTTTCCTTCCGCTGTAGTAATAAATATTTTAGCATCGCAGGCTTCTGAATAATTAACTCTAAGTTCTGCTTTGCTCCCAGTCGGATTAGGATATAGTTTGATTGAGCTGAATAGTTCACTTTCTTTAACCGATACAGTGCCGGTTTGTAATTGCCAAGTGTCGCTCCAAGGAGTGGAATATTGCTTGCTAACTCCTTTCACGTGCCAATAATAATCGGTGCTAACAGCAACTTCTGTTTTCGAAAGGGTCCATTTGGTATCATAAATAGAGTCCTTGTTAAATACTATATTAGCGAAACCGGCATCACTCGCAACTTGAAGATGATAATAATCGGCAGTTGTTACGCCATACCAAGTTAACAGCACAGGTATATTTACGCCGGTGCTACCGCTTTTTGGATTGCGCAATACTAGTGTTACAACACCTGTTCTAAATGTCCAAACAGTAGACCATTGGGAAGTGCCGAATGATTCTTCGTTCCAAACGCGAACACGCCAATAATAAAGTCGTTCAGGTTCTAAATCCTCGACGTATTGTTCCGCTTTGGTTAGTGAATCCATAGAATAAACCAAATCTGTAAACTGCTCATTTTTCGAAATCTGCAATTGATAGAATTTCGCGCCTACAACTTCATACCATTTGAATTTTAAAGTTGTTGGCTGGTCAATAGACTTATCGGGAGGATTTAGCAATCCGGTAGTTTCGATTCCGGTTTTTAATGACCAAATTTCGGACCATAGACCAACACGAGCGCCGACAACTAATCTTACACGCCAATAATAGGTTTTATAATATTCCAATTTATTAGTTTGGAATTCGAGGGCGTTGTCAACTGTTTGATCAACGATAGGTGTTTTAAATTCGTTTTCCTTCGAAATTTGAATTTGATATTGGTTTCCTCCGACAGCTTCCAACCAGGAAAATTTGGTATTTAATGGAAGATTAACTTTTTTGTCTAAAGGTGTCTGCAAAACTATTGGTTTAAATGACGTTCTGAATGTCCATCGATCGGAATATTCGCTAGACCCCTGTGGGTTGACTGATGAAACGTGCCAATAATAATTTGTTTCCGGCAGCATATTGTTAATCAGCTTAAAAGTATCGGCTTGGGTAGTTCCTTCAAAAAACATACTTAAAAATGCTGTATCTTTAGCTATTTGTATGTAATAAGTTTCTGCTTCAGTCGATTTCCTCCATTTGAATTGTTCAGATAGTAGTTTATCGATGGATTTATTTTCAGGATAAATAAGCTTAGGAGGTCCCATTACAGTGCGGAAGTTCCAAACTTCCGACCAACTGCTGGCGTTGTTGCTGGTAAAAGCTTTCACTCGCCAATAATAAGTTTTTAATCCGTTTAGTTTATCTGTCTTAATAGTTGTATCCGGATGATTGTCTTTAGAATATACAATTTGACTAAAATTCTTGTCTTCTGCTACTTGAATCAAATAATGCGTTGCCGCTTCAAGTGAATGCCATTTCAAATCAGCAATTAATGCGATACCAACTTTGCCGCTTTCGGGGCTAACCAAGCGAGGCGGTTCCATACCGGTTGTAAACGAACCAACGTACCAAGCACTGCGGGCATGATGGGTTTTACTGCGGATTCTCCAATAGTATTCAGTGTTATAACTCAAATTTAAAATAGTTTTACAAGTTGTATCACCGGTTACGTTTGTCTCAAATGGAGCAAAAAACAAATCCGTCGGATCAATTTGAAGCTCATATTCTTCAGCAAGCGGCGCACGTTCCCAAGCTAAGGTCGGATTAAGCTCTTCGCCCATTTGTGCATCTTTAGGGACAATTGTTTTTGGAGGTTTTAAACTCATAGAATCAAGAGTTTTATATAGAGCGTTAGTTAGCAAATAGGTATAGCCGCTATAATCAGACGTTAGACTACGAATTCGATCGACGTTGAAGCATAATCTTAAGTTTTTCCAACTCGTTCCCATATCGCTTGTTCTATACACTTCATATATCATACCTTGAGCTAATGTAGAATTCATAATTCCTAAATAGAAATTTCCGTAAATATCAACGGACATCTTTTTAACAGCCCATGCATTAGCGTTGAATGTATTTTCAGGAGTAAACGGAATTGCTGTAAATGTAGAGCTGTGATTTTTAGAATAGTAAATATTATTGAGCCCATCGGTAAAATATATATTACCATCCTTACCATAATAGGTTAAACCTTGTTTGGATTTAAACAGACTATCAAAACTCAATCCGTGGTCAGTTGAAATTACAAATTGACTATTCAAATTCAAATACCAAGTTCCTTTCTTATCAATATAAAATGAGTTAATATCTTTTTTATTATAAGTTTGATATGTCCATGTTTTACCATTATCCACAGATTGATAAATACGTCCGATAATATCCGGCAGTCCTCCGCTTTTTTCGATTACATTCATAAATGTAGCAACAACCGCTTTCATGGCTGAATCGTATTCTACATCATAAAATTCCCAATTAACTAGTGTATTTTCTTTACATAGCAGATTAAATGTTTTTCCGCTATCCAATGTTCCGAAAACTCCTTCCTTTGCGGCAATAAATAGGTGCCCTTGGGGTGTTATTAAAACATCGTTAATCTTGGTTGAGTTAAATGTTCCAAAATATGACCAATCATTGCCATGATTTGTTGATTTATAGACTTTTCGCACGTCCCCTATTCTCGAAATAGAAATTAAAGAGTTATCATAATTACTAGTATAAACATTTAAAAAATCTTTTATATCCTCATAAGCTGTTTTATCATTTTTAACAACGTAATCCGCACTTGGGACCCAAGTGTCACCGTTATCTGTACTACGAGTAGCATCACCCACAGAACGTGTTGCCAAAATAGTACCATTTGGGCTGACATCGATTGCTGTAATTCCTACTGTAAAGTCACCGCTATTTTGCCAACAATTCCATAAATTATCAAAAACATACATTCCTGCTGAGCGAGTTCCCATTAAATATTGGTACGAGTTAGCACCTACAGCACTAATAGCACTGTCAATTAATGGAATAACATTAGAATTGCCTTTATAGTGAAACTTGTTGTTGTAAAGATGCCACGTAGTACCATCCCCTGTCATCATTACACCCGATCCGTTTGTTGCGGCATAAACATTTCCAGCGGGGTCATTTTTTAAATCATTGATGAATATATTTTCCAATAGTGTATTCGAGACTAACCAAGTCTTACAAGTATCGCGTGATACATAAAATCCTCCCCCATAAGTGCCGGCAATAATTCTACCATTATTCATAGTGGTTAAACAGGTTATGTTGTCGTAACGCAACCCGTTGTCAGTTCTTACCCAATTGTAACCTACATTATCGGAATAATATACACCACCGCCATAAGTGCCGCAAATGATTCTGCCATCTTTGGTTATGGTCAAAGCTTGAATATATAAATTTTTGATTCCGTTATTTTTTGGTATCCAAGTGGCACCAGCATCGTCAGAATAATATATACCACCGCCGAAAGTCGCGGCCCATAAATTTTTATTCTGATCGATGAGGAAATCCTTAACACACGGGAACTCAGCAGGAAAACCATCCAATTTACCCCAATTTGTACCCGCATCATAAGAAACATATAATCCGGATCCATTTGTACCGGCATACACTATTTGGTCGGTTTTAAATTTGACTACTTCTACTTCGGCTCCAGTGGGAACGGAAACTCGTCCTAACCAATCTTCGGGAGTGTGGCTCATTGCGGCATTTAACAAAACTGTCGAAAAAAGTAGCAAAATAAATGTTGTTGATATTTTCAGCATAAATTCACCTATAAATCAAAAATTTACATATTTTTATATTCGTCGCAAATTATATTCAGAATTTGCAACATAACTATACAAAAATAACCCATTTTTTGAAATTTTGTTACATTTTAATTGAAAATTGAAAGTTGAAAATTGAAAGTTGAAAGTTGAAAATGAAAAGAAATATCCGCAAATATTTTGTATTTTATCCTAAATATAGTAATTTCGATAAAGTTTATTGATTGATTGTATTGATTTTTATTTGTGAGGCTGGGTTATGAAAAAAATTAACATTTTAATTTTAGCTATTATAATCTGTTTTTGTAGTGCTTGTAATAATAGTCACACTATATATTACAAAAAATAGATTATCCGGAGAAAGATTTTATAGCTAAAAACGTTCGATTAATTATTGAATCAACCGACTCGATAATTACAAATGAATTAAAATTGAAATGTTCAATAACGAACTGTGATACAACCGATGTTGCATTTCTTTTATGGCCGAACTGGGAAGAACTTCGTGGATTACAAGAATTATGGACGCCAGTAGTTTTTTATTCTGTAAATGTAAAGCAAAAAATATATCCAGTTATGGTTTTTGATGGGCCTTTTGAATCAGGACCTGATGTTTATATTATATTAAAAGCTGGTGAAAGAAAGGAATTCAACCTTTCTTTAGAATTCCAATATTTACAAAACACTAGAGGAGAATGGACAGATAAGAACACAGATTTTGGGGCTTATACTTTTAAACTTATTTACAATGATCTTTTTCAATTAAATAAACAAGCAATCAAAGGTCGTGTCGAAAGTAATGAAATTACAGTAAACTACATAAATTGATAAAACAAACTTATTATTCACAAATAACCAAGCCTATCCCCAAAAAGGATAGCCTTTTTGATTATTATGAAAATACGGGATGTAGAGACGTTGCATGCAACGTCTCGGAACTTCTGATTTAATCAATCTAAGCCTGTGGTATTTGTATCATTATCATTTTTTGAGACGTAGCATCCTGCTTCTCTACAAGAAATATTTTTCTCATTATTTTCTTTTCAAACCTTAGTAGAAAAACTGAAATATATACACATTTAACCTTATTAGCTTTTTTTCTTTTTCCAATAAGGTAATAAGGTTAGCGGACAATGCGGTCATATTTCTCTACTAAGGTTAATATTGGAAATAAGGTTATTGAGATTTTGCTCTTTCAGAGCAAATATAATGCTTACTAACGAAAAAGGATTGCCCTTTTAACCAATCAATTACGAATTACGGAATTTATCTTTTCAATTTTCAACTATCAACTATCAACTATTTTATAACTACCAATTCCCTTGTCACATACCCCGAAGATGTGATAATCGTAATATAATAAGATCCGGAAGATAACTTTTCTGTATCAATTTCATACCGAGTTTCGCCCATTAGCAATCGAAGTGGTTCGCTTTTTATTATTTTACCTTCCGCAGTGGTGATAAATATGGTAGCGTCGCAGTTTTCTTCATAATTTATACTTAATTCTGCTTTGCTCCCGGTAGGATTAGGATATAGTTTTATTGAGCTGAATTGTTCACATTCTTTAACAGAGACTGCTCCGGTTGTAAATTGCCAAACATCACTCCAGGCTGTTGTGTAGTGCTCGCTCACCCCTTTTACGCGCCAAAAGTATTCAGAATATACAGCAACATCTGATTTAGTAAGCCAATATTTTGTGTCAAATATTGAATCCTTCTCGAAAACAATGTTCGAAAAATCCTTGTCGCTCGCTACTTGCAGATGGTAATATTCCGGTGGTACTGCGACATACCAAAGTAAGAGTAAAGGTATTGGGAGGTCTGTACTACGAGTCTTTGGATTACGTAAAATAAGTGAAACTTTAGCTGTTGTAAACGTCCATACCGGAGACCATTGCAATGTACCGACTGATTCTTTATTCCATCCGCGGACGTGCCAAAAATATGTTGTTTCGGGTTCTAAATCATCGATATATTGTTCGGCTTCTATTATAGAATCTGTAGAATAAACCATATCTTTAAACTGCTCATTTTTCGAAATCTGTAATTGATAATATTCTGCCCCTAAAATTTCAAACCACTTAAATTTGATTGTTGTAGGTCGGTCAACTGATTTATTCGGTGGATTCATTAATGCGGTAGTTTCTATTCCGGTTTTAAATGACCAAATCTCAGACCACAGTCCAACGCGTGTACCGATTACTATTCTTACCCGCCAATAATATGTTTTATAATATTCCAATTTATCCGGCTGGAATTCCAATAAATTATTCAGCTTTATGTCAACAAATGCTGTCTCAAAATCGGCTGATTCCGAGATTTGTATTTGATATTCACTGCCACCTGTATGCTTGCTCCAATTAAGCTTAGTATTAATAGATACATTAACTTTTTCATTTTCAGGTGTTGATAATTCCACTCCTTTCAGCGATGTTCGAAATGCCCACGAGTCGGAGTAATCGCTTATTCCTTTGTAGTTTACCGAAGCAACATGCCAATAGTAATCCGTTTCAGGACTCATATTATCAATCAGCTTAAATGTATCCGCCCCTATATCGCCTTCGAAAAACATATCCGAAAATGCAGTGTCTTTTGCTATCTGTAGATAATAACTCTCAGTATCGGGAGATTTCCTCCATTTGAATTGTTCCGAAAGTAGTTTATCAATTGATTTATATTCAGGATAAACTAGCTGAGGCGGTCCTATAACCGTACGGAAGTTCCAGATTTCTGACCAACCGCTGGCGTTGTCAGCAGTGAATGCTTTCACCCGCCAATAAAATGTTTTTGACCCTCCTAGCTTACTAGTAGTAATTGTTGTATCAGGATGATTAACTGTGGAAAAAACAATTTTATCGAAAGTCTCATCTTCGGCGACTTCTATGGAGTAATGAATAGCATCTTCAATTTTATGCCATTTCAGATCGGCGTTTCGTGGTATATCAATTTTACCTTTAACAGGACTAATTAATTTTGGTGGTAATAAGCCGACTGTAAATGATGCTACCGACCATTTACTTCGAGCAGAATGTGTTTTACTGCGAATTCGCCAATAATACATCCGGTTAATTGATAAATCCAACTCGACTTTGCACGTGGTATCGCCGGTAAGGTTACTTTCATACGGAGTATAAAATTTATCCGATTGATCGATTTGAATTTCATATTCCTCCGCTAAATGTGCCCGATGCCATTTGAAAACAGGATTTATATTAGCACCAATAGACTTATCGAGAGGATCGATTATAACCGGAGGTTTCAAATCTTTCGGATTAATGACTTTATACAGGGCGTTGGTTAATAAATATGTATAGCCGTCATTATCTGTTTTTATACTCCGGATTTTGTCCATATTATAATAACCTTTAAGTGCTTGCCAACTATATCCCATATCTGTAGTCATATATGCTTCGTACATTAATCCTTGATCCGCAATCTCAATTTGGATTGAAACGTAGATATTACCATCCTTAGTAGCTCCTAATGCTTGAATTCTCCAAGAACTATCTAAAACCATGCCTCGAGGGTAGAAAGGGATTTGCGCCCAAGTTCCGGTTTTGTTTTTTTGCATGAAAATTTGGTGATAACCTTTCCAACAATATAAATTCCCATCCTTTCCATAGATTAACTTTTCTTTGTTAACTTCCAAGGTCGAAAAAGAGTATCCATTATCAGTTGATTTAGAGAAATTTGAATCAATTTTCATATATAAATCACCGTTTTTTTCACAATTTATATTGCTAATAGAACGCTTACCGAAAGATTTATAAGTCCACGTTTTTCCTAAATCCATAGATTGATATAATCGATATTCCAATCTTTTCGGTGTTGGATCAGGCGGCGGTGGTATATTACTTGGTTCAAGAAGTTTATAAATTGCAAATAGCGTTTTGGCGGCAGGATTATATTCAATTTCAAGAAATCGCCAGAGACTATCATCTTCTATCGGATCAGTACATATTAAATTGAATTTCCTGGTGAGGGAAGAATACTTATGAATCCCGTCTTCATCAGCAATATAAATCGAACTATCGGGTGTTATTTCAATGTCCGATATCTCATACGTGGTTATCTTATTCAAATACTGCCAGCTATTACCATGATCAAAAGAGCGGGAAATTCTATGAGCGTTTTCTGTAAATCCGCCTACATTTTTCTTCATAACCGACACGATTGAATTATCAAAGTCACTAACGTATAGACTCAAAAAAGTGGGACTATTATTCCATTTTTCTAAATCTATATCAACAAGTTTTTTGGAGCAAATAGTCCAAGTTTCGCCGTTATCTGTACTACGAGTTACATCATTATAGCTTCTTGCCGCTAAAATAACTCCGTTTGGAGCGACGGCGCATGCTGTAATTCCAACGTAAAGTGCTCCGGAAGAAGTCCACGCATTCCAAAGATCATCCCAAAAATAAAAACCTGTTGAACGTGTACCCATAAACATTTGGTATTGATTAGAAGCGGTGCAGGTTACGGCAGTGTCCAGCAGAGGGGAAGTGTAATTGTTTATACCTCTATGCCATTGATTGCCATAAGTAAGCCATTGAATTCCATCGGGGCTAAATACAACACCGGAACCATTTGTTCCGGCATAAAGTTTTCCGGTTAAGTCCTTGGTTAAGCTATTAATGAACAGATTATTCAATTGCGTATTTGAAGGCATCCAAGTTTTGCAATTATCGCGGGAAACATAAAACCCACCACCATAAGTGCCGGCAACAATATATCCATTATTCATAACTTCCAAGCAATTTATATTGTCATACCTAAGCCCATTGTCTGTACGTATCCAATTTTCTCCTTTATCGACAGAATAAAATATTCCGCTTCCATAAGTTCCACAAACGAGAAGACCATCGTTAGTTACAGCAATTGCTTGAATAAATAAATTTGTTATACCGTTGTTTTTGGCAGACCAAGTGACTCCATCATCGCTTGAATAGTATATACCTCCACCATAAGTTGCGGCATATATTTCTTTAGTCGTAGTAATTATTAAATCTTTTACGCAAGTGAATTCTTCAGGAAACCCCGATACCTTTACCCATTGTGTACCAGCATCATAAGAAACATATAAACCGGCTCCATTAGTTCCGGCATATACTATTAGGTCGGTTTTGAACTTTAATACTTCTACTTCAGTACCCATAGGAATAGGCACACGCCCAAGGAAATCTTCCGGCGCGCTATAACTCGACTTAGAAACTAATGGCACTAAAATTAAACATAAAAAAGTAATCAAAACTTTCTTCATAGTTTCACCAATTAAATTAAATGTCTTCAAGCCTACATACTATTAACACATTTTTTGGAATTTTGTTACATTGTTATTAAAAATTAAAAGAAATATCTGTAAATATTTTGTCATTTATCCGAAACATCGTAATTTCGATAAAGTTTATTGATTGATTATTTGGATTTTTATTTTGTGGCAGCAGATATCAGATAAACTAAAAAATTAATTTAAAAGCCACGAAGTGGCTGAATCTCAATAACCGCGGGTGAAACTCGTGGTAAGGAATAAGTTACACAACAGCCCCGAAGGGGTTGAATTATGGAGATTTAATATGTCAAGTTATCGTCAGATTTTATACCATATAGTTTTTAGAACAAAAGATAGTCTTGAAACTTTAAACCAAGAACATTCAAGAGAATTATATTATTATATCTTGGGAATATTAAAACATAAGAAATGTTTTTTATACCGTATAAACGGCACAGAAAATCATCTGCATTTATTATGCGATTTACATCCATCAATTGCCTTAGCAGATTTTATGAGAGACATTAAAACATCTACATCTATTTGGTTGAAGAAATCAGATAAATTCCACAAATTCGAGGGTTGGGCAGAAGGTTATGCGGCACTAACATATAGCTGGAAAGATAAAGATATGATTGTAAATTACATCAAAAATCAGCAAGAGCATCATAAAAAAGAATCATTCATGGAGGAATTAAGAAGATTGTTACAGGAGCAAGGTATCGAAATTAATGAAATGTATTTTCCATAAGAAATTCAACCACTACGTGGCTGTTAAAGCCGCACTATCATTACCACGGGTTTCACCCACAGTTATTGAAATTCAGCTCTTTCAGAGCATTATCTTGGCTATCCCCAAAAAAGGATAGCCTTTTTCTCATTATTTTCTATTCAAACCTTAGTAGGAAAGCAGAAATATTTACTCATTTAACCTTATTAGCTTATTTTCGTTTTTCAATAAGGTAATAAGGTTTGCGGACAAAACGGTAATATTTCTACTAAGGTTAATAAATCAAATAAGGTTTTAGGACTTTCCACGGGTTTCGCCCGCGGTTATTGAGATTAAGCTCTTTCAGAACAAATATCTATGCTATCCCCAAAAAAGGATAGCCTTTTTCCAATAATGTTGAATTAAGGAAATCTCTTATATATTTCTTTGCGATGCAGACATCTGATTAATTTAATAAGGTTATCCTCTACCTTAATACCTATCCTATAATCACCTATTCTAATTCTAAAATAATATTTAGAATTGACTATGAATTTAACATTTTGCAACTCGGATAAAGAAGAAGAATTCTCAATTTCCAAAATTATTAGCTTCACTTTATTAAGAATGTATTTATCGTCAATATTTTTCAAATCTTTTAAAAAACTTTTCGTAAACTCAACTTCCATTATTTAGCCTCGAGAATTTCGAACACCTCTTCTCTCGTAGCTACGCCGCTTAATTCGCCTTCCTTAATATCTTCAAGAAAATGAAAATCCTCGAAAGCCTCATAAAAAGCATCATAAATAAGCTCCTTGTTTGAGTTGAGAACCTCGGTAAAGGCATCCTTCATAAGCTCTTTTATTTGTTTCGCTTCAAAATCTGACATATAACTACCTTTAAATAAATTTTTTACTAAATAAGTGACGGAATAAAATTTAAATTATTATTAATGATATATTAGCAGTTACCGCATAATTCCGTAATTTTGTGTATAATTATAAAATGATTTAGAAATATATTAGAGACAGCATATATGGCAATAATAGAAAAAAAGTATCGCGTTCGCTATCGCTCTCGTCAGGGCAAAGGAACAAAAATTGTGCGGGTTAAGGTTGAAGAAGAAGATTTGTTGAAGTGTGAAGGCGTTTTGAAAAAAGAGCAGGAAGTTTTAATACCCTTGATTAAAGCACAGCATTTCGATTTATTCAATGGAGCTGAGATTTATAGTATTGGAATAGTTTAAAACAATTACGAATTACGAGGTTTTGCTTTTATTCTTTATTTTCAACTTTCAATTTAGTGAAGATGGATTCCCGATGCCTCGGGAATGACAACCAAATCATCTCCGCGTCTTTGCGGTGCATTCTTCTTCCGGTTGAATAAATCAAAAAAATTATTTGCTAAAAAGGAACAATTTGGTATGTTTTTTGATAATTTTGTATTATGAAGAAACTAACAATCATATTTTTAGCTATTATTTTGGTAACTGCCTGCGGAAAATTACCTACAGAATTTTCTATGCCGAGTTGGGAAACTGACTTGTATTTGCCGATTATCTCAAAGCAATTTACATTGGACACTCTTATAAATGAGAGCGATAACGTCGTTATGGATAATAGCGGCGAATACCCAGTATTAAAAATAGTGATTGACACATTAATCCAAAAATATGCCGCAAAAGACCTGATTGACGATGTGCTGAAATCAGAGAAATTCTCTTTGAGTTTCCCCGGTGTAAGCGGCGAAAAAGCATTCGAAGTACCGTTTGCTAAAAATGTGCTGATCGATTCGGCTTATTTTTCAAAAGGGGAACTTTACATATCGCTCACAAATAACACTCCCGGAAACTTGAATTATTCGCTAGAAATACCTGGACTAAGGACACCTCAATGGATGGCATTTTCTGTTTCAGGTAATTTAGCGAAAAACCAAAAGTATGAGAATACATTCAATTTATCGAGCTACAGTTACTCCAGCAAAGCAGTGGCAGATGTAAAGGATGCTATTAAATTTGTCGTAAAAAGCGATTGCGATAACGAATCGGGAACAATTACTTTTGCTACTGAATTAAAAAACACAGGAATCGATTATTTTTCCGGTGCCGTACAGTCGGGTTCACCCAAATCTATTGACGAAACTACCTCCACCAATATATCGGATAATATTAAGCGCATTGCCAAAGGAATTACTTTTACTGACCCGCTATTGGAACTTGATGTAAATTATAAATCCATTGGCGGAGATTTCTATGATATACTCCTCGATAATACTAAGCTGAGAGTAGAAAATTCGTCGGGGAAGAAATTAGATATAAGCGGAAAAGCAGGCAATGACCCATTGGATAATATATTTGTCCAAAACGGTAAATACAATTTGAAATTAGATAACACGAACAGCAATTTCGCCGATGCCATAAAGCTATTGCCAAATATAATGAATCTGAAGTCAATGGTTACGCTGAATCCTAATATGGAAAGCGGAAAAATTCGTAAAAACGATACACTGACTATAAAAGGATTGATAACATTAGGCAGTAAACTTCACGTTGACTCGCTCCGGGTTTTAGATACTATTGTGATAGATTTACCTCAAGAAACCCGCGATCTAATAAAATCGGCTATTTGGGCGAAGATTTATTTAAATGCACAAAATGGTCTGCCATTTGTTTGCTCAGTAAAAATCAATTTTACAGATATAAATTATAAATCGCTGTTTTCGAAATCTATTGAAGTAGCTCCCGCCGCCTATCAAAATCAATTAAGCCAAGTATCAATAACAAATGATACTTTAGACCTCACAGTATCCGAAATGCCGCTTTTGGCTGATGCCCGTTTTATGCTGGTAGAGATATTCATAGATTCCAATTTCGACCCCAACGCTTCATATACTCTGCGTCCTGAAGACTTTGTCAAAGTCAAAGCCAAATGCAGAGTGAAGTATAATGTAAAACTGTAGTTTATCCTTTTCAAAAAGTTGAGAAACACACTTTACATATCGCTAATATTTATAATCACCCTTTACAATTTGAATGCAGAGACTGCCGACAACTTAGGAATCGGCGGATGTATCGGAACGTTCGGCACCGGCTCCGCGGCTATGGACGGCAACCCTGCGTTGATGAATAATCAAAGCAGATTTGAATTTATGTCATTGGGGATTGATTTGACGGTTACCAATAATTTGGGAATCAATTATACACAATTCCTCAACCTATTTACAAATAGCGGTGATGGAGTAATCAGCGAAGCCGAAAAAAACGAAATTGTCGGGAATTTAAATGCAAATAACCGCTTAGGTATGGGACTCAATACCTGCTTTTTGCGCTTTGTTTATACCACACGCGATGATAAAAACAGTTTTGGTTTTTCGCTTTCGGAGAAAAACCATATAAAATTCGATTTACCGAAAGATATGATTGAGCTTACGCTTTTCGGCAATACTCCGGAGCGGACTTATGACTTTAGCAATTTGAAAGCGGAGATGTTTTGGTATCGCGAATACGCCTTCGGCTACAGCAGAAAAGCCGGTAATTTCTCTTATGGAGCGAGCCTGAAGTTGCTCGAAGTTTATACCTATTTAAATCTGGATATGGAAAAAGCGAGTTTATATACAAATACCGAGCATCACATACGTGTCGATTTGAAAGGGGACGCATATTCTGGGTTTTCGCCATCGTTAGAAGGGTTGAATCCATTTTCGTCATCTTCGACAGTACATTACAGTTTATTCAATGAATCGGCAGGTTTTGGAATGGCGGTGGATTTGGGAGGTGTTTGGCAGATAAACGAATTTTTCCGTCTAGGGTGCGCTCTGAAGGATTTGGGTTCGGTATCACTCTCCAATCTGCAATATCACGTAATGGATGAAAAAGCACTATTGAGCGATTTAACAAATGAACAACAATTTACCGATATAAAACATCTAGCGGATATAACAACTGTTCCCTCGAACTCGAATAATATTGCTTTATCGGGCAGGATCATCCTATCGGGATTGTTCAACGCGACAAGATTACTTCCTGTGAGCGAATTTCTATTAACAGCTGATTATTCTATTTACACACACGAACCAATGAATGCGGATTTTGCATCCGTATTTTCCTTCGGCTCAAAACTAAAATTCAAACGAAGTTTGCCGTATATTTTGGCTGGGTATCGCTCGAGCTACGATAAGGAAAGCTATGTTAGTTTGGGTTTGGGTTATGAATCGGACAGGTTTGCATTGCATTTATCAACTGCCGATTTAATGGGATGGATAAACAGCGAACTGAATGCGAGAGTTGCTTTCGAAGCCATAATTAGTTTTTAAAGTTCATAAAGTTAAGATAATGAAGAGAAAAATTCACCGCAAAGACGCGGAGACGCTAAGAATTTTTTATCTGTAGGGACAGGTCGTGACCTGTCCGCCTTCGCAATTGATTTATTTTTGTGACTTGCAGTCCGGTTCTCAAGCAATGTATTGGCTAAAGTCTGATTTTTATAGCAATATCCTTTCCACGACTTAAAAGTCGTGGCTACTGAAGAAATCTTTCAATTAATCTTGGGAATAAAAATGGCGTTCCAATAATTCTAAATCAATATATTTAGATAATTGACGGTGTATTGCTTTAGTTGTACCTTTGTCTAATTCTCTATGATTAGGTACGGTAATTGTTTCTTTCATTCCTAATTGGATTCGAGATAATTTCACATGACTTCCTTTTTGGGAAATTACGGAAAACCCAAAACGGAAGCAAATCTCAATTATGTCTTTGCCGGATAAAACTCTTAGCTTAGGCATAATGATATTCGCCAATTTCCATATTAGCCATTATAGTTGGATTGGGACTGATGAAGTAATTTTCCAAATCGTCTTCTTCCAAATGAAGTTCTACTGCTTCTTGAATATTAAATACAAGTTCATCCAAGGTCAGCCCTTGAGTAACTATAGGTAAATCTATACATTCAGCTACGTAGTATTTTTCACCTTTGTGTATTTGAAATTGAATTGTTCTTTTCATTATTCTAATCTTATCTAATTGTGTATTTAAAATATTAACGTGCAATTAAAAATAAAATTTTATTGCCGATACCAAGCAGGTGTTTGGAAATTATTATTCTAATGTCCAATACCTCAAAGATGTTGGATATCTTTACGAAATATATTTTACATAAATTTGAATATTTCGTTGCTATTTTTCCTAAATTAAGCTAAATTTGTATTTATAAATTACAAAAAAATCAAATAATAAAAATGAAAAACAAAATAGTTCTTATAACCGGCGCATCTTCCGGAATTGGCGAAGCTTGTACCGAGGTTTTCGCTCGTGAAGGAGCAAAGCTTATTTTGCTTGCCCGCCGCTCAGAAAAATTAAATACTCTGGCTTTGAATTTAGAGCATAATTACGGCGCCGAAGTAATAACTTTTGCCTGCGATGTCCGCGATAAAGACAAAGTGTTCGAAATAGTAAATTCTTTGGACGAAAAATGGCGTAAAATTGACCTGCTGATAAACAATGCCGGTTTAGCCCGCAGTACAAAGAAATTCCCTGATTGCGATTTCTCGGATTGGGAAGAAATGATTGATACAAACATCAAAGGTCTGCTCTATGTTTCGCGTGCGGTTTTGCCGGTAATGTTAGTCGAAAAATGCGGCACAATTATCAATATCGGCTCTATTGCAGGACGTACAGCCTACCCTGGCGGAAACGTGTATTGCTCAACCAAAAGTTTTGTTGCTATGCTGAACGATACGATGAACATAGACCTTAACGGAACCGGTGTACGCGTTTCGAATATCGAACCCGGAATGGTAGAAACAGAATTTTCACTGGTCCGTTTCCACGGCGATTCAGAAACCGCCGACAAAGTTTACAAAGGACTTACTCCTCTTTCCGGACGCGACGTAGCCGAAACAGCGCTGTTTATAGCAACAAGACCACAACACATCAATATTCAAAATATAATGCTGACCCCAACCGATCAAGCAAATCCATATATTGTAAATAAAAACCTTTAGGAGTATTAGTAATGCAGAAGATAATAGAAAATTTAACAGCTCAAAAACAACGTCACATAGACGAATTATTCGAATTTTTGAGAATTCCGAGCATATCGGATTTAGAAGAATATAAAGATGATTGTAAAAAAGCCGCTTTGTGGCTGATGAACAATATCAAAACAGCCGGTTTCGATAACGCTCGTTTATACGAAACAGCAGGACATCCTATCGTTTACGCTGAATGGCTCAACGCCGGCAACGACAAACCAACCGTTTTGGTTTATGGACATTACGATGTACAACCTGTCGATCCTCTGGGTTTATGGTACTCAGAACCATTCGAACCAGTTATCAAAGATGGCAAAATGTGGGGACGCGGAACATCGGACGACAAAGGCCAACTTTTTATGCACGTTAAAGCATTAGAAGAAATAATGAAAGTTGACGGTAAATTGCCGGTAAATGTAAAAATTATTATTGAAGGCGAAGAAGAAGCCGGTTCAAGTCATTTGGACGAATTTATCGAAAATAATGCCGAATTGCTAAGTTGTGATTATGTTTTAATTTCCGACACAGATTGGGTTGACGTTGGATTACCTTCGATTTGCTATTCATTGCGCGGATTGACATTTGCTGAAGTAAAAATTACCGGTCCAAACAGCGATTTACACAGCGGCAGTTACGGCGGTTCGTTGGACAATCCTGCGAATGTACTTTGCTCGATGATTGCAAAAATGCGCGATGAATACGGCAGAGTAACAATTCCGGGATTCTATGACGACGTTTTAGATTTGGACGCTGACGAAAGAGCTGGTTTTGCTCGCATACCTTTCAGCGAAGAAGAATATTGCAAATTGCTCGGTATCAAAGCAACTAATGGTGAATTTGGCTACACAAGCATTGAACGCTCGTGGGCACGTCCAACATTGGATATCAACGGAATGACCAGCGGTTTCCAAGGCAAAGGCTCAAAAACGATTATTCCTGCTTGGGCTTCGGCAAAGATTTCTATGCGCTTGGTGCCTTACCAAGACAGCGACGATATTGCTAAAAAAGTTGAAGAGTATTTGAAAAAATTGGCTCCTCCAACAGTAACTGTAGAAGTTGAAATACTTCACGGCGGTAATCCGGTAATGGTAAAACGCGACGGTAAAGGTATCCAAGCCGCATCCCAAGCATTAAAAAATGTGTTTAATATGGAACCAATTTTTATGCGCGAAGGCGGTTCGATCCCAGTCGTTGGTGTATTCCAATCAGTACTGAAAGCCGATTCAATTTTATTGGGTATGGGCGTACCGGGTAATAATATTCACGCACCGAACGAAAATTATCCATTAGAAAACTTCTATGAAGGAATCAAAGTTTCCGCTCATTTCTTCTATGAACTGGCAAAATAAGTTTTAAAAGTTCATAAAGTTGAAAGTTTATAAAGTAAAGACACACAAATCAACCCCATGCTTAAGCATGGGGTTGATTTATATATACTTTGGGACGCTGCACGCAACATCTCGTTTGTGGTCAAGATGGGCTCCACCTCACACGGTGCTTGTGGTCCATATTTGGGGTTGTCAGCCCTCCCCTATTTTAACTAATTCATTAAGGTTGAATTTATTTTACTTATATTATTTAGAATAATCAGAACAATCCACAGGAATGCTTTTCATACCAAGTCCGTAGAATTGTGTCACGCCGTAGCTTTTTCCATTATATGGCTGACGGAAAGAAATATCGTTTGCCCGGCAATTCCCGTTATTATCTTTCAGAATCACAAAAGTATTAATCTCTCGATCGGTGATATTCCCAAAGCCATCGCGTATGATTCTCCAGTCGGTTTCTATAATCACAACATTAATTGGTGATTCGTTTGACCAGCCTTGATCTTTAACTGCTGAAATCATTTCTTTTTCTAATTTGGCATTATTCATTCTTGCTTTAGGTACTTCAGCTGAATTGCCTTTAATCTTTGCATCCGAAGCTTTGTCTAAAGTGAATGATCCTTCGGCATATTTCTTTTTATTACAACCGCTTTTTCCGCCCCAAAATTCGATTGTTACGGCATGTTTTCCAGCTTCCATTCCATTAACCAATGCCGCCCATTTTGTTGTTAAACCTAAATTTATTCCATCCTCGCTGTCACCGGACGACAAAACAAGATTGATTTGAAATGTAGTCCATTCTTGGCTTGGAAAAAAATTGGTATTTATAACGCCCATATCTTTTCCATCGATTAGAACTTTTAGTTCAAATTCATTTTCCGGATTAAGGCAGTTGACATCACCGGCTTCAACAGTAGCATTATAGAGGCATTTCGCTAAATAGCCTCTACCATATATTGGTTGACCGATTTTGAATTCATTTGAATAAGTTATATTGTCTTGTAGGTCGAATTTAATTCGTTGGTTTGCCCAAAGAATTTTGCCAATACTGTTGCCGTGTGTAGTGCTTGTGATACCTTGATCTGAGATTGGAGTATAATTTGATTGGGAATTTAGCTCTGCCGATGAACAGCAGAAATATAAAGCTAACAAGAGAATTGTGAAATAGAGTTTCATAACGTAAACCTATATAATTTCAAACAAAACAACTATGAAACGCAAATATAATATATTATTTTGAAATAATGCAAGGAAGTATTAAAAAATAGAAAAATATTTATTAATTTAGAAGCATACTTTGTAGCAAAATATTAATCACTATAATAGGAGAAATAAAAGACAAAGATGTCCGATTTAAAATTAATTTTAGATTCTGAATTTAATAAAGATAAGTCGCTATAATAGCTGCATTTTATAAATAATAGAAGGATTTTTAATTATGAGAACAAAACACATCGTTCTCGCGCTGGCGATGCTGATAACAGTTGTCGGCAAAGCAAACGCCCAAGACGGCAGTGAGTACCTGCTATGGGAAAAAACGAAGGATTTTGCTATCAGGAGTATAGCATTTAGTCCGGATGAAACGCAATTGGCTGTATTGGGAGAATATAACTGGAATGCTGATACTTCAGTTATAAAAATGCTAAGTGTACAAAACGACGGGGAAGAACTTTTTTCTATTACAACTAAATCACATTCAACATTTTGTTTTTACAGCCCCGACGGGAAGTATTTTTTTGTAGATGGAAATAAAGAGACTGCAATTTACGATACAAAAACTTATAACTTACTCAAGGAATTACCTAGAGGGATCATTTCATTTTCAGCTGATAACAAGTTATTTTCCCAAGGTTTAGATGGATATAAATTTGGAGTTTATAATTCTGAAACCTTTGAACAGGTATTTGTACAAAATTTACCTAAGCCGGAAGCAGATGAAAATGGATATTACTACAGCTTTTTTACTCCAAATGGTAAATATTTAGTAGTTAATTTGGGGTTTACTAAGAAATATCCTAACACAGGAAGTAGAACATTACAAGAAATTTATGATGCAAAGACATTTCAGAAATTAGACAAACAAATTAATTGTTTAAAAGAATTTCAATATTTGATAAGTAGTTCCTTTTCAAACAATGGTCTTTGTGTTAATACTTATGCAAAAGAAGGTAGCAAGAGCACTCAACCAATAGGTTTCCGAATCTACGACTACGATAAAGATAGCTTGGTGTGGGAACAAGAAACCAAAAATTATGATGGATTAATTTTTCTTAATACAAAGAATCATCTAATATCAAGATTCTATAATTATGAGGAAGGAAATCCAGATATGAGGGTTTTTAAATCTTGGAATTTATTATCAAAAAAACAAGATAAAGATATAGATTGTATTCCTGGTAGTTTACAAACATTATCAAAATCGGATAAATATTTTTGCAAATCAAATGGAGTTTCATTATGGCTATATGATTTTGAAAAAATGTTCGAAGGAAATGTAACAGTCAATGAACCTAATAAATCAATCGAAATAAATATAACAACAAATCCTGATAGCAATCTTATCAAAATTGATAAAATAAGTAATGACATTACAAAAATTGCTTTATATGATTTATCAGGGAATTTAGTTGATACTATATATAAAGCCAATACAGCGACAAATTCAATTGAATACAACACTTCAAAACTAAGTAAAGGTGTTTATTTGATAAAAATTGATACAGATAAAGAATCTTTTACAAAAAAAATAATTATTGAATAAGGAGTAATTTCAAATGAAACTTATAAAAATAATTATAATATTTCGCAACTACGTTGCTCTGACTGCAATCTAATGTCATATTCTATTAATATCGCACAGCTACGCTGTTCAACTACTTTGCGATATAGCACTACTATACTGTTCAATCACGTAGTGATGCCATATTAATAGGAAATATGAACTTCTGATTAGATGAGTTCCGTAGGAACGGAATATTGACGGGTTACTCCCAGCCGGTACTACCGATTATCAAATAGATTTATCATCGCAACCATCGGGTATGTATATTATTACCATCGAATCGGATGGAATGCAGTATATAAAGAAATTTGTGAAGGAGTAAAGATATATTTCAAATAATCAGTAAGATGGACTCTGTTTTAAAAATAGAGTCCATCTTTACTAAATATAAAAAAATACAATGTATTTATTTGTTTGCTTTGTAAAATTCTTCCATGAATTTCGATAAAGCTTTAGCTGATTCCATAGGGCAAGCATTATAAACAGAAGCGCGTACGCCGCCAACCGAACGGTGACCTTTCAAACCTAACATATTCAATGCTTTTGCTTCTTTTATGAATTGATCTTCCAATTCCGGTTTACGCAAATTGAAAGTGATGTTCATAAATGAACGGTCAATTGGATTTAATACTGAACCTTTATAAAAATCATTCATCGTGTCGATAGCACCGTAGATATAACCTGCTTTTTCAGCATTCATTTCTTCGATTTTTCCTAAACCGCCTTTGTTCAAAATCCATTTCAATGTTTGACCAACAACATAGATTGGGAATACAGGAGGTGTATTGAATAATGATTCTTCTTTAACGTGTGTTTTATAGTTCAACATAGTTGGTACGTCCGGATAAGCGCATTTTTCCAACCAATCTTTTTTAATAATTGCCATAACAACGCCAGCCGGTCCGATATTTTTTTGCGCACCAGCATAAATAAGGCTATATTTTGAGAAATCATATTGTCTTGAAAACATATTTGAAGACATATCGGCAATAAGAGGAATACTTACGTCCGGAGTTTCTTTCAACTCAGTACCGTAAATAGTGTTATTAGTTGTGATATGAACGTAATCGGAATCATCGTCAACTTTCCAACCGCGTGGAAGATAATTAAAGTTTGCGTCTTTAGAAGTAGCAGTTTCTTTAACTGTTAAATTTCTTTGTTTAGCCACCCATACAGCTTCTTTGTAGGCTTTTGTCGCCCATACGCCTGTATTTATATATTCTGCTTTTTTATTTAAAAAGTTCGTTGGTACAGTCAAAAACTGTTGGCTTGCACCACCGCCAACGAAAATCACTGCATAATCTGCGGCAGATAAGCCTGCTATTTCCAAACAGTCAGCTTGAGCTTCTTGAATTACTTTTTCAAAGTCTTTCGAACGGTGGCTAATTTCTAAAATAGAAACGCCTAAGTTATTGAAATCCATAGCGGCATCGCGCGCTTTTTCTAATACTTCAACCGGCAATATAGCTGGACCTGCGAAGAAATTGTGTGCTCTGTTCATGTCAACTCCAAATAATTTTAATTATTGAATAAGAAAAAAAACAAAATTAATAAAAATTAACCAATTGCAAACGTTTTTTAAAATAAATTCTAAATAAATAACATTATCCTAGAAAATTTTATTGTTAAAACAATTTGGAAGTCCGCTCCAATAGGGCTTCTTGTGCCGAGAATGCTTCTTCATCCAAATCGTATCCTATCTGAGTATAAGAACCGTCACAATTGAGTTTCCATGAATTAGTGTTGTCTTTCCAATAGAAATTCAGATATTCCATAATCATATTTTTCGTTTTTTCTTCTTGAATGACAAACATTGATTCTACTCGACGGTGCATATTGCGGCTCATCCAATCGGCACTCGATAGGAAAATCTTTTCATCTCCCCCATTTCGGAAATATAATATTCTCGAATGTTCCAGAAATCTCCCTACTATGCTCTTAACTTCAATATTCTCGCTCATTCCGGGAACACCCGGGCGCAAACAGCAAATCCCGCGGATAATCAATTTGATTCTTACACCCTTTTGGCTGGCTTTATAAAGTGCATTGATAATCTCCCTTTGCGACAAAGCATTCATTTTGGCGATAATCAATCCCGGGTTGTCATCGGTGTGGGTCTCAATCTCACGCTCAATTAGCTCTAAAGTTTTATCAAAAAGATATTCCGGAGCTGTAATCAATTTGCTCCATTCGGTATGATGTGAATATCCCGTAAGATGATTGAAGAAGCTTATCGCGTCTTTAGCAAAATCGGGATTTGCAGTAAACAATCCGATATCGGAATACTGCTGAGCGGTGATTTGGTTATAATTACCTGTTGATATATGAACATAAGTTCGCATTTTATCAACTTCTTTTCTGACAACGATAGCTATTTTACTGTGTGTTTTTAATCCGGGTACTCCGTAAACGACGTGTGCACCTGTTTTTTCTAATTCTCTCGCCCACACTATATTCTTTTCTTCATCGAATCGAGCTTTTAATTCCACCAAAGCGGTAACAAATTTACCGTTATCGGCGGCACGCACCAAAGCGCGGACAATATCGGAATCTTTGTTAGTTCTATATAGTGTGATTTTTATAGCCGCCACATCAGGATCGGTGGAAGCATCATCAATAAATTTAAGTACACTGCTGTCAAACGAATCATACGGATGGTGAACTATATAATCTGATTTTTTGATCATATTAAATACGTCGTTACCCGCTTTTGTAAATGGTTTAAAGTTAGCAGGCGCGAAAGGTTTATATTTCAACTTTCTGATATCGAGAGAATACAAGAACATAAAGTCCGAAAGCCCTAATGGACGGTCAATTATATAAACATCATCGGGCTGGAGACTCAAAGATTGAATCAAAAAGCGTGACAAATATTTTGGCAATCGGGAGCTATGCTCTAACCTCACGGCGGCTTTTCCCCAATGACGAGTTTTTAATAGACCGGAGATTTCGGAGATTAAATCTTCTGCTTCGTCTTCGGCTACTTCAATATCGGCATCACGAGTGATTCTAAATGTATTTGTGGTTATGATATTCATTCCCGGGAAGAGCAAAAATGAAAACTCTTGAATCAGGTCTTCAATCAAAATAAACTGATTGCCGTCGAGCCAAGTCAACTCTATAAACTTTGGCAAAATATTTGGTATTTGCACAAATGCGAATTTATTATCACTGCTTTTAGTTCGTTTGTCCTTGAGTACGAATGCGATATTTAAACTTCGGTTTATCAAGCGCGGAAATGGATTATTACGGCTTAAACTGATTGGTGTTAAAGCCGGTAAAATATTGTCAACGAAATATTCGCTGAGTTTATTACGGCTTTTTCTATCCAAATCGTTGTATTTTCGGATAAATATTCCATTTTCCTCTAATTCCGGCAATATCACATCCATCAATAACCGTTCTTGGCGCTCATAAAGAGGTACCAAACGCTTTTTGATTTCTTTCAACTGGGCGGCAGGCGACATCCCATCGAAAGATAGTTCGATTCCGGCATCGGTCATTTGGCTTTTCAACCCGGCTACCCTGATTTGGAAAAACTCATCCATATTGGAGCTGACAATGATGCAGAATTTTAATCTTTCTAATAATGGATTTTCGGGGTTTTCTGCTTCGACCAGAACCCGATAATTAAATTCTATGGCGCTCAATTCGCGATTTATATAATTATCCGGATTGGCAACCCAATTTTTATTTTTCGTTTTTGTAGATTTTTCTTTCATTGAAGTAAATAATTCTATATTTTTGTTTTTTAAAATTAACCAAAATAAACTTAAAATTATACAATTTATTTGAATGAAAAAAATTATTATAAAAAACATTGAAAAAATATTTCAACCAAATATGGATTCCCGAAGTGATTATCCAATATTTTTGGAATCAGTTTCGGCAGGTTTTCCTTCGCCGGCGGACGATTATTTAGAAGGTAAGTTAGATTTAAATGAACACTTAGTGCGCAATCCCGCATCGACATTCTTTGTTCGCGTAACCGGTGATTCGATGATTAACGCCGGTATTTATTCGGGTGATATATTAATCGTCGATCGTTCGCTAACCACAAAAAGCGGTAATATAGTAATAGCGGTTTTGGATGGTGAATTGACTGTCAAACGATTTATTTACGAAAACGGAACCGTAAAGCTCTATCCTGAAAATCCATTGTACCAAGCGATCGAAGTTCGCGGTGAAATGAAATTCGAAGTTTGGGGAGTCGTTCGCACAGTTATTCATAATGTGCTGTAGAGGATTTTTTATCTCCCAATTATCTCGTTCCAAAGCTCCTGCTTTGGAACGTTTTTTTTGTACCTGTTCGCTCATTTATTTCTTAATAATATAATAAATATTTTCAAAAAATAAAATTATTATTTGTTAATTCTAAATAAATTTAGTAATTTAGAAACGTAAATACAAGCAAAACATAAATTATTATTATAGGAGAAATCAAAGACAAAAAACACCGATTTAAGATTTAATTTGGAAATTCGTATTAAGATAAATATTTTAACCGATAATCGGTTAATTAAACACTTATGGAGATTTGAATTATGAGAGCTAAACACTTATTAATCATCGCGGCAGTAATTATAGCCGCAATTACGCAACTGCAAGCTCAGCCGGCAGTTGAAACGATCAATGTGGACACTTTAGCCTATCTTGGCAAAGGAGTTGCCGGTGAAGCAGGAGGAGCATTTTTCCTTCCTGATGGTAATATTATTGCCTTATGGAAAGACACACCACTAATCATTGATTCAAAATCGGGTGAGATTTTGAGAACATTGGAGTCATGCAATTCTGAGTCAGTCGGAAGAGCAAAAGTTTCAAAAGACGGAAAAAGATTTATAGCAACAAAAATGGGTCCAGAACTTGTTATTTGGGACGTTGAAACTGGTAAAATACTTACTAACTCAGGAAACATTCATGGATATTGTTTTTCACCCGATGGTACAAAACTATACATAAGCGGAGGAAATCCTAACAATTATGGTGCTATTAGAGTTGTGGATATGAATACATTGGAGGAAATAGAAAGATTTGGTAAATTCTCAAGTGGATTTCTAATTGATATTTCTCCTGATGGGCAAACGATTGTTGCCTATGTTACTAAAGAGCATAATCAATCAGATCCGATAACAAGCCAAATCGTTCAAATCAATCTGAACGATAAGAAGAATTACACAGTGGTTGAGACAATGGAACCGGGCATTAAGTCTCTCCAATTTTCCCCTGACGGGAAGCAAATTGCTTTGCTTTATGACAATGGAAATTATATATATATATATATATATGATTTAGAAACAAAGGAGAAGAAGTACATTAGGTCTGAAGAACTATCAATTCTGTTTGGATTTGATATAGCAGTAATGGGAAATCCTTTTTATCTAGATGGAAATACAATTTTGTTCAGTATTATTGATTTTCCATTTAAAAAATATTATTTTCTTGATTGGAATATTTCTGAAAATATGGTTAAAAACTATATAGGATTTAATACAAATAGAAGTATTGATATAAAAGATAGCATAGCGTTACTATGCAGTCAAGGTGGTTTATTGGGATTTCTAAATAAGAACTTTGTGTCGGTAAAAGATAATATCCCCACAAATGAAAGTATTTTAACATATAACAATAATCAGTTAGAATTTAATTCTGATATAGCTTTTATTGCTGAGTCAACGATTTACGATACTACCGGAAAACAAATAGCTAATCTTGGTACCGAAGCATTTCTTGTTGGTAGAAATACAATCCAGGTTAACCAGCCATTGCCAATAGGAGTTTACTTACTTACAATAAAAAATGATACTAATCAATTTAGTTATAAATTTATTGTGGAGTAAATAAAATGAGAAATAAATTGATATTAACGGTATTAGTACTTGTGATAACCAATATAATTAATGCTTACTCACAAAACCATAACATTCGTCAATTAAAATTTGTTTTGAACGGAGTTGATTCAACATTTATTAACGATACTGTTGGTGACTTTAAAGGACCGGATTCAGTCGTAATTGGATACCAATGGGGCAACGAACCATCTGTAAGTAAAGCTATATATGCCAATCAGAACTGCGTAATTAAAGACTTTTTATTTGATAGTCTTGGTCACTCTGAACCAAAAGCTGCTCAGGACAGCGCTTATCTAATGATAAGCGATTACGCATTTTTCACTGCTTCGCTTGGTGACACGGCTTTATGTTCATCACATTCAATGACGTGGGAACCCAATATGCTTGTTGACGCAAATGATACTCAATGGGAAATAATAGCTAAAAGACCAAACGATCCCACACATCCAATTTTTGGTTTTAATATGAAAAACGGATTAACACCACCATCGGGTGCTAATGTTAGCTTTCTATTAATACCAAATACGGCTTATATTGGTGATACTGTATTTTCTAATCCTTTTGCTTCTGAATATCTTTATAGGAGCTAAATTAATTCATTTTTTATTTTTATATAATAATTAAATATTATTTTATTAAATTTGAATTAGTTCCACTTTCAAAATCCAACTAAGTTTTTTTTATTCAGTTTTTATTTAAAATTGACTAAAGAAAACAATAATTTGAATTATTTTTAGTTACCCACAGTGGGTGATTATAACACTAATTAAGGAGAAAACCTTATGAAAGTAATTAGGATTCTTATTGTCGCGGCGGCACTGCTGACCGCATTTACGCCCTTATGGGCAATTCCCGACGTGCCGACTTTGCAAGTCGATACCTTGGTTAACCTAAGCAAAACAGGTGGTGGCGAAGCTCAAGGAGCACTATTTCTTCCTGATGGCAATATAATTGCGATTTGGAAAGGACGACCAATGATTATTGATTCCAAGTCGGGAGAAATCATTAGGAATTTAGATGCACTTCCAAGTGGATATGCGTCAGATCCAAAAATTACCAAAGATGGTACTAGGTTGATAACTCGGGTTTCGGGACCGGAGTTGGCAATATGGGATATACCAACAGGTAAAATTATTAAACAATTCAAGTTTCAAGTTGGGTGGTGTTGCATATCACCTGATGGAACAAAAATGTACCTTACTTTACCCAACAAGAATGATAACCCTGGACAAATAGTAATTTATGATATGGTAACCTTCCAAGAAATTGATAGATTAAAATACCCAAATATGACTTGGGGCAGTCAAATTGATATTTCACCTGACGGGCAGACACTTGCTGTTTCAGTAGGTTATAAAGTAAATGATACCTTCAGTAACAAATTTATTTTAATCAATCTAAATGACAAGAAGAATTACACCACAATTGAATCACTTAAATTACAGATTTATTCCATGGAATTTTCACCTGACGGAAAACAAGTCGCGTTCCTTTACAATAACGGTGACGATATATATATATATATATATAACTTAGAAACCAAAGAGAAAAAATATATAAGAAAAGAAGAATTAACTGCGTTGTTTGGATTTAATGTTGTTGCTATAGGTCAACCTAGATTTATTGATTCGAATACTCTATTTACAGGTGTAACAAACGGTTCTGACAATGGTAACTTTAACTTTTCGTGGAATATTTTAGAAAGAAGAATCAAATCTTTGATTAACTTTAAATATAATCAAAGTGTTAATGTAAAGGATAGTTTATTACTTTTATGCAATTATTTCGGTGTTATTGGTTATTTAAATAAAACCGTTGCACCTGTAAAGGATCTAGTAATTCCAAAGGAAAATAATATAAATTTTATAAATAACCATTTAGAATATTATTCTGATAAACCTTTCATCGGCGAATCGCATTTATATGATATAAATGGAAAACTTATTGCTTATCTCGGAGCACAATTGTTCAAATCCGGAAAAAACATGATACCGATTGAATATTCATTATCAAATGGTATTTATCTTATTACTATAATAAGCGATAATGAACAAATAAGTAAAAAGTTTTTGGTGGAGAGATAGATAATGAAAGCAAAATTAACGATAACCGTTTTAGCAATTATAATTCTAAGTGTTATAAATTGTTATTCTCAAAATCACAATATTGGTCAATTGAAATTCGTATTGAACGGAGTTGATTCAACATATATTAATGATACAGTTGGTGACTTTACTGGACCGGATTCAGTTGTAATTGGATACCAATGGGGCAATGAACCATCTGTAAGTAAAGGGATTTACGCCAATCAGAACTGTGTAATTAAAGATTTTCTTTTTGACAATATAACTCATCAATCAGAACCAAATGCGGCGCAAGAAGGAGCTTATTTGATGATAAGCGATTATAAATTCTTTACAGCAACTCTTGGAGATACAGCACTATGTTCATCACATTCTATGACGTGGGAACCAAATATGTTGATAGAACTGGATGACACACAATGGGATATGATAAAAAAGAGAGAAGGAGATTCGACAAGACCAATATTCGGATTCAAATCAATTAATCCAAGTGCCGTAATACCAAGTGATTCAAATGACACTTATTATAGTTGTCTTGTTATTAATTCACCATCATTAATTAATTATCCACTATTCAGAAAACCTTTTGCATCGGAATATCTGTATAGATCAATTAATGATGTTATGGTAATTGATACATCAGATCATGCTCAAAAGAAATTTCTTGGTTACAATTACTGCATATCAGTTAACTTGAGGCGTTATTTGGGTGAGAGCGAAGTATTCCCGCCAGGAGATATAGTTTTGGAAATCATACTTCCTTATACACAGCACGACAGTACAAAGAATTACATAACGTTCGACGGCTTACCATCGGTTACAATAGACTCGATTTATACTACTTGTAACGAGTACCGCGGGCTGAAAACAAGAATGATTGAATTAACAGATACACCAACCCAGCACTTTTATATAACAAAGAATATGTTGCCTGTAGATGGCACACCCGTAACTGTTACAGCAAGATTCAGGTGTTGGGGTTATGATCAAAATGAACCATTTAGTAATCCTATGCTTTCAGGACCATATACAGCTTATGGATCGGACATAAAGAAATTAGGCATATATTCAATATTTAGAGGTGGATGCCCGATAGCTGTGGACTATGTGCGCGTTTGCACCCCATATTCTGTGGAGACCTTTGAAGGTCAGCACGACGCTGAAATAAAAGAAGTAATACAGGACGATATAGATAGTATCGCCGTTTATAATACTCAAAATGGTACGCATCTAAAAGTTTATCGTTTCAACGCCAGCACAGAAGGATCTGTACAGAATTTTGATATTGAACGATACG
>JBAXXL010000013.1:0-88234 GCA_037127915.1 bacterium
GTTTGCGACCATCGGTCAAGCGAATCCTTAAATCTGAAACCGAGTTTATTAAATCCGTTTGGCAATGTATTTACTGCTAACGTATCTAATACATTTACCGTATCGCCAGCCACGATGGTTATTTCCGTTCCGTTACCAAATCCCGGGTCGGTATTGAAAAAGTACTCGCAAGCAATTAATCTCGGTTTATCGGAATTATCAGTAAAAGATTTTAGAAATGTCCTCGTAAATGTAAGCGACCAGCGGTCAAGCGAATCCATAAATCTGACACCGAGTTTGTTAAATCCGTTTGGCAATGAGCTTATTGCAATCGTATCCAGAATACTAACTGAATCTGAACTTGTGATGGTTATTTCCGTTCCATTTCCAAATCCCGGGTCGGTATTGAAAAAGTACTCACATTTTTCAATTCTTTGTCCATAAAGTTGAAATTGGCATAAAAAAACCAGAACAAAAATTTTCGTTTTCATAATTTTACCTATTTTGCTTTTATAGCTTGTACTTTAACCCTGACTTTGCTATTTTCGCCAACTACTTTATTTATTAAATTTATATTTGTAATAAGAGGCAGTGGGGGCTTACCCGTATAACCTTTGTCTTCGGGCCAATATTCGGGGGAACCATATATTCCGACATCTGTGCTGTCTGTACCGGCATTTTTCCCGGGGGATGTATCTTTAAGATGGTAATCGCCCCAAAAAGTGAAATAGGTCAAGCTTTGCATATTTACAAACTCGGGGTCTTTACTATTTATATTATTTTCACCAGAATTATCTCCATAAGGAAGAGAATCAGTGCCATTGAAAACCAAGTTGTTGTTTGTATAACAGTGTGATAATCCATAAGGGTCTTCTTTATAAAAAATATTATTATCTACATTAGCATTAGAAATATCTACAAAACAAGTCGTTCTATTACTCTGATTAAAAAATAAATTGTTCGAAATTATTACTGAGCTCTTATTTGAATAATTCATTAACCCGCAATCGTATCCACTAGAAGTAGCTGATGTTTTATGGATAAAAATATTATTTGAAATTTGGACACTATCACTATATCCTATATTTACAAATCCCACTAAGGCAGAATTAGGATAACCATCCCCAACAGTTATAATATTGTTAATAAGAGTTATATTTGAACCTTTTAAAGTTATATAGTACGAAATATAACATCTTGCAATAACTAAATTCTTGATATCACTTGAACAAACAATCACTGGTACACTTATACCATAAATATTAGAGTTTGAACAACTTTGTAAAGTGATGCTTGCAATTACAGTGGTATAAGTTGTGGTAGAATAATATCCCGCACCCATCAAAGTGAGCTTTTTGTTGATAGTAATATCTCCATAACTTGTTGGTGATGGGAAAACATAAATGCTGTCTCCGGCTGAGGCGGAACTAATAGCTGTCGGCAAGCTGTTGTACATAGCGATATCGCCTGAATGATTTGATACAGTTATTATTTTAGCATAGCAAATCGACCCATATTGGGTTTGGCTGAGTATAGCCATTATGGCTATTGCAATAATCATTATAAATTTTTTCATTTTTTTGCTCTGAATTAGTAATACATTAATAATATTAAAGAAATCTATTTTGCTTTGATAGCTTGTACTTTAACCCTGACTTTACTATCTTCACCAACTACTTTGTTTAACACATTCATTTTGTTGATTATTGGCAATGGAGGCTTGCCGGTATAACCGGTATCTTCGGGCCAAAACTCAGCCGAACCGTATATCCCGATATCAGTGCTGTCGAGACCGGCATTTTTCCCCGGTGAAGAATCTTTTAGATGGTAATCACCTGTAAAAGTGAAGTAAGTCAAGCCTTGCATATCAACAAACTCGGGGTCTTTAGCATTAATATTATTTTCACCGGAATTATCTCCATAAGGAAGAGCATCCGTACCGTTGAAAACGATATTGTTATTCACAGAACAATTGGATAAACCAAGGGGCTTTACTTTATAAAATATATTATTATTGATTTCTGCATTAGCAACCGATGAAAACATTATTTGGCTGGCTGAGGATGCTAAGAATATATTATTTTCAATTAAAACAGAATATTTATTTGAAGTGCTTATTTGGTAACCAGCACTGCTAAGTTGAGTATTAAATATATTATTAGAAATTATTATATTCTCAGCATTATTAATAATGATACCAGTTCCATGTTGGTATGTTTGGAATAAACAATTGTTAATGATTACATTTTCGCCTTTTAGAGTGAGAGTTCCATATATTAGACATCTATTTATAACGTAGTTTGAATCAGTACCGCTTGAAAGTGTACAATTACCTGTTATATTCAGTCCATATAATTGGCTATTAGAGCTATTAGCATCGAAATTAATATTTGTAATAGAAGAAATCTTAGAATAGTATCCTGCTCCAATCAATGTTAGTTTTTTATTAATTGTGATACTTCCATAATTTGTTGGTGATGGGAAAATATAAATCAAATCACCTGCATCGGCGGAATTAATGGCTGTCTGCAAATTGTTGTACATAGCGATATCGCCGGTGCTATTTGACAAAGTGATGGTTTTCGCATAACAAATCGACCCAAATTGGGTTTGGCTGAGGAAAGTTATGACGGCGATTGCAATAATAATTATAATTTTTTTCATTTTTTTTCCGAAATTAATAATACATTAAAAATTGATTGAGAAATCTATTTTGCTTTGGACGCATCCAATTTAACTCTGACTTTGCTATTTTCACCAACAACTTTATTAACCACATTCATATCGTAAATTATCGGCAGTGGCGGCTGACCGGTATAACCTTTGTCTTCGGGCCATGCATTGCCCGAGCCGTATATACCAATATCGGTGCTGTCTTTGCCTGCATTTTTTCCGGGTGATGTATCTTTGAGATGGTAATCTCCAAAAAAAGTGAAGCAGGTCAAGCCTTTCATATCAATAAACTCAGGGTCTTTACCCTTAATATTATTTTCACCGTAATTATCACCATAAGGAAGCGAATCTGCACCATTAAAAACAATATTGTTATTCATATTACAATTTGAAAAACCAACAGACTGAACTTTATATAATATATTGTTATTAAAATCTGCGTTTGCAATTGATGTAAACACACCCCATGTATCATCATTATTTGAAAAGAATATATTGTTTTCAATTAAAACAGAATATTTATTTGAATTACCTATTGCAAAAGCTCCCTGCGTTCGGTGATTAACAAATATATTATTAGAAATTACTACATTCTCAGCATTATTAATACTAATTCCATTAGAATAGCCCGCTCCGCTGTAAATAATGCAACTATTTATAAATATAGTTTCGCCATTTAGGCTTAATCCTGTAAATTTGCATCTGCTGATAGCGTAGCCTGAGTCAATAGTACTTTCAATTACACAGCTACTTGTTATATTCAGCCCATATAATACAGTATTTGAACTGTTCTCTTTCAATGTAATAGTTGTAATAGACGATACCTTATGATTGTAGCCTGCTCCAATTAATGTGAGACTTTTATTGATTGTAATGTTGCCGTAACTCGTTGCTGATGGGAAAATATAAATCACATCGCCGGCATCGGCGGAATCAATAGTTGTCTGTAAATTGTAAGACATAGCGATATCGGCGGAAATGTTTGATACCGTGATGGTTTTAGCATAACAAATCGACCCAAATTGGGTTTGGCTGAGGAAAGCCATTGTGGTGAGTGCAATTATTAGTATAATTGTCTTCATAAATTGCTCCGAAATAAGTAATACACTGAATATATAAAAAAGAAATCTATTTAATCTACATCATATTCGTCGTCTTCGAAGTTATTTTTGATAATCATGGTTCATAAAAATCTATTAAATGCTTGTATTTCTGTAACACAACCGTAAATTATCAAAAATCATATACAAAAATAAACTAATATTTTGATTTAACAAATATATTATTAAGAAAAGGTGGAATTTATTTGGTTTTGCTGGGTGGGGGAAAGAAAAAGCTTTTGGTTCGTACCTAAAGGCACTCCATGTAGCCCTTGCATCATTCTTTCTATAAACATTTTATGCCTAAAGGCATCTTCCTTCACATTCAAAATTAATAATCTAAAATTCAAAATTGTTTGAAGATAGATTCCTGCTTTCGCAGGAATGACAAGCATTATATATATAAGCGTGTTATCTGCTTTTGATATCGAACAAACAAAAATCTGCGTTAATCTGCTAAATCAGTGTCATCAGCGTGCAAATCTTCTTTCTTCTTCCCTTTATATACTTTACGAACTTTCAACTTTACAAACTGTTTAGAGCGCGACTTCGATTTCCGCATAAGTATCGCTTGTTTCATAAACGCGAATTTTCATCGAAAAGAGGTTTTTGTATTCTTGAAATTTGGGTACTAATTGGTCCGCAAACCACGAGCATATATTTTCAGCGGTAGGTTCTATTTGGATAATAATATGTTTGAATCCATTGGTTCCGAGAAATTCCTTCATCAAGTTGTCCGCGGCTTCGCACATAAACGCGTGGTCAAGCAAATCAACAACCGGTTGAACGATGGAGCCGATTTCGTAATAATCCAAAACCATTCCGTCGAGGTCTATGGCACCATCAAATATTATTCTGAGCTTATATGTATGACCATGGATATTTTTGCAGAGCCCCGAATGTGCCATTAAACGGTGGCTCATATTCCAAACGAATTCTTTTGCTACTAACATGGTTTCTTATATTCCGCTTTGATTATTGAATGAATTCCACCGCGGACGCCCCATTCGGATGTGATTTCCATTTCGAGCGGCTCGCAAGCGGCAATTAAATCATCTAGTATCTTGTTTGTTACGGCTTCGTAAAATATCCCTTGGTTGCGGTAATCGAGAAAATAGTATTTCAAAGCTTTCAGCTCTAAACACATTTTATCGGGCGTATAGCGTACGGTGATGGTAGCAAAATCCGGCAACCCTGTAATTGGGCATACTGACGTAAATTCATTGTTTACGTGAGTGATTAAATAATTGCGGCCTATCGCCGGATTTTCGAATATTTCTAATGGTGTCATAATTTATTTTTTTATATATTAGTTACTAAAATTTGAATGTAAATCCCAAACCCATAAGTTCTTTGAATTGCAAACGAGGTCCTGTACCAATTTGAACTTTCTTGCCGTCAACTTTCTCATAAATCGGCACTTTTACATCGTGGTCATAAAGTAAATGAACCAAAACGTTAGCCGAAATGTGGCTGTTTACTTTTAGATTTAGTTTGTTTTCCCAATTAACGTCGAAATTCCAACGCTTTTCCGGTTCAGGGTCGGTATAGTTTTGGAAAAGCTCTAAGCGCGAATAAAGAGTTATATTTTTCATAATCTCTTTTTCAACTTTTATGATGCAGTTCATACCGAAATCGAACTTAATACGTGCGCCGTCTTTGATTTTATTCCCTAAAGTGTCATATATTGCGGGTTCCGGAATATACTTGCCTTGGTCGGCTAATGTTTGGTCCAAACAAAAAATTGTTTTTCCCGATACAGGAGTAAAAAATATGGTGATAAATTCCCAAGGCTTATAATCGGCACCAATTGATAAAGTCAAATACCCGGGAGCCATAAATTTGGACATTGGAATCGAATCGTTCGGATAATTGAAACCATTAGCAAACTGAGTGTTGAAACTCGCAAGAGCGGTTACACGTGTCCTTTTCGATATATGACGGCTGAATACGCTTTTGTATTCAATTTTATCCTCAGTCTTTTTATAGAAATTATAATCTTCAGATTTCATAATACCATAACCCAAATCGAGTGTGTTTGTCCACTCAAATAAATCCTTTTTGTAATTGAATTTCAGATTGACGAACGATGCACCGCTAAGCGAGGTTTCGCCGCCCTGAGTCCAATTTGTAAATACCGCTTGGTTAACCAAAAGCGAAAAATTTCCCGCCCATGACCATGGCGAGGGAATAGTATCGACTTTTATTGGTTCTTGTTTTGACATTTGCGCTTCTTGAGCATTTACATGCCCGAGAAATACGAATACTAATGCAACGATAAGATACTTCGAGACTGTCATTTTTTTATTCCCATTCTTTATATCGATCTAATTTAAAATTCTCACCTAAATAGAGTTCACGAACTTCCTTATAATCAGCTATTTCTTGAGCTGTGCCAAACGTATAGATCTCACCTTCCATCAATATATATGCTCTATCTGTAATGGACAAAGTTTCATGAACGTTATGGTCGGTAATTAAAATCCCTATACCGGCTTTTTTTAATTTATAAACGATTTTCATAATATCTTCTACTGCAATCGGGTCAATTCCGGCAAATGGTTCGTCCAAAAGAATGAATTTAGGATTTGCCGCTAAAGCACGGGCTATTTCACAGCGGCGGCGTTCACCACCCGACAGAGTATAACCCAAACTTTTGCGGATATGTGCGATACCGAAACTTTCCAATAATTCTTCCAATCTTTCTTTGCGTAAACTGCGTTTTATTCCAATTACTTCGAATATTGCTTTGATATTATCCTCTACAGAAAGCTTTCTGAATATTGAGGCTTCCTGCGGCAAATATCCGATACCCAATTTTGCGCGTCTGTACATTGCCTGTCCGGTGATATCCTTATTATTGAATTTCACTATTCCGGCGTTTGGTTTGATTAGTCCGGTTATCATATAAAAAGTAGTGGTTTTCCCGGCACCGTTAGGTCCCAATAAACCAACTATTTCGCCTTGTTTGACTTCCAAACTTACGCCGCGGACAACTTTGCGCTTCTTGTATCTTTTCTCTAGATTTTCCGCCGATAGTACGCTGATTTCTTCTGTCATCAGTAATTTTTTCATTTATAAATTATTTAAACTACAAAATTGCTAAATTTTTTTTAAATAAATGCGTTTTTTTCGTTGTGAGATATTTTTTCTGTAGTGTTGGTTGGGAAAAGGACTGATGAAAAGTAGCTTGTTAAGATCGCCTCTTAGCCTTCTCCTCGTAGGAGAGGGTTGGGTGAGGTCTTCAATTTTTTCCAGTTGTGTGAGGCCTGGGAAAAAAAATCAAGACCCACCTAAATCCTCCCAAAGGGAGGACTTTTGGGAAGAAGCAATCAAGACCCACCTAAATCCTCCCAAAGGGAGGACTTTTGGGAAGAAGCCTCTTCTTTAGCTTTTTTTACCCATTTCGGGCAACCACAAGGGTTGCTCCTAAGAAAAAAGGGGGTCACAGCAATTTTTTGAAATGCTTAATTGACTATCCAAATATACAAAAATATTTGGAATTGAACCGAAAGAATGAGAAAAAGATGTCAAACATCTGCACCGCTTTGCATTTCTGCTCGCTCGGCCGTTTTCCCTCGCTGCGAACTACTCGAATTTTTCGAGTAGTTGGATTTTCTTCAAGTTCACCACTTTTGAATATTTCCTGAATATGGTATGTTATCGTATGTTCTTCAACACCAAAAAGAGTTGACATTATTTGCTGACTCATCCACATATTCTCATCAGTCATATACACTTCAATTTCAACTTCGCCTTCGTCGTTTGTGTTGAAAGCAAGACCAACTCGTTCAGGTATCTCTTTGTTGAATTGCATACGCCACTTCGTCAACTGTTGGTCAAAACTTTTTATTTCGCCTTTCTGTTCTACTTTCATTTTGTGTTTATTTTTAATTATTCTATATGTCTTATTCAAAGTAATTAATCCTGGGTATCAAGATTCAGACAATTTGAAGATGGATTCCCGAGCGGGTCGGGAATGACACTCAGACCATTAATATAATTATTTTCTTTCCAAAGGTAAAAAAAACAAAAAAATTTGTAATTTTGTATCTGTCATAAATGAATAAAGAGTAAAAATTTTGGAATATACGTCACAACTGCGGGTTCGATATGCTCATACCGATGCTATGGGAATAGTTTACCACGGCAATTACTATGAATATTTCGAAGCCAGCAGAGTAGAGTTGATGCGATACGCGGGTTTGAATTATACAGAATTGGTCACTGCGGGATATTATATGCCGCTTATCGAATCGCACTGCGAATACAAGAAACCGGCAAAATTTGATGATTTACTCGATATTACCTGCAAAATGGTATATGACGGAAAGCTGAGAGTGAAGCTTGAATATCACATACATTGCGGCGGTATTTTGATTTGCACGGGGCACACTATTCACGTGTTTACTACTGTCGCGGAAAATAAAATAGTCAAACCGCCACAGCTTTTTCTGGACTATTTCAGAGAATAAGTCCGAAAATATAATATTTAATAAATGATTTCGTTAATAAATCTTTTGCAAAAAAAACATCAAATATGAAAAACAAAATTTTAGTTTCAGTAATATTTATCTTATCAATTGCTTCAAGCTATGCAACCGACACCCCATTTGGGTTTTTGAGGTTTGCCTCGGGAGCGCGTACTGCCGGACTTTCCGGTGCAGTTACATCTATGACCGGCGATTTGGAAACGGTAATATTCAATCCCGCTTCGCTTTATACAGTTGAAGATAAAAATGTTAACGTAACATTTATTAAGCACGTCTTAGATATCAATTCCGGTTTGTTGGCTTATTCCTTTAATATTAAGGGTGACAATGGAAAATTTGCCGCAACGGCAGGTTTTACAAGTTATGGCTCGTTCGATTACGCCGATAACCAAGGAAATTTGAATGGAACTTTCGGTGCAACAGATTTGGCTTTAGGATTATCCTATTCTAACGAAATTGACACCAATTTCCTATATGGTGTTACCGCTAAATATGTATATGCCGGAATAGAAAAAGCCTCAACAAGCGCATTGGCGGTTGATGCCGGTATTCTATATATGCTTCCAGACGGTAGAACCAATGTTGGACTTTCGATGCTCAACGCCGGATTCCAGGTGACCAAAATCGGTGAACAAACCGATAAATTACCTTTAGATGTTAGGATTGGTATAAACCACCGGTTAAAAGGTTTGCCATTATTATTTAATTTTTCTATGCATCACCTTGCTGATGAAACAAATGGCTTCTTTAATCGTTTAAAGTATTTTAGTATTGGCGGCGAATTCAATTTCGGCGAATATGTGTTAGTCAGAATTGGATACGACAATCAAATACGTACTTTGACAGGCGCAGAAAAAGATAAAGGATTAACCGGATTTTCCGGCGGATTGGGAATAAAAACCCCGGTTGTAAATTTTGACTATGGTATTAACCAATACGGTGCCGCGGCACTACTACATAGATTTAGTTTTGAATTTAATTTATAATGTATAATTTTTTTTAATTTGGAGTATTTATGAGAACTATTAAATTAGCTGTATTAGCTTTAATTCTATCCACCGTTACTATGTTCGCTCAAGGCCAACCACAAGAAACAAAATTACCTGATTTGGATATCACATTCCAAGCCGGTGATTTAGCATTAGTGTATCAAAATCTTGTTACAGTTGACATTAAAGGCACAGAAGCTCAAGCATTTGTTGAAGTACAAAACTTCTTGAAACCACATATTGACAAATTAATTGCAAACAAAGCAAAAACTGACGAAAATGTCAAAATCACAATGGGTGCTCAAGTTGCGAACTATCTTTATGAATTCACACAAAGAATGACAATCAAAGGTGGAGATGCCGCAATGTTAGTAAGATTTAAAACTGCTATACTTGACGCCGCTAAAGCTACTAAAGCTACTAAATAATTAAACGCAAAAAACAAGCTTATAAATCAACAATTCTAAGCTTAGGATGAAAATCCTAACAATGCGCAAAAGGCAACCTATCGAAAGATGGGTTGATTGTGTTTAGGGGTGTTGGGGTTTAGGGTGTAGGGGATGGGAAGAAATTGAAAATTCAAGATGAGAAGAAGGTCGAAGAATGGCACGCTGATGACACAGATTTTACAGATGAACGCAGATTTTTGTTTGCTCGATTTTGAAAGCAGATAACGCGCTGATATATATAATGCTTGTCATCGTAAGTTATGAGTTATGAGTTATAAATTATAAGTTGGAAGAAAGAAGAAGAGGGGTTTGGGGATAGGGTATGGGGTATGGGAAGAAGTCATACTGAGCGAAGCGACGTATCCATCTTCTAAAATTTTGAAATGAAGGGACAGGTCGCGACCTGTCCCTACAGATAGGGTGGACTTGCGAAGAAAATCAATTACGAATTAAAAACCACCCTTATTGCAATTTCAGCATTTCCTTTTCAATTTCTTCAATTGTAGGTAGGTTGCTTATAATATTATCTTTCATTAATTGTTCTAATTGATACGCCGCAACTCCGAGAGGTTTATCCAATCCTCTCATAGCGTATTCAACTTTGACATTGCTTTTTGAAGCGCACAACAGCAATCCAATAGTAGGCTCATCCACCGGTGTTTTGATTTTGTCATCTACTGCACTAATATAAAAATTAAGTTTCGAAATATATTCAGGCATAAATTCGCCTGCTTTTAATTCAATGACAATATATGAGTGTAGAATCGTGTGGTAAAACAATAAATCGATTTTATAATCAGTATTTTCAACTTCAATTGCAAATTGGCGCCCAATAAATGCAAAACCTTTACCTAATTCAATCAGAAAGTCGGTTATTTTTTCTATCAGCAATTTTTCAATTTCCAGCTCCTTTATTTTTTTTTCTAGCGATAAAAAACCAAAATTATATGGGTCTTTAAATATTCCGGTTGCTAAATCGGACTGATATTCCGGCAATGTCAGCTCAAAATTGTTTATGGCTTTCCCGCTTCGTTCGTACAATTTGCTTTGAATCTGCAATAACATAACATCTCTGCTCCACTCATTTTTGGCAGTTTCTATTATATAAAAAGCTCTTTCGTTAATTTCTTTAACTTTGGTGATTAAGCTGATATGGTGGTACCACGTTATTTGTGCAAGCGGGACTTGCACAAATTCATTGGGATTTTGTGCAAGCGGGACTTGCACAATTGGATAACTGGGATAAGCTTCAGCAAAAGCACGCATATATTTTAGATTCCGAACCGAAAAGCCACTACTATCAGGAAAGGTTTTAGAAATATCATTTGCTAGTAAATCAATAACTTTACTCCCCCAGCCCTTAGCATTTTGTTGTTTTAAAATTAAATCTCCAATATCCCAATACAATTGGAGCATTTCTTGATTAATTTTCAAAGCTGCTAGGGTTTGCGCCTGTTTTATTCTATTGGTTATTAATAATGACCAATTTTGATAGTCCTGAGTTGAGATTAATTCTAAATTCATATCGCTAATAATTTATAAATTCATAAATAAATATTGTCACAATTCAACTAATTTTATTTCTTCTTTTTTACTTACTACAAACTTAACAAAAATTAAATCAATTACGAATTAAAAATTACGAATTACGAGAAGATGGATTCCCGATCGAGTCGGGAATGACATTCGCCTTCCTTGCATTGGAACCCATTATGAAAAATAAAAAAATTATTTTCAATTTTTCTCAAACAGATATGTTATTTAATAATAGTCATATATGCCGAATTTACGAATTATGACAAAAAATTAATTTAATGAAAGAGAAAGAAATGGACTTCTCAGTTGTCTATACATAAGTAAATGTACAAATTTTGAAAAATCATATTTTTAATATCGAATATAAGAGGTATTTTAATGAAAACTATTTATCGTATTTCGTCAATTATTGCTCTATATTTATTTCTGATTGCTTCTCAACTCACGGCAAATGAGGATGTAGAAAAAATAGTGAAAGATATGCCCCGTTTGTTGGGTTCTACAAATGAGGGTACAGAGTTCTTGATGACATTCCACCCGGGTCTGCATAACACAAATCTTAGTAAAGCTATCAAGATTTACATAAGCTCGGCTTATACTACGAAAGTAACAATCGAGATTCCGGGAAAGAAAGTATCTCTGCAAAAAACGACTATACCAAACGGTGTTATCGAGGTAGCTTTTTCACCCGATGTTGCTCAATGCTATACAAAATCGGTCGATGAACCGCCGCAGTCGCAACAAGTATATAAAGGTTACGCCATTATAATCAAATCGAATGCGCCGATTATATGCTACGGAATATCCAATAGTGATAATTTGTCCGAAGGATATATGGCAATACCTACAAAAAGCTTAGGGAAGAATTATATTGTTTCATCGTATAATGACCCTTCCTGGGATAACGGAGTTCAATACTTAACATCTTATACAAGCATTGTCGGTGTTTATGATAACACCACTGTAAATATAAAATTAGGTGGTCGTTTCGCGAATTATACTCCCGGTACCAAGAAATTGAAAACCGGTGACAGCGACTCTAAAGTACTCAACAAAGGTGATGTTTGGTTGATTGGTGTACAGGGTGATTATAATGATTTAACAGGTACAAGCGTAAATGCCGATAAACAGGTTGCTGTGGTATCGGGCAGTTATTGCGCTAATGTACCCGCACAGATGGGTCCCTGCAATTATCTCATAGAACAGGATTTGCCAATGGAAAGCTGGGGTACAAAATACCATGTAGCACCTATATACCATCGCCAAAATGCCTCAATAATACGATTTTTCGCCGCGCAACAAAACACTAAAATTTATAAAAATGGAATTGAATGGTCAAATATTATTGATGTTGGTGGAGCTGAAACAACAGGATATAAAGAACGCCGCTTTGTTTCGGAATCAGAGAGCTATTTACCTGTTACAATTTCTGCGTATAGTCCTATTAACGTTGTCCAATACAATACTGGTCAAGAAGATGATGGAGAGGATGCTTCTTCATTCCAAATGGCATTAACTCCGGTGGAGCAATACCAAAAATCTCTTTTTTGGTGTACGCCGGGGACAAAAGAGGGAGCCCCATTCCATAAAAACTACTTGAATATAATCTATAAATCCACATCAGGTGGACAAATACCAGACGATCTGCAATTTGGCGAGGTAATGAAAGGAGTCATGACATGGGCGCCATTGTCAACATTAGTAAATAAGCCGGGCTTCGAGATTCCAGATCCGGATGTGACTGATTTCCGATATTATTATTCGTTGACAATAACTTTGGGTGATTCATTGGGTGTTTACGGATTGAAAGCCAACGACCCTTTGACAGCTTATATTTATGGATATGGCGACAGCTTAAATTCTTACGCCTATCCTGTGTCGGTTTCAGTAAAGGACCTCACAAAAGATGACACCAAGGCACCGTTGCCAACGTATGTCTTAGATTGCTGTGGGCAGGTGCACGGCAGTGTAACCGAACAACCGGAAGACGAATTATTGCGTTCCAATTTGGCGAACATTTATATGAATAAGATTGAAAGCTACAATTATTTCGATTTAGAGTATGACGAAGCCAACTTCAACCCGGGAGTAACAGAAACTGTTGATTGGAAACTGGTTCCATGTGATTGGGTATCGGACGCCAGAGCAGTACTAACCTTTTCCGACCGCGCAGGAAACGACACAACAATAACAATCGATTATCAACCGGCAAGATTTTCATTGCAAAACAGCGTAGTGGATTGGGGTAATAAAGGATATGATGCTCTGCCCGAATCGAAAGCTTTCAATATTAAAAACAAATCGTCAAAAGCTATAGTAATTGACTCAATAATGCTATTGTCGGCGGATAAAGGACGCGAATGGGCATACAATGGTTTTAAGCTGGATCCGGCGATTTACAAAGCAAATGGAGGAGTGTTGCCGGGTTATTCAATACCTGTCGGTGGAGAATTGATATTTAACCTTATATTTGACCCTGCAACTGTAAAAGCAGAATTTGATGCGGGAAAATTGGATTTTCTTGATTCGATAGGAATAAAAGCAAATTGGTCTGATGTCATGAATGGAGGATATTGCTACTCGAGATATATAGGAGCGGCAAAGGCGGCGATGGCATATCCGTGTATAAGTGTTGATAGAGTAGATTTCGGCAAAGTTAATGTTGGAGAAACAAGAACTATGAATTTCACAATTTTCAATCATGGCTCTTCACAATTAACTATAACCGGTTACAGTTTTTTTTCAGGAAATGCGGATGGAATTTATGAAACAAGTTTAGGAGCTATTTCTGCCGAAAATCCGGTAAGAATTTGGGCGAATGAGGCGAAAACATTCACTGTAACATTCAAACCCAAAGAAATGATAAATTACTCAGATAAAATTATATTCGAAAGTGATGCCTTCGAAACCTGCACGGACCACGACCCGATTTTGGAATTAAACGGGGCGGGTACAGATCTGCTGATAGAGCCAATAGCGGATGTAACAATACTCAAAAATACTATTGCTAACATAGCAATTATCACAAACAGTGCTAAGCCAAGCACTCTCAAAGTTACACTACGAAACGATTCCACAAATCTATTTCACAGAGATAGTACGCTAATAACGGGAAGCAACAATATCTACAATTTAAAAATTAATCCAATAAAGGACAGTACGGGTTCTTGCTATGTAGAAATAGATGCTGAAGATGAATTTCGTTCAGGTTCGACATCTTTCAAATTTACAGTTGAGGGCGGCGGATCGGTGGAAGATAATTTGCTGATTAATAATAGTATTTTTATTTCTCCAAACCCGGTAAATAGCTCAAGCGTCAATATTGAATATGAACTTAATTGCAATTGCACTATTGTTTTAGCGCTTTATAATTCCAATGGACTGTTGATTAGCAATTTGCTTAATGAATTTCAAGCGGCAGGAAGTCAATCATTCACACTTCCGGTGGGAGATCTCGCCGCAGGAGTCTATTTCATAGAATTAAAAGCAGGCGATTCGGTTGGACACAAGAGTTTTGTGATTGTAAAATAGAGAAAACAATTGGTAATGGTTAATTGAAAATTGTCAATGGTTAATGAGAAGAAAAGCGAAGAATGGCACGATGATGACGCTGATTTGGCAGATGAACGCAGATTATTGTTTGTTCGATATTGGAAGCAGATATCTCGCTGATATATATGATGCATACCATTATTAACGAAATGAAGAATCCATCTTCAAGAAGTGTATAGGGGATTGGGCATGAAGAAATTGAAAATTGAAAATGAGAAGAAGCGAGAAGAATAGCACACAGATGACGCTGATTTGGCAGATGAACGCAGATTATTGTTTGCTCGATATTGGAAGCAGATATCTCGCTGATATATATAATGCATACCATTATTAACGAAATGAAGAATCCATCTTCAAGAAGGGTATAGGGGATTGGGGATTGGGCATGAAGAAATTGAAAATTAAAAATTGAAAATGAGAAGAAGGGCGAAGAATGGCACGATGATGACGCTGATTTGGCAGATGAATACAGATTGATTTTAGTGAAACCGATTCATCTGATGACTGGCAGTCATCAGATGAATATAGAGAGTTTGCCAAAAGGGATTTATTTTGTGAAAGCGGTCGGCGAAACGGTAAAGCTTGTAAAAATGTAAGACAGTTTGTAAAGTTAAAAGTTCGTAAAATTTGTAAAGAGAAGACGACCCATTGGGTCGTCTTTACTATTATAACTCATAACTTATAATTTATAACTTTTGAAGATGGATTCTTCACTTTGTAAAGAATGACAACGCGGCTATTCTCAATATTTCAAAGGGTGTTAGGGGGTTTCTCTTCTCTTCCTTCACATCAACAATTTACAATTAACCATTGACAATTAATTTTGTGTCATCAGCGTTCTAATTCTTCTTCTTCTCATTTTCAACTATCAACTATCAATTTTCAATTATAGGAGGTGTACCACAATTGCGGTTATAATTATATTCAGGATTGCTATAGGCATCAGAATTTTCCAGCCTATGTGCATCAATTGGTCATAACGGAAGCGCGGAAGTGTCCAGCGTACCCACATAATGAAGAAAACAAGTACCCATATTTTCAAAATGAACCATAACAACTGTACCAAAGCGAGCCAAGGCGAACCGGTGATTAAGCCAGTAAATTCAGGGCGGAACGGCAATGCCCAACCGCCGAAATAAAGCAAAACTATAAAAGTTGCTGAAAGTGTGATGTTCACGTATTCCGCCAAGAAAAACATACCAAATCTCATTCCGGAGTATTCGGTATTGTAACCGGCGACAAGTTCTTGCTCTGCTTCGGGGAAATCGAATGGCGCGCGGTTAGTTTCAGCAAAAGCGGAAATTAGGAAAATCATAAAGCCCACAGGTTGAAGAAAAACATTCCAACGAAAACCGCCCCAGGCATTTGCTTGAGCATGGACGATATCTGTAAGATTGAATGATCCGCTGATAATTATTACTCCAATTATTGCCAAACCCATCGAAAGTTCGTAGGAAATCATCTGCGCCGAGGCGCGTAAACCGCCCAGTAATGAATATTTGTTATTCGAAGACCAACCGGCTAAAGTGATACCGTAAATACCGACCGAAGTCATAGCCAAAATAAAGAGCAATCCGATATTCACATCCGGCGCTATACCGACTTGAATAGTATATCCGAATAATTGGAAGCTGTCGGCAAAAGGAATTACAGACCAAACTGTGAAAGTAGCAAAAAGTGAAATAACCGGTGCTAAGCCGTGAACAGCTTTATCGGCACCGTCGGGAACTATGTCTTCTTTAAGGAAAAGTTTTAATACATCGGCGAAAGGTTGGAGTAAACCAAAGGGACCAACTCTATTCGGACCGATTCTCTGCTGGATAAAAGCCGCAATCCGCCTCTCGACATAAACATTTGTAGCGGCAACAAGAAGTAACATTGTGATTAATATTAATCCCTTAATTATCGCCAATAGTAGTATATAGAAAATTGTCATTGCGTAAATCTTAAAAATGTGTATATTGCCTTAACGCTTTTATTTTTGCAAGTGCTGGTTTTCAGAAACTAAAGCCGTCGGTTTTGAAAACTCAAACAAAATAATAAGTCGGTTTAATAATAAAATTATTGTTTTCAGAAATATAGTACCTTTTTTTCAAATAGGATTTGATTATATTTGTAAATTATCAAAATTGGAATTAAAATATATGCATGTAATATTTTTATCGACCTTTTATCCGTACCGCGGCGGTATGGCGCAGTTCAATGCTTGTTTTTACAGAGCTTTGGAAAAGAAGTACAGTGTGGAAGCGTGGAATTTCAGCCGTCAGTATCCGAAACTTTTGTTTCCGGGTAAAACTCAATTTGTAGATGCCAACGATGTTGCCGATCCGATATCAGCAAAGAATGTATTGGATTCAGTAAATCCGCTAAGTTACCAATCAACTGCAAAAAAAGTGATTGCGGCGAATCCTGATGTACTTTTGGAAACATTATGGATGCCTTTTTTAGGACCGTCACTGGGATATGTAGCCAAGAAAGTTCAGCGCAAGGGTATAGTAACAATAGGCCTCCTGCATAATGTGATACCTCACGAAAAGCAAGTCACCGACGAGATGCTGACTAAATATTTTTTGAGCGGGCAGGACGCGTATATAGTTCTTACCGAGTCAGTCCGCGACGATTTATTGAAATATGTTCCCGATGCACGTTACGAACTTGTTGGTCATCCCCTCTATAGGCATTTTTCTAATACTATTGCCGGTGAAGAAGCACGAAAAGTTTTAAACCTTCCTGCTGATAAAAAAGTCCTTCTGTTTTTTGGTTTCATCCGAGATTACAAAGGTTTGGATAAGATTTTAGAAACCATGCCGCTATTGAGTGATGAATATCATTTGCTTGTTGCAGGTGAAAGCTATGGCGATTTTTCGAAATATCAGGATATAATAAATAAACTTGGTATCGCAGACAAAGTGAGCATTTTCAACAAATATATAAACGATGACGAAGTTCAGCTCTATTTCAATGCCTCCGACGTTTGCATTTTGCCTTATAAAAGTGCTACACAAAGCGGTATAGTGGGTATTTCTTATCACTTTGAATTACCGGTTATTGTTACACGAGTCGGCGGATTGGACCAAATGGTAGAACCTTTCGGCACCGGACTTGTTGTGGATGAAGCTAAGCCTGAATTATTGAAAACCGCCATTTTGGAATATTTCGAGCGTGATATGACAGCCAGCTGTAAAGCAGGGATCAGCAATTACCACAACGTACATTCGTGGGAAGCTATAGCCACGACAGTGGAAGTGTTATATGAAGAAATCAAGAACAGGGGTTAGGGGATGGGGTATAGGGATTAGGGTTTAGGGTATAGGAAGAGCCATTATCTTGAGCGAAGCGAGTAATCCATCTTTACAGAATTTTGAGTTTTGGATTTTGAATGCGAAGAGAAGAAGTTTTGAAATTCGTAATTGATTCGTTATTCCGAACTGAGGTGAAGAATACAGCTTTTTTGTTAGAAATTATCAAATGGATTTGTTATTTTTGACAAGTTTGCTGATGAAATATGAGAATAAATCTGTGTAGTTCTTATGTCTTTCTGTCCAAGAATTTTTTGAATTATTCGTATATCAATACCTTCCTCAACTAAATGTGTAGCATAACTATGCCTTAGTGAACGAACGGTGATTATTTTATTGATTTCACATTTTTCAAGCGCCGATTTTAATATTTTTTGAATACTTCTCGCAGAGTAGGCCTCTTTTGTTTGTCCTTGAAAAAGGTTGTCTTCCAGTTTGTAATCCCTATAATAAAGGTTAAGTAAAACGAGCAGTTTCTGGCTCAGCGCCACGTACCTCATTCCCTTTCCAATGCCCTGATCAATTTTTATCAACATACTTGTCGAATTAATATCACTTATTCTTAAATTAATACATTCGCTTATTGTCAACCCACATGAGTATATAATTGATAATATGGCTTTGTGCTTGACATTTCCAATAGAATCTAAAATCATTTTTACTTCATGTATACTTAGTACTTCGGGTAACTTTTTTATCCTTTGAATCGAACGCAAAAAGTCATGTTTTACAGAATAACCATTGGTGAATTCGAAATTCAGTTTAAGTGCCATTATTGAATTTTTGATGGTATTATAAGATTTTTCCTGAGATTTAAGATGCTCAATATAATCAATTAATAAGTTAACGGATATATTTTCCGTCAATTTATTCCATTTGTTAAACTGTATTATTACATTAATGCAGTTTCTAATAGTGTTTTTACTATAATTGCGATTACTTAGATTTTTGTGAAATAGACTTAATTCATAATCCAACATACGTAATATTCCATTTATATGCTGTGTATACGAAGTAATGATTAATAGATTTTAAAATAGTTATACTTTAGCAAAATAAAAGTGAACTTTTAAAAAGTGAATTATTCTTAATAAAAAAAGAAAATATAAAAATAATAAATAAGTTTAAGAGTATAAAAAATGGGATGACTCACCCAACGTCGAAAACGCAGAACAGCGACACCAAACAAGAAAGTATGCAACAGGGATGCCGAAAACTGAAAATAAGAGTAGGCAATTTTTGAGAAGATGAGAGTATTATGAAAGTAAAGATTATATTAGGTTTATTAACCTTAGTTATGATGTTTGGCGTAGTATCTAACGCCAATTCAATGTATTGTATTAAAAACGGCCAAGCCCAAATGTTCCTACCTTCATTTGAGCCTTGTGCTAATTATTGGGATAGAATAGTAAATGATAATGGTTCTAACTATGTTGGACCTACGTTTAATTGCGGTATTGTTGCTCCGAAAACTACAGGACCAGCATTAATTCCTGCTCCTCTAACTCCACCTGAATTCCTAAAGATTAAAAATTCGATGAATAACATGATTCTTAAGGGTTGTGTACTGGTACCTATACCTGGCAAGCTAACTGAATTTAATGTTAAATATCAAAATAACATTATTGGCCATATAAGAGACAAAGCCGCATTTCTTAAGTTCCAAGCATTAGCTAAATAGTAATAAGCATGACTCTAAATACATATTTCTAATGCAAATATAGGGTTAAAAGATTAGGTCTAAATTAGCATCATTTAGGAGGTTTAATCATTAAACCTCCTAAATTTTAAATAGAAAACAATAAACCTTAAATTTTATGAAACAACAGCATTTATTAAAATCATGAAAACTTTTATAATTATTGTATTGCTTTTTTGTGCATGTGCTTATGCGAAAGCGCAAAATGATACAATATTTATAATTAGCAATAAAATGATAATCTGCACCCATCTTAAAGAATCAGATGACCAATATGAATTTGATTATATAACCGCAGATAATAAAATCGCTAATAGCAGTATTCGTAAATGGTTAGTTGATTCTGTTAAGTATTCTCCTCTGGCAATTGACAGCAACTCTTTTAATGGAACAAAAAAAAACTCAAATCCCCTGGAAGACTCAATTCTCCCGGATTCAACTGCTCTTGACAGCAATGGAGTTACAAAAGCAGAAATAGTGCCTATTCCCCCGAATATTGCAATACCACTAGATTCAACAGCTCTTGACAGCAATGGAGTTGCAAAAGCAGAAATAGTGCCTATTCCCCCGAATATTGCAATACCACCAGATTCAACAGCTATTGACAGCAACGGAGTTGCTAAATCAAAAATAGTACCAATTCCGCCGGAAACTGCAATACCATCGGATACTACTAAAGTAAGTCCTTGGTTAAAAACAATAGCATTTGGTTTTAATTTTGGCTATTTATTGGAACGGAACAATCCGGCCGCTCCTAACTCAGATATAGTTAATTTTGCTACAGCCTTTCACCTTGGTTTGAGCTATTTTAAAGATAGCTGTAAATTTCAAATGACGAACGAACTGCATTATTTATCGGGTGTTCAGAATGAAAGTATATCCGGAGGAATAAAATTAAAACGTATGCAGGATGATTTATCAACGCTACATGATTTTTCGTATAGCGTTAGCAAGGATGATAAAGTGAAGGCAAATTTAATTCTGCGATCTGCCACATCAGTATTCACGATTTACGATGGCGATTACTACAAGGATATTAACAGCTTAGGTCCTACACAAGGGTTTTTAAGTCCCTATGATTTGATTGTTTCCCCGGGCATAAAGTATCAGCCTAATGAATTTTTGAGAATGTCGTTCTCGATTTACGCTTTCCAATTATACGGTATAGAAAATGATAAAATAGCCCAAAAAGGGATTTTCATTACCGACTTTGATGAAAATTGCAAATATAAGACTTTCTTGTTTAGACATTTGGGTGCGGAATTCAATTTATGGTACGATGGGCAAATAAAAGAATGGTTATTTGTACAATATCGGCTAAGTATTTCGACAGATTACTTCGAAGCTCTTGGTAAAAATGGTTTAATTGATGGCTTGTTTATTACCAAGATTAAAATTTTCAAAGATTTTTACCTCTCCCACCAAGCAACTTTAAAAACCAACTTTGCGGTTGATTTTTTAAAACCTTTTTATAATCAGATGCTTCTGTTTACTTATGAAAAATCATTCTAGAGAATTTATTAAATTCTATAGGAATGGCATATTATAATTTGCCGTAATGGTTTATTTTATTAATTTTGTGTAAGGATTTAATGTGTTTTGAACAAAGTTCTGAGTTTTTATGACAATACAACAATAAATCGAAAACGTTAATCAACAATTTCGTACCGGAAAGGCTACTGAGCACAGTCATCGTGCAGATTTGCAGAGCGTTTTGATTAATACTTTTGTGAAGAAGAGGGAAATATGATTGAATTAAGTAAAAAAATTATTGATTTGATTGAGAATGCTCAAAGCAACCTTGCAAAAGCGGCTAATTCGACTATGGTATTTACCTATTTCCAAATAGGAAATCTCTTGGTGGAAGAATTACAAAAAGGTGAAAACAGGGCGGAATATGGCACAGGTTTGTTACAATCTGTTTCATCAGAGCTTACAAATAAAATTGGCAAAGGGTTTTCAGTCCAAAACCTTGAACGTATGAGGAATTTTTATATAATGTATTCAAATTCCTCAAAAGAGTTGAGGAATTCTGAAATCTTCGGAAAATCCTCAAACCTCTTGAGGATTTCTAAAAACGCCGGTGAAAATACAATTACATTACTGCCTATAAGTTGGTCGCATTATTTGTTTTTGATGCGAATAGATAATGAAGTGGAACGACAATTTTATGAAATTGAATCATTCAACAGCCAATGGACACTCAAAGAATTAGAAAGACAGTTTAATTCAGGATTATTTGAAAGATTGTCGTTAAGTAAGGATAAGTCCCAAGTAATGAATCTTGCGCAACGTGGTCATATAGTAGAAAATCCGCGAGATGTATTTAAAAATCCAATAATTCTTGAGTTTTTAGGACTTGATGAGAATAGTAGTTATTCCGAAACTGATTTGGAAACAGCAATTATCAATCAAATAGAAAAATTTATGCTCGAACTCGGAAAAGGTTTCTTTTTCGGAGGCCGCCAAGTTCGGTTTACTTTCGACGAAGAACACTTTTTTGTTGACCTCGTCTTCTATAACCGCATTTTGAAATGTTTTGTTTTAATTGATTTAAAAATCGGTAAACTTAAACATCAGGACCTTGGTCAAATGCAAATGTATATGAATTATTATGACCGTTTCGTAAAGCAGGACGATGAAAGTCCTACTATTGGAATTATCGTTTGTAAACAAAAAAACGAAGCTGTAGTCGAAATTTCTCTGCCGAAAGATAATCAGCAACTATTTGCGGCAAAATACCAAACGATATTACCAAGTAAAGAAGCATTAAAACAACTAATTGAAAGAAATTATGAGCAATAAAAATAATCTCGCAAAAGTTTACCATTTTGACCTATACGGAAATAGAGAAGATAAATATGAATTTTTGAAGGTTGAGAGGAAAATATGAGCGATATAATACAAAATCAAGAATATAGACAATGGTTCAAAGAACTTAAAGATAATATCAGGCAAAGCCAAATCAAAGCTTCAATTTCCGTTAATACTGAACTTGTTCTGATGTATTGGGATTTGGGCAAACAAATTGTCGAAAAGCAAGAAAATACCAAATGGGGAAGCGGATTTATTGACCAATTGAGCAAGGATTTGAAATCTGAATTTCCCAATATGAGCGGATTCTCTGATAAGAATTTACGATATTGTCGTGCTTTTTATGTGTTTTACAGAAATGCTCCAATTCGGCAACAAGTTGTTGCCGAATTGGGGAAGAATACAAATTCGCAGCAAGTTGCTGCGAAATTATATCCCAATGTTGTGGAACAAGATGTTCCAAAATTGGAAAATCATAATAATGTTTTAGAATTAGTGGGAAAAATACCTTGGGGACATCACATACTAATTCTGCAAAAAATCAAAAACGCAAGCGAAGCGCTTTTCTATGTAAAGCAGACTATAAAAAATAGTTGGAGCCGTGCAATTTTGCAAATGAATATAGAAACAGATCTATATACCCGGCAAGGAAAAGCTATCACAAATTTTGAAATAACCCTTCCAAAACCGCAATCCGATTTGGCAAATGCTCTGATTAAAGACCCTTACGATTTCGATTTTTTGGAGCTAAGACAGGATTACAATGAAAGGGAGTTAGAAAACGCGCTAACTGAAAATATAACCAAATTTTTACTTGAGTTGGGCGCGGGTTTTGCATTTGTCGGGAAACAATATCATCTACAAGTTTCAACTAAAGATTATTATATCGATTTATTATTTTATCATTTGAAACTTCGTTCTTATGTTGTGATTGAGCTGAAAGCTGTTGATTTCGAACCCGAATTTGCAGGAAAATTAAATTTTTATCTTTCTGCTGTGGATGATTTATTGAGGCACCAAGATGATAATCCAAGTATAGGGATAATAATTTGTAAAAGTAAAGACAAAATCGAAGCAGAATATGCTCTGAGAGATATTAATAAACCTATTGGTATTTCTAAATATGAGCTTACGAAATTATTCCCTAAAGAATTTAAGGGCAGTTTACCGACAATTGCGGAAATTGAAAGCGAATTGTCATTAATGGAGAATAAAAATGAGCAATAAAAATAATCTCGCAAAAGTTTACCACTTAGACCTGTGCTGAAACAGAATAATTATAAATAAAATTGATAAATAATAATATTGGATTACAAAATGAAAATATACGAAGAATTTGATAAACGCCGCAACGAAGGCAATGAGCGTGTATTCGCTCAAAACGATTTGGTTTACAACCGTTTTTTTAATTTAGATACCAACGCATACCGCGCGGGTGCCTTGGACGAAAAGACCAAGCAATTGATTGGGCTTAGCTGTTCGCTTATGTTCCGCTGTAACGATTGCACAATCTACCATATCCGCGAAGCAGTAAATTGCGGTGCTACACGGCAAGAAATCAACGAAGCGATGAATATTTCATTAATCATTGGCGGTTCGATTGTTGTGCCGCATTTGAGGTATGCGCTTGCGGCGTTGGATGAGCTAATCAGTTCGTAAAGTTGAAAGTTCATAAAGTTCGTAAAGAGAAGAAGAAGCGTATTGGGCTAAAGCCCAATGTATCAGGGGTGTATCTGCACCACGACTTAAAAGTCGTGGCTATTGAAGAAGATGACCAAAAATAATCAGCTAAATCTGTGTCATCAGCGTTCAATTCTTCTTTCTTCGCTCTTGCCTATTGCCTTGTGCCTAATGCCTATACCCTTTTTGAAGATGGATTCTTCACTTCGTTCAGAATAACAACGCGGCTAATCCTAAATTAAAAAATAGGTTAGCGGCATTTTCCATCTTCTCATTCAAAATTCAAAATTCAAAATTTCTTCTAGTATTGGTTGCTCATTAATTCAATATCATAAAATTGGTCGAACTGTTGAATGATTTGGTCGCGAATTTCACGATATTTCTTTAGAATTTCTTCTTCAGTTCCGCGAGCTTTTGCAGGGTCTTCAAATCCGTAATGGAGCATATTTTCGACGAATCCATAAAATGTGGGACAAGTCTCCTTAGCATTATCACAAACTGTAATTACATAGTGGAATTCTTCATCCACGAAAAGTTCAACATCTTTTGGATAGTTCATCGAGATGTCAATACCAATTTCTTTCATTACTAAAACAGCGTAAGGATTTATCTCAAGCTCCGGCTTAGTGCCGGCTGAATAAATAATTAATGTGTCATCAAGACTTTGCAAATAGCCCTCAGCCATTTGACTGCGGCAAGAATTTCCGGTGCATAGAATTAATATTTTCATATATTTATAGTTATATTTGTAAGTAAATTATTTACAAATATAAGAAAAATGAAATTATTATTATCAGATAAATGGTTGATGGAGCCGCGGACTCTAATCGGAATAATGACCGGAACATCCCTAGATGGCATAGATACTGCTATTTGCCGCTTTGAAGATTCGTTCGATATGCACCATTACGATTTGCTGGCTTACGAAGAATATGAATTTCCCGCTGAATTGCGTGCAACGCTTTTGAAAATTATTTCCGAACCGGTAACGATAAAAGAAATATCTCAAGCAAATATTGCTCTGAGTAAAGTTTATGCGGATTGTATAGAGAAAATCACTAAAAAACATAAAATCGCAAAAAAGACAATCGACGCGGTTGGTATCCACGGGCAAACTGTATGGCATAATCCGTCCAAGGAGCGTTTTTGCGAGTACGACATTAGTTCGACACTACAATTGGGTTCGGGGCAAGCCTTGGCTCAATTAGCTGGGTTACCGGTGGTATCGGATTTCCGTATTAACGATATGATGAACGGCGGTCAAGGAGCGCCATTGGTACCAATATTTGATTATAATTTCATGCGCTCCGACGCGGAAAACAGAATTCTTCTGAATATAGGCGGCATAGCAAACATTACTTACATTCCTGCGGGATGTTTGCAAAGCGAGATTCGCGCTTTCGATACTGGTCCCGGGAATATGCTGATTGATTTTGCCGTATTTGAACTTTTCGGAATGAAATTCGATACTAACGGCTATATAGCTTCCAAAGGCAAGATTATTCCTGAGCTCTTCGAGCGTTTGAAATCATTGCCGTTTATTAGCCAAAAACCGCCAAAATCAACAGGGCGCGAACTTTTCAATAAAGAGCTGATTGCTGATTATTTATATACAGCAAATCCGGAAGATCTTATCCGCACATTGACCGAGTTTACCGCTTATGCTATAGTTGAAAATATCAAGAAATATGCTCCGGGCGGCCAAACAGTATATATATCCGGTGGTGGCGGCAAAAACGCTTTTTTGCTCGAGTTATTAGAAAATTTACTTCCGAAAATTGATTTTTTCCCAACTGAATATTGCGGCATAGATTCCAATGCCAAAGAAGCCGGATGTTTCGCATATTTGGCATATAGAACTATTGGCGGCTTACATTCGAATATACCGAATGTTACCGGTGCAAAAAAATCTTGCACTCTTGGAACACTTTCTTTGCCATAATTGATTAAAATTTGTATATTTGTTTTTTGTAATGATTGATAATAACAATAAATAAAAATAAATATGTATAAGTCAGTTTTAGTCCCTATTTCACAGGGCACAGAAGATATAGAAGCAGTTGTAATAATTGATTTGCTCCGTAGAGCGAATTATAACGTTTTAGTTGCCGGCGATGCCGAAATTATTACCTGCTCAAATGGTGTTCGCATCATACCCGATAAGCACATAGATGAAATTCCCGATAATACTGAATTCGATGCCATTATTATTCCGGGTGGAATGAAAGGTATCGATAATTTGGATCTAAGCGAAAAATTAGAATTTTTGCTTGAGCGCCATAACAAAGCCGGTCGGTTGATCGGAGCAATATGCGCCGCCCCTCTGCTATTATTATCCAAACAATTACTTCCCGAAGGTGTTGCATTGACATCGCATCCCGATATCAAAGATTCCTTCGCTAAATTTAATTACCGCGAAGAGAATGTTGTTATATCAGGCAATTTGATAACTTCACGCGGAGTTGGAACAGCGATAGATTTCGCTTTAGCAATAATCGAAAGCTTAAAGGGTAAAGAGCTTGCTGAACAAATAGCAAAGAAAATAGTGTATTAATAACGCCGGTAGTTTATGAAGTACATTCGTTACACAGTATCGGGCAGAGTTCAGGGCGTTGGCTTCCGTCATCACGTCTTTCTAAAGGCGCTGTCCATTGGTGCTACCGGTTATGTAAGAAACTTGTATCCGAACCAGGTGGAAGTTGTAATTGATGAAGCTTCCACATTTAATGTTCCTATGCTGAAACTCATTCTCGATGGTCCGCCATTGGCGCGTGTCGCTTATATTGATACGGACGAGATGGAATTCGCCAGCGAAATACGAACCTTTTCGATAAGATAAGGGTTTGGGTATAGGGTTTTGGGGATGGGGTATGAAGAAATTGAAAATTGAGAATTGATAGTTGAAAATGCGAAGAAAAGTTAATGTTGTCAATCCCGCGAAAGCGGGATTCCATCTTCATTTTTGTCAGAATTATGATTAAAGGATTATAAGATTATAGGATTGATTGCGAAAATGATAAATCGATTCCCCAATCCTGAAAGGATGGAATTATTGTAGAAAATGAAATTGTCCGGAAGCAACAACCCTGAAATGGTGGTATAATAAAATGCCCTTTTTAGAGGTCAGAAGTTCATCAATTTTCTTCCCTTTTGGGCTAAAGCCCTTGTTAAACTATAGAACATTTACCCACGACTTAAAAGTCGTGGCAATGAATTTTTCTTCTTCTTCCAATTAACCATTTAGAATTATTTTTAGTATTTTTGAATAATCATTTTTTTGAATAAATATTAGAGATTTTCATTATGAAAAAAGTTCTACTTTTTACGCTGATTATAACAGCTTTATTCGTTTTTACACCTAAATCTTACGCTGGATTGGAAACCAAAACAATCACATTTATGGGTGCACAAAGAACACTTGTGTTTTATACTCCCGCCGGATATACAGCCGATAAGAAATACAATTTTATGGTTTGCTTGCACGGTATGGGCGATAACGCATCCAATTTTGCTTCATCACTATTCCCTTATTGGAATCAGCTCTCTTATGGCAAAGACATGATATTCCTTGCTATCGACGGCGGCGATGACCAAATAAGTGATTTTTATACACCCGCTGGTGACGAAGAAATAATAGCAGAAGCAATAAAATATGCAAAAGAAAACTATTCAATCGATGAGAAAAATATAATTCTCGAGGGCTTTTCTTTGGGCGGCAGAAGCGCATTCAAATATGGATTGGACCATCCAGAGATGTTCAAAGGCTTGCTATTAAACACACCTGCATTTCAAGGAATTCGCGATGCCAACAATGATCCGGAAGTTTCATTAGGTTATAATATGGCAAATGTATCAAAGTTACCTATTGTCATTTCAAACGGAGGGGCAGATCAAGCATATTTGGGTATTGATGAAAAAATGTATATAAACATAGTCGCCAATAATGGAATGGTTATGCACCAAATTGTACCGGGTATGCAACATACTATTACTTCAAATGCAAATACGGAAAAATATCTTTCATTTATTTTTAACCCGGCTCCTGATTCATTAAAAATTAATATTATTAACTCAAATAAGGCTGTTAATTCTTTAAACGAATCTTTTAATATTTCTACAGGATTCCAAAATGTTGGCAAAAAGGCAATTACAAGCGTCTCAATTAACATTAATTATAAAATATCAGGTAAGATTGTTCCATTTGAATGGTCGGGAAGTGTCGAGCCCTTCAACTCTACGACCTTAGAGATACCTGATTTAAAACTTGATACCGGTATGAATATTTTTACCCTAACAATAAGAAAAATTAATGGTATTGATATAAGTGATAATAATGAAAGTGACTCTTTATATGTTTTTTATCAAGAAGCCCCATTAACACTGCCGACATTCAATGGATTTGAAGATACTGATTTAGAAGACTTATTTTGGCTTCTTGACGATTCAGGGAATTGGATCAGTTGGGATTACGATGACCAAGTAACGAGAACAGGAGTTTATAGTATGTCTATGCTTAATGATATTCTTGCTTTTAATAATGCCGGTACTTCCGAAGATTTAATTAGTCCTTATATTGATTTAACGAGTGCGGAAAAACCTGAATTAACATTTGATTTAGCTTTTAATTATTTGAAATATACTACCAAGTATTTCGCGAGAGATACCATATTTACGGACACATTAAAAATCTTGATATCAACGGACAATGGATTAACATATAAAGAGATTTATTCTAAAGCCGGAGCAGATTTAGCTACTACAGCGACACCTATTACCGATGCAACTAGTATTCAGGCTTGTATATTTTATCCAAAAGCTTCTGAATGGCGTACCGAAACAATAGATTTATCGGAATATAAAACTGCAAATCAAGCTCTTGTTAGATTTAGCTTGGTTTCAGGTCTTGGCGGTTCTATAAATATTGATAACATCTCATTCAAACAACACTCTACAGCTGTTGAAGATTTCACTACAGCAGGACTTTCGCTATATCCGATACCTGCAAATGATAATATCACAATCAAAACGGATAATACGATTTCTGAAAAAATATTGAAAATATATTCAGCAACCGGAAAGCTTGTTGATTCGCGCACTATCGGCGGCAACGAAACGGTTTATTCTTTAAATACTGCGAACTTCGAACCCGGAGTTTACTTCATAGAAATAAATACAAACGGAAGAATTCTCAAAGACAAAATGATTATTCAAAGATAAGGAATCAATTACGAATTTCAAATTACGAATTACGAAGACAAGCAAGGATGCTTGTCCCACCAAACTATCAATAAATCGGTGGGTCAATCATCCTTGATTGACAAAATATTGGGTAATCTTGATTTGTGAGCGTTCTACAAGATATTTAATAAAGGGAAAATTATGATACAAAAAATGATAGTTTTTACATTGATTTTAGATATAGTTTTAGTTTTGTGCGCTTTTATAATTCTGTTTTTCGATAAAAAGAATTCTGCTTACTTTCTTTCCCGAAATTTAAAATCATTTTTCGCAGGCAGGAAAAGTAAAACACGGATTATCAAAACAGCTTTGTTCTTTCTCGATTTTATTATGTATTCCGTCTTGTATATAACATTAATCTCATTGTATAACCTGCATTATTTCAGTCCGGCAATATTAATACTTCTAGGTTTGACAATCATTATAATAGGTATTAGCTTTCCATTTTACTTTTTGAAAACTGTGGCATGGGCTAAGAAGAGGACGTAAAGGACGATGGTAACACCAAGGTGTAAGTTATAAAATATAAAAAACCTTCCGCGGGTTCCAAACATGCGGAAGGTTTTTTACATTTTTTTGTGACCCGGACAGGAGTTGAACCTGTGGCCCCAAGTTTAGGAAACTTGTGCTCTATCCAGCTGAGCTACCGGGCCCACAAAATATTTATTTTTGTTTAATGTACAGTATCGTTCATTGTAACAGCCAATTTTCGGTCTTTCCCCAAAACCCACTCGGCATTAAATACTGTTACGGCAATGAAATTGAGCAATTGCTCTTTAGTAATCGGGCTTCCAATAACCATAGTTGCTCTGTCCAAAATTGTTTCCAAATCGTTGGACGACAGCATCCCAAAAGCGTGCAACTGGATTAGTTCGCTATATGCTTCGGGACTAAATGCCGCAGCTTCCTGCTCGGTAAGCACTCTGAATGTAGAAGACCGTTTCTTAGGCGTGCTCGAAAATTGGTAAAACACATTATCGTGAATCCAATTTAACGCTGTAGAAATCTCATTTTCGGTATAACCTTTATCGAATAACGGTTTCATATCTAATTTTTCAAATTTCTCGTATTTATCGTTCAGGTTATATCTATCTATTTGGTTTATTACATATACTAATATTTCTATTATTCTTTCGACCATTTTTACAAATTACCAATGTATTTATTCTCTAATTTGTGCATTGCTTCCTTATCGGCTTCAGTTCCGTCATCGTATCCGCAAAGATGCAACGCACCGTGCGCTGTTAGACGCATTAGTTCGTTCGTTAGTGAGACGCCATATTCATTTGCCTGCTTTTCTGCTGTTTCGGCGCTGATATATATCTCACCCAAAAATGGGTCGTCGTCTATAATAAAGCTTATTACGTCAGTTTCGCAATCGTGCGATAAATATTCAGTGTTGATTTCTTTTATCGCTTCGTCTCGGACGAAAATCACATTCACGACTCCTTCAACTTTTATTTCATTATCGAAAACGGATTTTGCTACTTCGATAATTTTTGCTTTTGGCAGACGCGGAAAGTCCGTATCGTTGAAATAATTTATTCTCATTGGTATATTTCCTTATGATTGAAATGAACTGTCAACTACACCCAACTGCATTGCGGCTAATAGCTTTGCCGGTGCTAATGTAGTCAAATCAGCGTTTAAAATTTCTTCCGCCACATTTGCAAATAGCGAACAACTTCCGTTTGCTCCGATTATCAGACAAGAAAGTCTATCTTCACCACGAGAAGTAAAAATTATTTCATCGGGTTCGAATGTCATAAAATTGCTGATATTATGAAGCTCATAATATCCGTGTTGGGTCTGAACTGAGACAACAACGTCGTTATCTTCCGCGTTGTGAATATCGCAATAAATACTCAGGACAAGCGGCTTGCTAATGTTTGGACTGATAAGTTTCCATATATAAACGGAGTTAGCTTCGATAGCTTTTATTTTTAAGACTCGGTTTACTTCTTCGATTTCTTTAATTGTAAAATTTAAATTCATATTTGCCGACAAAATTTATTTGACACAAAATAATAACATACTAAATTAATAATTCTATTTCAAATAAGAAAAAGAAATCTGAAAAAGTTTCATACTTTTTGATAATTATAGTATTTTTTGTTATTTTGTAACTTTTATATACCACATTAGAAAATAATCATTTTTATATAGAGGTTTTCAATGGCAACAAATGTTAAAAAACAGCCAAAAAAAGATTGGGGTTTGCTTATCCCTGAAAAATACAGAGATATTTTGTATGTGTTACTCCTGTTAGTATCGTTATTTGTATTTTTCAGTTCAGGGATTTTCGGCGGCTCTTTGCTTTCGGACGATGCAATGGCGTCGAAATGCTTCCTGCCATTTTATGATCAAGCGGCGAAAAGCGGTGTTTATCCGCTATGGTTACCGTATGTATTCGGCGGTATGCCCGGTTTTTCATCTTTCCTATTAAATGCCGATAGAGTTTGGGATATTACAGCGATGGCTTTCTTCAAAGTCACTGAGTTCGTTGGGCTTTTCTTTGCCAACGATTCCGCTCGTGTAGTATCTTATTATTTCTTTTTCTCAATCGGAATGTATTTCTTAGCAAAGATGAAATTGAACAATCGTTTCATAGCATTTTTTGTTGCATTTGCCGCAACATTCTCTACATCGATAATTGTTTGGGCTATGATAGGCCACAATACGAAACCGATAGCTTTCGGTATGCTCCCTTTAATTTTTATATTTTTAGAAAAATTAAGAAAGAAATTCAGTTTGACAAATTTCGCGCTATTGATTATAGTCGTACATATATTATTTATTTCCAATCACGTTCAAATGATTTTCTATGTGCTTTTAGCTTTAGGAATCTATATTGCATTTGAATTCGTCAGCAGATTAATCACCAAGCGCAATGCGATGAGTGTTTTACGCGCCGCCGGTTTACTTGTAATCGCCGGAGCTTTATCATTTGCATTGACAGCTGACAAATATCTCTCAGTTTTGGAATATACTCCTTATTCCACCCGTGGTTCCGCACCAATCGCAAAAAGCGATTTAGCGGGAACAGACCAAACAGGCGGAAACGATTACGAATACGCAACCGGTTGGTCATATTCACCGTCTGAAATAATGGATTTCTTTGTACCAAATTTCCACGGTTTCGGACAATTGGAATACGGCGAGCCATCAATTAACGGTGAAAAAAATAAGGTTCTTTCATATTGGGGACAAAAACCTTTCGAAGATGTTGCCGCGTATATGGGTATCTTTGTGCTCTTCTTTGCGATTTTCGGATTCATTACCAATAAACGTGATATTTTCGTCCAGTTCCTGGCATTTTTATCGCTCTTTGCGCTATTCCTGTCCTTTGGAAATAATCTTCCGTGGCTTTATGATATATTTTACAAATATGTGCCATCGTTCAACAAATTCCGAGCGCCGAGTATGGTCTTGGTGCTGATGCAATTCGCTGTGCCGATTCTTTCTGGTTATGGATTAAAATCCTTAATGGATTTACGCGAAGGAGCAAAAAATGCAAACCACAAAACTCTAAAATGGTTGATGATAAGCTCATTCAGTTTCTTAGGTTTGGCATTACTATACACGATGTTATTCAAAGGTTCATATATGAGCGCAATGGCCGCATCAAAAAATTCGTATTTCCAACAACAATTAGGCAGTGTTCCTGATTTGCTTGATTTTGTTTATGGCAAAATGATTTCTGATTGGTTTATCGGAGGAGTATTATTAGTATGCGCATCGGGTACAGTATGGCTCTATGTAAAGAAAAAAATTCAACAACCAGCTTTATACGGTTTGCTTTTATTGCTCTTAGTGTTCGATTTGTGGCGTGTCGATTGGCGCCGTTTAGAAGTTCACGAAAATAAAAAAGTTGAAGATATATTTATCAAAACTGATTACGTAAGTTTCTTGCAACAAGACAAAGGCTTATTTAGAATTTTGGATGTAACGAACCAACGTCCTAACGAACCTGCATACTTCGGTTTGCAATCAGTTGGCGGATACTCAGCCGCAAAGATGCGCACTTGGCAAGATTTGAGCGATGTTTGCGATCAAGGTTCAACTTCGTATATTACAAATCCATTTGTTCTGAATTTGTTCAACGTTAAATACTATGTAACTCCACAGCAAATTGCTCCAACTTTTGCATTCCAATCACAGCAAAAAGCCGCGTTTGTTACCGAAAATCCTGGACGTATGCCGAGAGCAACATTTATTGGCGGTTACCAACAAGCTAAACCGATGGAAATTTTACGCCATCTAAAAGCAGGCGATTTCAACCCTCGCAAATTGGCTTATTTGGAAAAGAGTATCAAAACACCAATCGATACTCCAACAGTGGATTGCAAAGTTAAAATTACAAATTACCAAAATCAATTTATCCGTATGGAAGCAAATGCGACCGGCAATAACTTGTTGTTAGTAAGTGAAATGTATTATCCTATGTGGCATGCTTCTATAGACGGAGTAGAAACTGAAACTTACAAAGCTAATTATGCTTTCCGTGCAATAGTAGTACCTAAAGGCAAGCATACAATCGAATTTAACTACATAGACAAAGCTTTTGGAGCTGGCCGTTGGGTCAGCTTAGCTGGTAATATCTTAGTTTTGGTTATGTTAGCCGGAGGATTGGTCTTAGATTTTTTCAGAAGGAAAAAAGTAAATGCCGAAGTTAAATAACAATCGGATATTTCTTTCCATTGCTATGGTGCTCATATTTTTATTCTCCTGTAGTGCTTGTCGTAAAGCTACTGACAAAGAAGAAGAAATTAGTGAGCAAACAACGGTTCAGAAACTAGAGCCGCGAATTGTTAAACCGGTTATCGTGAGGGTTTTTCCTCACGATAACCGCGCTTATACGCAAGGATTATTTTACCGTGACGGCTATCTTTACGAAAGTACCGGTCAGCGCGGACAATCATCTTTGAGAAAAGTTAATATCAACGACGGTGGGGTTATTAAAAGCGTTTCGTTACCGGATATGTATTTTGGTGAAGGTATAGCATATTTCGAAAATAAAATCTATATGCTGACTTGGATAACAAACAAAGGATTTATATACGATTTTAAAACATTCGCAAAACTCGGTGAATTTGAATACAATAACGAGGGATGGGGCTTAGCATCCGATAGCTCACGTTTTTATTTCACCGATGGTTCGAACAAAATAATGTATATGGACCATAAAGGCTTCGTTGAGCAAGGTACTAGCATCTGTACATACAAAGGTAAAGTAATAGATAAATTGAACGAGCTGGAAATCGTCGGCGATACTCTTTACGCAAACGTCTATACTTATGATATCATAGCAAGAATTAACAAAAACACCGGCGAAGTTTTCGATATAATAGATTGCTCTGCACTAAGAGCGCAATTAGACAACCAAAACACAGCGGAAGTGCTGAACGGTATCGCTTACAATACTGATACCAAAACATATTACCTGACTGGAAAATACTGGGATAAATACTTCGAAGTGATATTCAAATAATGAACGAAAAACGAAGAATATTAAAAAACCTGGTATCAATGTCTGTAGCCGAATTTGCGAGCAAAGGGCTACAGTTTTTTTATACGGTATATTTGGCGGCTATATTAGGTCCTGTAGCGTTTGGTAGCATTGGTTTCGCCAAAAGCCACGTAGCATTCTATATAATGGCTGTAACCTTGGGAATGGATATTTTCGGTTGTCGCGAAGTTGCATCCGACAAAACGAATATTCGCAAATACGTTAATTCGATTATTACTATTAGAGTTCTACTTTCTTTTGTAGCTTATGTAGTATTATGTATTGTAGTATTCTTCTTCTTGAACGAAACGTTAGAGGTAAAAATAATTTTCCTCATTGCGGGTTTGAATATTTTCTCAAGCGCAATACTTATTCAATGGGTATATCAAGCTTTAGAGCGGATGGAAATTATAGCCTACCGCTCTTTCTTTATGGGTTTGTTGAATTTCATCGGAATTTTCATATTAGTCCGTAAACCGGATGATGCTTTGATTGCTATGGCGGTTATGAGTATCGCATTTTTAATTAATTCCCTTTGGATGCTCTACATATATACCAAAGAATTTGGTGCTATAAAACCGAATTTCGATATAAAATTCGCAAAATATATCATCCGAATTTCTTTTTCTATCGGTATGAGTATATTCGTGGTTATGCTATATAACACATTGGATATGAATATGCTTGGCTTTTTATTGGGTAGTGATAGTCCCCAAAAAGGTATTTATTACCTTGCTCATAATTTGCTGATAATGGCTGTATTACCTGCTAATATTTTACAAAGTGTCTTTTTCCCGATGTTTTCCCAAAACAAAACCGGTACGAAAATGCATGAAATCATGCATCGTTTTTCTGTAATTAATTTTCTGGCCGGGTGTTTCATTTCACTTGCCGTCTTTGTATTTTCTAATGAAATTGCGGCATTGTTCGGAGATAAATACATTGCCACAGCTGATTTATTGAAGTATCTTTCACTAACAATACTCATGATATTTCTAAGCGTCAATTATTATTCTCCAATGATTGCGTGGGGTCTTGAGAAAAAAGCCTTAGTAGCAAATGTCTGGGGTTTGATTATTAATGCCGCAGTTATATCGGTTTTAATACCCAAATACGGGATGTACGGCGCGGCTATTGGAACTATGTTTAGCGAAGGGATTGTAGTTATAATATTAGCAATCTATTTTAAAAAGCAAACCGGTAGTTTGTTTGCCGGAACTTTTCTAAAAATTGCCGGTATTAGCGTTTTGGCAATTTTGCCCGGGGCATTTTTGAAATACTATTTCCATTTGCCTTATGTAGGAATCGGTGTTAGTGCTTTGATGATAGTTTTGATGGGTATGTTTTTTAAAGTATTCACTATTAAAGATTTAAAGGGATATATAAAAAAAAGATGATATACGATTATTTAATAGTTGGTGCCGGTTTGGCCGGTTCTGTTTTGGCTGAGCGCATAGCTAAAGTCCTGAATAAAAGAGTTCTCGTTATTGATAAGCGAGAACATTTTGCGGGTAATTGCTATGATTATATTGACGAATTTGGCGTTCTAATACATAAATACGGACCGCACGCATTCCATACAAATTCAAACAAAGTTTGGGAGTATCTTGGACAGTTTACCGAATGGAACCAATACGAGCATCGGGTATTAGCTGAAATTGATGGGCAAAATGTCCCCGTTCCTTTTAATTTGACATCATTGAAATTGCTTTTTCCTGTGGAATATGCCGAGAAAATGGAGAATATGCTTTTAGAGAAATTCGGATACGGAAAGAAAATTCCGATTTTGAAATTGCGAGCTATGGGTGACCCGTCATTGACAGAGTTGGCGGATTATATTTACGATAAGGTTTTCCTTGGCTATACTATAAAGCAATGGGATTTGCAACCGGAAGAACTCGATGAATCCGTTACATCGCGTGTGCCGGTATTTATAAGCGCTGACGACCGGTATTTCCAGGACGAGCATCAGGCAATTCCGCTCAATGGTTATACCAATATGATAAAAAATATTTTGGATAATGAGCTTATTGAAGTGCGGCTTAATACTGAATTCAAAGATTTGTCCGCTGATATTAAGTATGACAAATTAATCTTTACCGGAGCACTGGACGAGTTCTACAATTACCGTTTTGGCGAGCTTGATTACCGTTCTTTGCGCTTTGATTTTGTTAATTATCAAAAAGAATTTTTTCAGGAAATAGGTCAGCTGAATTTTCCAAACGATTTCGATTATACACGAATAACCGAATTCAAATATATGACCCACCAAAAAACAGACTCTACTACCGTTGCTTATGAATATCCCGAGAAATTCGAAAATTCCAAAAACGAACGCTACTATCCTATCCCGCGCGAAGAATCACAAGTGGTTTACCGCAAGTATGCCGAATTGGCCGCTCAAGAAAAAAACATTTATTTCATTGGGCGCCTGCCCGAATATAAATATTACAATATGGATGCAATTGTAATCGCGGCATTAAATTTATTTGAATCGAAATTAGCAAAGAAAAATAACAGGGCATAGGGTTTGGGGTATGGGGTATTGGAAGAGCCGGACGCCGAATAAATTGACAGTTGATAGTTGAACATGCGAAGAAAGAAAAAGAATAGCACGCTGATGACACTGATTTGACAGATTAACGCAGATATTTTTTTGCTCGTTATTAAAAGCAGATATCTTGCTGATAAATATACATAAATTATTTGTGCTGACGCAGGAATCCATCTTCAATTAGGGTTTAGGGTTTGGGGTATGGGGTATATGTTGTCATTCCCAACTTGATTGGGAATCCATCTTCGTAATTCGTAATTTGAAATTCGTAATTTGAAATTCGTAATTGATTCCCATTAATAATTATTAAGTTGTTATTTGTTTAATACAAAAAAATAATTTAATTTAGCAAAAGATTTATTAACATTATGAAAGTTCATTCTTTTAAGCAGATTCTTATGAAAAATTATTTTATTCTATTGATTTCATTTGGCGTATTTTTTGGTTTAACTTATGTAAAAGCTTCTGTCCTCGAACTTCCTTTGGAACAACGCATTATCAATGCTGAATTGATAATTGAAGGGAAAATTTCAAACAAAAAATGTATGTGGAATGATTCACATACAAAGATAATTACGATATACACTATAGAAACTTACAAGATTCTAAAAGGCTCGCCCTCGCAAAGTGAGATAAGCTTTATTCAAGAAGGCGGGAAAATGGGGGACACAATTTGTATAGTTAACCCTTCTGCTGAAATTAATTTAAATAATTATGGCTTGTTTTTTCTAAAGACAGATTTAAATCATAAGTTCAATAGTAATTTGAATTCTTATTTATTATATTCGGGCATCCAAGGGTTTATTTCCTATGACAATTTAAACCATATCGCTTATGATTTATTTAATAAATATACAAATATTGGAAACGAAATATATCAAAAAATTGAACAAATCACGAATACAAAAATTGATATAAAAAAAGAAATTGCAAATTATGACAAGTCTTTATCATTCGACGGCAGTGGTAAGATTCTTGCACAACCTATAATCACTTCTATTTCACCAACGGATTGCTCTGCCGGTACACATACTGTTCTAACAATAACCGGCAAAAATTTTGGAACCCAAGCAGAGTATTTTGCTAATGTTCAGTTTACTTCAGCTGAAAATGGAGGTACTGGTTTTGTTTATTCAACGCCGCCGACTTGTATAATTGATTGGTCTGATACTCAAATTCACGCTTATATTCCATTTAATGCCGGAAGTGGACCAATAAAAGTTGTTAATAGCGCAGGATTGGAAACAACCTCAACACAGTCCTTGAATGTTAAATTTTGTATTACTCATGGATCCGGAAACTGGCCTGGGTGTTTAATTAATCAAGGAAATGGCGGATATGTTTTCAATTTACATACTTCTATGTTCGGGAATAGTGCTAATTACGCTTTTAAACGCGCGCTTCAAAGATGGAGATATGAAAGTGGTGTTAACCTGAATGTTAATGATACTCCAGTAGAGAATGAGGCGAATTTGATTTATTTTGATAAACTTTCAGAAAATGTTATTGCACAAGCAAACATAGTCGCTGTAGAAGATTGTACAAGAGGGACAGAAGAGTATTATCAGGTAATTTATATGGGTGTTGCTTTTAATACGGACTTTAAGTTCAACTATGATCAAATCAGCAACAAGGATATTCATTTTGAATCAATTGCTTTTCATGAACTTGGGCATACTTTGCAATTAGGGCATATTGTTGATACAAATAGTATAATGTATTACGCTGATATGGGATATAATCTAAAGTTAACGCAACATGAATATGATGGTATAAGCTACGTAAAAAACAGATCATTGAACAAACCCTGCGGCGAGACCAAAATTGTGTTATTAAAACCGGGAGAATATGTTATTAATCCCCCACAACCTAATGCGGATTTTTATGCTTCTGCAGATTTTGGGGTTGCACCTTTCACAACTGAATTTGAAGATATTAGTACTAGCAATCCTAACAAATGGGTATGGGACTTTAATAATGATGGTAAAACTGACGATAATCTACAAAATCCTGTTTATACATTTACAAAATCCGGCCGATATAATGTAAGATTAGCTGTATATAATAATTGGGGAGCTGATACGATTGTTAAAGAGAAATATATTTTTGTTTACGATAAATTAACAGCAGATGCAGGTCAAGATCAATTAATTTGTAATGCAAATATTCCAGTTACAATTGGTGGTGTTAAAGCCGTAATCGGTGGAGTTCCTCCGTTTAAATACAAGTGGACAGATAATCATGGTGAGTTTTCTACCGAACCAAATCCCACAATAAATGTTGATTCCGATAATACTTTGATATTGGCGATAACGGATTCTTTAGGGAACACTGCCTCCGATACAGTTAATTTAAAAATAAATACCTACCAGCCCAAACTAGAGTATAGCGGTAATACAACATTTTGTGCTGGGGATTCAATAGTTCTTACAGTTAATAGCGGTGCAGAAAATTCAACCTATCTGTGGTCAGATGGGAAAAAAACAAAAACCAACAAAGTCAAAGCTTCAGGAAACTTCTATGTTGATGTTAGTTATGCTGATGGGTGCAAGAAAAGTTCCGATTCCGTACTGATTACCACTTACGAAAACAAAAAGCCTATAATAACAGCAATTGGTAAAACTAAATTTTGCGAAGGCGACAGCGTTTTGTTGAAAACAACTTCGGGTTTAAAATCCTATTTGTGGTCTAATGGAAAGGTTGAAGATTGTATAACCGTTAAAGAAAATGGAACATATTTTGTAACCACAACCAATCTAAATGATTGTGTTTCGAAATCAGATTTGATAAAAATTGAAGTTAATGAAATTCCGGGACAACCGATTATTACCCAGCTTAGCGGTGATACTTTAGTATCAAGCAGTGACATTGGTAATCAATGGTTTAAAGACGGAAATATTATTAGCGGAGCAACAAAGAAAAAATACAAAACCGAACCTCAAATTACTGCTGATTATACAGTACAAGTTACAATAAACGATTGTAAATCTGAGTTGTCGGAACCCTTCACTTATGCTTCCGATGTATTTGAAAAAGGGAATGAATCAACACTTTTTGAAATAATACCCAATCCGGCGGGTGATTTTATAACGTTATCTTTGAAACCTTCTGAAGGTTTCGAACCTTCGGAAGGTTTCGAACCTTCGGAAGGTTCTGAAATCGAAATCTACAATACGCTCGGCGAAAAAGTGATGACAGCAGAACAGACATTCTTGTCTGTTCTGCAAATCAATATTTCCGATTTACCCAAAGGGATATATTTTGTTAAAGCAGGTGCACGAACGGCAAAATTTGTGAAAATATAACACAGTTCATTAATTGAAAGTTGAAGGTGCGAAGACGCAAAGATTTTTTTAAATTTATTTTTCAAAATCTGTAACTTTTTTCCGTTTCAATTGTTTTACTACTATCGCAAAGTTGTAATTGAAAATTAATGTATTTTGTATATATAGTTTCGTAAATCATATTAGTCTAATTAGGGATTGAGGGTGTTATGAGAAAAGTATGTTCATTATTATTTATCGTATCATTTCTATTGATGACATTGGTTGCAAAAGCACAGCCAAAGCTGGAAGAGTGCAACAATGGGTTGTTCAGCACTCAAATAAAATCACTAATCATAAGAGATAGTATTGTTTATGCCGTTGCAAATAAAAAAGATATTTTAAAATCAACAGACCAAGGTTTAACTTGGACCAAACTAACAACGAACCTTCCTGATAAACAAATAAATTGCATGTCGGTTAGTATTAAATATTTGTTAGTCGGTAACACCAATGGGTTTTATATATCATCTGATAAAGGTGTTAATTGGCTCAACAAAAATAATGGGATATTGACTTCTAATTCTGTAAATTGCATATTATCGGATAGTACGAACAATGTGTATATTGGACTGCCAAATGGTATTTATTATGCAAATAACGCTTATATGACTGGTTATAATGTTACTTGGGTAAATAAAAGTGATGGTTTAAACAATTCGACAATTAAATGCTTAGTTAGGTATGGTAGTAAAATCCTTGCCGGAAGCGAAGGCGGAGGCATTTTTATCAGCGATAACAATGGTTCATATTGGTCGGCAAGTAACAATGGATTAACAAATGATACTATAACTTGTATGGTTGTATCTGAAAATAATATATTTGCCGGTACGAAAAGTGGCGGCGTTTGTATGTCAACCAACGAGGGTGTACAATGGACGGCAGTAAATACCGGATTAACTAATCTCAAAATAATAAGTTTGCGAGTCATTGGTTCTAGCATTTATGCCGGAACGGATAAAGGTTTATTTGTAGCACCCATCCAAGATATGAATTGGATATCTATTCCGAATGAAATTTTTGACGCCAACATCAATTGTATTACAAATGATAAAGATAATATATTCGTTGGTACTAATAACAGCGGTTTGTTAATCTCGAGCGATAGCGGAGAAAATTGGAAAAGACCAAATTCAGGGATATCACTATTAAAAATTAATTGTTTAGCAGGTAGTTCTAATAATATGTATGTCGGAACTGAGGGCGGAGGAATTTTTGTATCTTCTAATAAAGGCAATAACTGGAAATCTTTTAGTAATGGTCTTTCTAGTAATTACATTCATAGCATAGTAATAAGTGGGGATAGTATATTTGCAGGAACACATGGGGGATTAGAGTTTTTAACTGAAAATGATTATGCATGGAAAACGATTTATAATGGTCAAGTGAGTAAGAATTTTGTATTAGGTGATGACATATATTGTTGTTCATCAATGTATGTTCTAACCGCCAAAAGAAATGAACTTGTTTGGAAACAAATCATGTATAATGACGTAAGATCTATGGCAAAAATCGGTCAAAAAACTTTTGCCGGTATGCTAACTCAATATGGACCTAAAGGAATTATAACTGGAGGGGGATTGTTTGTAAAAAATGATAACGATACCTTATGGAAAGAGATAGGGTTTAAAAATAAAAGTGTCGGAACTATGGTTATCAATAAATCTAATTTATTAGTGCTAAGCGACAAAGGTTTCCTTATTACAACCGATTTAGGGATATCATGGGAACCAATTAAGTTTAATGCCCCTGATACTTATCTTACCACAATTGTGGGTAATGGGAAAGACATTTTTTTAGGTACTTCAGGATTGGACGATACACCAGGAATGCTTTTTTCATCTAGCGACAATGGTTCCAGCTGGAAAGTTATTGATACAATTTTAAATGAAAAATTATTACTAAATATGAATATCAGTGGTAATTATCTTTTTTTGAATTTTACTAAAGATGGTATGTATCGAATCGATATCTCCGATTATGTCAGTGTCGAAGAAAAACCGGGCGCGGAAGAATTCTCTGTTTATCCAAACCCGGCAGGCGATTTTATAACGGTAACTTTGAAACCTTCCGAAGGTTTCGAACCTTCGGAAGGTTCTGAAATCGAAATCTACAATACGCTCGGCGAAAAGGTGATGACAGTAGAACAGACATTTTTGTCTGTTCAGCAAATCAACATTTCAGATTTACCCAAAGGAATATATATTCTAAGAATGGGAAACGAAGTAGCAAAATTTATAAAATTGTAACACAGTTCATTAATTGACAGTTGACAGTTGATAGTTGACAGTTGATAGTTGAAAATGAGGAAGAAAAGAGAAACCACCTAGCCCCATTTTTCAAAGGGGATTAGGGGGTCTCTTCTCTTTCTTCTCATTAACAATTTACAATTAACCATTGACAATTAATCTGCGTCCTCAGTGTGCTGTTCTTCGCCAACCAACGCTGTTCCACAATAATAAAAAAACCGGCATCTCGACTATGCTCAAGATGACCGGTTTTCTCTTTTCTTTCTTTATAAACTTTTAACTTTATGAACTTTACAAACTCTTAATTGCTATCACTTTCGGCTTTGTTGTCGCGATAGAATTCCTTTTGCGCTTTTGTCAGCGGATATGGTTTGCCGTATTCGTAAGTTTGTTTTTTGTAATCAAATGTTTTCTTATGGAATTTCAAGCTTGGGTCTTTATAAATTTTACTCATTAATCTGCCCCAAATCGGCGCGGCGGCGTATCCGCCATATCCTTCGCCACCTAAGCAGGTAAATGTGATTCGTTTATCGTCGAATCCTAGCCAAACGCCTGCAACAAGTTCAGGAGTATATCCGATAAACCATGCGTCGGCGGCGTCTTGTGTGGTGCCTGTTTTTCCCGCGGCGTCGGTTGCTGTAAAGTAGCTTCTAATAACATAAGCTGTACCGCCGTTGACAACACGCTCCATCATATATACCATTTGGTCGGCAATTTCAGGTAAAATCGCATCGGTTATACTGCTTTCCTGTTTGTTGCGTTTCATAACGACATTGCCTTTTTTATCTTCGATGTATGTATAATTATATGGCTCGTAGTGAAGCCCGCGGTTAACGAAAATCGAATATGCGGAAATCAATTCCAAAGGTTTTACATCGCCGCCTGCACCGAGACTCAAAGCGGGTACAGCATCGAGATCGGATTTTATTCCGGCTTTACGAGCTATAAAAATTACTTCATCAGGATTCGTTACCGATGTGATCAATCGTGCCGCAACAGTATTGATGGACGCTTGTAGAGCGGATGTCAATGTTCGAGTGTCACCCGGAGCGCACTCAGCAGAACCGGATGGTGTCCAATAGGTGCTATCCCATAATTGATAGCGGAATGGTCCGCATTCGACTTCGCTTTCGGGTGTGTAACCGTTTGTCAAAGCAGAAGCATAAACGAAAGGTTTCATCGCGGAACCCGGCTGACGGAAGATTTGCGCGGCGTGGTTTAGAGAGTAATCGGCTTCAAAATTCTGGCGCATAGCTTGAGGCGAACCCCCTACCATAGCCAAAATTGCACCGGAATGAGCGTCCAAAACCACTAATCCGCATTGGATAGTTGCGGCGGCTATTTTTACAGAATCTATCCATCGAGGATTTTCTCTTAAGCGTCCGGCTATTTGCGCACGCTCAGCATTGGTGATAGCCGCTAAGTATTTCGGATTTTTAGCTATGGCTTTGGTGATGATAACATTTAATAAATCGGGGTGGCTCGCCCAACGCCAACCGCTATTGAACCTTGCCTGCAATCCTACCAAATGTTCTTCCACAGCTTGCAAAGCATAACGCTGAATTCTGGAATCAATAGTTGAATAAATAGCTAAGCCATCTTTATAAATATTATAGCGTTCTGCAAATTCACCTGAACCGAAAGTTTGGCGGAGCATCTCAATGAAATGCGGTGCGATATTATCGCCGATTTTTTTATTTGGTGTTTTATTTAGTACATCGCTGTAATTAAGAACGATTTCTCGTGATACTTCTTCGGCGTATTGACCGTCAGTTATATAGCCTTCTTTACGCATACAATCTAACACCACGTTACGGCGTTGAAGAGCCATTTCTAAATTATTAAATGGATTATAAGCCGCAGGTCTAGGCAGAATTCCAACAAGCATGGCGGATTCACCTATTGTCAGATCGCTCGGTTTTTTATTGAAATACGATTTTGCGGCAACGGCTATTCCAAAGCAACCTCTACCGAAATGAACGGTGTTGGCATACATTTCCAAAATTTGCTCTTTGGTGTATATTCGCTCTATTTTGACCGCTGTGGCTATTTCCTTCATTTTACGAGCCGCTGTGGGTGATTGGTCCAAAAACAGATTGCGTGCCACTTGCTGAGTGATAGTGGAGGCTCCCGAATGTTGACCAAGGAAAATACGCTTGATTATGGCTTTGATGATTCGGTCGGGGTCTGTGCCCCAATGTTTGTAAAATTTCCGGTCTTCCGATGCCACAAGAGCATCGACAAAGCTTTTCGGGATTTTATCGTAAGTGATTGGTATCCGTTTCTGTTCTGTAGAAAATGTTCCAATTAATTGGCCATCGGCACTATAGACACGTGTTGAGAGTTCTTGCTCTGGATTTTCCAATCTCGATAAAGATGGTAGCCCGTTCAGGGTTACTATACTGAAAATTATATATATTAAAAACGATACCACTACTGTCATAACTATAAGTATCCTTATTAATTTCTTAGGGGTCATATCTTGCATATTCATTATAAATCACCTGTTATTGGGCGCAAGGTCATATCTTCGACTAATAATTCTCCGGCAAAGCAAAGCTCGACCACGGCGGCTATTGCCTTAGCTGTATTTTTGGGACTGAGCATCAATTTTCCTTTGGCTTCTCTCACCGTTTCGTCCCAAATTTCTGTATTCATAGCACCCGGATTTATATTTACGATTTTGATATGTTCATTTCTTAGCTCTTCGCGTGCAGAACGGAAAAAAGCTGATAAAGCCGCTTTCGTTGCCGCATAAGCTCCAACATTTTTAAATGCCGTCTCTGCAGTAACGGAGCCTATATTTATTATGGCGCCGAATTTATTAGCCAGCATCCCCGGTAAAACTGTTTGAAAGCAATACATAGGACCATATAAATTTGTTTTAATCATTTCTTCGAACGATTCTGCGCTTTGCTTTGCCGCTTTTGAGGTGCATACAATTCCGGCATTATTAATCAACACATCTACACCACCGGCTATATGGCAGATATTTTCATAAGCTTTTTCGACATCTTTTTTATTTGTAACATCGCAGGAAATGTAATGCGCGCTTTTTTCGGAAAGAAAATACGGAGGAAAATAGTCGTTTTTGTTATAATATTCACAATCGCGGCGCGAACCAAAAAAAACCGTCGCGTTCTTATCTATCAATAATTTGGCAGTTTCCAGACCTAAACCACGCGCTGAACCGGTCAGCCAAATTCGTTTACCTTCTAAATTTATGTTCATTTTTCGTTAATGCCTATTTCATTTGAACTATTATATCTTTCAAAATTACAAAAAAAATCTAATAATTCTGCTCTTATTTATAGATGAGTGAAATTCAAACAATGGAAAGTTGACAGTTGAAAGAATGAGAAACCCCCTAACCCCCTTTGAAAAATGGGGAATAATCAGGAATAGGAAATGGAACGCTGATGACGCAGATTTTGCAGATTAACGCTGATTTTTGTTTTGTCATCTTTTTGAATAGCCATGACTTTTAAGTAGTTGTGCAGATACACGCAAGATATAATGGGCTTTAGCCAAAAAGGTAGGCGAAGAATGGAACCCGTAATGCGTAAATTATCATTAACAATTTACAATTAACCATTGACAATTACATTCCGCCTTGGTAAATCCGAACTTCTGCTTGGTCGGTACATTCGTCCAGAAGTTGGCTTATGGTTTTTTGGAAAATGGGGTGCACAGCATCGGGTGCGATGTCGTTCAGCGGAGTTAGGACGAAGCGTCTTTCGTGCATACGCGGATGGGGTATTGTGATGTCGGGCAGATTAATTACATTGTCGGAATATAATATGATGTCTATATCGAGTTCGCGCTCCTGCCACCTCATTCGTACTTGCCTTCCGGCTAAATACTCTATACTTTTGCAAATTTTCATCAGCGCGTAAGGCGAAAGTGACGTCATTCCGGAAATCCCGATATTTAAAAACCAGGGTTGATCAAGATTTCCAACGGGTTCTGTCTTATACCATTGCGATACCTTTAAACAACTCAGTATATTTGCTTCTTCCAATTGACGTATCGCTTTGAGCAATACCATCTCCGGTGAACCCAAATTTGAGCCCAAAGATAGGAGTACTAAATTTTTGGATTTTATTATCATCGATTATTTTTGCTGTAAAAGCACTGAACAAGGAGTTGCAACCCCTTGTTCAATTGGTGTTTAATTATTATAATCTACGCCGTTCTTTCAATTGATTGTTCGGCTTCAACATAATCAACATACCGTCTCAACGGCACATTCAATTTGCGGACGCGGCAAGTGCCTTTTTGCAAATAATCAAAGCGTTCCATCAGCATATTAAGGATTTCGTTGCATATTGTTTCAATCAGGTCGTAACTTTCTTCGCCGTTAATTACTTCGCTGATACAAAACATAGCTTCTTCGTAATTCAGAGCTTCGCTGACATCGTCGTTAATTATTGCTTTCGTAGCATCGTACCAAAGTTCCAAATCAACTTCATATTTTCCGCCGATTTTCTTTTCTTCGACTTTAACGCCATGGTATGCATAATATACAGCGTTTTCGATTTTCAATTTCATTAATGATGTAGTTTTCATTTTTTTTTAAATTTGTTCTAAGTTATATAAACTATATATTTAATTCGGTATGTATATCAAATATCGGTGGATTTGCTATAACATCTTTCACTTTGCATAGGTCTGCTGAGCGAATCAATGCTTCGTGATATTGTTCAGGAAAAGTAACAGGAACTTTAATTCGCATTATAACTTTGGTCATCTTACCGGTTGTCTGCGAAAATTCCATATCTTGCATAATTTCAATTCCTGTTGTGTCTATTCCACGGCTGTCACAAAAGCCTTTTATGTAAATACCCGCACAAGTTCCTAATGAAGCTAAAAAAAGCTCAAATGGACTTGGTGCTGTGTCTTCTCCGCCGCCTCTTACCGGCTGGTCTGTTTCGATTGTAAATTTACCTACTTCTGCGTAAACTTTCTTTCCACCTGGGAAATGTACTCGTATGCTCATTATCTATTTCCTTATATTCTAATTATATTATTTAAAATTATTTTCAAATATTCGCTTGATTTCGCAATATTTGAGTAATTTTCTTTAATTGTTCGTGTTGATTGGACGAAAGTATCTTCTTTTATTATATTTTCAGCTCTTTCCAACAATCTGTCCAAACTTTCGTTTGTTTGCTCAAGGTGAAATTGCAATGCTAAAGCGTTCCTATATCGGAAGGCTTGTATTTTAGTTGCTACACTTATTGCGAGGGTTTTGACATCTTCCTGCAACCTGATAATATCATTGTGCCAATGCAAGGGAGTAAATTTAGACGGGATACCCATAAAAAGCGGTTCCTCGGTTCCCTCTTCAGTCAGCACAACATCGAACCAACCCATTTCGGGTTTTACATTTTTCTCAACTTTCCAATCCAAAGCCCGCGCAATTATCTGTGCACCTAGGCAAATTCCCAGCACCGGTTTATCGGAGAATATTATTTTTTTTACGAATGCTTTTTCAGCTGATAACCAAGGATTAGCCACTTCGTCGTTCACGTTTAGTGCACCGCCCAAAACAATCAGGAACTGAGTATCCTTTTCGTCAGGTAGCGGATCGCCGCGCTTGATGTAATTTATCTTGTAATCATAGTTCTTCTCTGCGAGCCAATCTAAGATTGAGTCCGGCGGTTTAACGGAAATATGTTGCAAGATCTGGACTTTCATTTGTTTGATTATAAATTTACTTAAATTACTGTTTATTTATGATGCACAGACAAGAATGTCTGTGCTACTTTTTTAATCCTTTGTTTAGTAGAACAGACATTCTTGTCTGTTCTTTAAAACTGTCATTTTACAACAGTTCCATTTAATTTATCAACTCGTTGTCTTCTTTAGCTGTATCTTCAGTTAAAACATTTTCTTCAACAGTTTTTTTCTCTAAAAATGGTAAATGCTTGTACATTAGAATTAAAATGCAGGCACCGATTGTAATCGATGAATCTGCTACATTGAATATTGGGAAATATGACCAACGGATAAATAGGAAATTAATATCCGGTATATCAACTTGAACCCAATCAATCACTTTGCCATAAAACATAGGTCCATAATGGAAAATCATACCGTAAAATACTCTGTCAATTCCATTCCCCATAGCTCCGGCGGCAACAAAGGCAATCCCAATTTTGACCCATAGCTTCGCATCTTTAATTTTCGATAAATACACTATAAGGAAAACCGAGGCTACAATTGAAAACAAACTTAAAAATATTTTTGCCCAGCCAAATGTGATTCCGAACGCCATTCCGGGGTTCTCAACATGTGTAAATTGTAAAAAAGTTCCAATAACTGGTACGGACTCACCATAGCCTAACTTGCTGAAATAGAATTTAGTTAATTGGTCAATAACTATCAAAACTACTGCTAATAAATAGAAGCCAATGACTTTGTTTTTTCTTATAATATCGTTCATTTTAATTCTTATACATTAATAATATTCAAATATAATCAAAGATATTTTACTGACAAAATCAAAAAAATGCTTATTAATTCTTATAAAATTTCTATATTTGTAATTATTAAAAATTGCTATATTATTTTTAGATTTATGGAAAACTTATCACATTTTGAACCAGAAGACGAAACCACTTCCCCTTTCGGGATAAGTGTTGATGAGGATTGGAATTATTTAAATGGAATAATTGAGCAATGTGAACCCACAGCCGATTTTGAACTTATTAAGAAAGCATTCTATTTTTGCGCGGATGCACATTCCGACGCAATTCGCAAATCGGGATTGCCATATTATACTCACCCTTTAAATGTTGTATTAGTTCTTTTGCAAGAATTTTCTATCCACGATAGCAATACTATTGCAGGCGCGTTATTGCATGATACAATTGAAGATGTAGAAGGTGTGACCAAGGAATTGATAGCCAAAGAATTCAACTCCGATGTTGCCGATATAGTGGAATCTGTAACCAAAATCAAGCACGAAAATATCACAAAAGATCTTCAATTTGATGAACAAAAAAACAAAGCATTCACTTACCGCAAATTGTTTTTAGCACTTGTTAAAGACGTAAGGGTTATAATAATAAAACTTGCGGATAGATTGCACAATATGCGCACTTTGCAATATATGAAACCCGAAAAGCAAGAGTTGGTCGCAATTGAAACGCTGAATTTTTATGTACCCTTTGCTCACCGCTTGGGACTTACAAGAATAAAAATGGAGTTGGAAAACCGTTCGTTCTATTTTTCTAATTCGAAATTATATAACGATGTGAAATCAGCGCTCGAAACAAAACGCTGGAATTTCATAGAATATATAAATCTTTTTTCGAACTTGATAACCGAAACCCTAGCAGAACACAATATAGATCACGTGATAACCATTATCCATAAGCACGAATACGAAATTTATAAGATGATTCAAGATGGTCAAACGCTCGAGGATATCGATAACTTCTATTCTCTGGTTATAGTTTTATCATCCGACAATCCTTCGATATGCTACCAAACTTTCGGTGTCTTAGCTAATGCCTTTAAAACTGTTCATTTTTTGGACGGCATCGCCAATCCTACTATTGACTGGTTTAAATCACTTCGTTTGGATGTGATGGGACCTGACGGCAAGAAGGTTGAGATTCTAATTCGTACCCGTGAGATGGAAAAAATATCGGAAGAAGGCTTCGCAAGCGCTTACCTAATGAAAGGCGGCGGTTTCCGTGCTTTGGTTATCTCCGATAGCGATTTGGACCAATGGGGAAGCTGGATGGAAGAAATCATAGAATCCGAAGGCGAGAAAGCCGCGAAAATAATTTGGGATTCCATCAAAGTTAATATTTTTGATTCCGCCCTAACTGTCTATACTAAAACCGGCGAACAAGTATTTTTACCGGAAGGTTCATCAGTTCTGGATTTTGCATTTCAACAACTTGGCGAAAACGCTATCCATTCTATCGCTGGTAAAGTCAACGGCAGAATTTGCGATTTGAATTGGGTATTAAGTAATACCGACCAAGTTGAGATTATTCTTTCTCAAAACTACCTACCCGAAGTAGATTGGCTGAATTATGTGATTTTCTATAAATCAGTTGTAATACTCTACAATTATTTTAAATCACAGTATGTAGCCAAATCGGAAGATGATCCAATCCTAAGCCCTGTTTTAATGGAAGATATTAAACTTATCATACGCGGTGAAGATAGAAAAAATATGCTTTCCGATATTACTACCGCAATCGGGACTAATAATATAAAAAAAATAAACCTCGGAGCATTGGGCGAGGATTTTGAAGGAATTCTCACTTTGGAAATTCCTAATAAAAATGAACTTAATCGCCTATTTTTCAAATTACTAAGCATACCCGGCATAAGAGAAGCCGTAACAATAATCGATTAATTTAAAATTATTTTGTAACATTTTCGACTTTTATCTGTTATTAGAGATATACTGTTGGTATATTTTTATTTTTTAGTATCTAATGTCGCTTAATAAAAATTTGAAATATCTTAAATATAAATATATTTATCAATTTAATTTGGAGTTATTATGAAAAGATTAGCCACAACGGCAATCTATGTCCTTCTAATGGTGATGGCTGTTACAAGTAATGCCCAGCTAAACCTAAAACAATTTGACGAAGTAAAGAAACCTGCTGTCTTTGCTGACTCTCTGGGTTATACAATGGGTTTTATGACCGGTTATAGAATTTGGAAGGATACTTTGAATATCAATAAAGATCTCTACTTAAGAGGTCTAGTAGACGGATTGGATAGTATTGGCAGAGCCAAAATGCGTCTAATGACACAAAAGGAAATGGACAAAACATTCTTTAAATTCGATTCTGTAAGAATGGCGGAACGTCAAAAACTCGCCGATGAAAAAGAAGCCTTAAAAAAGAAGAGAGGCGAAGAATTTCTTGTTCAAGGTGGAAAATTTCTTGCCGAGAATGCAAAGCAACCTGGTGTGAAAGTTACCGCAAGCGGTTTACAATATAAAGTTATTACCGAAGGAACGGGCAGAAAGCCATTGAAAGAAGAAGTCGCAGAAGCCAACTTCATTGGCAAATTTACTGATGGTACAGTATTTTCGGATACATATAAATCAAAGGACCCAAAAGTTGCACCGAAACCAGCTATGTTACCAATAGATAGAATCCCTCCGGGATGGTCCGAAGGTCTATTGCTAATGCCGATTGGATCCAAATATATTTTATATATTCCTTCTGATTTAGCTTTTGGGGAAAAAGGAATGAGCCAAAACCAACAAGATTTCATCCCCCCGAATGCTGTTTTGATTATGGAAGTAGAATTGATTGCTTTGCATGATAAATCAACAATTCCTGAACCAAACCAAGGTCCCCCTCCAGGTGGTCCAAGACCAACGCCGGGTAATATGAAAATTAATCAAGGACCGGGCGGCGGACAAAAATAACGCTAAGCCAATTAAGGTATTGTTTTATAATTTTTAAGTCAGTTGATTATTTCAGCTGGCTTATTTTTTTAACTTTGCCGCTTTATTTGATACATTTAGCCCAATAGCTTTTAAATCGGTTGCATGCTGGTAGAAGACATCTTTAACTACCGAATTCACTGGGTGATAGGCATCCATAAAGAAGTTCGACACTCTGCGATACCCATATTTATTAGGGTTGAAAGACCCGACGATCAGTATGCCATTGGCTTTGCAGAACTTTTCAATTTGTTTTTCCAAATCGACTTTGGAAGACTTTGCTAAATTGGAATAAACTATAGGGTTAATTGGCGAAATATAAACAATTGGGGTTACTCCGTCCGCTTTCATTTTAGCCAACAGCTTCCTAAAGTACAACCAGTAATTGCTTGTAGTATCGAATTTGATAAATAAATCTAAATTTCTAATTTTGATAAATTTAAATGCTTCATCTTTAACATTAAGGCTATCGATTTGAGATTGCGGGGTCAACGAATATCCACCATCGGAGCGAAGAACAAAATATGATTCTATACTCGATTGATTAGTTTTTATTACCATTTTATCAAATATTGACTTAATGTTGATTTGGAAATAATTTGGATTGAAAAGTTCAATAATATTATCAAATGACAGCTTATTACCAGTGGTTACAAAATTGGCATTTGTCTTTATATTGAGTGATTTTAAAGCATATTGATAATCTTTAACCAAATCTTTATTAACTTCCAGCGGAATCGTTGTATCAGATATAAATTGGATTTTCTTATCGATTGTAACGCTTTTCCTTGCATGAAATGACCACGGGTCAATGCTGATTATCAGATACTTAGGCAATATTTTATTGCGTTTATATAAACCATACAAGGCAATATAATCCAGAACATTTCCCCCGGGCATAGCGCAGTTAAAAAAAGTATTTTCCGGGAAAATTTCAGAATTTATTTCCGAAGACCGGCTTGTTCCAAAAACTATTATATCTTTTTTGGGATTCTTGTCAGATTTTAAACGCTCTTTAACTATTGCTATTTGCAAACCTCCCCATTTTGAAGGGACGTATTTGATACCCGCATTGCTCCCTGAGACTAAAATTTTAGCAATTTCAGTGCTTCTATTATGTATTACAAATCCGCTATCCACTTTAATATTGACAAATAATATCAAAATAACCAATGGTATTACGAGTAACGAAAGCCTTATGAAAAATTTCTTATACATAATTTAAAACTGATAGTAAATGAAACTTGATTGATTGAAAACGCCAAAAACTAATATGATTATGAGTAATACATAATAGATTGACCACCGAACCGCTGTTGGATAAGCTTTAATTAACTCCGAAATACTTTTTTTCCTCTGAATATAGTGAACGATTTCCAGAAATGCAATTAGGATTACTGACAGCAAAATAAATTTTGGCGAAAGTCCAATGTTTTCGACGACAGATTGACCGCTAAGCAATTTATTGATTAAACTCGGAATGCCGGTAAATATATGTTTTATAATATAGAATGCAGTTTGCACATTATCAGCACGGAAGAATATCCACGCAAAAGTAACTAAACAAAATGTGGTTAAGGTGGACAAAAACGGAATCTTATTAAGGTAAAATATCTTATTGAATTTTGCTCGGAAATCTTTTGTAAGTAATGAAAATACCAAATAAAAGCCATGCAAAGCACCCCAAATCACAAATGTCCAATTCGCTCCGTGCCACAAGCCGCTCACTAAAAACACAATAAATAAGTTTAAATACCATCGGGGAATAGTAACTCTATTACCACCGAGCGTAATATATAAATAATCCCTAAACCAAGTGGATAGAGAAATGTGCCAACGTTTCCAAAACTCATTTATGCTTTTTGATTGGTAAGGCTTATTGAAGTTTGTCATCAGTTTAAAGCCCATAACTCGAGCCGCGCCAATTGCCATATCGGAATAGCCGGAAAAATCGCAAAATATTTGGAAGGCAAAAAATACCGTTGCTATGACAAGGCTTAAACTATTATGCTGTTGTGGATTATTGTAAACCGTATCGACCACGGTTGCCAATCTGTCGGCAATTACAACTTTTTTGAATAATCCCCACGCCATTAATTTTAAACCGCTCGTTATTCTTTCGTAATCGAAATCGTATTTCTCTCGAAATTGATGAAGTAAGTTTTGCGGCCGCTCGATAGGACCCGCAACAAGCTGAGGATAAAACATAACGTATAGCGCGTAGATGCCGAAATGCCGCTCTGCTTTTTGATGACCGCGATACACCTCAATTGTATAACTCATAGCTTGAAAAGTATGGAACGATAAACCGACCGGCAAAAGAATTGACAAATAAGGAATTGGATTATTTAAGCTAAAACCATGCAGAAGAAACGAAAAATTGAAATTTATGAAATTATAGTACTTAAAGACGGCAAGAACGCCTATATTCGCAATCAAACTAAAGATTAAAAATAGTTTCCGCCGCTTCCCTTCAGTATTTTCGATAGCAATACCGGCAAAATAATCTATAACAATTGTAAATCCTAAAATAAGGATATAAATCGGAACAAACGCCATGTAAAAGTAACAACTGCTTAACAAAAGTAAAAGCCATCTTTTTTTATAGGGCATTACAAAATATAGTGTTGTTACTATTATAAAGAAAAATAAAAAGTGTACTGAATTAAAAAGCATAATAAATTTAATTGTTTTTTGTTGATATGTACGACTATTTTTTACAAAACCGCCATCCTCAATTCACGGCGAAATGCACTAATTAATATTCAAAAATAATAAATTATCTCGTATTTTTGGCTATCTCTTGTTATTAGCAAATAAAACTCATTCTAAACCGGTTCTAAAATGAGGCGCAGTTTAAAAACTTACGTTTTTTTTATATTTTGTCAAATAGAGATTATAGACTCGCCGATATATCAATGGCATAGCAAAGCCGACATCTTATAGGATTCGATAAAACCTTGTTTTAACAAACGTTTGGTAAACTTTATTTGTAAAATTAATGATTAACGATTTGTAATTTGTGATTAATTTATTAATTTTGTTGTAAATAAAATTGTTAGTTGAAATATTTCGACAAAGCAAAAAAAAAGATTATTTGGAGAGAAGATTATGAAGAACAAATTTACACTGTTAATAGTATTTTTGTTTGTATTTGCAAATTTGCTATTTGCACAGAAGTCTAATGGTTTATTAGACGAAACATTACCTGCTGATTTTCCACCTATTGTTATGACTGATATTGACAATCCTGCACCCGGATATTATTTTTTAGGTAATAATTCCGGTAAAGGGGCAGGTAGTAAATATGCCAATTATATCATGATTTTAGATTTGGAAGGGAAACCGCAAGCATACAGAAAGGTCGGCACAGGTGCTAAATTACCTAGAAGTTTCCAGCAGGTTTCTTGTGGTTTGATGACTTTTACGGAAGAATCTACGACAGGTCAACTCGGATTTATATTAGACGAAAACTTAAATAAAATTGACAGCATCCCCGGTTATAATACCGGCCGCGTCGATATTATGCCTAATGGACATTATCTTTTGACGGAAAAAGAAAACATTCCGACGGATTTAAGTGTCGTTTTCAAAGGTGGTGATCCAAATGCAACGCTGGCAGGAAATAGAGTTTATGAGTTAGATAGAAATAAAAACGTTGTTTTTGTTTGGAGAACAACTGACTATTATTCACTTAAGATGTCTTATGCAGATACACTCAGCTCAAAATATGATTTTTGTCATACTAATATGATATATCCGGATTATGATGGTAATTTTTTGATTTCTCAAAGAAACTTTTCATCTATAACTAAAGTTAATAAAAGAACCGGTGATATAATTTGGAAATTGGGCGGCAAACAAAATGAATTTACATTTATCGGTGAAAATGAAGCAAACGCTCCTAACTATTTTTCATATCAACACCACGTCAGAAGAATGGCAAATGGGGATTTATCTATGTTCGATAACGGAGTGCAACACTCACCGGCGGCATATTCAAGAGGAGCCGAATATAAAATAGACGAGATAAATAAAACAGCAACTTTGGTTTGGGAATATAGACAAACTCCTGATGTAGCCGCCAAAGCTGAAGGCTCTGTCGAGCTTTTGCCTAACGGGAATAGAATTATTGGCTGGGGCGAAGCATCGTCAACAGGTGGACCCGCTCTAACAGAACTTCATCCTGATAATTCGTTAGCTTGTCAAATCACATTACCCGCAGGATACAAAAGTATGATGGCTTCAAAATACCCTTGGAAGCCGGGTGTTCCTCAAGCAAGCGTTTCTAAAGATATAGCTGAAGGAAATTCTTATGACTTCAGCCAAGACGGAAATAATACTTGTTTGAAAATTAAAATACTAACTTTAATCGGAACAGGCAATCCGAGTATTTCGGTTGATAAGTTTAACTTTGCGCCATTATATCCTATTTTCAATGAGAACCCGGCCCCTATGGTTGCCGCTAAAAGAATACATGTAAAAATCAACGAAACTGATTCATTGTTAGCCGAATATAGCTTCAATACATCGTGCTTGGGATTAAATTACAAACCGGAAGAATATAAAGTTTATTATAGAGCAGAAGCCGGTGCCGGTGAATTTAAAAAATTAGAAACAGTATATCACCCTGTTACCGGTGATTTGATTATTACTACAAATTTGGGTGGTGAATTTATATTTGGTATTCCTGAACCCGAAACTAAACCGAACATACCGCTATTAGTTACACCGCAAGATTTAGAAAAAACGAACCAAACAAAACCGGTAAACTTTACTTGGAGTCCACATGGTTATTTTACCGACTCACGTTTGCTTGTAGCAACTGATGTTGAATTTGCTAATATTGTTATTGATACAATTATAAAAGGTATTAAATTCAATTATGCAAAATTCAAAGCCGACCAACAGTATTTTTGGAAACTACAATCTATTAATGGCAATACAATGGGTGATTGGTCTGGAATCAGGTCATTTAACACATCGGCACCGTATATAAAAATGTCTGTTCCAAATGGCAATGAAATTTGGGAAAAAAATACAATCAAATATATAATCAGATGGAATAAAAATATTAACGATTTAGTCAAAATAGAATTGATTAAAAATGATGTTACTGTATTAGTAATTAAAGATTCCTTAAGTTGTCCTACAGGTGCTTTTGCTTGGAAGATTCCGGCTGAAGTTGTTACTGATTCCATTTATAAAATTCGTGTTACATGCGTAGCGAACGCCGCTTTGGTAGCAGAGAGTGATAATGTATTCACTATACAAGAGAAAGAAACTTCTGTCATAGAATTAAATCAAAGTAAATATCAATTGGAAATTTCACCTAATCCGGCGAGAAATAATATTTCAATTTCATTAAACAATGGTTTGCAAGCAATCGGTACGAATATGAGCATTACAATATTCAATTCTCGTGGAATAGAAATTAAGAAATTTGATGGAAAAGATTTATTGGGACTCAGCAAAATTGATTATTCTACCGCTGATTTACCTGCGGGAGTTTATTATTGCGCTTTGACTGATGGAGCGAATACCATAACCAAAAGTTTTGTTGTAGTCAGATAATTATATTATTAACTACCTTTATCGGCTTTTTGCAGAGGCAACCCAAACCAAGGGTTGTCTCTTCCTTTTCAGGTGTTGCAAGATTAGCACTCAGAAGACGCTGATTTAGCAGATAATTGCTGATGTTATTTTTGTTTATTCAGAAAAAGCAAGATATGAACGCTGATTGCTAGGAATTGCTCTTACCCCTTTTTTAAAGTTGGTTAGGGGTTTTCCTTCTTCTTCTCATTAATAATTTACAATTAAGCATTGACAATTATTCTTTGCGTCTTTGCGGTGAATTCCTTCTTCTCATTTTCAATTTTCAATTATTTTATCATTTTGTTGAAATCTTCTTTGGTTCGGATTTCTATCCAACCGTTTAATTCCGCGTCGCGTTTTAGGATTGCAGTGGCGGGTTCGTCGGAATAATCGCGGGTTGGGTCGTTGTGGTTGATGTAGAGAATTAAGGCACCCATTGGATTGGTTTGGGTATATTTCATGATGTGGTAATCGGAAGAATCACCAGCGATAAGAAGTAGAGGGGTGGTTAGAAGTTTCTGGCGAATGAATGGAACACCGTCAGGGCTTTTCACAAAATATGGCGATGATTTCATTGTCATTTTCAATTTATTCGAAGCGGTATCAAAACGGAAGAACGGTTCACGACCGAGCACATTGATTGCCGGAATGCCGAACATTTTATCCGAAAATCGGGCAACGAATTCGCGGTCAAAATTTCCATATAAATAAACGTTGAATTTATTAATATGAAGATAATTGATTATTTCCTCAACCGCTTTATAGTACTTCACGCGGGAACTTTTCTTAGTTGGGTATAAGAATTTATCCACCTGAGTTGAAAAACTATCCGGTGTCATATCGTTATACACATTTGAATACAAATGATAATATTTGTTCTTATCGAATGTTGAGCAAAACGCCGGGTCGCGCTGAGCAATTTCCTTATATGGCGATTGCGGCGCCAATTCGGGGTCTTTTTGGCTGAGCTTGTCAATAGAGTAGAACATAAATTCGTTCATCAACTCTTCCGGTTTTGTCGGCAGCAACACACCGTTCAATTTGATTAGCGCAATTCTTTCCTCTTCAGGAATATAAAGTTTGCCGCTTTGAGTTGCTTTTTCAACAAACGCAAGAATTTCGCTTTTTGCGCCTTGGTTATTCATTGACGGAATATAATCCGTTCGAACTGCATTTTTTGGACTTGTGCAGGAAACAAGAACTAAAACAAGAAGAAATAATATTTTTTTCATAGAAGTATCCGATTAATAATTTCAAATTTACGAAATTTTCCAATAATATGTATGAATAATTTGTTAATAACTTCTAATTGAGAAATGGTATTTTTGTGTTTTATAAAGACTGCAAATAGCAAAAAAGATATATGTATTTATCAAGTATAGAGCTCATAGGTTTTAAATCATTCGCTCAGAAAACCAAACTAACCTTCACTGACGGTTTATCGGCAGTTGTGGGTCCGAACGGTTGCGGCAAATCGAATATTGTCGATGCCGTGCGTTGGGTATTGGGTGAAAAAAGAGCATCTGTACTGCGGTCGGAAGTAATGGAAAATGTTATATTTAACGGATCGCGAAAGCGTAAGCCTTTGGGTATGGCAGAAGTAACATTAACCATCGAAAACAACAAGAAAATTCTCCCTTTAGAATACGACCAAGTAACTATCACACGCCGTTTATTCCGTAGCGGTGAAAGTGAGTACCTGCTGAATAAAGTAAAATGCCGTATGCGCGATATCCACGAATTATTTATGGATACGGGTATGGGTTCGGACAGCTATTCTGTAATCGAGCTTAAGATGGTTGAAGCTTTGCTTAGCGGCAGAGTGGACGACCGGAGAAGAATTTTCGAAGAAGCCGCCGGTATAAAGAAATACAAACAGCGCAGAAAGGAAACTTTATCGCGATTGGAAGCTGTAAACCGCGATATGGAACGCTATGTCGATATAATCGAGGAAGTGCGGAAAAACGTATTTTCACTTTCGCGCCAAGCTTCGAAAACCCGCCGCTATAATACTTTGCGTCAGGAACTCGAAGAAATAGAGATGAAACTCTATGCTCACGAATATAAAAAATTGAATACCGATAAAGAACTTATGCAGACTTCTTTAACGGCTTTAACTGCTGAAAAAGATCAAATCGAGAAAAACCATTCCGAATATATAGCTACTATCAATGCTCTGAAAAAAGAACTTAGCGAAATAGAAGAGAAAAATGAACTGGCCACCGCAGAAGAAAAAGCGTTGAGCACTCTAATAAAAGAGAAAGAACGTTCGTTAGCCGTTACGCAGGAACGTATCATAAGCTCCGAAGTCGAAGCGGCCCGTTTGGAAAAAGAGCTCGACGATGCTAAGATAAAGAAACAGACTATACTAAACGAATTGAAGTTTATCGAAGAGCGCTTAGCCGGTTTGGAAGCTAACAAGAAAACGGCGGAAGCGGATTTAACGGAATTGAAAATCGAAGGTTCCGAGCTGAACGATAAAACCAATGAATTAAGAAAGCAGGTATCCACTTGCAACGAACAAATGTTCTCAATCAAGCATAATATTACTTCGCATAAAGATTCGCTTAATCGCCTAGAAAGCCGCAAGCAAACGTTGACCGACAGTATGAGCAAATTGGACAGCCAAACTGAGGATTTGAACCGTCAGCTCAGCCAATTGGAAGAAAAACGCTTGGAATTGGAAAACGCTCAGAAAGATTTTGAATCGGAAGTAAGCAACGCAAAGATGCAATTGGATCGGGCGCAAGAAGAAAAGAAAGTATTAGAACAAAATATAGATTCCTACCGCGAACGATTGGACAATTCCAAATCGGAACTATCGTCGCGTAAAGCGTCGTTAGTTTTTCTTGAGGGGTTGGAAAGCGGTTCGGACAGTGTTAAGTACCTGAGCAAATCGAAATGGCTGGAGGGTAAAGACAAAACTCTTTTCGGCGAAATCACCGATACGAACGATAGATTTCGTGTGGCTCTTCACGCCGCATTGGGCGATGCCGGACAAAGCTTTATAATTGATGACGACGTAAATGCCTTCGAAGCTATTGAAATGCTAAAATCGAACAAAAAAGGCAAAGTTGGTTTCATTAGCACAGCAAAATCAAAAGCACCACACATGGAAAACAGCTCAATCAAAGGTGAAGGAATTTTCGGGAAAGTAAGTTCGTTGGTAGATTCAAGTGACGAAATAAAGAATGTGCTGGAGCTTTTGCTAGGTGCAACGTATATTGTCGCAAGCCGCGCTGACGCTGCAAAAGCATTGACTATGGGTGCCGACAGAGCTGTTACATTGGAAGGCGAAATTTTCCATAAGAGCGGCTATATCCAAGGCGGTTCATCATCGAAAAGCGAAGGGATTACAATAGGTAGAAAAGAGCGCATCAAAAAGCTGAATGCTGAAATTAAAAGTTGGGAAGAAAAAGTAGCCGATTTGGATAAGAAAATCATTCAAACACGCGAAAGCGTTGTACTTTTGGATATACCCGATTTTGAAAGTAAACTTCGCCAAGCCGAACGCGAGCAAACGCAGAATAAAAATGACCAAGCGCGCTTGGAAATTCAGTTTGAATCCGCCTACCGTAATCAGCAATTAACCGATGAGAACAAAGATTCTTATATAAAAGAAATATCGAATATTGACGGTGAAATTAAGAATCACAGCGTGGAAATCGAACGTCTTGAACCGATGCAGTTGCAAGCCGAAAAAGATTACGCTGAATACCACCAAAGTTTAATGGAATTTGAAGGTAAGCTGAATCAGTTCAATGATAATTTGAAAACAGCTGAGATTAAGCACGTTCAGGTGCAATCGGATATTTCGCAGGCTTTGGATAATATCAACCGGTTGAAGACGGATAATATTAGATTGGACGAGGAATCTGCCCACAAGAAAAATGAAATCGAAAAAAGTTTAAATTCTAAAGAACTTTTGGCGAAAGAAATTGTTAATCTTCAAATTGTTTTAGAAGAATCGATAATTAAAGAAAATGAAGCATCGGCAAAAGTTGCACTCACAAGCGAAGAACGCAAAGTGATTTCGGAGCAAATAGAAATAAACAGCAACGAAATCGAAGGTCTTCAGAAAGAATTGCTCAGAAAAAGCGAGCAAATTCATAAGATTGATTTGACTTTCAATGAAGTAACTATCAATTTGAATTTCATAATCGCCCGTTCGCAGGAAAACTACAGCGTTGAGCTTGCAACTTATGAATATACTGAGGAAGAAGATTTTTCGATTGAGAATTCTAAAAAGGAAATCGAAGAGCTTAAGGATAAACTTTCGAAATTGGGGAGTATCAATTTCCAAGCTTTAGAAGAGTTTGATGTTCAAAAAGAACGTTTGGATTTCTCCGAACGCCAGATGCAGGATTTGTTGGACTCCAAAGAAATATTAAACCAAACGATAGCCGAAATAAATGTCCAAGCAGAGAAGAATTTCTCGGAAACTTTCGACGCCATCCGCATTAATTTCAAAATGCTCTTCCAAAAGCTTTTCGGTGAAGAAGGTGAAGCCGATATTGTATTAGCCGGTACTGATTTGTTGGAAGCGGATATAGAAGTTAGCGCTAAGCCGCCCGGAAAAAAACCGCATAGTATAGAAATGCTTTCCGGTGGTGAAAAAACGCTTACGGCGATAGCTTTGCTATTTGCAATATATCTCGTTAAACCGAGTCCTTTCTGTATATTGGACGAGGTTGACGCGCCATTGGATGATAAAAACATTATGTTGTTTTTGAATATGATTAAGGATTTTGGAAATAATACCCAATTCCTGCTCGTTACTCATAACAAGAAATCAATGGCGGAATCGGAAAACTTATATGGTATCACAATGCAGGAAGACGGCGTTTCGAAAGTAGTGTCTGTGAATTTAGAGGCAATCAAATAATGAAAAAAGCAAAATCAAATAGAAAAAAAAGGGTGAAGTTCAATTTATCAACACCGTTGAGAATTACTTTAGGTGTTGTTGTTACTTTGCTAATTGGCATTCTTGTTTTCAATTCGATTTATAAATCGGCATTGAACAAACTAACCCCGGAAACATCAGTGTTAATTAACATCCAAAAGGGTGAAAGTATTAACCAGATAGTTGATGAATTCAACGCCAAAGGGATGATGAAACCTGGCTGGATTTATAAGTTCTATTTCAAATATACAGCAAAATTCGAAAACAGATTTATCGCGGCGGGAAGTTTCAGCATTCCTTCTTCCATAACGCACTATGAGTTGATTGATAGAATGGTAACGGGTGAATTTTCGGCATTCCGTAAGATTACATTTCCCGAAGGCTTGACATTTGAAGAGATTGCACAAATTGCCGCAAAAAAAGGTGGAGTAAACGAAGCGGAATTTTTGGAACTTTGCACATCGGATTCTGTTTTAAAAGCGCATAAAATAGATTCCAAAAACATAGAAGGGTTCCTACTGCCGGAAACATACTTTTTCAAATTCGATGCAACAGCTAAAGACATTTTCAACCGTCTTCTTTTCGCCGCGGAAGATAATTGGACAACGGAAATGGACTCAAAAGCTAAAGCAATTAATATGAGCAAAAAGCAAGTGCTGACATTAGCTTCGATTATCGAAGCCGAAACACCATCGGCAAAAGAATATCGGAAAGTCAGCGGAGTTTACCATAACCGCTTGCGTATTGGCATGCCGTTACAAGCAGACCCAACGGTGCAATATGGTTTGGGTATGAAGAAAAAACTCCTTCGCTCGGATCTGAAGACGCCAACCCCATACAACACTTATATGACCCGTGGTTTGCCGCCTACTCCGATCAATAACCCCGGCAAAGGAGCGATATTAGCCGCTTTGGAACCCGAGCAACATAATTTCCTATACTTCGTTGCCGTCGGAGGCAACCGATTAGAGCATAATTTCGCCGCCACATTTGCCGAACACAAAAGAAATATACAGAAGTATAAGGTGAATAAGAAATAATTCCATGAGGTAATATTATGGCAAGCCAAATAATTAAAAATGAAATATTGGAATTAAATTCCATTATACCACATTTTTTGAAAATGAATAAACAAAGAATATGGATAGATTACGACAAAGAAGTTGATGTGCTTTATGTAAATTACCGTAAGCCACAAAGAGCAACAGACTCGGAAATGTTGGAAAACGGTATTATAGTAAGATACTGCGATGGTGAGATTGTAGGCCTAACAATATTAGATGCTTCGTTAAGAACCTAGCTTCTAGATGAAGATGTATAAAAATTTGCAGGATATTCACTAAATGAAATTTGAATATTTTAAAGATACAGATACGCTGTATATTGATATAAAAGAAACAACAAGTGTAGAATCGAAAGAAATTTCGCAAGGGGTTGTATTGGATTACGATGCCGAAGGCAATTTGACCGGAATAGAGATTGATAATGCACACAAAGTTGCAAATTTGACTAAGATAGAAACGGTTGCTTTGCCATTAAATGATTTGGTTTTAGCTTAATCCGGCACTTATCTAAAGAAATCAACATAGCCCTCCGTTCTCAAAGCGAAGGGCTATTTTTTTTCGCAAAGTAATTTTGGTTATTTTATTTTCGTAAATTTGTAAAAATTCAAATAAATATTTTTAGAAGTTAAATGAAAAATTTATTATTGTTCGGCTTGTTCTATTTTCTTTCCCAATATGGCTATGCGCAGACTTTTACTTGCCAAAGCTCACCGGATGGAACAATCTGGTGCGATGATTTTGAAGATGGTATTCCATTAGCGCAAAAGTACTTTGAATACGATTCAAACAAAGGTGATTGCATAGTAATGGATGGTGTGGGTCGTGACGGTTCCAAAGGAATAAGAGTTCGCTGGCAAGCCGGCGAAGTCTCAGCCGGCGGGATAAAGAAATCTTTCGGCAGAACACCGGATAATTATATCGGTAAATATTCTGTTTTCCCGAATTCTTCATTTAACGAGATTTACTGGCGAATGGATGTTCGCCATCAAATAGGCTGGCAGGGCGGAGGTCCGGCGAAGCTAATGAGAGCCTTGACATTGGCGAATAGTAACTGGGCAACTGGTGCGATGGCTCATCTATGGTCGGGTGGAAAAGATAATGTTTATTTGGGAATGGATCCCGCCAGCGGAGTTACCGTTGATGGAACTTTAAAGACAACAAAATACAATGATTTTGATAATCTAAGATGGCTTGGATTCAAATCCGGAAATATTGATATGTTCAGTGATGAAAATGCAGGACGTTGGTTTTGTGTCGAAGGGCATGTTAGGCTCAATACACCGGGTGAAAATGACGGCATATTTGAATTTTGGATTAATGACACACTGCAAGCTGGTTCGTATAACTTAAATTGGCATGGCTCGTGGAACGCAGACCCAAATAATATGAAAATTAATGCGATATTTTTTGAAAATTATTGGAATCAAGGTTCGCCGGTAGAGCAGGAAAGATATTTTGATAATATTGTCATTTCGACAAAACGCATCACTTGCGACTGCGGGCAAAGCGCAGTGGATGGAAACAACATAAGCGAAATTGCTGTTATCTATCCCAATCCTGCTTCGGATTACATAGAAATAAGTAAACCTTCGCAAGGCTTTGAACCTTCGGGAGTCACAAATATACAAATCTTTAATTTCCTAGGTGAATTGGTTATGGAAGTAGAAAAAATCCCCTCGTTTGTTCAGCGGATCGACGTTTCGGATTTGTCGGCAGGAGTGTATTTTATTCAGTTTGACTCACAAAGAATTAAGTTTATAAAATTATGATGTAATTAATAATTATTTTTTATTATTTTTGTTAAACTATAGATGTGTAATAGAATTTTTGAAATTTAGTAATTTAAATAAATGAATTTTTAGTTCTTGGAAGGATGAGTATTATGAATAGAATTATTATTTGCTTTATAGCCGTAGTGTTGCTGTTTATGTCAACCAAATTAAGTGCTTTGGACAATTTACCCGCTCTGCCTAACACCACCGATGTTGTAACTTGTTTTCCCGATACAACAGGTTATAAAGTTGTTACAGTCGGACCGGTAGGCAGGGATTATACTGATCTGCAAAAAGCAATTAACGAAGCGTCATTAGGAACGATAATCAGATTGGATGCCGGAGCAAGTTTTTATGGCGGCTTTGTACTGCCCAAAAAAACAAGCGGTACAGGTTGGATTATTATAATGTCCTCACGAATGGATGCGTTACCTGATGACGAAAATCGAATTAACCCTATGGCGGGAACCGGAATTTCCAAGTTCCCTACTCAAGCGAGCGCAATGGCTAAGATTATTACCACGAATACGTCAGGCATACCGTGCTTTGTTACTCAAGCCAATGCTCACCATTATAGACTTGTTGGTTTAGAAATCACTGCCGATCTAAAAGTTACGAACAGCTATGGACTTGTTAATTTAGGCGATGCCTCTTCAGCACAAAATTCTCTGAGTTTAGTACCGGAATATTTTGTGATTGACCGTTGCTATATTCACGGTCATACGGATGCAACGATAATGAAATACGGAGTTGGTCTAAATTGCGCTAATGCGGCGGTAATTGATTCTTATATTTCAGATTTTCATAGTATTGGCTATGATGCTCAAGCAATAGCGGGGATAAATGGACCCGGACCTTTCAAAATAATCAATAACTACTTGGAAGCTTCGGGTGAAAATATAATGTTCGGTGGTGGTGCGGCGGCAATTGCCGGATTGGTTCCATCGGATATCGAAGTTCGCCAAAACCACTTCTTCAAACCACGTTCGTGGAGAGTAGATTCCCCTACCTACACCGGAAAACATTGGACAATCAAAAATTTATTCGAATTGAAAACCGGTATGCGCGTTCTGCTGGATGGGAATGTTTTGGAAAATTCGTGGGCTGATTTACCTATAGGCCAAAGCGGTTGCGCTATTTTGCTCACTATAAGAACCGAAGGCGGCGGCTCACCACAGGCTGAAGTAAGCGATATTACCATCAGTAATAATATCATTCGCCACGCAGGAAGCGGAATTAGTATATCCGGTCGTGATGATGGAAGTGTTGGAAATCGGTCGAAGAGAATCAGAATTTTCAATAATCTTTTTGACGATATCAGCGGTCCGGCTTACGGCGATGGAAATATTGACGGTCCAAACGACGGAACTTTCTTCAAAATTGGCGAACCGGAAGATGTTACGGTTGACCATAATACTATATTTCAGACAGGAGCTATAACTTGGGCTGGCAAAGTGATGAATGGTTTTGTGTTTACAAATAATATTACAAATAGCAAAATTTCAGCCGCGGGGTATCAAGGTATTTACGGACCCGGATATCAGCAGGGCAACAACACAATCGCGCATTATTTTACTGATGTTACAGACGCTAACCAGCATATAAACAAAAATGTATTTATTGGCGGCGATGCAAGCAAATACACCAATTACAATACAGTAAGTAAAAATTATTTCCCGGCAACGGTTGATGCAATCAATTTTGTCAAATTCCGGGATGATGTTGATTATCATTTAAATTTTGCTCTTTTAACCAATAGTCCATATTACAAAAATGCAAGCGACGGCAAAGATATCGGTATCGATGTTGCACTAATTGACTCAGCTATGAGAGCTACAAGAGGATGTCCTATAAAATATGAAATAAAAGTTACTTCCGTTGTTTTAGATCAACAGCTATTCCAAATATATATAAACGATTCTGAGAAATTGAATGTAACGGTTCTTCCTTGGACAGCTACAAATAAAAATTTCAGTTTTAGATCAACTAATGATGAAGTCGCCAGCGTGTTACCAAGCGGTGTTGTTACAGGTCTAAAACCCGGCAGTGCTAATATCATTGTAAAAACAGAAGATGGCGGTTTTGAGGACACTTGTTGGGTGAAAGTATATGATCCTATTGGTGTTGAGGACGAAGAAGCCGACAGCATAATTACAATTTCTCCTAATCCTGCTACAAATTTCATTGAAATCTCAAAACCTTGCTTAGATTGCAATATAGAAATATACAATGTTCTTGGCGAAAAAGTTATATCAGCTTCGGCACGGCACGCCGTGCAACTGCGAATCAATATTGCCGATTTACCCAAAGGTATGTATTTCGTTAAGGCTGGAGAGCGGATAACGAAATTTGTGAAGACGTAACATAATGTATGATTATTAATTATCAATGATTAATTGTAAGAAAGAAATTACGGCCAAAACGATTTTAAAAAATGTTTGTAGGGGCTGACCAGTGTGTCAGCCCTTTTTACATTCTCTTGTCAGAATCAGAATTTTCAGGATATAGTTTCTTCAATCTCATATTACTGGAATATTGATTACGGAGGGTGTAAACAAATTAGATTAAAAAAGTAATTCAGAATTAAACAGAAACTGAGCCTTTATTTCTGTTCACGCATTTCTTCAAGACTCACAATTTTTCTGTTACCTTTTTTTTCGGCATCAATTATATAAGCCGAAAATTTTTCCAAATCATAATCGAAACCGGCAATTAGTTTTTCCCTGTTTTTTCTGACTTCTTCAACTATTTTATCTTTAAACATTTAAACCTCCAGTAATTCGTTTGGTGTGCACAAAAATGGAACAAAAAGAGAATTTTTATCGTTGAAATCTCTTAATTTCGAATTAATAACAGCGTTGGCTATGTGTTTGCAGTTCCAAGAAAGAAGAAAATCAATATTATATAAAACTGCGTAAGCTAAATGAAAAGCATCTAATTTCGCCTTTTCAGGAATTCCAAATAATTCAAGATATTGAATAGCTAAATTTTCAACCTCCTCATTATAACCCAAATCCGGAATATTTTTTACGGAGTTCATTCTTTTTAAAGCCGCCTCAGTATCCCCCAAGCTTATCTCTTCAACTACGATTTGTGATATGTAACAATCAAATTTATGCCTAGCTTTGCTCCACCAATCTCGGGTTATTTGTTGGTGCCCTGCAATAATAATATCCCTGCTCGGTTTCGCAGTTAAATAGCTTATTACACTAGTTTCAATATATACTTTTTGCTTTGACATATTTAATTTTTTTATTTTCTTATTCACAAAATTAAGTAATTTTATTCATTTAGAATTAGAAAATATCTGGGGTGCAAAAATTTTATTTAATAATAAAGCGGACGCAACCTACTTGATTAAATCTTTAAAAATTTACCCCAATATATAAATTGGGTTCAAAAAGGAAATAATTATTCCATTTTTGTTCTTTCTCTTTAAAACCTTGTGGTATATTGGTATCAATGGGCCAATAATTGCAGTGTACCTGTGGTTCGATAAAAATTCGATTTTTGAATAATGGAATATGATACCCCAGATGATAAGAAGTATATAATTTGAAGCCGTTGCCTATTTTCTTATTATTTTCGTCCACATAAGTCTTCAATAAAGGTAAAACTTCTATTGAAGCATATAAGCCCTTCCATATAGTTCGCTGATAAGTGACGCCTATGCCTTTTTCATTGAGTCTTCCAGGTAAGAATTCACTTTCATTTAGGAATAGCGAATCCCATAGTTGGATGCCCATAGGAGCAAAAAGTTTCCAAGTGGCTACTTTGATTCCAATTTTGTCTTTAGGAGTAAGGTTATATCCAAAATGGAACTCGTAATGGTGTGTATTTGTTTTTTCCGAGCCAACGTTGAGGAATACCAGATAAGTTGTGCTAACTGAGAATTTGTAGTTAGGCGCTGTGTCTTTGATTGTGCCCGTTTGTGTTGGGTTTTGACCATAAGTCTGTGTAACAAACAAGGCGATTAATAATGCTGTGATGATTGTTTTATAGTTCATAACTCTGTATTTATAAAAATTGATTAAAAATTAAATACAAAATTACGGGCTTAAAATTCAAATTTCATTGACTTTGGTTAAGAAATGGATTTTACTTACAAACAAGCTAATTGGTATTGTCTCAAAACTCGAAATACGAGGGACAAGCAGGGATGCTTATCCTACCAAGTCATTGATATACTGGTGGGTCAATCATCCCTGATTGACTAACTGTTTGCAATAGCCCAACTAAAACTACTTTATTTGCTCATTGCTCTTTTGCGGATACGGCTTAATGATTCGGGTTTTATGCCCAAGTAACTTGCTATTTGATATTGTGGGACTCTCTGGATTAAATCGGACCTCGTTTTTAACAAATTCAAATATCGTTCAGTGGGTGTAGCCATTTTAAAATCTGCAAATGATTCTTGATAATTGGCGATTATCACTTCACCCATCGCACGGTTTAACGATTCCAACACAGGATACTTTTGATACATTTCGCTTTCCAATTCAGGGGTACCAACACAAGCAACTGTGTCTTCCACACACTCCAAAAAATGTTCGGATGGGGTGTTTTTGCCATAAGTCAAAGGTGAAACGACTTGTTCCTCAGTATAGAATTCTGTGGTTTTTTCATCGCCATCTTTCAAATAATAGCTTCTTATGCAACCTTTTAAAATGAAATAACATTCGTTTGAAAAGCCGCCTTCTTTCAGCAGAATAGTACCTTTTTTGAAACTTTTTATAAAGACGCTTTCATTTAATGCGGCTTCCAATTCCGGGGTAATTGGAACGTATTTTCCAAGAATTTCTAATATGTCATAATCCATAATTAACTCATCATTTTGTATGCAGTTCGTTCTTGTCAATGACGAACATCTCGTTTGTTATTGTTAGAATATTGTCTGAATCAGGACGGCCAGGATTAAAGGATTTTCAGGTTGTTGTTTCTTCAATCTCGTCGAGGTGGAATATTAAAATTTATAGGTGTAAACCAGCCATTACGCGCGAGGATGGAATGAACGGTGAACTTCCTTCAGGAAATCGCGGTCAATATGTGTATAGATTTGGGTGGTGGAGATATCGGCGTGCCCCAGCATTTCCTGTACTGCGCGAATGTCGGCGCCGCCTTCGAGCAGATGTGTGGCAAACGAATGACGGAAAGTGTGTGGATGGACATTTTTATCAATGCCGGCTTTTAAAGCGTAAGCTTTAACCATTTTCCAAACAGACATTCTGGATAATTTTGCCCCCCGTTGGCTTAAAAATAGATAATCTTCACTTATGACAGGCTTTTCGAACGACGGGCGAACTCTTATTTTATAGCGAATTACCCAATTTAATGCGGATTGGCCTATGGGAACAATGCGGTCAACATTTCCCTTGCCGCGAACCTTCACAATCTCTGCTGAAGTGATCACTTGGTTAACTCTCATTTCGGTTAGCTCCGAGCAACGAAGGCCACATGCGTAGAGCAATTCCAAAATTGTTCGATCTCTAATACCTGCCAATGTTGAAATATCCGGTTGCTCGATTATATCAATAATCTCTTCAATAGCCAGTACATCGGGTAATGTTTGCTCCAGTTTTGGCATATCAATTTCCGAAACCGGATTCTCCATTATTTTTCCGCGTTTGACCATATATTTGAAAAACTCTCTCAGCGATGTCAAATGCCTTGCTCTCGAGTTTATCACCAGATTTGAATTATCGGATAACTCCGAAACATATCTTATTACATCGTCCTGAGTAATGTTTTTCAACTCGGTTTTCTTTAAGGCGAAAAGCATAAATTCGACAAATTGCTTCAAATCGGACATATAGGATTCCGTCGTGTTTTTTGATAATCCACGCTCCAAAGCTATATAGTTTTTAAACAATTTGAGGTCTTTTTGTAAATTTATCGGAACCTCGGCTGTTTTTTTTATGCCCATACCTTTCCCCAACACATTATGTTGTTATTACCACTTCTTTTCAATATTAGATTTACTGCTTTTCATTTTCTTCATTTTATTCATTTTCTCTTTTTCTTGAATTTGAAGGGCATTTAATATGCGTTCAGCATCCTTATCCGAAATTTTGCTTTTTTGCGGTTGAGGTTGTTGCTCAGGTTGTTTGTTTTGATCTTTTTTATCGTTCTGGTTATCGTTTTTATCTTTATTTTTTTGATCTTTATTCTTGTCGTCTTTGTTTTGCTTGTTCTGATCTTTGTTTTTGTCTTTGTTCTTATCGTCTTTATTTTGCTGATTTTTATCTTTATTCTTTTGATCTTTTTTATCTTTATTCTGATCTTTGTTATCTTTGTTTTGCTTGTTTTGTTGATTTTGTTGTTGAACAAGCATCCGACGGGCTAATTCATAATTATAGCGGGCGTTGGCATCTTTACCGTCGAGTTTCAAAGCACCTTTGTACGAATCAATAGCTTTATTATACATATCCATACTGCCTTGGGCATCTCCTGATTTAGCTCTTTGTTGGCCCTGCTCAAAGTATGAATTTCCTAAATTATATTGGATATCGTTTTTGGTGCTTTTATCGAGCTTCTTATTATTCATCAATTCAAATTTTTCGCCGGCTTCTTTGTAATTGCCTTGTTTGTAAAGAGCATCGCCTAAGTTAAATTCAGCTTTGTTATTTGCCGGATTTTCGGAAAGAGCTTTACGGTATTTAATTTCCGCGTCGTTGTATTTTTTATTTTCGTAAGATTTATTTCCCTGACGAACATATTTTTTATCATCCTTGGCAATTGCCGAGAACGATGATATGGTGAAAATCGAGAGAATGAGTATTAGAATTGCTTTATTTTTCATTTTTCTTTTTACCTCCGGCGAAATCGCTTAATGCGGAAAGATATCTATTTTTTCTGTGTGTGATAATCAACTCAATAACGAGTAATAAAAAAGCCGCTAAAAGGAAATATTGGAATTTATCGTCAAAATCGGTAAATATTTTCGACCCGTATTTATTTTTCTTCATTTTAGAAATTTTATCAATAATGGTGTTCAAATCCAAAGTACCGGACGATGCATAAACAAATTCACCATCTCCAATATCGGCAATTTCTTTTAAAGCAGGGCCATTGAGTTTAGAAATAACTGTATTGCCGGATTCGTCTTTTTCATAGCCAATTACATTCCCATCTTTACCTAATTTAGGAACAGGAGCGCCCGTTGGTTTGCCCATACCAATTGTATAAATGATTATACCTTTTTCGGCGGCAGATTTTGCAGAGGCAATCGCGTCATCCTCATGATTTTCTCCATCCGATATGATAATCATCAATTTACTTTGTGATTTATTCGGCGAATTAGAACCGGAAGCCAAATCAATCGCTGAGCCCAATGCTGTTCCCTGCCTATCGATAAGGTCGGATTCAGCAGATGAAATCAGCATTTTAGCGGCTGAAAAATCGGTGGTAATAGGAAGCAATATAAATGAATCGCCTGCAAAAACCACACTGCCTATTTTGTCGCTCAGCAGTTTATCAATCAGCTTAGTGATCGCTTGTTTAGCGCGTTCCAGCCTGCTCGGCTTTATATCTTGGGCATTCATACTATTTGATATATCAAGAACAACCATTATCTCGATACCTTCGCGGTCAACTTTTTCTAATTTGTTGCCGATTTGCGGATTTGCCGCACCAATCACTAAAAGTGTGAAAGCCATGCACAATAATATAAATTTACTTAGCGATTTGAAACGGGAAGTATCGGGATGTAATCGGGCAACCAAATCTAAGTCGCCGAATTTGCGCAGATTATTTGTGCGCTTCACGCGTAAGAATGCGTAAAGTAGCGAGAAAACGGGTATCGCCAACAAAGCCCAAAGTAATTGTATGTGTTCGAATCTCAACATTGTTTTATTAACTACTTATAATTACTACAAAATTAAAAAATACTTATTAAATCCCAAATATTCGGATTAAGAAACATTCATCGGTTAAATAAATATTAATAAAAATATAAAATTTTTATACACGTTATATATCGAATTATGTTAAAAAATATTGTTACCATATTAGCTCTGCTATTGGTATTTATGCAGGTTTCTAGTAGCCAAACGAGTTTAAGTGCTATAAAATTGGCACGAGTAAAATACTCCGGCGGTAGTGATTGGTATAATGACCAATCAGCTGAAGTTAATTTACTCAAATACGTTCGTGCAAATACCAATATAAATGTTGAGCCAAAATACGAATACGTCGATTTGGCTACGGACGATTTATTCCAGTATCCGCTCATTTTTATGACCGGTCACGGGAATATGAAGTTTTCGGACAAAGAGATAAAGAATTTGCGCGCATATTTGGAATCCGGCGGATTTCTTTACGTGGATGATGATTATGGCTTAGACAAATTTTTCAGAAAAGAAATCGAAAGAACTTTTCCTGATAATAAACTGGCGGCAATACCATTTTCACATGATATTTTTAATTGTCATTTTCGCTTCCCTAACGGTGTTCCGAAGACTCACGAGCACGATGACAAAGCTCCGCAAAGTCTTGGGATATTCATTAACGACCGATTGGCGGTTTTATATACAGAGGAAAGTAATCCATCGGACGGTTGGGCTGACCCAGCCGTACATAATGATTCAGCCGAAAAAAGAGAGGAAGCGTTGAAATTTGGCACTAATATTATTGTTTATGCGCTAACACATTAAGATATATGAGCAAAATTAATTTATACAGTAGAGTGATTTTTCAGTTAAAAGCAGTTCGCCGTAAGGAAACTGTTTATATGCTTAGTACCGGTTTTCTAAAAACAGTATTCTGGATTGTATTTGCTTTTTTATTAGCAGTCCTATTGGAATGGGCAGTATTCGGAAATACTGAATTCAGAACAAACATTATTAAGACAATTGGAGGCATTGCTGTTGTTTCTTTCCTTTATTATATGCTTAAGCCATTACTAAGGGCATTTGGAATACGGAATCACCCTACAGTCGAAGATATTGCTTTAAGAATTGGGAAACGATTCACCGAAGTTGGCGATAAATTATGTAATGCTATGCAAATATATAATTCGCGAAACCGTAGTTCATCGGTATCGGCTGAATTAGCTGTAGCAGAATTTGATCAAACAATTGCGATTGCGGAAGAAGTGGATTTTGAAGCGATAATAAACCGCAAACCACTCCGTAGAGCCACAACTCGAACTTTACTTTTACTAATATTACTAATTGCATTATTAGCAACGATTGCGCCTTTGGGTTCAGCTTTCGATAGATTATTGAATTTTAATAAATCATATATTCCCCCTTCGCCTTTCCAATTACAAATTTTCCCGGGCGATACAACAATGCTTCGTTCGAGCAGATTAGTAATCAAAATCAAAGCCCTGGGTACGGCACCGGCGAAAATCAGATTATTCATAAGACAACAGAATCAAATAAATTTTGACTCTTATGAGTTGGATTTAGATACGTCTAACACCTATATATATATTAATCAAGCTGTAAAGCGCAGTTTTGAATACTATGCCGAAGCAGATTGGATGAGTGAACTCGTTCATACTGATACAGCAAAAGTGACCGTGATTAATTTACCGAATATCCGCTCTATTATTGGCAGGATTAACTATCCTACTTATACCGGTTTGTCGAGCAAGAGCTTCACGGAGCAGAACGCCGACATAGCCGCATTGCGTGGAAGTACAATCGATATAGCGGCATATAGCAATAAAGAATTACAGCGCGCTTGGCTGATAATTGAAAATATTAAGGGCGATACATCGGGCACAAAAAAGGTCGATACTATGAAATTGCGTATGTCTGTTGCCGGAAGAAAAGCAACAGCAAGATTTTTCTTAGCCGAGACCGGAACGTACCATATTAAATTCGAAGATACGGATTTGCAAACTAATGCTAATCCAATGAAATACAGTATGACAGCACTTTCGGATGATTATCCTTCGATTTCGCAAACCAAACCTGTTAGTGATGTAACAATCAATCAAAGTACATTGCTTCCTATCCAAGTTTCGATAAGCGATGATTATGGATTTACTTCATTGAAACTATATTATCGCTTAATCCAGTCCAAATATACACCTGCAGAAGAAAAGTTTTCAGCAATAAATATTCCTATATCAAAATTGGATATAAAAACAGATATAAATTATGTTTGGGATCTATCGGCTGTTAGTATTAGTCCTGAAGACATTTACGAATATTATTTTGAAGTGGCTGATAACGATAACTTCGGCGGTCCGAAAAAAGCCCGCACTAATACACTTACCGTTAGGCTCCCGTCTTTGGAAGAAGTAATGGAAGAAAGCGATCTTACGCAAAAAGATGTGAAAGATCAAATAGAGGAAGCTGTAAAAGATGCTGAAGAGTTGAAAAAGGATATGGAAGAGCTGAATCGTGAGATGCTCAAGAAAAATCCGAAAGAAGAGCTTCAGTGGTCCGATAAAAAGAAAGCTGAAAGTTTGATGAGCCGTCAAGAAGATATTAAGAATAAAATGCAGAATCTTGCCCAAAAATTGCAAGATAATACAAAGCAGTTATCCGAAAACAACATGATTTCTCAGGAAACATTGGAAAAATATCAAGAACTCCAGAACCTGATGAAGCAAGTGGACAGTCCTGAATTGAAGAAATTACAGCAGGATATGAAAAAGGCTTTGGAAAATATGACCGCTGAAGATATGAAAAAGGCTTTGGAAAAATTTAAATTTAATGAAGAACAATTCAAGAAAAATATAGAACGTTCGCTAAAAATGCTGAAGCGAATCCAAGCTCAGCAAAAAGCCGATGCTTTGGCTAAAAGAGCGGACGAATTAGCCGATAGACAGGATAAATTAGCCGAAAAAACGAAAGAAGCAAATGCTGACCAAGCGGAAGAAGTTGCAAAACAGCAGAACAAATTGACGCAGGATTTCAAGGAACTCGAAAAAGATATCAAATCATTGGAAGACCTGATGAAAGAAATCGGCGAAAAAGAAATGCCTATGGATATGCTGAAAGATGCTCAAAATGAGCTTTCACCAAAAGAAACTGAACAAAATATGCAATCTGCTGAGCAAAATATAAAATCGCAAAAGAAATCGGACGCTAATAAAAACCAGAAAAAAGCTTCGCAAAATATGCGGAATTTTGCTAACAAAATGCAGTCTATGCGCCAACAAATGGATAAGGATTCTAAGGAAAAAGCACTAAAGCAAATTCAGAAATCCATTTCTAATTTATTGGAACTTTCTAAGCGTCAAGAATCTTTGGGTAATAAAACCAAAAGTATGGATTACAGCTCAACTAAATTCCCTGAATATGCCCGCAAGCAAGCCGATTTATTCGACCAATTAGCAAATACTGCAATGGCAATGGCGGAATTGGGTGAGCAATCGTTCGCTGTAACACCGGATATGATTAGTAAACTGCAGAATGCTATGCAATCAATGCAAGACGCTTACAGCAAACTTTCCGAAAGGAGTAGTTCAGAGGCGGCGCAACCTCAACAAAGTTCTATGGCGGCAATGAATGGTGCTGTTTCGTCTATGCAAGACCAGTTGGCGAAATTACAAAAAGGCGGCGCATGTTCAAATCCGGGTGATGGAGAGGGCGAAGGCGAAGGCGAAGGTCAGAGCAGTTCTTCGGGAATGTCACAGCAAATGCAACAATTAGCCGCGCAACAGCAAGCAATCAATCAAGCTATGCAGGATATGATGAATAAGCAAGGCGGTGGTGGAAAATCAGGTCAAGGCGGCGGTCAAAGTATGTCATTGGAACAACAAGCCGAAATGAAACGATTAGGCGGGAAACAAGGCAGTGCCGGAAAATCCGCTCAGGATCTCTCGGAAGAACAAAAAAAATATGCTAACCAAGATAGAAAACGTCTGGAAGCCCTCGATAAAATTGCGGATGAAATGCAGGAAATAGCTACTGAAATGAAATCCGGCAAGATTAATCAAGAAACATTGAATCGCCAGCAAAAAATATTGAACCGCCTTTTGGATGCATCGCAATCAATAAATGATAGAGATTTTGAGAAAAACCGAGAAGCTAAATCGGGCAAGAATTATCGCGCGATGAGTCCTGCTGAACTGGATATGCTTTCACCGGAAGGGAAAAAGCAAGCTATTCAAGAGTTGATGAAATCCAACAAGCAGGGTTATTCCGAAGACTACGAAAAATTAATCAAACAATATTACGAAGCTCTACAAAAATAAGGCTTTAAAGAGAAACCAATGAGTCAAGCCAATATACCAGTCCCTGAATCTAAAAATTCTGCGGACCCAATATCCCAATTCGAAAGATTTGTGGAAATAGTTACATTATTAAGAAAGCACTGCCCTTGGGATGCAAAGCAAACCAACGAATCTATTGCGCATTATATGGTTGAAGAAGTTTACGAATGTATCAGCGATATATATGATAAAAACGATGCCGGTTTTGCAAAAGAGCTGGGGGATTTATTACTCCATATCATTATGCACTCCGTAATGGCGGAAGAGCGCGGTGCATTTAATCTGAATGATGTGATTACCAAAATTAGCGATAAAATGATATTTCGCCATCCCCACGTATTCAGCAATACTGAAGTTGCCAATTCGCAAGAAGTGTTACAGAATTGGGAAAAGCTCAAAATGAAGGAAGGACGCGATTCAATTTTAGATGGTGTACCGGTTTCATTGCCGCAATTGCTGAGAGCTGAACGCATTCAGGAAAAAGTATCGCGTGTGGGATTCGATTGGGAGGACAAGCGCGATGTTTGGAATAAAGTAGAGGAAGAAATTGCGGAACTTAAGCACGAGATTGATTCGGGTGATAAAGAAAAAGCGCGTATGGAATTGGGCGATGTATTCTTCGCATTGGTCAACGCCGCCCGGCACGAAGGATTGGTTGCCGAAGAAGCTCTGCAATTTACGAACAACAAATTCACTAAAAGATTCCAATATATAGAGCGCACAGTTTTGGGAATGGGAAAAAATATGCAAGATATGAGCTTGGAAGAATTGGACGCAATCTGGGACGAAGCAAAAGCGGAAGAGAAGAAGAAAAATGAAGAAGAAAATGAAGAAGAAGGAAGAAGCCGTTTACCTAGAGCGGAGACAATATGACAAAGAATATTTAATGATTTACTATGAACTTCCTGACAAGATTTGCAAATTTCTCACCTTATCAAAATAGTTTTAATTTTATAAAAATAATTTTTGTAATTTTGTTGTATAAATAATAGATCTACAGTAATAATTGATATGATTTTTGAAATAAAAATAAATATTTCGTCCGAACGATAATCAAAAAAAAGTAAACTTTAAAACTCGGGATAAAAATATGTTAGAAAAGGATGATGTGTCCATAATGAGTCTATATGATAGCTCCTTGCTATCAATAAGAGCTTATCATGTTTGCTATCATAATTCATTATTGTCGCTAAAAAGTATTTTTATTTACCGTCATAACAACCCTGATTTTATGAAATTAAAAAAATGTGGGGATAAAACAAATAATGAATTGTTAAAGCTTTGCAAAAAAAATAATTATTCCAAATTCCATAAGCAAAACTTTCGGGAAAAACCTGTTGAAGATATTGATATGATTACTGTAATTAATTCATTAACTCCATTTCAAAGAGCACGGTTAGAAAATATTTTAGCAAATTTAATCTCTCAATTAGGGTTGAGAGCAAGAAATCAAATAATGCAACAAAAAGCATCTATTGATTCAGAAATGATTTTTAAAATGATTTTTTCTGATAATTTCAAATTTAAAAATATGATAGGAGTTGGCGTTTATATTAATAATGAGCTAAATACCTTTAAATCAAAATTAATATCATTTATAAAGAAAATACAAACAATAAAAAATGAAGATTTTGACAAAGAGTTTTGTGAATTTACACTAAAAATGGCTTATCCACTTTTGGAAAATGATTTTAATGAACTATTTGAACAAATGTATGAAGAAAATGGGCAACTCAAAATTTTTGCTTTACTGAAATTCCTTATTGATAGAAATCAAATATTTACAGAGCGTGAACTGCTTATATTTTCCGAATTATATACAACTAATTTTAAGGGAAAAAGATTCGATCAATCAATTGTTACTGAACACTCCGTATCTAAAGAAAGATTAAGACAAATAAAGAAAAATATAGAGAATAATCTTTCATCATTCCTCAATATAATTAGAAATTTGCAAGAAGCTAAAATCTCCAATTATGGAATAGTTTATACAAATCCATTTCAAATTATTGATGATAATTTATCATCAATAATTAATAAAAATGAAAAGACAAATTTTAATAGTAGATTTTGTTGTTTTGTTTTTAATGAAATTTATAGTAAAACTCTTTCTTTTTTTAACAAGAATGAATTGCATTTTCCGAGAAACTATAATGGGAATAGGAATATCTATAGTATTAATTATTTATTAAGCAGTGCAATTAATTCTTCATTTTATTTTTCTGCTTTTATGAATGATATATTATTAAGAACCTGTAGTACAGTATGGAATACTTACCAGCTAGATTTTGAAGATCATATTAAAACTTTTATCATTAAAGGCGCTAACCCCAATATTTCGGATTTAATATATATTTGTAAGGGATTACTTAAAACAGAATTAAATTTTGAAGCTAACTCAGATGGATACTTGGTTTTTAATCGAACAACGAGAAAAAACCTTTATGAATATTGTTACGACATATTAAATAAAGAAGGAACTAAAATGTCATTAGCAAATCTATGTAATACGCTAGAAGAAGAATATCCCGAAATAGAATGGAATAAACCATCTTTACGTTCAAAATTAAATACTCAACCGCAAATATTTATCAGCTTTGGCAGAAGTTCAGTTTATGGCTTAAAAAAATGGGAAGAAGAACAATCGGGTATAAAAGGTGGCAGCATTCGAAGTATGATTTATGAGTATTTAAAAAATGATGATGAACCAAAACACATTACCGAAATCTTGCAATATGTTTTAAATTACAGACCAAATACCAACGCAAAAAATATACGCGGCAGTTTAGTGATTGATAAAAGTAACAGGTTTTTAATACTGCACGGAGGCTTTATAGGGATAAGAGGAAAAAGATATAATCCTAAAAGTACAAAAACGCTAAATGTAAATGGCAGTCATTTTACTGAAAAATATCTTAACCGCTACAATGGTTGGGAATTAGATGATATATTAAAATATTACCAAGATAATTTTCATTACAGACCCATTCAGATTAGACATATCTTAGAAAGGAAGATTATTGAAGGAATATTAATTGTTAAAAAATAAATATAATATAAAATAAATTTAAGGAATAACATGAAACAAAAAGATTTACTAATGGTTCTGCTACTGGTGGTGATATTTTTACCATTCTTTATATTCAAACCATTATTTGACGCCTACTCAGCATCGAATGCATTGCACCCTTATGTTTGGTCATTTTTGAAGTTCGGTATTTTAGCGACTATCGGAGAATGTATAGGTTTGCGTATCCGCACGGGCATGTACTATACAAAAGGTTTCGGTATTTTACCGCGCGCTTTTGTATGGGGTATATTGGGATTAATGATTAAAGCGGCGTTCGTTATTTTTGCCGCGGGTGCACCTATGATGCTTGCTACATTGGGAGTCAAATTCCCGGCTGACTTACCAAATCCGGGTGCTATTTTAAACCAAAGCATATTCGTTTCGCATTCTTGGCTACAAGTACTTGCGGCTTTCACATTCAGCGCGACAATGAACGTGTTCTTTGCGCCTATGTTTATGACATTGCACAAAGTTACCGACGCTCATATTGGCGAAACCGGTGGCTCGATTGTAAAGTTCTTCACTCACAAAATCCGCTTCGGATACCACCTGAAGAATATGAATTGGGACGTGATGTGGGGTTTTGTTTTCACAAAAACTATTGTGTTTTTCTGGATACCGGCTCACACAATCAACTTCTTACTACCGCCTGAATTCCGTGTATTAGTAGCCGCTATATTGGGCATAGTTCTTGGTGTAATATTAGCTGTTGCCGCTGTAATGGGCAGAGAAAAGCAAAAATAATTGTCAATGGTTAATTGTAAATTGTTAATGAGAAGAAGAATTTTACCGCAAAGATTTTGTTCGTCATTCCGTACTTGACACGGAATCTCCCAAATAAATAATATTGTAGTGGCGGGTTCCAAACCCGCCATAATTTTCGGAAGCAGGCTGTATCACAACTCGAATTATTGCGGTGACAAGCAAGGATGCTTATCCCACCACATCATTGATATATCGATGGGTCAATCATCCCTGATTGACTAAAAAAAGTACAAATCGAGTTTTGAAGTGAAGACAATCTTCCATATAAAAAAAACTGCCGTACTCCAAAGCACGGCAGTTTCAATTTCGTATAGATAAAATCTATCAAACACGGCAATTTAAATTAAAAAAAAGCCGCATACCTATTGATATATTCGATACCTCAGAATTAGAAGTCTTCTTCTTCGTCGTCTTCCTCATCTTCGTAATCTTCATCGAAATCATCATCGTCGTCATCTATGATTTCATCATCAAATTCGTCATCTAATTCATCGCCGAATTCGTCATCGAATTCATCATCTTCATCTTCATCTTCATCAAAATCCTCGTCCATCATCGCTTGATAATTAGCACTGAATTTTTGAAGAATTAATGATAGCAGAATCATTCTTTTTAAGACATCGATTTTGAATTTCCTGGTATTTACAGCCAACTCAAAATTAGTGAAGTTTCCCATAGCAAATGCAAACGATGGTTGTATTGAACTAATCATACAAAACAATCCTTTAAATATGTTCGTTTAAAAAAAACGAAACTAAGAAATTTTTGATAAATAAAAAAAGGTTTTTTTACAAATATATAGAATTAAATAAAAAAACTCGCTCAGAAATTTTCCTGAGCGAGTGTAATTTATTATATTACAACTGATTAACCAAAATTAGGCTTTGCCTGAACTTTTGATTTATTTTTATTTCAAAGGGATATTTTTCAGTAATTCGCCAACCAGATGGAAGCATTTTTCTGTCGAAGGAATATCAACTCTTTCGTTAGCAGTATGAACTTCTTCCAAATTTGGACCAAATGATATCATATCCATACCTGGATATTTCTCGCCGACCAATCCGCATTCCAATCCTGCGTGGATTGCTTCGATTACAGCGTCTTTACCGTAAATGCCTTTATAAACTTCTTTACCGATGCTCAAAATGTGAGAATCAGCGTTAGGAGGCCAAGAAGGATAACCGTCACCGATGGAAGCTGTAGCTCCGCCAAGTTCCAAAATTACTTTTACTTTATTGGAGATATCGTTTTTCTCTGATTCAAGTGAACTGCGTTGACTTGTCAAAATCTCTATTGTATCGGCTTCGGTTTTTACGATAGCGCAGTTAACTGATGTTTGAGGGAAGCCCGGGATATCCGGTGACCAGTGATAAACACCGTGAGGAACAGCAAACAACGATTTGATAAAGCGTGTTTGGAATTCTTTTGTCATACAGCGTGCAGGAGTTGGACATGGTTCTGCCATAATAAGCATACCAGGTTCTCTTTTTGTGTATTCAGCTTTGGCATCGGCAAAGAATTTTACGACAAAAGCTTTAAAATCGGCTTCGTTTTCTGGTTTCACACCAACAACAGCAAAACATTCGTGAGGAATTGCATTGTGTTTGTCGCCGCCATCGATTGATGTCATGCAGATATCGAATTTTTCCATTGCTTCATAAATCAAGCGAGTCATCAATTTTACAGCATTCGCTCTGTCTTCGTGAATTTCGATTCCTGAGTGACCGCCGCGCAAACCTTTTACAGTTAATTTATAGTTTTTACAATCGGATTCGCAATTACAAACAGGTTTTGCTTCATATTTGAAACTACCGTGAGCATTAGCACCGCCGGCACAACCGATAGTGAAATGACCCCATTCTTCGGAATCCAAATTGATCAGTACTTTAGCTCTTAACAAATTCGGGCTTAAACCAACAGCGCCGGTTAATCCTGTTTCTTCGTCCAATGTGCAAAGTAATTCGATATCAGGATGAGGCATATCGTTTGATTCCATTACAGCCATACCCATAGCAACGCCAATACCGTTATCGGCACCCAATGTAGTACCACGGGCTTTGACCCAAGTACCATCAATGTATGGTTGGATACCTTGAATATCGAAATCGAATTCTGTATCTGAATTTTTAACGCAAACCATATCAACGTGGCCTTGGATACAAACCGGTAAACGGTTTTCCATGCCTTTGGTTGCCGGTTTACGAACTACTAAATTTCCTACTTCGTCTTTTTCGTGTTCAAATCCATTGCTGTCTGCCCATTTTTCGATATAAGCAATGATCTTTTCTTCTTTTTTGGATGGATGCGGAACGGAACAAAGTCCTTCAAAAATCCGCCATAAATTCTTAGGTTCTATACCTGTTAGAGCGGCCATCATAACTCCGATTTATAATTTTAAAAAAATGTTTAAACTAATCTTCTAATATACGAAATTAATTGTCAATTGTTGAATTTTTAAATTATGAATTTTCGATGAGAAGAAAGAAGAAGAATGGAACACTGATGACGCAAAATTAATTGTCAATGGTTAATTGTAAATTGTTAATGGGAAGAAAGAGAAGAGAAACCCCCTAACCCCCTTTGAAAAATGGGGAACCAAGACGAAAACGTAATTTGAAATTTGAAATTCGTAATTCGTAATTGATTTGTCAGCTTATTGAATAGCCACGACTTTTGTAGAGATGCGATTTATCGCGTCTTCTTCACCCACCGGTACTTCGTTGGGGCAACCCTCGTGGTTGCCAAAATTGAAAGAACCGCGCCCACCCGAGACAATAAAATGAGCTCCGGTGGGGAGGTCAAATGTAATAAATCAATATAATGAATGAACTTAAAAAGTAAAGTTTAATTCTCTTAACATTTGATAAATGTCAATATATTGGATATTGAATTCCTTACAGACATTTGGAATGGGAACTCTTTTGGTTATACTTCCATTAAAAACTTCGTGGGTAACTATAGTTTTATTATAGGTCAGAGCCGTAGCTAATAACCATGCATCGGCTCTTTCAGAATCATAAAATTCATCCTTGGCATTTTGATTATATTGCGCATTTTGGCCAACCCAATTAATCAGTTTTGAATAATTGCTAATAATTTCGTTAGTTTCTGTTAAAATAATACTTTCTTTAAAGCTGATTATCCATTCTGACAGTTCATCATTACCTTCTGTTATTTCATTATAAACTTTATCAATACTACAAATAATGCCTTCTTTTCCATATTGTATAAGTGCATTCCAAAATGGCATTGCAAAATCAAAAGGATAATGAGTTCTTTTAGCTCTAATAAAAGTATCGGAATCTAATATAAATTTAATTTTGTCTAGCTCCATTTTACAAGGTTTCCTTGAAATAATGGTCAAACGTCTTGGCTTTTAAATTTGTTAATTTAAACGCATCTCTGTAAGTGATTTTACCTTCTTTAGTTGCTCTGTAAATGATTTCACCAAATTTTTTGCTAATTCTAAATGGGATATTATTATAAAAATCTCCGCCTGGTGTTTTGGGTAGAATTCGATCCTTAGTATAGTTTTCATAGAATAATTCATAAAAAATATCTTTAGTAATCAATTTCAAATCCAGCAATCGTCTTAGAATAACAATCCTACTAACCTTAAATATTTTAGCAAGATTAATATAATCTGAGTCTATATGATATTGTGTAATAAAATCATCTTCCGGTACTAAAAATTCAGCGGCTAATTTATCACAAAATATTTCTGTTTGATTATTTGAAGATTTAAGATCTCTCAATTCACACGAAGCACTAATGCCCAACCAAATATGTGCCAACTCGTGTGCAAGAGTAAATATTTGGGCTGTTTTTGCATCGTTATTGTTTATGAAAATAAAAGGGGCAATTTTATCAGTTAGAACAAAGCCTCTGAATTCATTAACATCGAGTTTTCTATGTGTGTTATTACCAACAATTCCATTGATAACTACAAAAATGCCTGCTTCTTCGACCTGTTTTATTAAATATTGATTAGTTTCTTTCCAATTTGAAAATTCACTTGCTCTGAAATCTTTCAGATTTAAAGTTTCTTTCATCGTTTTAACAGCAAGCTTTATATTTGTATTCAGATTAATACTACCAACAAAAGATAATTCAGAAAAACCATCATCAATTAAAATGTCTTTAATCCATTCCTGTCTCATTTGCATACTTTTTACTGTATCTTTTAGCTCTTCGCTAGGCTCAAACGGAACGTTGTTGGTTTTTCTATAATGCGGTATTGGAAAAATGTAATCTGGTAGCTCGCTTAGAAAGAAATATCCAAAAGGTATGTTTAAATAATGAGCTAACTCTTTCAATTGATTGATTGTTGGTTTGCCTTCACCTGCAAGCCATAATTTAAAATTGGGGAACTTGGAATATAAACCACTAACCTTATGAGGTCTAAGGCTAATTATCTGGCTAAACAATTTTATATTCAAGTCAATTTTTAACATTTGCAGTTCTTATTTTTACTTTATTTACAAAAATACAAATAAAATAAATAATTATAAATTAAAGACGAAAAAAATATTGATTTGTTTCTTATTCCTCCCACAATTTTGCAATTACGGCTTTGGTTTTCTGTTCGTAGATTTCGATTAGTTTTTTGGTGCCGTCTATGTATGCGCGCTCGGCTTCGATTTTTTTCACGATTTGATTCTGGATTTCAAGTGATGGAAGAGGAATTATTAAAGATCTAATTAATGGCATATTAAGTCCACCTCTTTGGTTATCACCATTGATGTCACGAATTTCCTGATACTTTCCCATAAGACAATATAGCAAAAACTCCGGCTTTAATATTTCTTTTTTTGTGTTTATTGAAACTAATGATTGATTGCAAGCGGCTTCAGTTCTTAATATTGCGACCATACCGCGTGTTTTACCTTGTCCATTTAACGCAATCATTATTGAATTAATAGGTAATAATCTTGCATTGGATTCTTTCAAAGCTAACTCAGTGATTCTTCCATCACAATCAAATATCTCACCTTTGTTAATATCACCAGAAACAAGCCATTTAATATCACCACCATAATATTCTTTTTTGGTTGTTAATGGAGTTCCACCTGTCATTAAATTTGACACTTCTCCCAGCTTCATCCTTTTCCGGTGCTTTTAATTCTTCTTGACAGTGGCAATTAACTCCAAAAAGTAAAAATAATATGCAAGATGCAATTATTAAATAATTCGTTTTCATTTTTTTTATTTCCTATTAACACACTCCCCAGCACTGGTGATGTGGCGGGGAGGATGGGTGTTTACTTAACTTCATCTGCTTTTTCATTTATTCTAAAATACACATCTATATCGCAATCACAAATATTGCATGAATTATTGTCGAATATTTCATCTAAATCATTTGTAAGGAATTTATTTTGCAGCCCTTCCCAAGAATATATTCTATTATTATAAATAATGCATATTTCATTCTTAATAGGTATATATCTTCTGATTTTTGATTTAGCTCGCTCATCAACTCTACTAGGTTTTATAAAAAATGCTAAGCTGCGAAAAGAATAATCATCAAGATTCCCAAATTTTGTATTATATTTCGAAATGCGAAGCGGAATGTTTAGGTCATAACCTTCTGGTATATAGGCAGTATACCTCCACTTGCCCGCCTTAGTATAAACTTCGATTGTGACATTTTCAATCTTATTAAAGCTATATATTTCAGAAATAGAAGAATATATAGTATGTTTATTACTATCTGGAACAATAATATAATTATAATAATATGTCTGGCTCAATGATTTATCATGGTACCGTTCAAAAACCATAAGGTCTGATTTCACGAGACAATTTTCCCTAATTTTAAAGGTTGGTGTGATTATTATCATTAAGCTGTCTAATTCCTCTTTTGTTATTCCTACATCTCCATTCAATAGAAATTTGCGTGCTTCAGGTAACCACTTTTCGTTATAAAGCTGTATATCTTTTTTTATTCGATTTACAGCTTCATCCTTTTCCGGTGCTTTTAATTCTTCTTGGCAGTGGCAATTAACTCCCAAAAGTAAAAATAATATACTAGATGCAATTATTAAATAATTCGTTTTCATTTTATATTTCCTATTAGCACCCTCCCCGCCACTGGTAGTGTGGCAGGGAGGGTGGGTGTTTACTTAACTTCATCTGCTTTTTCATTTATTCGCCAATATACATCAATATCGCAATCACATAAGCTATCCGCATGGTTTCTGATTATACTATCATAATCCTCAGTTTTGTATTTTCCTTGTAAGCAACGTGCAGAATAGATCCTATCCCTAAAAATTATACAACCTTGATCTTTTAGCATTGCATGTGGAGCAAATT
>JBAXXL010000014.1:0-87495 GCA_037127915.1 bacterium
TCTCCGAAAATATTTTTGCCTGACCGTTTTTACAAATAACTGTTTTTTTCTTCTTACAAAAAAGAAGAATTCAAAATTACAAAACTTTTTTATTACCACCAAATTATATTTTCTTATTTCTAATATATTTTTCTTTTATTTTCCACTGTCTAATATATCAAATATATTATTTTATCATTTTAGGGAATATGATATTAATACATCTTTATAACACATATTGTTTTAATCCAAAGTGGGCATCATTATATGATACGAAAAACAAATATCGATACTTTATAATTTTGGATATAATCTCGTTTATTGGTCTTCCAAAAGTTCGATTTTTTTGGCTAAAGCCGATAATCTTACTCCCCATTTCTTCCACTACATAAATGTAGTGGCTATTCACGAAGAATACTCTTTTTCTTCCCATTTTCAATTATCAACTATCTACTCTTATTTTTCCCCATTAATCATTTATAATTTATCATTAATAATTATTGTTTAGTCTTCCGGTACCAATAACACACTATACCAGTGTTCATCTTCGCTGAGTTTTTTAGCGAAAGCACTTACTTCGTCGTAAGTAACATTGTCGTAACGATAGAATATATCCGATACGTTAACGATTTCACCATAAAGAACAAACTTTTTGGAAAGCGACTGCATACGCGACGATAAATCTTCCATTTCCAATGCAAATCCTGATTTCAACTGCTCTTTTGCGCGCAGATATTCTTCATAAGTTATACCGTCCTTACGGATTTTCTCCAACTCTACCTTGATTTTGCTTATCAGAATATCCTGATTTTTATTATCGCTCGAAGCATATATATAGAATAAACCACAAAGCGAATAGGATTGCATAGACGTATATACGGAATATGCCAAACCCTCTTCATCACGGATTTTCTGATACAACCTACTACTCATCCCATCACCCAGCACCATCGAAACAAAAGCCGCAGGCAAGCGTTCCGCCTTTTCGTATCTTTTTCCATAAACCGTATGGACTTGATGAATAGGTTGTTTAAGAATAACCTGTGTTTTTTCGTTGTGTTTAAGCTCAGGTAATGCTTTTGGTTTTGCTTTATCAGTTGATCTTGGAATATGATTGAAATGCTTTTTAGTTAATTGCATTATTAAGTTGTGCTTAATATTACCGACCGTGCAAATTATCATCTTATCCGGTGTATAAAACTTTTGCCTAAATTCTTCTAATCGTTCAATCGTTACATTTTTCAGTGTTTTTTTTGTACCTAAAATCGAAAACCCAAAGGGATGATTACCAAATAATAATTCATCAGCGGTATCAAAAATAAAATCTTCAGGATCGTCCTGCGAAGCCGAAATTTCCTGCAATATTACATTTTTTTCCCTTTCTACTTCCGCCGGATTGAATACTGTATTTTGAATTAATTCAGACATTAATTCAAATACCTCTTCATAATGATATGACAGCGCCCGAACATAAAAACACGTATATTCATTAGAAGTATAGGCATTTACAAATGCGCCCAATGATTCAAATCTTTCGGCTATATCACGAGCTGTAAATTTAGCCGTTCTCTTAAAAACCAGATGTTCCAAAGCATGTGCTAATCCGCGAGTCCCTTTATTAGTAAAATAAGAACCGGCTTTAACGGTAATTCCTAAAGAAAACGATTCAGAATATGGTAAATATTCGGAAAGTACAGTTAGTCCGTTTTTCAGCGCGCCCGCTTCAGTTTTGTAATGCTTCATATTTTATAGTATTAAATCAATGGAATTAATGTAAAAACTCTTTTCTAAGTGATACGACAAGTAATCTGCAAAAAAAGTATTAATTATTTTTTTATCAGTATCATATATCTTTAATTTGAACAATTCGGTCGGTTCGCCAATTTGTAATTTTTTCAATATAGTAAGCTGATTGTCCGATATTTTAGCGAATTTTTTGCCGAAAAAGCTTTCTTGAATCACGCGCCCGTCTTGAAACGAAAAATAATACCAAGGTCTTTGGTTTACAACGTCCAGATCCATAGCAAAGCCCATTATATCACATAAGTTATACAGGAATGCAAAATAAACGACCAAGGGTTCTGCCCCGCTGTTCAGAAAGCGCAATGACTCTACAGCAAGTGTAAAAACACCTTCGTTGGGTGCGTTTTCTTCTTGGGTCAAATTGATTGCTTCGATCATAGCCATAGCGAACGACATATTTCTATAATTATTCATTATCTTTGGAAAATACTCGGCAAACTCTGATTTCGAGAGCATACTCATGCCGGTGCCTTTTTTATATATCTCCAAGTCTGAATAACTTAGAGGTTGTATTGACGAACCGTATTTACTTTTTGCACCTAAAGCACCCTTAGCAATAACGGTAATTTTTCCGTACTCTGCAGTAAATATTCTTAAAATCAAGCTGGTATCGCTATAGCGCAAATTGCTCAGAACAATCCCGTGTGTGGTTTCAATCATTTATATTATGGAATAGTTCGAAATATAGTATATCTAAAAAATAGTTCCGAAAAAAGTAGAATTAATGCCGCTAATGCGAACGGGAAAAACAATTCAGTTTTCTTGTGGAAATACGCTACTTCAATTTTGACTTTTTCCATTTTATCAATTTCAGAGTAAATATTTTCAAGTGCTTTTGTTGATGTAGCGCGGAAATACTTTCCACCGGTTATGGCGGATATATTTTGCAAAACACCTTCATCAATTTGAACATCAACCAATTGACGTCTTATTCCATAAGGAGTTTGAAATGGATATGGAGCCTGCCCTCTTGTTCCAACACCAATAGTATAAACGCGGATGCCGTAATTACGAGCAATTTCGGCGGCTGTCAACGGTGCTATCTCGCCGCTGTTGTTCAATCCATCTGTCAGCAATATGATAACCTTCGATTTGCCTTTAGCGCCTTTCAAACGGCTTACTGCTGTTGCTAAGCCATTCCCGATTGCAGTACCGTCAACAAGTAAACCGGTTTTTAGCTCAGTTACCAAGTTTTTCAAAATGGCGTGGTCAATTGTTAATGGACATTGTGTGAAACTTTCGCTGGCAAATATCACTAAACCTATCCTATCGTTGACTCTTTTATCAATAAAATTTATTGCTGTTTTTTTCTCAGCATTTATTCTGTTTGGTTTTAAATCCTCAGCCAACATTGAAGTCGAAACATCCAATGACATTATAATATCAATACCTTCGGTATTAACTTCCTGACGAGTCGATGCTGTTTGCGGACGAGCCAATGCTACAATAATTAGCCCAACGGCTAATGTACGAAAAACGAATGGCAAATGCCTTAAGTATATTCTTATACTTTTGGGTGATTTATCGAAGTGTTGAATATTAGGTATATTCAAACTCGGATAAATACGCTTTTGCCTTAATATATACCAAACTACCATAAGAGGTAGTAAAATTAACAAATAAAAATAATCAGGATTAGCAAATTGAATGTTTTCCAATATCATGCCCTCTGTTTTGGTTCCGTAAATTGTATAAGACGAAAATTCAGCTTTCTTGTTTTAGAAATACACAAGTACAAAATTAACAAATAACCGCGATATGTTTTTTTTATTAACTGAAAAATATCTATTTTTGAAAATTATATTTATTTAGGGCGAAAACCCTTTCTTATTTAGGAAAATTATTATGAAAAAATTACCGATATTGCGCAACGACTTAGAATTTGTTTTGTTCGAACAAGATGAATTACAATATATATTGTTATCAGATACTTACATGTATGCCGCTGAACCGTTTGTGTTGCATTATGAAGCTTTTGAATTGCTGACTTATTTTTCCGGTGAGTTTACTGAAGAAGATTTGAAAAGCGAAATAAGCAAGATTTCTGACCAAAAGAATTTGGCGGATGAATTATTGAAGTTAATTTATCAATTAGATGAAGCTGGTTTTATGCTTAGCGAGAATTTCTTTAAGCGCAAGGCTGAAATGGATGCCGCTTACGAGGAACTTCCAGCAAGACCGGCGATTTGCGAAAACAAAAGCTATCCAGCCGATAAAGCGGAGCTAATAGCATTTCTCGAAAATATATTGTCATCGGATCTAAAACCTGAAATTAGCAAACCTGCTAAAGGTATAATCGCACCACACATTGATTTGAGTTTGGGCGATACCGTTTACAAAAGCTATGCAATGGCTTATGGCGAAATAGACCAAACAGCAGATGTTTATGTCATTATGGGTACTTCGCATTTTGATGCAAATGATTATTTTGTTGCTACAAAAAAAGCTTATGCTACACCGCTGGGCGTTACAGAAATTGATATTGACCTATTAGAAGATTTATTGAAACAAGCTCCGAAGGGTTTAATTGTTGATGATATGGCACACAGAATAGAACATTCCATCGAATTCCACGCACTATTTTTACAATACTTATTACAAGGCAAAGAATATAAAATTTTACCGTTTCTTTGCGGTGGATACCTTTGCGAAAAAGAGGATGATAATTCGGAGGAAATGCGAATCATCAATCATTTTGTAGAAACGCTAAAGAAAACAATTGAAAGTTCAGGCAAAAAAGTATTTTTTATTGCCTCTGCCGATTTGTCGCATATAGGGAGAAGATTTGACGATGAATTCGATGCCGAAATGCAAATCAATCAAATGGAAAAAGCCGATCGTGAGTTGCTGAAGGTTATTAAATCAAAAGATGCCCCTGATTTTATTCGGAGCATAAAAGACAATTCCAATAGATGGAAAGTTTGCGGGGTCGCACCTATATATTCCATTATGAAACTTCTACCCTATTCGGAAAAAGAAATTCTGGATTATGCTTACAATTTTGAAACTGACACTCAATCGGCTGTATCTTTTACGGCTGTAGCACTTTATTAATTAGAAGGAAATTATGGGAATAAATAAATCTTACGAATCCAAAGCCAAGGATTTCAATTGGCTGGGATGGGCTATTATTGGTTTTACCGCGTTATTAGTGATAATGAAAACTGATTTTTTCACCAAAGGGTCAATCCTTATGGCACTCGGCGGATTAGTTCTCGGTGGTCTGGTCGGTGTATTCTTTATTTTATATGGAAATAGAGTGCGGAAAATCGTTTTAACCGATACGGGTATTAAATACTTCAATCCAAAGCTCGATTTCAGTGTACGATACCAAGATATGATACTAATAAAATCGTTTCAGGATATTAAGAAAACAACAAGTGAATTGGTTATATTGACTGAGGATAAATCCTATTCCGTAGCGTCCACATTTTACGACAAGACAAAATTAATTCAATGTTTTCGGGACTTATGCGAAATAGCGAAAGATTATCCGCAAATTAAAATTGAAGACGATAGGTTGTGGTTGGAAGAATTTGAATAATCTACCACTTCAGCAGATTTACTTCATTAACATCCAAAGTTTTCTTTAATCGGAAGAATGCTATTACAATTGCTAAACCCAGAGCCGCTTCGGCGGCGGCTACTGCCATAACAAACAGCACGACGATTTGACCTTGGGCGTTACCCCAGCTTTGCGCAAACGCAATTAAGGAGAGGTTTACCGAATTTAGCATCAATTCGATTGACATAAAAATTATTATCATATTCCGGCGAAGTAAAACGCCCAATAAACCTATGCAAAATAAGGTGCCTGCGAGGAACAAGTAGTATTCTAATGGTATTGCTGTGTACATATTTTATCTTTATTAGTTACAAATTCGACGAAATTAAGTTTTTCTTCTTGTAAATCGTTTCGATTATTTCGGAAATTTAATTAAATATCTTTATAACGAGGATTCGCAAATCTTGAGTTGAATTATTTTCCCAACCGCGCAATATGCCTTTTGTAACCGCGATGGTATCGTTCGGCTTCATCGCGAACTTTTCGCCTTCAATATCCAGCACACCTTCACCCGAAAGTGTAAAGAATACCACATCGAATGGATTTGAATGTAAATCGAGCTGTTCCCCCGGCAGTAATGTCAAATGTATCAGCTCGTTTTCTTTACTTGTGAACATTACGCGCCCGTCCAATTTAAATGGAACTTGAGCCGCATTTTCCAAATTTGTAATTTTCATAATAGGTTTTATTTAATTAATTCTTTAAATTCATTTACCGTTAAATCTGCACACCTAATTATATTGAATAGTGTACCTCTATCCAAAGTTTTATGATTTGGTATAGTAACTTGAGAAAAAGGGTCTTCTCGTCTCATTATAATATGACTTCCACTTTGCCTTTTGACATAAAAACCAACTTTCTCCAAAGCTGAAACACACTCTTTGCCTGAAATAACCGGTAGATAACTCATACAACCAACGACATTACTTCATACTTTTCTTCAGGAACTTGCAAGCCGTCTTCTTCTAAACATTCAATATACAAATCTATCGCTTCCTTAATATTTTCGATAGCTTCCTCTTTTGTCTCACCTTGTGATAAACAACCATGTAATGAAGGGCATTCGACTACCCAAAAACCATCCTCACCGGGATATAAAATAATCTGTCGCATTTATTTCCTCATAAAAAGTTTTATAAGTTATTAATAATTAAATCTATAATTTGGACGGTTAATTTAAAATATTATTGAATTTTGGGTACAGCTTGTAGCAATTCCTATAAATATTTGTCTTTGAATTTATAATTTATAACTTATAACTTATAACTCTAATCTATCTTTGCTTTAATATCGCCGCGAACACCGCTGTATTTTGTTAATTCGGCACCTACGGTACCGATTATAATCTTTGTACCGATTTTGACGGGAATTTTTCTATCGTCATCCGTGAGCCAGATCCAGACTTTATCTTCGCTATTAAATAATCCGCCACCTGACAGATGTGGCTCAACGACGATACATTTGAATTTACCCGCCGGAACTTTCACTGTTTCACGCTTCACAACACGAACGTCTAATTTGTACGTCGTATCCATCCAGAAATTTTGCAATTTAATAATGGAACCATTAGGCTTCGAAGACAAATCCATCGCTCGAACGCTAACAAATGCAGAAAGCGCATCGTAAACATATTCCGGAATCTTATAAGTACTATCTTTCGTAATAGCGACATTACGTTTTTGATCCATCATAGCCCAAAAATCCTGTTTGTATCGTCCTTCACGGATTTTCTGAGTATATTTCCAAGGAAAAATTCCGTCTAAATCTACATAAGTAACAAATTCATCGCGTACTTTAAAAAAGAGTTCTACTGTTTTGGTTGACGTGGCACCGAATTTTATCTCATAGCATTTCCGTCCGAAAACTGTTACCGGGTCAGGGGAAATTTTTAAATATCCCTTACCGGCTGTTAAAGCCTTCATACCGATATTATATTCGAATGTTTCGCCGAAGCCGAAAGCATCGTTATTCAAAGTGCGAAACTTTTCTTTCGAGTAATCTTGGGCGCTAATGCTCCCAAAAGCCAAAAGAACAATTATTGCTAATATTATATTTTTCATTTTTTTGTGCATATCCAGCGATATATGTTAATATTTTTTTCAACGCAAAAGCGTTCCTTATTAGTTAACGGTAAATCCCACTCGTTTGTTTCAGGTCTTCTAAAATCAAACTTTTTTGATTCCGCTAACAGTTTTTTATGGTAGTTGTCAACGTAATCGCAATCCGTTGCTAAATATAGCTTTCCGCCATCAACCAATATTTCGTCGCACATTTTCAGAAAATCTTTATTAAAAGCTCGTCTGATTTGTTGCTTCCTTTTGGGCCAAGGGTCAGGGAAAAGATAAAATATCTGCTCGATTGAATTTTGTTCGATAAATTCCAAGCCATTTACAACACTATAATTCAACGCAAAGCAATTCCCGAGTTCCTTCCCCTGAGCAACACTATTTATCCATTCAACAGGATAACGCCTCAGCTCTATACCTAAATGATTTTTCTCGGGATTATTATTTGCCAGTGATAGCAGAAAAACTCCTTTACCGCACCCGATATCCAAAATCTCCGGTTTTTTGCCATTCGCAAAGCATTGAGTCCAATCCATTTTGTCCAGTAGCGGAGGGTATAACTCCGTTGGATTGACCAAATCTTCTAACTTGAAATACATTTGCGAAGTAACGTGATGCCGAATTTTAATTTCAAATGGATATTCTAAATAATCTATTTCTATATTTTCTGCCATAAAATCTATATTTTTGTATATTGTTTATTTATAAAATACAAAATTAGATATTTGTATTGGTTCAAAAAAAGATTTGGACAATTTATTATGAAATATGATATTACTGCTATCGCTTTTTCAAAAGCCGGCACAGACGCAAGACTACTAAATATTATTAATTTGCTTAAAGATTCCGGAAAAAAGATCCTTGTTATCGCTTTACAAGATGAAGCTTTCGAAGAATATGCCCAATCTTGTGGAATTAGCTTCTTTGGTTTAGAGTCGAATAAAAACCATCGTTTGATGAAGCGTTGGAATGAATTTTTAAAATTAGGCAGAAAAATAATTCGCGGAAATGAAAGTGAGATTATATTGGCTTCCGATTTGTACGCACTCCCATTGGCATCGAGAATGAAAAAGTTTTCCGGTGGAAAATTATTCTACGATTCACGAGAGATTTACTCTGCATTAGGCTCATTGTCGAACAACGCAACAAAGCAGAATTTTCAAAATATGATTGAAAAATTCTACGTCAGCTCTGTTGATGAAATGATTGTATCGGGGGATATGGATGCCGAATATTTGGCTGAATATTTTGCTCACACCCTACCCTATCATACTATTATGAATCTCCCGCCGTTGCAACGAGTCGAAAAAAGTAATTTTTTGCGAGAACATTTTAATTTGCCGGCTGAAACTCGGATAGTTCTTTACCAAGGTGCATTAATGGATGGACGTGGAATTGAGCAGTTGATCGATGCTATACCTTTAGTCAAGGATGTGGTGTTGTGTGTTGTTGGAACCGGTCCAAAGGAGCAAATCTTCCGCAATGAGGTGTATAAACGAGGTCTGGACAAGAAAATTCTGTTTTTGGGTGAGGTGCCATACAGCGAACTTCCACAGATTACAAACTCTGCCGATATTGGCGCAGCACTTTTTCAATCTATTTCTTTGTCATATCAATTGGCTTTACCGAACAAGCTTTTTGAGTATTTAATGGCGGGATTACCTGTCATAGCAAGCGATTTGCCAGCAATGCGAAAAGTTTATGAAGAATTTAATTTTGGTTCATTAGTACCGAATGATATTTCTGCGGAACAATTAGCCGAGGAAATTACTGCTTTATTAGAGAAGAAATCTGAGTATTCAGATACACTTTTTGAGGCATCTGAAAAATATAATTATAACAATCAAATAAAAAAGATTCGCAGTATCTTTGGAGTGGAATAATGAATGCTCTTGAAATAGCTCGCACGATTGACCACACAAATTTGAAACCTGATACTACAATTGCGGAAATTGAACTTTTGTGCGCTGAAGCACTTGAATACAAATTTGCCTCTGTTTGCGTTTTGCCTTATTATGTTAATCTGTGTAAAAAGGTTTTGGAGGAAACGGATATGAGAATAACGACCGTTGCGGGTTTCCCTCTGGGGGCATTCGCATTAGGAACCAAAGCCAGGTCTGCTGAAAGTTCAATCTCAGCCGGTGCTGACGAAATAGATATGGTTATAAATATTGCGGCGCTGAAAAATAGGGATTTCAGTTTGGTTGAAGCTGATATTGCTGAAGTTGTACGTGTTTGCAAATCAGCCGGAAAAACTTCGAAAGTGATAATCGAAACCTGTTTACTTACAGAAGGTGAAAAAGCGGCAATGACAAAAATAGTCGGCAACTCAGGTGCAGATTTTATCAAAACTTCGACAGGATTTTCAAAATCGGGTGCTACGGTGAGCGACATATTACTAATCAACTCAATCAAATCTGAGCATTTAAAAATCAAGGCTTCCGCGGGAATCCGAACCGCAAAATTTACATTGGAGTTAATCAAAGCCGGTGCCGAGAGAATTGGTACCAGCTCGAGTGTTGATATAATGAATGAATTGGATAAACAAAAACAAACCTAAAATGGGGTTGTCTCAAAACGATAAAATCTGAGAGGCTGTCTCACAATTCGGAACATTCTGATTTTCAGTCAATCAAGGATGATTGACCCACCGGTAAATCAATGACTTGGTGGGATAAGCATCCTTGCTTGTCGCCCAATTTTCGAGTTGTGAGACAGCCTCTTTAACTAATTTTTATTATTTTTTTTTCTGGATTTCAGATTTTTCAGGAAATTTAGGAAGCGGCAGTGAACCTTCGATTCCCATCAATGGAAAATCCTTCCTTAACGGGTGTAAGGGTTCTCCTGAATCGGGGTCTTTGAAATCCTCGGGCATATAAAAACGCCTCAAATCCGGATGGTTTTCAAATATTATTCCGAACATATCGTAAGTTTCGCGCTCGTACCAATCGGCACTTTCCCATAGCGCGGTCAATGTGGGCAATGTTTCGCCCTCTTCAATTGGAATATTTATTCGTAATTTGAATTTATTGCTAAGAGAGTATAGGAAATAAACTACATTGTAGCGTTTATCGCGTTTTCCCAAATAATCTACAGCTGTAACATCTACCAATTGTTCAAAATTGAATTCTGTTTTTAGTATTTCCGCTAATTTCAGGAGCTCAGTTTTGTTGATAGTGATTGAAAATTGATCACGGAAATTGGAAAATTCACAATCCTCGAGAATTTCCTTAACTCTTTTTTCGATATTTATTGCTAAATTATTCATATTATATAAACTCAGATACACGATTGAAAAAACTGTAAACAGCTGGATTTTCGGTATAATTAATTAGCTCTGCCGGTGTACCCTCAACGATAATTCCTTTTTCATTGATGTCAAGCATTACTATTCTATCGGCTATGTCTAATATACTTGCTAAATCGTGAGTTACTATTATCATTGTGGTTCCCAACTGATGGTTAAGATTTTTTATTAAACTATCTAAAGTAGCCGCTGTTACAGGATCCAAACCGGATGATGGCTCATCAAAAAATAATATTTCAGGATCCAATGCCATGGCGCGTGCTAAGCCTGCTCTTTTCTTCATACCGCCGGAAAGCTCCGATGGGTAATAATTTTCAAAACCATTCAAATTTACGGATTTAAGTTTCATATTAATGATTTTATTCATTCTTTCTTCCGATAAATCGGTATAGGTTTCGAGCACTAATTTGATATTTTCTGCCACGGTCATCGAATTAAACAATCCACCGGATTGAAACAACACCCCAAAACTGCTTAATATTCGTTTTCTATGCGATTCATTAGCTTGTGAAAAGTTTTCATCTTTTATATAGACGGAACCCTTTTCGGGAGTTTCCAAACCAATCATCTGACGTAATAAAGTTGATTTACCTGAACCGCTCGAACCGACAATAACAAATATTTCGCCGCGTTTTACATTAAAACTGACGTTTTCCAAAATTTGCCTGTCCCCATAGCGGACACTTATATCGCAGACTCTAATTATATTTTCGGTGTTTTTTATCATAATTACAAGTATTAAGACAATAAATCCCGCACAATATTGTTAATAAATAAAAATATCATATTCTTTAATGAGGTAATTATGTCTATTCTTGTCAATTTTGCTATGTTTCCGACCGATAAAGGCGATAGCGTGAGTCCCTATGTAAGCAGGATTCTCGATATGATTCGCTCAAGCGGCGTTAATTACAAACTTACACCAATGAGTACTGTGATTGAAACAAAGACTTTACCAGAAGCATTGGAAATCATCCAAAAAGCTTATGATTTGCTTGCTCCGGATTGCAATCGTGTATATTCCTCTATCACGATGGATATACAAACAAATAAACCAATGGGTAGAATGGAAGGAAAAGTAAAATCTATAGAATCGAAAATAGGCGAAGTGAAAAAATAAACCAGATCAACAAGCCATTGGCAATAGGAGTTTTTATAATTAAAATAAAAAATGATACTAATCAATTTAGCTATAAATTTCTTGTGGAGTAAGAATAATGGAAACAAAATGTTTTTAATATTCCGCAACTACGTTGCTCTGACTGCAATCTAATCTCAATTACTATTAATATAGCACAGCTACGCAGTTCAATCACGTAGTGATGCCATATTAATAGGAAATGAAAAATTGATTGGACGAGTTCCGTCGGAACGGAATATTATAACGACGAGTCAACATGAATTCTTGCTCAAGAAAAATTTCTTTATCAATTGCAACGACTTTTAAGCCGTGGGTGAGATAAATCTTGTTATCGCCAGCTTTAACCGAAATATTCAATTGGGTTGGTTGTTTTTGGGCTAAAGCCCATCGAAATCATTTACCAATTTTACCCACGACTTAAAAGTCGTGGCAATTGATACTTTAAAAAAATCTTTGCTTTTAATGGAAAAACATTTAATACACTTCGTCGTGTGTACCAATATCTGTGAAGATTACTTTATTTGATTCATAAAAGCAAAAAATAATTCTTAAATCATAATCTATTGAGAAACTATAAAGATCTTTTAATTCTCCGGTTAATTTGTGCGTTTTTAACCTTGGGTCAAAAGGATTATTCTTGAAAATATTAAGCTTTTCCGCAAATTTTTCTAGTAGAATTCCATTATTCTTTGTTCTTTTTTTGAAGTTCTTGATGAAAGAAGGATAAAATGCTATTTCAACCATTGTCCCTATTCCAAAGATTTTAGAAGCTTATCTATATCATCCGAAAATTCCAGCTCTCCATTTTTCGCCATTTCCAGAGCTTTTTGCGATTCTTTTTTAATTTGAGTTCTTCTTTCCTCAATAAGATATTTTTCTAAGAGATTTTTTAACTCAAATTTATCTTCATAAGTCAATTCTTGAACTTCTGCAGTTAAGGTTGTAAAACTCATAAATACCTCTATTCTATTATTTTTTTTAATAATTATTTGACGTGAAATAAGTTTTAATATTATTTTGCGAGACTGAATTTTTCTATTCATCTTAGAAGGTATCGTACAACGCCTCTTCTTTCACGAAAAACGCACAAGTCGCGACTTGTCCCTACAATTATAACTTATAACTCATAATTTATAACTTTTGACGATGCATTCCCAATCAAGTTGGGAATGACAACCCACTTCTTGCATTTATAATTTATAATTTATCATTATTCTTTTTGTGCCATTCCCAGGCAGTGGAAATGATTTGGTCTATGTCGTTGAATTTGGGTTCCCAATTCAGAATCTGTTTTATTTTTGCTGATGATGCATAGAGACTTGGGGGATCGCCCGCGCGGCGCTCACCTTGTTTAATAATTATTTCTTTTCCGGTAACATTTCTTGCGGTTCTGATAATATCTTTAATTGAATAGCCAATGCCATTACCTAGATTAAATGCATCACTTTCGCCGCCAGCCGCCAAATATTCATAGGATTTAATATGAGCGTCAGCCAAATCATTCACGTGAATGTAATCGCGAACGCAAGTTCCGTCGGGAGTATTGTAATCATCGCCAAAAACTGTGATTTCCGGTCTTTTTCCGATTGCGGCATCCAAAACCAATGGAATTAAATGTGTTTCGGGTGTGTGGTCTTCGCCGACTTCTATATCAGGGTCAGCACCGGCGGCATTGAAATATCTTAGAGCTATGTATTTGAGTCCATAAGCTATAGAATAATCTTCCAATATGTTTTCAACCATTAATTTAGTTTTACCGTAGGGATTTATTGGTGCTTTTGGTGTTTCTTCTGTTATCGGTAGTTCATTCGGTTCGCCGAATACTGCGCACGAAGAAGAAAATATAAATTTATCTACCTTGCATTCAATCATTGCATTTAACAAAGTTATCGTATTTTGAACGTTATTTACATAGTATTTTTGCGGATTGGTGACTGATTCACCGACATAAGCGAAAGCGGCAAAGTGCATCACACAATCAATATCGTTTTCCTTCATTACTCGGCAAAGCAAATCGTAATCGCTCAAATCGCCTTCGATCAATTTTCCCCATTTGACAAATTCGCGATGACCTGTCGAAAAATTATCGAAGACAATAGTATTATAACCTATTTTATTAAGGGCTTTATTTATATGACTGCCTATATATCCGGCACCGCCAACGATTAAAATGTTCTTTGCCATAATTTTCCGGAAAATTAATAAATAATAGGAAAGGCGTCCATTAACGCTAAACCGCCTTTCGAAGTTTCACGATATTTCGAACTTAGGTCGCATCCGGTTTGCTTCAAAGTTTCCGTAACCTCGTCGAAGCTGATTCTATGCCGCCCATCTGATAAAATAGTATATGACGCATTGTCCAAAGCTCTCGCCGCAGCGAAAACATTTCGTTCAATGCACGGAATTTGCACGAGACCTAATACTGGGTCGCAAGTCAATCCTAAAGAATGTTCAATTCCTATCTCGGCGGCATACTCTATTTGGTAAATAGAACCGCCGTAAATTTGGCAAGCCGCCGCTGACGCCATAGCACAAGCTACGCCTACTTCTCCTTGACAACCTACAGCCGCACCGCTAATCGATGCGTTTGTTTTCACTATATTTCCAAAAAGACCTGCTGTCGCTAAAGCGTGTAAAATTGTGGTTAAATCTGCTTTATAAGTTCCTTGAAGGTAATATAAAACGGCAGGTAAAGCTCCGCACGATCCGCAAGTCGGGGCCGTAACAATTTTGCCGCCCGCCGCGTTCTCTTCGCTTACTGCCAATGCATAGCTGTATAATTGAGCCATACGTCTTCTTGGTCCGCTCAGATTTTTTGCTTGCGCGGAATATTGCGCGGCTTTGCGCGGTAAACTTAATCCACCGGGTAAAGTACCTTGAGTAAGTATTCCTTTTTTCAGAGTTTTTTGCATTTGTGTCCAGATTTTAGTCAAATAATCCCAAATCTCTGGACCTTCAAATTTTTCCACAAACTGCCAATAAGTAGCACCATTTTGGAAACACCACTGCATAATTTCAGTCATCGTATGAATATCATAGATTTTATGCGTTTCTATTTCAGATTCATCATCTACAATCGAACCGCCGCCAATGCTGTATGCAGTCCATTCGGAAGTTAAAGATCCTTCATTGAAGGCTTCGAATTTCAATGCGTTTGGATGTCTGGGAAGATATACGGTTGGTTCCCATACGATTCTTATATTTTTCCCGTCGAAAACGTCTTTAATTGTTCTGCCTGTTAGATGGCCTTTTCCGGTGGCGGCTAAGCTTCCATAAAGCGTTACTACATATTCTTCGGCTGTCGGTATTTTCGCTAAAAATATTTTAGCCGCTTTTCGCGGACCCATGGTATGGCTACTTGAGGGCCCATACCCTATCTTAAAAATTTCTTTTATTGATTCCATCAAAATTGTTCTAATACTCTTATATCATTTTCATATAAATAACGAATGTCTGAAATACCTGTTTTCAGCATTGTAACTCTTTCGATACCGAAACCGAAAGCAAATCCGGAATAAACTTCAGGGTCAATTCCGCAGGCGGTTAGTACATCAGGATGAACCATACCACAACCGGCAACTTCCATCCATTTTTCAGTTCCTGGCTTCATAATATCAAGTTCAGCACTTGGTTCAGTAAAAGGAAAAAACGATGGACGGTATCGGAATTTCAAGTTATCACCGTACATTTTGCGGGCAAAGACCATCATAGTGGCCTTCAACTCCGCAAAGTTCACATTTTTATCAATATACAAACCTTCGATTTGGTAAAATTCTGCCAAATGTGTTGAATCCAGCGATTCATTACGGTAAACACGACCGGGCATTATTGAGCGAATTGGAGGTTTTTGTGATTGCATTACGCGAATTTGTACCGGAGAAGTGTGAGTTCTTAATACGATTTCACGCTCATCTTTGATAAAGAATGTATCCTGCATATCACGCGCAGGATGGTCGGGTGGAAAATTTAATGCGTCGAAATTATGAAAACCATCCTCAATATCCGGTCCTTCCGCTAAAACGAATCCCATTCTTTCGAATATGGTTATCATTTCGCGAACGGTTTGTGTTATAGGATGAATACTTCCGGTGAAGGACTTCCTTCCGGGTAAAGTTATGTCGATATCAACTTTGTCTTCTTGTTCTTCAGTAAAGCGTTCTTTCATACTACTATACTGAGTCTCAGCAAAATTTCGAAGTAAATTCAGTTCTTTACCAACCAAAGGTTTAATATCCGCCGGTACTTCACGCATTTTATCGAAAAGTGTTTGGATAGAACCCTTCTTAACTAAAAATTCAAGCCTGAAATTTTCTAAATCCTCAGATTTAACAATCGAGCTTATTTTGCTTTCAATAATTTGTTTTAATTCTTTAATTGCTTCTATCATTTTAATTACAGCATTATCTTAATAAAATAAAAAATAACCGCATTTGCAATAAATACGGTTATAAAATTACGAAAAGTTTTTAAATTAAATTGAATTTAATTAATAGCTTTTTTTACAATAGCCGCAAAAACTTCAGGTTTGTTCATGGCAAAGTCAGCCAAAACCTTACGATTTATATCAATATTTTTTGCTTTCAAAGCGAAAATCAGCTTTGAATATGTGGTGTTGTTTAAACGAGCGGCGGCGTTTATACGTGTAATCCATAAACGACGATAACTGCGTTTTTTTAGCTTTCTGCCTACGAAAGCGTGCAATAGACCTTTTTCAACATGGTTTTTTGCAACTGTCCAGACATTTTTCCTCGCGCCCCAATATCCTTTGGCTAATTTTAGGAATTTCTTTCTTTTATTGCGCGAAGCTACTTTATTCTGTGAGCGAGCCATACATATCTCCGATATTTATAAATATTTACGGTTGGGGGAGAGCTTCAATAACCCCTCGAACCTGAATTAATTTGTTATGCTGAAGCCAGCATACGTTTTACTCTATGCACATCAGCCTCATGGACAAATTCAGTCTTACGCAAATTTCTTTTACGTTTCTGTGTTTTCTTTGTCAATATGTGACTTGCATAAGGTCTTTTTCTTTTAATGTGTCCGCTCGGCGTAATTTTGAAACGCTTTTTGGCGGAACCATTTGTTTTCATCTTTGGCATTGCCCTAATCCATCATTAATTAATCTTAAAAATGCTCAATATAGAACTTCAAAATTATACAAAAAATCCTAGATAACCAAAATTATTTATCTAATAATCCAAATTCTTTACCAATTTGTTCAAATACATCCAACATGTAATCCAAGTGATGTTTCTCGTGAGTGGCCATATAGCTTGTTCTCATCATAGACATATTAGGTGGTACTCCCGGCGGTACGAAGGCATTTACATACACATTCGAATCGAATAAACGACGCCAAAACAGTAACGCTTTTTCCATATCACCGATAATAACCGGAATAATTGCAGTATCACCACTTATTATTTCGAAGCCGATTTTACGGAAACCATCTCGCATATAATTTGTGTTGTCTCTGAGTTTTTCTACTAATTCCGGTTGTTTTTCTAATATTTCCAGCGAAGCTAAAGCCGCGGCGCATGAAGCCGGTGTAGGACTTGCTGAAAAAATCAATGCCGGACTATTGTGTTTTATGTAATTTATTACTCTTTCAGGTGCGGCAACAAATCCGCCTAATGAGGCAAAAGTTTTTGAAAAAGTACCCATAATCATATCGGTTTCATCAACTTGATTGAAATAATCCGGTGTTCCTCTCCCCCCTTTACCAATAACGCCAACGCCGTGGGCATCATCTTCGAGAACAACGGCATTGTATTGCTTTGCTAATCTATTTATTTCCGGTAGATTACAGATTTCACCCGTAACGGAAAATACACCATCAGTAACAATTAATTTGTTTGACTCCAAAGGCATTGACGAAAGAATTTTTTCTAGGTCTTTCATATCGCTATGTTTGTAACGAACGAAATCCGCCATTGCACCTTTAGCCATAATTGCTGAGGCCATTATACTCGCATGATCTTCTTTATCGCAAATTAAATGTTCGCCTTTTTGAACCAGTGTTGAAACTACACCTTGCGATGTTTGATATCCGGTTGAAAAAAGTAATACAGCTTCTTTGTTAAGAAATTTTGCCAATTTAGCTTCTAATTCAACATGTAAATCCAAATTTCCTGTTAAATATCTAGACCCTGAACAGCCTGTACCATATTTTTCTGTTGCTTTAACCGCCGCTTCAATTACATAAGGATGTGTTGTCAAACCCAAATAGTTATTCGATCCGGCCATATACATATCATTGCCGTCTATTTTTACAATTGGTCCTTCGTTGGCTTTTATCACATGAAAATAAGGGTAAAGGCCAAGTTTTTTTACGTCATCAGCCTTTGTAAAAGCTTGACACTTGTCGAAAATTCCCATTTATTATTCTCTTAATTATAAATTAAAAAAACCTATTTACTTAATATATTTTCAAAGTATTTAAAATACATTAAGTTACTTGAAAACCTTTTTTAAACGAATGTAGCGGAAATTTATTTTATATAATGGAAAAAATATTGTATTTTTGTATTTATAAAATATTAAAATAATAAATACCCGAATTCTAAACTGAAAAAATTGCATAAAAGCTAAAAATTGAAATAGGAAAATATGAGAACTGTTAAGGTACCTAGAGGAACAGAGAAAATATGCAAAAGCTGGCAAATTGAAGCCGCTTATAGAATGATTCAGCATAATCTTGATCCTGAAAACGCAGAGCATCCCGAAAAATTAATTGTTTACGGAGGTTTAGGAAAAGCCGCGCGTAATTGGGAATGTTATGACGCTATAATAGATACATTAAAAAATATGGATGTTGACGATACACTGCTTGTTCAATCCGGTAAACCGGTTGGAGTAGTGAAAACTTTTGAAGATGCACCACGCGTAATTATCGCTAATTCAAACTTGGTTCCCAAATGGGCAACATGGGATGAATTCCGTCGTTTGGACGCTCTTGGATTGATAATGTACGGGCAAATGACAGCCGGAAGTTGGATTTATATCGGCACACAAGGAATTTTACAAGGTACTTATGAAACTTTTGCTGAATGCGCACGCCAACATTTCGGTGGAACGCTAAACGGACAATTTGTATTGACTGGCGGTATGGGCGGTATGGGCGGAGCTCAACCGTTAGCCGCACGTTTTGCAGGTGCCGCATCGATAACAATTGAAATTGACGAAACAAGAATAGATAAAAGAATAAACGACGGTTATTGCGACGTAAAAACTGATAGTTTGGACGAAGCTTTGAGAATCGTTAATGAATACAAAGAACGTAAAGAACCTATTTCAATAGGATTAATAGGTAATACAGCTGAAATTCTTCCTGAAATCTACCGTCGCGGCATCGTTCCGGACGTGGTTACCGACCAAACTTCGGCACATGACCCGCTGAACGGATATTATCCGGCTGGTTATACAAAACAGGAAGCTGATCAACTGCGTATTGCTGATTCAGAAAAATATTTGAACGAAGTATATAAATCAATTGCAATTCACGTTGAAACTATGGTTGAATTCCAAAAGAAGGGTTCTGTAGTTTTTGATTATGGTAATAATATTCGCGGCATAGCTAAGGAATTTGGCGGCTATCAAAACGCTTTCGATTTCCAAGGTTTTGTTCCTGCTTATATTAGACCGCTGTTTTGCGATGGCAAAGGACCTTTCCGTTGGGTAGCTTTGTCGGGTGACCCACACGACATAGAAGTAACCGATAACGCAATTTTGGAAGCTTTTCCTAATAATGAGCCTCTGCATCGCTGGATTAAAAACGCACAATCGCGCGTTAAATATCAAGCATTACCTGCCAGAATTTGCTGGTTGGGATATGGCGAAAGAGAAAAAGCCGGTTTGATTTTTAACGATTTGGTGAAAACCGGAAAAGTTTCAGCACCGATTGTAATAGGACGCGACCACCTTGACTGCGGATCAGTTGCATCACCGTACAGAGAAACTGAAGGTATGTTAGACGGATCGGATGCTATAGCAGATTGGGTATATTTTAATTTTGCTTTGAATGCACTGGGCGGTGCTTCTTGGGTTTCAATGCACCACGGCGGCGGTGTTGGTATGGGATTATCCCTACACGCCGGCATGGTCATAGTGGCAGATGGAACTGAACAAGCGGCGAAACGTTTGTCGAGGGTACTTTCTTATGATCCGATGATGGGTATTATAAGACACGCAGACGCTGGATATGATAGAGCAAAGGATAATGCTAAAAAGTTTGGCATTAAAATTCCTATGATGAAATAGTATTTGATTAATAGTTATTATGACAGGAAAATTGTCTATTTCGGCAGAGAATACAGCGACCTGACAAATCGGCAGGTATTTCCGGCACATAGGCAGATAAAAAGGCTTCAGTCAGTGTAACTTTTTAGAGTTTTTTGCATTATATATACGTAGACAAATGATAATATTTAATTTTAATATGAGGATTGATGGACTGATTTCTACGTTGTAAGATTAATTTAGCAGGAGTATGATATGGATGATAACAGCCAAAAAGGCACTATAGGTATAGAATTAGCGCATCAGATTGAAGAGTTGTTCAAAACCGATAGAAAGAAGTTCTTGGGCTTTATACGTCAAAGAGTGAGAAGTCAAGAGGAAGCAGAAGATATTTTGCAGGACGTGTTTACTAATGTCTTAGCCGCTTCTTCGAGTATTCAAAAACCAATAGAAAACATTGCATCTTGGGTTTTTACAGCAGTTAGAAATAGAATCATTGACTCATATAGAAAAAAACGCGCCGAAGCATTTTCCGAAATGCAGACCCCCGGTCAAGCCGAAGAGGGTGGCGATATGTTTGAAAATTTCCTAGGCGATGTTACTGCAAGCCCTGAAAGCAATATGATGCAGCAATCTATCTGGGATGAAATCAATAAAGGTCTTGACGAACTGCCAGACGAACAAAAAGAAGTATTTGTTAAAAATGAATTCGAGGGTATATCTTTTAGAGAAATGTCCGAGCAAACAGGTGTGAATATAAACACACTTCTGGCAAGGAAAAGATATGCTGTTTTGCATTTAAGAAGAAAACTGAAGGATATTTACGAATCCTTGCAGGATTAAAATTGTGTTAAAAAGTGTGTCATTCCCGCCTTCGCAGGAATGACACTTAAATATTATGCCTCGGAAAAAAAATTATGAGTAAAATAATGATAGCGCCGTCGCTTTTATCGGCGGACTTCGCAAATTTAGCAACAGAAATCAAAGCCTGCGAAAAAGGCGGAGCTGATATTCTGCATTTCGATGTTATGGATGGACATTTCGTCCCAAACATAACAATCGGACCATTCATTGCAGAAACAGTCAAAAAAAACACTGCCCTTCCTTTAGATTGTCATCTTATGGTTGATAATCCCGATATGTTTATCCCAAAATTTGCTGAGGCAGGAGCTGATTATATATCCGTTCACGCCGAAGGAACACATCATCTTCATAGAAGTCTCATGCAAATTAAAGGTTTTGGGAAAAAAGCCGGTGTAGCATTGAATCCGCTTACACCGCTCGAATTTGCTTTCGAAGCGGCTGAATACTGTGATTACATTTTGCTTATGTCTGTGAACCCGGGGTTTGGTGGACAAACTTTCATTGATTCTTTTTTCAGGCGCGTTGTAGCACTTAAAGATTTTCTACTCAACAACGACTTAGGTCACGTTTTAATTGAAATTGACGGCGGTGTTAAAAAAGAAAACGCACGCGAAATAGCCGAAGCCGGAGCGGACATTTTAGTTAGCGGATCGGGAGTCTTTAATGGAAACGTGGAAGAGAATATTAAAGCGATAATTGCTGAACTTCAATGATGAATGATAAATGATAAATGATAAATACTCAAGGTTTAAGGCTTGATTTAACTGTAAGAATACTTGATGTAATTAATCTTATAATTTCATCTGCATCTGAATATATGCTATCAAATTGTTCCTTACTCATGTAATCAGTTTCTTTTAAGAGCTCGAGCCAATAAATTGTTTCGTTTATTTCTTTTTGTGCAATGCCCAATTTATGTTTAAAATCAATTTTTGTTTCTGCATATTCAGCTTCGCGAATCATCGCACCAACGCTGGTTCCACTTTTCAGAAGTTGCTTTGACATAACAAATTCTTTCTTATTCTCGACCAAATACTTATATAATTTGACAATTCTAATAGCAAATAAAAAGCTTTTACTTTTAAGTATATTCTCTCTCATATATCATCCATAAAAATTTTAAATAAAGGTTTATTTTCTTATTCATTCATCATTCATCATTCATCATTATAAAAGACCTTTGTACCCGATATCTCGTCTAAATGATTTATTTTTGAAATCAATCTTATCTATTGCTAAATATGCATGAGTGATAGAATCTTTAAGATTACCGCTTATAGCTGTAACACCCAAAACCCTGCCACCTGATGTAACGATATTTCCATTTTCCTCTTTTGTTCCTGCATGATATATAATCAAATTTTCATCATTTGATTCGCGCAAACCACTTAACGGGAATCCTTTTTCAAATGAATCAGGGTATCCACCTGATGCTAAAATAACACAAACCGCATGCATATTGCTATTTCCGGTGAATGCCATTTTGTCAATTTTCCCTGACGCGGCAGAATAAAGCAATTTCGCCAAATCGCCTTCGAAAAGCGGCAAAACAACCTGTGTTTCCGGGTCACCGAAACGCGCGTTAAATTCTACCACTTTGGGTTCACCATCTTTAATCATCAATCCGCAATAAAGACAACCAATGAATGGTGTACCGCGATTGATCATTCCCTGCAAAACCGGCTCGATGATTTTTGTATTTACTTTCTTTAAAATTTCATCCGTAACGAGCGGGGCAGGAGCGTAAGCACCCATTCCACCGGTGTTTTTGCCTTTATCACCGTCCAGTGCACGTTTGTGATCTTGAGCTGGAGCCAAAGTAACATATTCTTTGCCGTCGCATATTGCAAAAATCGAAGCTTCATCGCCTTGCATAAATTCTTCTACAACGACTTTAGCACCTGCTACTCCAAATGTGCCGTGGAACATCTCTCCGAGTGCTTCTACTGCTTCTTCTGTGGTCGTGGCGATAATCACACCTTTTCCAGCGGCTAATCCGTCAGCCTTTAGTACAGCTGGTAAACTTTGAGCGCGAATATAATCTTCGGCAATATGGCTTTGATTAGAGGTGAAACTTCTATAAGCGGCTGTTGGTACATTGTATTCCATCATCAATTGTTTTGCAAAGTCTTTTGAACTTTCCAATTGCGCGGCGGCTTTGGTAGGACCGAAAACCTGAGTTTTTTCACCGGCGAAAGAATCAACAATACCTTCGGCGAGGGGTTGTTCAGCACCTACAACGAGTAAATCAATTGCCGAATTTCTGCAAAATTGCTTTACAGCTTCGAAATCATTTGGATTGATATTCGCGTTCTCAGCGGTTTGAAATATCCCCGGGTTCCCCGGTGAGCAATATAATTTCTCAGTCGAATCGGATTTTGATAATGCCAACACCAAAGCGTGCTCACGTCCCCCACTGCCTAAAACTAATATATTCATAATTCTTCTTCTTTATAGTATAAATTTATATGCAAAATTACGAATATTAAATACAATTGTAAATTATAAATTATAAATTATAAATGAAGAAGACTCTATGAATCAGTTAGATTTCATTCTTTTAGCATATTTTGTTTAGTTGTTGTAATAATCTTAGTGATTATTCGAATGATTTCCAAAGCATCATTGAAAATATTATCAAATTGTTCTTTGCTTAAATAATCACTATCTTTCAAAAGTTCTAACCAATAAAGAGTTTCGTTAATCTCTTTTTGCGCTATACCCAATTTGTGATTAAAATCTACTTTCGATTCAGCGTGTTCCGCCTCTCTAACCATTGCTCCAACACTTGTTCCGCTTCTAAGTAACTGTTTAGACAAAATATATTCTTTTTTGTTCTCAACTAAGAATTTTTATAAGGATACTATTTTGATGGCAAATTGATAACTTTTCGTTTTTATTACATTATCTTTCATCGGCTTACCTGATTTTTATTTCTTATCCTTTATTATTTACAATTATTTTTACAAATTTACTAATATTTTTAAAATTTTTTCATTTTCTTCATTATTTGCAGCTAATTGTTCTTATCATTTATAATGTATCATTTATAATTTATAATTTTTTATAGATTTTATCGTGTAGTATATCACCGGAATAAAAATCAATCCCAATGTCAAAGGTAAAAACCAAACTCCCAATCCATCGGATAATCCTTTCGTTGTTCGAATGATCATATATGTAATTATTGTGAAAATAACTACCAAAATAAGTTTCAAATATCTTATTAACTTCGTAGCATTAGTATATTGTTCTAATGCGTTGTCCGCAGTAATGTTGGTCGGGTAGTTGAATATATGAGGGAAATTGTTGAGTAATGTCATTCCTATAAATAATATTGTACCAATTATCGGCAATAAAAATATAGTAAATTTTGAACCAAAACTATCTATATGACCGGCTCCATTAAAATGCGTTGGTATTGTTTCAGGCAAATTATAATAGTTAGTAACAGTAAAAATCCAAAGTGTCAATAATATTGACCAACCCAGCGTTTCAAATAATCTATCATAGTTTGTAAGTTCTAATTTTATTCTTGGTCTTGTTCCCATAATTTCCCTTTGTTTTATTTTATCACTGATTCTCTGTCCAAATCAGAATATGGGTAATATCCTTTGTCTTTGAGTTTCTTTATAAGTTCTTCAGTTCCATTTGCCATTGCATATTCCATCTCATTTCTATGCACTTCAATTATCAATAATAGTCCGTGTTTTTTTTCGCCAATTTTAAATTCTTTACCCGCTGGTTTATATTCATCTAGAATACAACATGCAGATGGTTCATCTTTATTTAGTGGTATATCACAAGTTTCAAGCGGTTCTAATTTTGTTTCTGAAGAATAGAGGCCAGTACAAGTAAATATCCGACAAATTCGATTTTTAATCAAATTAAAAGGAATGGTTTCATTTGTATCTTGAACTAAAGGAAGCTTGGTAAAGGCTACTAGTTCATAAGTGCCTAAACTGTTTTTGATTGGTCCGGTTCCATCAGGTTGAATTAATTCCATTGTAGCAAAACCGGTTCCTTTAATCCCATTTGGGAAACAACATAAATCAACTAATCCACCTAAATCATAAGGCATGACTGAGTGGAAGACAAAATTATAAGATTTTCCAAGTATGTATTCTAATCCAGCCATTTTTAATTCATTATACTTGGTAAACTCTTCTTCTGTGAATTCTCTTATTGTCTCTTTTTTATTTAAGATTTTCTTGAAAATATTCATATTGCCATGGTCATCTTGTTTGGAACAACTAATAATTATCAAAATTACAAATATCAAAGTTAAATTACGCATTACTATTGCCTAGTTCTATATCTTTAATCGTTTATTCACTTTCTCAATGCAGAATCCTAAAATTCCGCCTAAAACTAGCGTCATGGCAACTATAGGAACTAATGAAGCAGGTTCTTTCCAACCGATAATAAAAGCGGCGGGTATAAGCATAAGTAATGAAATAATTGAACCTTTTATAAACGGATTCCATTTACCTTTTGAATTATCAAGGATTGGTCCGACCATTATAGTTTTTACAGTTTTATTGATTTTAAAATCTGTATTACTGATAAAAAATCCGATTATAATCCACATTGATAATGCGGATAAATTCGCATCCCAAGATAGCTTTTGAATAAACATCGGGATTAAATCAATTAATCCGGCAACAAGACCAAGCAATAAACCAACTATTGATCGTTTCATATTAGTCTTCTAATTTTTTTTTACTCAGTTGTTAAAAAGGTATGTTCTTTTAGTGTTGTAGTATATTCCACAGTCCCATCGCCTTTAAACGCAATTAATTTTATTAAACCAATATTTGGTGAATAGTATTCGAGTGTCGATAATGATTCGCTGTATTTGACTCTATATTTGTAACATACAAAAATACCGTCTGGCACTGTTATGGTATCATTAATTGATACAACATCAATTTTGACGTTATCGGTGTTGGTATAAGTTTCTCCAACATTAGCTTTATACTTATAGTATAATGCTGAACTCCAAGTACCGGTAGTTTTGTTTTTCGTATTAAAGTATAATCCGTCGGCTTTGTTTTTAACATACCAGAAAACCGAATCATCATAAGCAAGGACAGTCCATTTTTCATTATTAATAACTGTGTCTTTAATAACTTTATTAGAATGTGTTTCAACTAATGAGGCGCCTTCATATTGAGTAAGATATTCCCAACTAGAACCATTTTCTAATCGATAGATAACGTATCCATCATCATCGGGATTATTAGGCGATTTATCGCAGGATATTAATACAAACGAAAATATCGCAACCATAAGTAAACTAAATCTTTTCATAAATACTCCATAAATAAAAATATTATAAAATCAAAATCGACTTATTTGTGTTCCCAAGCCGGAGCTTGGGAACATGAGAATCTATAATTTAACAACAAATTTTTTCACTAAATCTAAACCTTTCCCTTTAATCTGAATGAAATAAACCCCAGGCAAAAAGTTAACATCATAACCAAATTCAGTATTGCTTGTTAATAATTGCGTATTATTGCTAAAAACTGTTCTACCGGTGATATCTATAACAGAAATCTGAGCTACAATATTTTGAATTTCAGGATTATTTGAAATTCGTAAATTCAATCTGTTTTTTACAGGATTTGGATAAATTTCTATATCCACACTTTCATTTAGTTTATTATCTTTTACTGCCGAAATAGTTCCCGTTTTCCAAATTCCTCGTCCATAAGTAGCGGCATAGAGTTCACCACTTTCTTGCTGAATCTCTAATTCATTTACTTCTACATTTGGCAGATTTTCCATAAATGGCAACCATTCATTTATTGTGCTAAATTCATCGAAACAATATAATACTCCTTTATTTGTTCCGGCATAAATTGTATTGTTTTTACTATTCTGATCCCTGACAATAGAAAGAATCGCAACTCCCTCGGGTAGTGCCTTCGAAGCATTGACCCATGTTTGTCCAAAATCTTCAGTTTTGAAAAGATTGAGCTTGGATGAAGTAGAATAAACAGAAATCCACATTTTATTAGGATTATTACTATCAAATTCAATACTGCTAATGTTCATAGAATCAATTGGTAAATTATCTGTAGATTTGAACCAATTGGCTCCCCCATTTTTACTTAGCCAAAGTCCGCCCGGAATAGAAGGATATGCGATATTTTTATAAACAGCTATATAATCGCTATTATTATATGAAGTTTTTATAATCGAGATAGGATTGAAGTTAAATGTATCGAGATTATTTAGTGTGAAATCTAATATCCTTTTCCAATCTTTTCCATAATTCGTTGATTTCCATAAATTCCGGAAACCCATATAAATATTTTCCGGATTAATCGGATCCATAGCTGTTGGAGTAACCCAGGAACCATAATCCCCTACTTGATATCGTATTGAATCAACAAGACCTGTAATTATTGTTTTGCCTCCATCATCCGATCTGCACAATCCGCCATTTTGCCATACACCATAAATTCTTTCAGGATTATTATGGTCAATCATTGTTTCCATACCATCCCAATTTGCAATGTAGTTAATCCACCCGGTTCCATCATTATAAAAACATGAATTATCCTGGGACCCTCCGGTTACTTTGCCAGCAGATTTTCTGGATACATTAAGTCTATAAAATTCAGTAATGTTTAAGCCATTCGACAAGCATTCCCATTCAGTAGGAAACTTCAAATTACCCGGAGACCCAGGCTTAATATTTTCAGCTACTTTGTCAATATATTGGGCAATCCATTCTTTTGAACCCGGTTTTATGCTTTTTGTGCGGTAAATACCACCGTCATTACAAAAATAAATGTATTGATTTATAGGATTATATGCTGAATAATGATGATCGGCATGGATACTTTTGCCAAATGTATTCATCCACAAACTGGCGATATCGAAAGTTTTTCCGCCATCGTCCGAAGCCCAAATATTAATGCCGCCTGTATAAATTTTTAATTTATTATAAGGATCGGCAATTAAAGTTAAATCATACGAACCTTGACCGTACACATCTTCCGGACTGCCTTCATAAGCTCCTAATATATTGGAAGAAGTATTTACATCGCACATAATTTCCCAAGTTTCACCTGCATCAGTTGATGCATAAATACTATGCAATCCATTAGTTTGGGACTTTACATTTAATACATAAAGATAATTTGGATTAATCGGCGACACTGCTATATCCATCCGTGATACTTCATTTTTAGCCGGTATCCCTGTATTTAGTGCAACCCAAGTAGCACCGAAATCTGTTGATTTTAAAACACCTGCCGAACCATAGTAACCCCATTTCGTTCCCATTGCGGCATAAAGGATATCAGGATTTTTGGGATTAGCTTCTAAATCACTTATTAAAGAGTCATTAACGCTATACCAAGTATCACCTGCATCACTAGATTTCCATATACCATTAGTTCCAGCGGTAATCAACTGATTGGTATTGCTTGGATTGATAATTAACTTACGAAGCATTGACCTTTTAAAAGTAGCTTCAGAAATTAGATTTGTCATCGTCCAGCTATTACCACCGTCGATAGATTTAAACACTCCCATAGAAGCACTCGAAGACATACCACCGGTATCATAATCACCTGTGCAAATATATAAAACATTAGCATTAGTTGGATCAACCGCTATATGGCTGATTGACAGCGTCTGCAAAAAATCTGATTGTGGTATCCAGCTCTGTCCTGAATTTTCACTTTTCCAAACTCCACCGCCGGGAGTACCAATCCACAAAATATTTGGATTTGTCGGGTGGAATGCGACGCAGTTTACTCTACCAATTCCATGACCGGAGCGCGGTTCATAAGTCGGTGCAACGATGTCGGGACCCAATGGAATCCAAGCACTTTTAGCTTGCAGTCTGTTGGAATTGTTTTTTTGATTTTGGTCGTATCCCATAAAATAAGGCAATTGCTTTAGTTGACCATCGCTCTTGATATCATAACGATTATCCCAAAGCCAACGATAAAACCATTTGTTCCCCTTTTTGCGGTCCGGATTTATATTTTTGACATTTGATTCGTAATTATCTTTGATTACATTGTAATTTGGATAATTATCGGTTTGTGAAAATGATTTTTCAGGTAAAACTGAAACAAAAATTGCCAAAATTAAGAGATTCATTATTAAAGATTTCAACATATACATATTTTCCAATAAATTATATTTTTAGTTATATTCTATATAAGCAAAAATAATGATTTTTATTCGAAATTTACGATATTAATTTTTTTATTCAAACAATACCTTCATGTCGTCGTGTGATCGTCTTTTTACCTCGTTCAAGAAAATATTGCAACGTAGCTGAATCTTGGTGCCGAATGATCCGCAAGAAATATAAATAAGATAAATTTCAAATATAATTGTAACCTTTGCGTTCATCATAAACATTTCAAATTATTATTAGTTTTTGATGTTTTTTAAAATATTTTTCCAAGAAGATGTTTTTGAAAACACTCAAGTGAAATTATGAAACTCTAATTAATAAGAAGTTGAAATTATGAAACTCGCACATATAGGAACGTATCCTCCTCGTGAATGTGGAATCGGTACATTTACCCAAAATCTTCTAACTGCTACCAATTCTACCAGTGATAGTAAAAATGATTTCATCGAAGGATTTGTTATTGCATTGAGTGATAATGATTTAACCTATGATTATCCAAAAGAAGTAAAATTTATTATCAGACAAGATCATCAGCGCGATTATTTGGAGGCAGTGAAATTTATAAACCTCAGCGGTGCAGATGCCTGTATGCTTGAACACGAATTTGGTATCTTTGGCGGACAAAACGGGATTTATATTCTTCCGCTTCTTCATAGACTTAAAATTCCCCTAATTGTTACACTTCATACTATTGTAAAAGAACCTACATACAATGAAAAGGCAGTTTTACAGGAAATCTGTAAAATGGCTAGCAAGGTTGTTGTTATGAGTCGGAAGGCAATTAAATTCTTGACATCTATATATAATGTTGATAAGGACAAAATTGAGTTCATCGAACACGGTGTTCCGGATATTCAATATGATCAGGTTCAATCAAAAAAAGAGTTCAAATTAGAAAATAAAAAACTCCTGCTAACATTTGGTATCCTTAGCAGAAATAAAGGCATAGAGACTGTAATAAACGCTTTGCCCAAAGTAATTGAAAAATATCCCGATGTGTTATATATAGTTTTGGGTAAAACCCATCCGAATGTAATACGACATTCCGGTGAAGAATACCGAAATTACCTCCAACGTTTGGTGAAAAGTCTAAATTTAAGTGACAATGTTATTTTCTTAAACGAATTTGCCAGCCAAAAAGAATTATTTAAATATTTATCTGCTTCCGATATATATATTACACCATATACGAACGAAGCCCAGATTACCAGTGGAACACTTTCTTATGCTGTTGGCGTGGGTGCAGCTGTTATCTCCACACCATATTGGCATGCTTCTGAATTATTGGCTGACGGAAGAGGAAAACTATTTAACTTTAATGATTCTGTTGAACTGTCATCAATATTTTTGGATTTGTTGGACAATCCCGAGAAATTACAAAGTCTTCGAAAAAAAGCTTATGATTACGGTAGAACAATTACATGGCCAAAGTCCGGTGGAAAATACGTAGATCTTATCAAAAAGGTTCTTACAGATGAGCCACAAATTTTGGTAAAGAAAGAAACAGTAATTGATCCGCTTCTATTGCCGGAATTTTCACTTGCACATATAAAACGATTAACAGACGACACCGGAATCATCCAGCATGCAAAATTTGGCATACCTAATCTAAAAGAAGGATATTGTTTAGATGATAATGCACGCGCTTTACTAATGGTTTTAATGGCGTATCAGCAAAAAAAAGATCCCCAAGCTCTTGAATTAGCTCCTATTTATTTGAGTTATATTCACTATATGCAAAACGAGAATGGTACATTTCGAAATTTCCTCAGTTTCAGTCGGCAGTTTCTCGATGAGATCGGGTCTGAGGATTCTTTTGGTAGAACCATCTGGGCTTTGGGATACCTTCTCGGTAATGCTCCGAACGATGCTTATAACCAAACAGGGAAATTTATTTTCTTTGATGCGGCTCAATACTTCGAAAAACTTCAATCAATTAGAGGTATTGCTAATACTATGGTAGGTATAAGTTATTATCTAAGAAAGAATCCAAACGACGAATCAATGATTGGAGTGTTAAGGAATCTAACCAATAAATTAATAAGCAAATATGAAGAAAACAGTTCGCCCGATTGGCAATGGTTTGAGAATACTTTAACTTATGATAATGGAATGTTACCGCTCGCCCTTTTACACGCGGCAGAAATACTGAACGATGAAAAGATATGCGAAGTAGCATTACAAACAATGAATTTTCTGACAAGCGTAACGCTGTTTGATGGCTGTTTATCAATTGTGGGTAATGAAGAATGGTATGTACGAGGCAGTAAACGTTCGATGTTTGCACAACAGCCTATCGATGCCCTAGCAATGGTTTTGATGTTTCATCAAGCATTCTACTTAACCAAAAACAAAGATTATATAAACAAACTTTTTACCTGCTTTATGTGGTTTATGGGTGAAAATGACCTCCGTATGAGTTTATTTGATTTTGAAACAAAAGGTTGCTGTGATGGCTTTGAGAGAACCGGAATAAACCGAAATCAAGGTGCTGAAAGTTCATTGGTTTATTTAATCTCTCATCTCATAGTTTTACAAGCATTTGAAGAATACGAAAAAGTGGATTTCTTACCATCTCCATAAATTTAAGACAATTAAATTAGATATATAATGTTAATAAAAAGATATCCCTATAATCCTATACTTACGAAGGATGACGTTCCTTATCCAGTTGCAACTGTGCATAATGCCGCTGTCGTAAAATTCGGAAGTAAATATATTATGATTTTTCGCTCTCATAAGCTTAACGGAAGAAGCATTTTGGGCAAAGCAGAAAGTGATGACGGATATAATTTCTTAGTAGATGATGAACCCTTTATGGTTCCCGCTACAGAAGGAATTTTCAAAGATTATGAAGAATACGGTGTGGAAGACCCGCGAATTATTTTTCTTGATGGCGAATATCTGATAACTTATAGCGCATATTCTCGCCACGGTGTACGAATAGGACTTGCAAAAACAAAAGATTTCAAAACTATAGAAAGGTTTTCTTTGATTACAGAAGCGGATTACCGCAATGTTGTAATCTTTCCCCAAAAATTCAATGGATTATATGCTCGGCTCGATAGGCCTCATTCAGAAATTTCACCTTGGTCAATATGGATATCCTATTCTCCGGATCTGAAGTTTTGGGGTGAATCCAAGTTAATTATGAAACCGCTTCAGTACCATTGGGATGAAATGAAAATCGGTCCCGGATCTCCGCCTATCAAAACTAAACGCGGATGGCTAAGCATTTATCACGGTGTTTTCCCTACTATGGACGGAAGCGTTTACAGGTTGGGAGTTGCTCTTCACGATTTAGAAGACCCTTCTAAAATAATTGGTGTTGGAGATGAATGGATTTTAGAGCCGCAAGAATCTTATGAATTAGTAGGATATGTGCATAATGTAGTATTCACTTGCGGAGCAGTTCCAGAAGAAGATGGTACTGTTAAAATTTATTGGGGTGGAGCGGATAAAGTGATGTGTGTTGGCACTGCGAATATTGAGGAACTGGTTGATCTATGTTTGAATAACTCAAGAGCTGCACTTTAAAAAATCACCATTATTGATATAAATAAAAAAAATAAGGTTTAAATATGAAAATTGCCATTTTAGCACCAATTTCCTGGCGGACACCTCCACGGAAGTACGGTCCTTGGGAACAAGTTGCTTCCAATATTGCAGAAGGGTTGGTAGAAAATGGAATTGATGTTACGCTATTTGCAACAGGAGATTCTATTACTCAAGGAAAGTTGGATTATGTTTCCGAAAAGTCATATTCCGAGGATGCGGAAATGGATCCAAAAGTATGGGAATGTCTTCATATAAGCCATTTAATGGAGCAAGCTGATAAATTTGATTTGATTCATAATAATTACGACTTCCTACCGCTCACTTATTCGCGATTGATTAAAACACCTATGCTCACAACAATTCACGGCTTTTCATCAAAAAAAATAATTGAAGTGTATAAAAGATATAATGATACAAATTCCTATGTCTCAATCAGCAATTCTGATAGAAGTCCGGAACTTGATTATATGGCAACTGTTTATAACGGCATAAATACTGATGGATTCACATTTAACGCCAAGCCGAAAGATTATCTACTCTTTTTCGGAAGAATTCATCCCGAAAAAGGCACTTTTGAATCTATTCAGATAGCCAAACAAAGCGGAAGAAAATTAATTATTGCCGGTTTAATTCAGGATCAGCAATATTTTGATAAAAAGATTAAGCCGTTCGTTAATGGTGATGATATTGTGTATCTTGGTAATGCAGGACCCAAGGAAAGGGATGTACTTTTAAGTGAAGCTTATGCGCTACTACATCCGATAAGTTTTGCTGAACCATTCGGATTAAGTGTAGCGGAAGCAATGCTTTGCGGTACACCAGTCATTGCATTTAACAAAGGTTCAATGCCTGAATTAATCCAAAATGGAGAGACAGGTTTTTTAGTCAACGATATATATGAAGCTATAGCATCTGTAAACAGTATTGATACGATAAATAGACAATTTTGCAATGAATATGCTATTTCGAAATTCAGCCGTCAAAAAATGGTTGAAGGTTATTTAGAAGTATATAAACAGATATTAAACACAAAAAATTAGCAATCAGATTAATCGGTGCATTGACGCTCTTTTGAGTTTTTAAGTTCTGTTAGAAGTTCATTTATATCGATGGTGGCGTACGACGATGCACAATCGGACATTGCGTAAGGTAAAATTAAATTGCCGTTGTGAATTATCGAGCCGCAAGAATATACTACGTTGGGCACATATCCTTCTCTCTCTTCGGCATTTGGTGACAGTAATGGAGTGTCAAGTCTGCCGATTTCGTTTTCAGGATTATTTAAATCGAATAAGGATGCACCCAAAACATATTCTCTCATCGGTCCTACTCCATGTGTAATCACCAACCAACCGTCTTCTGTTTCTATAGGAGAACCGCAATTACCCATCTGTACTAACTCCCAAGGGAATTTGGGTGACTGAATCATAGTTGCTTCACGCCAAACATTCAAATTATCCGAATAGGCGATATAATTATTCACTCCGTCAATTCGGCAAAGCATAGCATATTTCCCATTAATTCGCCTTGGGAACATAGCCATTCCTTTGTTATGAGCGATATCACCGTGGATAGCCAATGATTTAAAATGGTAGAAATCTTGGGTTACAAGTAATTTTGGTAGTATTGTAACACCGTCGAAGGCTGTATAGGTGGCATAATAAGTTACTTCACCATCGTCGTCAGTGAATTTTACAAAGCGTGCATCTTCGATACCATTTTTTTCAGTTTCCGAGGTTGGGAATATTACTCTTTCAGAAATAGCGGAGTCTAGCGAGAAATCAAGTTCATAATGAGCTTTCGCTAACCACATCATTTGGTTCATTATTATTTCATCATTCGGAGTAAGGTTCGCACTTTTTTTAGTATCTTCTACAGCTCGTTTCAAAGCCCCATACGTAAAACTATCGCCTAATTTTTCAAGAACAAATAGCGGTGAAATATGATTATCGAAATCGCTCATTTCATCTAACTGTTTAATGAATGAAATCTTATTATATATGTGTTTTTTAATTCTCTCCGCTTCCGCCAGCATTTTGCCGACCGGTTCTATTACCAGATTATTATTTTTATCAATTATAGCGGAGCGAAAAACTATGGACGAAATATGTCCTTCGCCCGTAGCTCTAAAGCTGAAAATCAATCTTTTTTCATCGTGACCAACCTCAGATTGATCAGGGTCTTCAACGACAGATGGGTTGAAAAAGGCGGCCGCTTCGATAGAGTATTCCATCGTGAAATATGAACCGATTAATGCTCGGCGTGTATGGGCAATCTCGCTTTTGTGTATATGCAACTCTTTAAAGAGATGATCCAATTTATTGAGATTGTTTTCAAATATTGCTGTAATATTCCTATGGCGTCTTGAGTATGAACGAAGAACCTTGCGTAATGTGGTATTTATTTCGCTATCGCTCATAGCCAAAACGCTGCGAATCAGATCTTTACCCCTTTCGTCGGTTGTATATAAGAAGCGTGCAATTACTCGTGTAGTATCAGGTAGGAATTTGCTATCCTTTCTTGTAACGTGAACTTTCATTTATTAAAATCTTTTATTTTTAAAGAGATGTTTAGATAATGGAGACTATTTATTAGACGGCAAAACGTAAACGGATTTTCTGTAATCACGTGTATAATTGGTTTTTATTTCAATCTTGTTAACCCTGCGCATTCCAAAACCCCGAAAGACTGACACAAAAATGACCTCGGTAGAGGTCAAATATTTTTAGAAAAATCCAAAAAAAAAGAGCCAAGCGAAACTCTTGGCTCGTGATTGGAGAAACTGTCGAGGACAGTTATAAACATTCATTTTGTTGTATACTTATTAGATTTTAATCTAACATAAAAAAAGCAGATTCCGAAGAATCTGCCTAAGTGTTTTTTTTAATTATGTAGTTTTTTTTTATCAAATTCTCAACGATAGGTTTGTCCTAAGCAGAAACTCACCGTAATTGTTTGCTGTTAATAGAAATTCGTTGTATGTTGTACGCTCTAAACGCAAATCAAAATCAATTTTATTGGATACTCTAATTGTGGTGTTGGCATAGAATCCTAAACGCTCGTCCTTTTTACGTTCCGACGCGAAGCTTAAACCTCCACCCACAGCTATTACTTCACTTAGCGGTGCTGAAGCAGTGATTTCAATATTTTGCAACATTGTATATCCATTCACGTTTTGTGTCTCAATTATTCCGGCATTTACACCTACTGTCAACGGCAATCTAAAGCTTATCATCTCGCCAATCATATAGCTTGTTGTACTGTACCTGCCAAGAGGGTTTATCGTATGAAGTTTCTGCCCAACAACTGATAGCGTTGTCGAGAGCATCGTCTTTTTTCCAATTTTGAATGTATAGCCGCTCATAGCCATAAAAACTGTTATATTATTATCAATTTTAAGTAAATTATCTTTCGCATCATTAATCTGCTGAGTAGGCGAATATGATAAACGCAAGTAAGGAATTTTCGGGAAGTTTATTCCAAGATTCAAACTATAGGAAGTTACAGTCGTTGTTGAAGATTTCCAATCGATTAAATTATCTTTGAAATTTCTGTAAAATGAACTGAATGTAACATGGTTTTTAAACAGTTTTTGGTCGAACTTTCCTTCAAAGCCGAATTGGTCGGAGCGAAGATTCGGAACACCCAGCGATGCATAACCCGGTCCAACCATTTTTATTCCTGCTGAGATTTTGGTAGCCGATTTATCATTTACATAAACCAAACGTCCCGAATAGACAAAATCAACCGACGAACTCAAACGCGGTGTTGCTATAGCGGTTAATTCAGAAGGAATCGAAGGACTAATGAACTCCGGCGCACGTGTGTCGCGTGTTAGCAATGATATAGAGCCTTCACCCTCTACAAAAAGTTGAGAGCCAATCAAATTCAATTTCGTATCCATTCCGAAGACATAATTTTCACGAGCGGTGAGCATTTGGTTTGTTGGAGCTAAAGTTATAGAACCGCCGTCATCAACAGCATACATTCCATTGAAAAATAGATGTGTACCCTCCTTCTTCCCTATTCCGATTCGTCCGGCGTAAATATCGCGCCTGAAAGCTATATTGTCAATAGGACGCTGGTTTTTCTGAGCTGTAAAAGCTGTGTAAAATATACCGGGGTTAAGTTCAATATTCAATCCCGTTACCGGTACACCATTAAGCATATATTCCGAATATGAAGGATAATTTGTACCAACGCCAAATTGGCGAACGCTCATAAATAATTTTTCAACTCCCGAGATAGAAGCATATTGTTTCAGGTTTTCAGTCAGATTTTTTGGATCGCGAAGTTTTTTCAATTCATCAGCATTGAATTTCTTCAAGGAATCTAACTCAATTTCGCTCATATTGCGAATCTGATTCAGCTTTTCGGCTTTCAGTGCTTTTGCCCTCTCGATTTCCGCCTTTCCAGCATTTCCAAGCTTGTCAAGTTCATCTTTACTTAGTGCTTTTGCAGAATCCAATCCCTTTTGGCTTAGATTGCGAACTTTTGTTATTTCATCCATTTTGAGCGATTTCCCCGCTTCTAATTCTGATACCGCATCCTGTAAACGTGTCGCCAGCCCTTGCCGCATAGATTCAAAATCAAAATTAAATCTGATGCTGTTCATATTTTGCCGGCTCGAGTCCTGCTGTGTGGAATACAATCCTGAAACAGAGAAAGGAAGCCCATAAAGCTTGATACCCGGGTTTACGTAAGCATTGAAGTAATTCCTCGGCACTTCGGAGTAGGAGCCAACACGGCTCGCTAATTGCCCTTCTAAGCTTGCACTGCCATAAAAGGCAATTGGTATAACCGTTTGTTTGGAATTGCTCCCGCTTGTTGGTTCGGCACCTTGAAATCCTGAATTTATTGAGTAGTTCGGATAAGAATAAGGATAACTATAACCTTGCGTATTGTTGCCATACATTGTTGGCTGGTTGAAACCCAAGTTGCGGTTTGAATTGCCGGAATAATTAAATTCATCTGGATATACCTTTCCGTCAGCACCATAATCAATACCGTTTTCTCTATTATTATATCCTGATTGATTGCCTTCAATCGTAAATGAGCGCGATTCGCTTTCCTGAATCAAACTACCATTTAGGTAAACATCTATTCCCCAAGCATATCTTGCACCTGGTCGCAATCTTCGGGCAGCAGCTGGAACTTGCACCATGCTGGTTGGGATATTCGCTATTATCAATGTGTTGAGATTGGACTTCATTGCATCATAAGCAGACTGGTATCCAAATATCTCCACTAATTTCAGTGTATAGCTTACTTTTGCTCCATAAGGTAATGGTGCCGGTGGCAACCAATTAAATGTAATTATACCACCGATACAAGGTATTGAACCGTTGCTGCTTATAGTACTAGTCTGACCAACAATATTAGTTGATCGTTGTACTGGTGCACCGGCTGTTTCTTTTTTTGTTGGTTCATCAACTTTATTCATCTGTCTTGTAAATATTGCATCGCTTGATTCATCTTCATTTACAGTAGGTTGTTCCCAAGCTTCCGGGTAACTAAACGAAGCACCGTCTTCGGGATAAAGCAAATCCACCTGAGTCAGGTTCCTCACATAAGTTTGCATACACATCTCGCCCAGAACTCTATCGCTGTAGGAATCGTAAACGGTGATGCAGATGTCATAATCTCCCGAGGGAACTGTGCCGACATTATTTATTACATCGGAATAACGTGAATTTGATTCCAGCACTTTGAGCGGAGCCAATTCACGGCTGTTTACAATCTTTAAACCCGGCGGAAGATTGAAAATGGTGGTTTTCACCATTACTATATTGCCGTTTTGCCTTTCGGTAGCCCGTCCTATAAGATATACTTTATAGTTCTCACGCGTCGGGTTCATAAGCGTTACGTTCCACATATTCTCTAATTTGAATTGTGTGGTTGGCGGTGCGGTAAACGTAACCACAACTTGTGCATTTGTAACTATTGTACAGAAAAAGCATAAAGCAAATCCAAATATCAGAGTTTGTATTTTAATTTTCATATTTCTCTTTTTAAATAATTTGAACATTGTTATTGATATTATTAAAAATGCTATTATGTTGATATTTCTCACTTCTAATAATTATATTATTGATTCAAATTAAATGCCGACTTTATTCTAAGCCGGCATTTAATGATTTAGTATTTATTTTGCTTTAAATTTAATTATATATTTCTGACAAACATTATTACCACATTTAACTGTGAATTCATGAACCCATGTTAGACCAGAAATTGTCATAATTGAAGTATTATATGGATAATTGTTTGGCAACTCAACTGATGGCAGTGTTAAATGAGGTGTACCATCACCCTTTGTAATTGTACACAACCAAGTCACTTTACATACAGCATTTGAATAACTACAATTATGTTTAGCAATTAAATATACATTTCCTGGTTGAAAAGGAGTCAGTTCAATAACTTCACCTTGGTAATTATTTAAAACAATTACTCCTTCAGTACCATCTGGTTTTGTCCACTTAATAATTCCTGGTTCCCAAGAACCGCAACTGCAAGAACTTGCAATTGTTACATTAAACTTAAATGGTGGACAATCTTGTGTCCCACATATTGCTGTGATTATTACTGTATATGTACCAGGTTGTGTAAAATTAAATGAGAAGGTCGAACCAGGACCGTTCCCAGTTGCTGGACCTTGTACTTCCCATTTGTAAGTAGCTTGACAATTCGGAGGTGCTGGGTTGCAAATATGTAGTGGAGACATAAACTGATATGTACCAGGTGCTGGCAAAGAAATATTACCTCCGTTTATAGCATTTCCTGCAACCTGACCTGAACCATAAAGAATTAGCATAGGTTTACCTGTTAACCATCCTGAACCTTTGCAATTACAATCTACAGGTTTAATTATCACAGTGATTATACAAGGTTCACATCGATGAGAACCACAGTATGGAGTAATAGTAACAGTATAAGTACCAGGTTGAGAAAAATTGAAATCAAAAGGTTTACCAGTACCATTACCAATAACAGGTCCGGAAACGTTCCATCTATAAATAGTATGACAAGTTGAAGGAGTACAATAATAGTCACCAATACTAATATGAAGAGATTGAGGACCATCGTAGGTAATTGAGCCGTTACAAGCAACAGGTCTCGGCTTTGAACTTAATGGAGTTTGAGGATTTATTCCAAGATACATATAGTTTCCGCTCCATTTGCCACAATGACATTCGGAATCATTTATTACAACTGTTACAATGCAAGGATCACATTGCTGTGTTCCACAAGAAGGTGTAATTGTAACAGTATAAGTTCCAATTTGGGAAAAATTGAAAGTAAATGGTTTTCCAGTTCCTGAGCCTGTAACCGGACCCTGAACCATCCATTGATAAGTAGCAGTACATGTATTTGGAATACAGGAGAAATTAGGTACAGAAAAGACATATTCTCCTTTCGTCAAAGTTATAGTTCCTCCGCAATTTACCGGTGTTCCGATTACCGGCCTTGTTCGTGAATTATTATCATTAGGTGGTGGATTAATTATTAAACTATCTCTATTTATTATTCCTATTACATGGATTGGATTATTATCCCAACCTCCACAATTACAAGTAGTTGAAGAAGGATAACATAAAATCTGTTCACAAACATTACAATTTATGTCTTTAACTCTGACTTTTATGCAGAACCAGAAATTCACACTACAGCAAGAAACATTAATTACAGATGGTGGTAGAACTGAAAAGTTTACTGTATTGTTTAGCAGAGATGGTGTTCCTGGTACCCATGAAAGAACATGTGAATTGTTTTGATTAGTAACCAGATTCAAGGATGCAAGGTTGTTAGTAGTTGTATTCATATAGCCAATATGACCTCCAGATGCATCCATATTTACTGGCTGGCAGCCAGGTTCGCTATAAGTTGCATGATAATCAGCCATTGAAACTTCAACCTCCTGAATTGGTACACTTCCCCCATTCAAATTCAAACTGAATATACCATTAGATTCGGTAAGGGATGCAGTAAAATTAGGAATATTACAGCATAGATCAGATGAATCCGGGCAAATAAACATATAGTCATTGTTTTGACTTGGTTTAACACCAGAGGAAGAACTTCCAATTATAATATTTGTCAAAGGGAATGTACCTAACATTGGATGTCCAATGATCTTATAGTCAAACCCATTAAGAGATGTATTTAATGAGTTAGTATTTGCGGTATTTAGTTGAAAACAATATAAATTACCTGAAGTTAATGAAGGACTACTCAATGTGTTAACAACTACGCCATTTTGAATCAACTCTAAATCCACTGTTAATGCAGGATTATTTCCGTTTGGCAAAGTATAATCCAAACATATCTGACCAGGAATTTCACAAGTGTCACTTTGGCTCTGATTAAGATTAATTGTACCTTCAGGATTCGGCCAATCACAAGGTAAACAGATATTATCTAAATATGCATAAGCAAAATGTCCACCCCAATTACAATCTCTGACTTCAAATGTAATCCTTACAGTTTTTCCAATTATTGAGCTTAAATCGAAAGTAAAACAATTCCAGGGTTTATAGACAACTGTATCGTTATATTCTTGGATGCCAGAATGAATTAAACTTGGATGATTACTTACCAATACATTACTTCCACCACCTAGATCAATAAGGTTTGAATAATCAGTACCATCAACATCTATAATTTCAACCTTAAAGTATGGTTTAATTGATAGACCATGATCTTGGGGATCATTCATTACCAATGCATAACTAAAAGAAAAGGAAGAATTTGTTGATGTAATTAATACATTATTTTTTACAATTCTTTCCTTTCCATAGTCTCTGAGTGCATTTCCAAGTCTCAATGATTTCGTATTACCGACTGGATAAGAATAAACTTTGTTTAATAAAGAACCCACTATTTCATCATTGCCAGCACTTTGCACCTGGTGATGAACTTGTGTACCATGTGCTGGTGTCGAATTATTAGGTCCAAAAGTTCCTGTATTCAACATAGTATTTCCGCTAACATAAGTAGGAGAACCTCCTCCCCAGAAAAACTCCCAATCACTTTCAGTGACTCCTTCTTCGAAAGTACCGTTTGAACATAAATCATTAGCACTTCTATTGTTAAGAGATTTGTAAAACTTCTGATCTGCTAAGTATTCCTCTTTCATTAGCTTAAAATACTGTTCAAATGTTAATTTAAACTCAGGATGTTTACCATCCTTTTTAATTCCATCATATTCCTTTTGAACAGTTTGCTTGAAATTTTTAGGCAAATCTTGTCCATTAGCAACTATTGCCATGAAAAGAATTATTATAATTATTAATATATTTTTCATGATTGCATTCCTTATTGGTTAGTGAATTCAAAACATTTGACATACGTACACGACTTGCAATGTTCGGCATCGTAAAATACAGTTACTTCAATGCAAACCTTGTAATTAATAGTACAACAATTTGGAGGTAAACCGGGTAAAGCACCTGGTAACCCAATTGTAAAATTAACAGGAAGCGGATTTGGCATTGCTGTTGTACTTAGTAATTTTACTTTTTTAGTAGCATTGTTGTTTGTTGAACTGCTTCCCGAAACATTCTCATTGAAAACTTGAATTGCCGAGTTATTATTAATCGTAGTTGCGGGTAATAAAAACATCGCAGATTCTTCCAAATGAGTTACACCATTAGAACATGAATTTGGTGAAGCCGTGTATGACCAGGATTGTACTTGAAATTCAACCCCGAAAATTGGAAGATTTACACCAAGTGAACCATTTAAATCATATTGGTCTGAATTTGAATGACTTGCTGTTAAGTTGAAATCCCAATTTAAAGAATCGCAATCTTCACAAATACAAGGTGGCAAATCTACTGATACACCAATTGTCTTATCACAATACAAATTTGGATTCGTTGGATGTGGTATTGTACTCTTTACAACGAATGAAATTGGTGAATTTGCTGCTCCGCTAATTTCAAATGATATACTTATGCTATTGTTTGGTAATATATTTGTTGCGGATGGCGGATTCAAATTAGAGATTGTAAATCCGGTTGGAGTAATATAGTTTGTAATTGGTCCACCATGCAGTCCTGTATTTCCAGGATTAGTTCCTACATTCTTCAAAATTAAATTTGTAAGTTTATATTTGGGTTGACCATTAGAATCAAATCCATTACATTCAACTTTGTATTGAGTAGTATCGATTTCAAAACATCCCTGAGTAGGATCTTCAATTATTATTTTAAAAGCCCATATTTCACTTCCTTCATTACCAACAATAACTTGCCATGCATACTTCTTTCCTTTCTCGAACTTCCTGGCTGAAGTTGGATATATAAAATTAGTAGTCTTAATATCTTTCTTTTCAAACCATACTGAATTTCTTTGCATTGCTTCACTCGGTGACTGATTACCCTGAACCTCTACAATTTTCAAATTATAAAGTCCTTTTAAACCCGTACCCGTCCACATAAAAGATACTCCATCAGGTTTTATTACAGCTCCGTCTTCGGGAGAAATGAGCATTGGTGGAGACATCACGGAGATATTTTGTTGGAAGCAGTCTTGCCCCATAATCCTTTCATCTTCACTTTTAGCATTTACGCAAATTGTATACATTCCCTCAGGTGCATTGCCGGTTCGAATCATACCCTCTTGGAATTTTTTATTCTGCCAGTTATAAGTACCACCGCCAGGTATGTTGTTTGCAGTAATTTGTTTTGTTTCTTTTGCTTTTAAAGTGAAAAAGCCGGTCCTGCCATCCACAATCCGTGATTCTTTTACTTCGTCCAAAGTTCCTTCCAAGTAAATTTTAATTTCTTTTCCGGAAGTATTAGTGAGAGTTAAGTTCCACAAATCCTTAACTCCAAGTTGGTTAGGTGGTGGAGTTTTCAAATGAACAGTGACTTGTCCCTGTCCAAAACATATCCCTGTCCAAAATAGACAAAGAAGAATTAGTAATCGCATTCGCATAATCTTTCCTAGTATTAAATGGATAAATTTCATTTATTATAATTAATTATAAAAAAATAATAATTTTTGCGACAAGAGAAATAAACTCTACTGGATTAACCTAATAATATTTTTAATTTCATAAAAATAAATTTAAAATGTTTATTGAATCCAAAAAATTCATAATAGCTAAATAAAACAATAATTTACTAAGGTTGACAAACAGGAGCAATATACGCATGAAATTTTGATCCTTTTATTACTTTTGAAGTAGATTTAATTGTTATTTGTTTGCTGTAAATTAATCTTTGAAAAGTATTGACCGGTACCTGTAAATTTTCTAACTGTATTTCGCAGTTATATGAAATTTGCTCATTTCCTGATGTCGTATGATCATTTATTATTGCTATATCAAAACTCGTTTTATCAGTCGAGACAGGTGTTACATCTCCGGCAATTAAACCGAGCGGAGCAAGATTAGCATTTGCTACAGCGAGAAAATTTTGCGTCCAGGCTTGCAAATCCGAAGCTTTTGTCGGTAAGTAATAATTATTAGGCATTTTATAATAACCTTTTTTAATATACTAAATATATCCAATACTAAAATAACAATAATTTTGGAAATAACAAGCATTATTTTAAAATTTCTAAAAATATTTTTTTGGATACCAATCACCAGAATAATTATGGTGAGGAGTGAAATTAATAATAGCAATGTTTAAAAACAATTTTAAAAGAGCGTAGTCTTATTTTGAGTAATTAATAGCAATTAAACTTTAGGCAAAATAATTAGTAAGAAGTCATTAAACTTTTTGCTCAATTATTAATTTTCCGGTTTCTTTTGTCATACGCTTTATTCTCATTTTGAAAGCTTTAAGTTTCAATTTTATTTATTTAAAAATATTCGAAATGCACCTTATAATATAAAAACTTAACAAAAATATCAATATTATTTTTAATCATTACTTAATTCTGGAAAATTCCAATAAAAAAGAGCCAAGAAAAACTCTTGGCTCTTAATTTAAAACTGCCTAAGACAGTTATAAACATTCTTTTGTAAAATACTTTTTCTTGAAAAACAAAGCCACATTGACCAAAGCAATCAATGCCGGCACTTCGACAAGCGGACCAATAACCGCCGCAAAAGCCTCACCGGAGTTAATTCCGAATACTGCTATAGCAACTGCGATTGCTAGTTCAAAATTGTTGCTCGCCGCTGTGAATGAGAGTGTTGCAGTCTTTGCATAACCCGCACCGGTTTTTCTACCCATATAGAAGGATACAAAAAACATAATCACAAAATAGATCAGTAGCGGAATAGCGATTCTCACAACATCCAGAGGGATTTTAACAATGTATTCGCCCTTGAGCGAGAACATAACAACGATTGTAAACAATAGAGCGATTAAAGTAATAGGACTTATTTTCGGAATAAATTTCGTGTGGTACCACTCTTTGCTTTTAATTTTAATAAGAGTAAATCTTGTAATTATTCCTGCTAAAAACGGTATTCCAAGATATATAAATACACTTTTTGCGATTTGACCAATCGTTATATCCACCTTAAATGTCTGGAAACCCAGCCAATGAGGCAAAACAGTAAGGAAAACATAAGCGTAAACCGAGAAAAAGAGTACCTGAAATATGGAATTAAATGCAACTAATCCGGCGGCATATTCGGTGTCACCTTTTGCGAGTTCATTCCATACGATAACCATAGCAATACAACGCGCTAAGCCGATTAATATGAGACCAGCCATATATTCGGGATAGTCGTGTAAAAACAAAACAGCTAATGCGAACATTAGAATTGGACCAATGACCCAGTTTTGAACTAATGATAATATTAGAACTCTTACATTTTTGAAAACATCACCTAGTTCTTCATAGCGCACTTTTGCTAATGGAGGATACATCATCAATATTAATCCGATAGCTATGGGAATATTTGTGGTGCCTGAATTAAATTTATTCCAAAAACCGACGACGGAAGGAAATAGATAACCTGAAAATACGCCGATTAGCATTGCGAGAAATATCCATATCGTAAGATATCTATCCAGAAAACTCAGTTTCTTTGTTATTTTTTCCATAAATTCACCATTATTTTACTTACAGGATTTATTAAAATCAATTTTTAAAAATTCTTCAATCAGTGTTTTCGCAATTTGCCAATTCTCTTTATTCACACAATAAAAGACTTTTGGCGGTTCGGCGTGACTATATATCAAACCTGCATCCTTCAATTCTTTAAGATGTTGTGAGACTGTTGATTGCGATAATGGCAGATAATCCACTATATTACCACAAAAGCAAGATGCTTGAGAAGCAAGCAATTTCATTATCTGCACTCGCGCCGGATGACCTAATGCTTTTGCAAAACGAGCAAGCTTTATTTCATCTTCGCTGTATTCATTCATAATCTATTTTCCTTTAAAAATTCTTATCGTCAAACGCAAATATACGATTAATATTTTAAAACTTTTTAACGAGTATTTGATTTATAAGTTTTCTTTCCTGATTTCACAACAATAATCAGGTATAATTATTTCTTTTTAACCACTTTCCCAATTATTTAAGAATTTATTAGCAAAATTTACACGATATTTTTGTTGTATTAAAATTTTATATTAAATTTGTACACAATTATTTGTTATGTTTTGGAATAATAGTTGCTCAAGCATAACAAATATATAATAATTAAATAAATATTTTTGATTTCCAAGGAGGATGATGATGCGAAACAAAATTGTAGGATTATGTGCATTGCTTCTATTTAGCATTGGGCTGACAGGACTATATGCACAAGAATCAATACCCGCTTCAGGTGGTAACGCCTCGGGCACTGGCGGTTCGATAAGTTACACTGTGGGTCAAGTTGTATATAAAACTAATAGCGGAACAACCGGTTCTGAAGCACAAGGAGTACAACAACCTTATGAAATTTCGGTAGTATCGGTACTTGATGAACCTAAAGGAATAACATTAAAATGTTCGGCATACCCAAATCCGGTAGCTGATTTTTTAAAGCTAACCATTGAAAATCTAAGTACAGTAAGTCTTACTTATCAACTTTACGATGTAAATGCAAAACTTTTAGATAACAAAAAAATTGAAGGTAACGAAACAAGGATTTCAATGAGCAATTTTTCTGCCGGTACCTATTTTCTAAAAGTCACCAACTCAAACAATCTTGAAGTTAAATCATTTAAAATAATTAAAAACTAGACCATTATGAAAAAATTATTTACTATTTTAGCAGTAGTAGTAATTACTACAAGTCTATTTGCGCAAGCTCCATACAGAATGAGCTATCAGGCTGTAATTCGAAATGCTAGTAACCATTTGGTTACTTCAACGACTGTGGGAATGCGTATAAGTATATTACATGGTTCACCTACAGGTTCTGTTGTTTATGTCGAAACTCATACTCCCACAACAAATTCCAATGGTTTAGCAACAATCGAAATAGGCTCCGGTACAATTCTAACCGGATCATTTGGGTATATTAACTGGGAAAACGGTCCATTTTTTGTCAAATCAGAAACGGATCTCGAAGGTGGTACAAATTACACAATAACCAACATCAGCCAACTCATGAGCGTGTCTTATGCTCTATATGCAAATACAGCCGAGAACTTAACCATAGGATTTACCGAAACCGACCCTACGTTTGGACCAACTGCCGCAAGTGGAATTACATCAACCAACATAAGCAATTGGTCAACTTCTTATAGTTGGGGCAATCACGCCGTACTATATCGATCAATAAGTTACATTCCTGCTTGGAATGAAATTACCGGTAAACCGATATTTACAACAATTGCAACAAGCGGCAGTTTTAATGATTTATTATCGAATCCATTCTTGTTTACTACTCCTACAACTGACCAATTAGTGAAATATGACGGAACGAATTGGGTGAATTTTACACCGGATTTTTCGTTATCAAACCATTCACACTCTGATGCAAACACAACTCTAAGCGGTTATATAATTGGAACTGATAAAGTTAAATTAAATAGTTTGCAAACTGCCAATGGCACCGAAACAATTGTAACAGCAGGAACAAATATAACTAATACGGGAACAGGAACAATAGCAAGCCCTTATGTGATTAATAACACAGGCGCAACAACTCACCATGTTGGCGACCTTTACGGAGGTGGTATTGTAGTTGCCGTATGGAAAGAAGCTGGTGTCGAACATGGGTTAATAGTCTCTTTAGTTGATATTAGCACAAGTGCCACCTGGAGTAATGTGACAAGTCCATTGATAGGTGTGACAGCTCAAAGTCCAATAGACGGACGAGCCAACACTAATGCAATTATTGGGCAAGCAGGACATACAGCTAGTGCCGCAAAATTATGTGTTGATTATAATGGCGGCGGTTTTACCGATTGGTACCTACCGGCTTTGTGGGAATTAAAGTTTTGTTATAAAGCCGCTTATTTAGTAAACACCCTTGTGGGAAATGCAAACGGCTTCCAATATGGTTGGAACTCAGGTGAGGGCGAATATTGGAGTTCTACCGAATCGCCTACATCTAATCCAGCGTGGGTATTGGGTATTGGTTCCGGATATTCCTTTACGTATTGCAAATATGCTGTTTGTAGAGTTCGCGCAGTTCGCAGATATTAATTTAATTCACAAACAAACTGTTCGCAACTAAGAAGTAGAATCATTTTAAATTATTAAACAAGAGAACTTATGAGAAATATATTTATTTTTTTAGCAGTAGTATTAATAACTACAGGTGTATTAGCTCAAGCACCAAAAAAGATGAGCTATCAGGCTGTAATTCGTAACAGTAGTAATGCTCTAATAACTAACTCAGCAGTAGGAGTAAGAATAAGTATTATTCAAGGCTCAATAAATGGAGCAGAAGTTTACAAGGAAATATATAACCCTAATCCGGAAACCAATGATAATGGATTGTTGGCAATAGAGATTGGTACCGGCGTTCCGGCTACAGGAATATTTAGCAATATCGACTGGGGAGATGGTCCATATTACATAAAAATTGAAACCGATCCAACAGGTGGAACCAACTACACAATTACTGGTATGAGCCAGTTATTAAGTGTCCCCTATGCGATGTATGCACAAACAGCAGAAAGCTTAGTTGGCGGAATCAACGAAGTTGACCCAATTTTCGGAGCCTCGCCCGCTTACGGGATTACTTCTACTAATATTTCCCATTGGAATACTGCGTATGGCTGGGGAAATCATACCGGACTTTACCGCCCAATAACTTATGTACCCGCTTGGACTGATATAACAGGCAAACCTACATTTGCTCTAATCGCAACTACTGGAAGTTACATTGATTTATCAGATAATCCATTTTTAATTACGACTCCGGCGAATGACCAATTACTAAAATTTAATGGCACAAATTGGGTGAATTTCACTCATGATTTTTCCTTATCCAATCATACACATACTGATGCCACTACAACGACAAGCGGATTTATGAGTGGAGCTGATAAAACTAAATTAAACGGTTTACAAAACGCTGACGGTTCTGAAACGAAGATCACAGCCGGAGCGCATATAAGTGTAGCAGGAACGGGAACAATAGCTAATCCTTATGTCATTACTACAACCGGAATGCCTACACATTTTATTGGAGAACTTTACGGTGGCGGAATTGTAGTATCTGTTTGGATAGAATCAGGTATTGAACATGGTTTGATCGCATCATTAACAGATTTAAGTACCGGAATAGTTTGGAGCAATATAGACGCCACTTTAATTGGTGTTAATGCACAAAGTCCAACCGACGGGCAAACCAACACAGCTGAAATTATCGGACAAGCCGGGCATACTACTAGTGCCGCAAAATTATGCGATGACTATAATCATGGTGGTTTCGGTGACTGGTATCTGCCTTCAATGTTTGAGTTAAATCAATGTTCTAATGCCGCTTTCGAAGTAAATAGAGTTTTAGGAAATACAGATGGCTTTGCGTTAGGAACATATTGGAGTTCTACTGAAACAGGTGCATCCACATCGGCTTGTACAAATCTTCATTATGGTATTTCAGGCAATTATGGCAAAAATGGGAACTATAGAGTTAGAGCCATGAGAAAATTTTAATTTATTAAACGAGTAATATCCTTTTATATCAATATATTGAATATCATTAAAGATAACTTTGACCTTCGGAAGGTTTCCAACTTTCCGAAGGTTTTTTCAATTATTTGTTTTTAGAATATTATTGTAATTTAGTCAACAATCCTTTGGACTATGCGTAGTTGGGTTAAAAATGAATTTGTTAATGCTAAACACATAATAATAAAGAGTTAAGAAATACTCTCGCCTCGAGAAACAGATTTTTTTAAATAATTAGCATTGTTTTCACAATTAGGTTCAAATTTAACAAAACGATCCTTAAGTATTCTAACAATATAAATCAGCCATATCAATTCCTCAAATAGATTATCAATTTATAGTTAATTCTACAAATATTTTTCTTAACCAAATCTTTAAAACACATTAACATTACAGAAGTAGTTTTGTATTGTAAAAAGTTTTTTTTTTTTAATGTTTTATGGAGCAGTTATGAATTTAGTTAAAATTACGAAATTAGCAAGCCAAATATCTATAATATTGGTTGCATTTTGTATATCACTTAGCACTATGTCAGCACAGTCTGGGTGGGTAGCGGGAGATTTCCATCAACACACGACATTTACAGATGGTTCGTACAGCATTATGTATATGATGCAAAAAGATGCGCAATATAATCTTAAATGGTGGGCGAATAGCGAACACGGTGGCGGATTTAACCGTAATGGTTTGTTAAGTGGTTACGATTTGTTTGACGGTTTGGATGCGAATGGGAAAGTAAAAACGACTACAACATTTTGGGATACCTACTCATCCGCTAATATATTGGGAAATGTTAAAAGTGGTACGAATCCTAATATGTGGAGATGGCAAAGCTTGAGAGATTATTCATATTATGCGATTAAAATTGCTCGTAATATGTACCCATCAAAAATTATATTTCAAGGTTATGAATGGAATGTTCCCGGACACGAACATTGCAGTTTCAGCACATTTGTTGACCAATTCAAAGCTAACGACAATGAATACGCGCTTTCAGAATTTGAATTTAGATTTGATGCAAATGATAAAGATACAACCGGCGGCTTAGCTCAAGGCTGGACAAATAAAAACTTTGTAAACGACCACGCAAAAGCAGTACAAGCAATAACTTGGTTACAGAACAACCACAGAATGACTAGTTGGACAGTTTTTGCTCATCCGGAAAGAAAACCACAAACAAAAGGCGGATACCAAATAAAAGATTTTAGAGATTTTAACAATGCGGGTCCTGATGTAGCATTTGGTTTTGAAAGTGTTCCTGGACATCAAATGGGTGCTGAACGTGGTGGATATACACCTACTGCTGCTGGTGGTGGAACTTATGGAGGTTCTGGTTATTTCTCCGCAAAAGTTGGCGGTTTATGGGATGCAATGCTTTCAGAAGGAAGACATTTCTGGTTATTTTCTAATTCCGATTGTCATGATACAACTACAGCTACAGGAAGTGACTTTTTCCCTGGTGAATACCAAAAAAATTATACTTACTTAGCAGATGTAAAAAACCCGCAATCAATTGTTGATGGTATGCGTTCAGGCAATAGTTGGGTTGTTTCCGGTGACCTAATTGATTCGTTGAATTTTAAAGTAGAAGGCTCGACGATGGGTGAAACTGCAAATGTTACAGGCAAAACAGTTAATGTAACTATTAGACTTCACGACCCAGAAACGCCAAATTACAATGTATGGAGCACTTATAACAATCCTAAAGTTGACCATATTGATTTGATCGGCGGTAAATTGGGTAATAAAATTGACCCTGCTGATGCTCAATACAATATTGAAACAGTTAATACAACCAAAGTAATTGCAAGATTTGATGCGGTAGGCGGAGTTACTGATACAAAAGGTATCGTTAGTAAAAAATGGAATGATAAAGGTAATGGCTGGAAAGAAATGACTTTGGAAGTAGATATGACTAATAATATGTATTTCCGCTTGAGAGGTACTAATTTAGGTTTGAATGTTGCAAAGGAAACTGATGGCGAAGGCAATCCATTAGCTGATTCATTAATGGGCGGACCTCTTGGAAATACCAGAGCAAAAGCTTTTGCTGATTTATGGTTCTATTCAAACCCAATTTTTGTAAAATCTTCAGCTTTAGCAATAAAAGAAGGCAAAGAGGTGGAAAAAATATTCTCGGTTTATCCTAATCCTACAAATAGCGCTATTACAGTAACTTGTCCAACCGGTTCAGAAGTAAAAGTCATAGACTTAAAAGGACAAGTATTGACTTCATTTGAAATGACAAGCGATTTAGACCAAATTGATTTGCAAAATTTTACAAATGGTACTTATATAGTTGAAATGAATTATAATGGTCAAAGATTTTCGGAAAATGTAATCAAGTATTAATTGTAATTCAGAAAATTTAAAAACAAAATTTTATAAATATACTTAACATTTTCCCTTATCTTGTTTTCCCATAGTAGGCTGTTGTCCCTGTCAACAGCCATTTTTTATCAACGATGGTTTAATTATTTTGACTTTAATTAAAAGTTCCACAAAACTAAGTCGTTGAAAATAAAATCAACATTTCTGGCAACTGTGCGTCTTTAGGGCGAAACGAAATTGTTTGAAGCTAAATATATTATGAAATAGAGTTAAAATAACTTATGGAACTTCAATAAACATTATTGCGACATATACGTAGTAAATGTTTGATTTTATAAATTTAAATAATAATAATAATGAATAATCAATTGCATACAATATTAGGTGCTTCGGGTGCCACAGGCAAAGCAGTTATAAAGGAACTGCAACAAAGAGATTTGCCAATAAGATTAGTACAAAGGAATGCGAAGGCAGGTGACAAAGAAACTATAAAAGCAGATTTATTGTCAGCGGATGAAGCAAAAATCGCAATTAAAGGTTCGACACACGTATACCTTTGTGTAGCTCTCCCTTATGATTCCAAAATATGGCTTGAAAAATGGCCTCTAATAATGCAAAATGTCATAGATGCCTGTGCTGAAACAAATGCAATACTAATATTTTTAGATAACGCTTATATGTACGGTCCAGCTCCATTAGCAATTCCATTTGCCGAAAACCATTCGCAAAATCCGGGCACTAAGAAAGGGTTGGCTAGAAAGAAAACCATAGATTTATTAATCAAAGCAATGGAATACAAGAAGGTTAATGCCGTTATTGGTAGATCTGCTGACTTTTATGGACCACATACCATTTCCAGCGCATTTTACAATTCATTTTTAGAGAAAATGTTGGCAGGCAAGGCTCCACAATCTATTGGTAAGATTAATGTGAAACATACATACGCCAATACTACGGATAATGCTAAAGCTTTAGTATCACTTGCGCTTGACCCTTCGACTCATGGACAAGTATGGCATTTGCCTGTTGGCGAACCAATAACTGTTGAAGAAGTTACAGTTATATTTAACAAAATACTTGGAAGTAATTACAAAATCAGTTACCTTCCACCAATTATCGCAAAAATCGTTTCTATATTTATCCCTGTTTTAAATGAAGCTGTCGTGATGCTATATCAATTTGATAATGAATATATTATGTCATTCGATAAATTCAAAAAGCATTTCCCGGATTTTAAAGTTACCCCATACGAAATTGGTATAAAAGACATGATTAAATCCTTTCAAGTAGAATAGTTTTCAAAATTTAATAAATCTCGACCATGAGAATTTCTCGACTCTGGAACAAAAAATAATAAATGTTAAAAAATACAATCGAAATAGATCAGAACAAATGCACAGTTTGCGGAAATTGTATAAAAGTATGTCCTGGTAAAACTCTCGAAATCGTTGATAATACGGTAGAACAAACAAAACCAAGATCGTGCATTTCCTGCGGACATTGTGCCGCGATTTGCCCGGAAGATGCAATCATATCGCTGAATGACAATCCAAAATCATTTACTGCTCAAATATATGAAGATGGACTAAACGATGTCGAAAAATTGCTTATTGGTAAACGTTCTGTACGTGAATATCGGAAAAAAGATATCGATAAAAGCATGCTCGGAAATTTTATTCACTATGCTGAAAAAGCACCAAGTTCCTCGAATAAAAGGAAAAGAGAATATATAGTAATAACCGATAAAGATAAAATTTTGGAATTGGAAAAGGTTATATTGAAGAAATTTAATTCTTTGAAAATCATTATCAATCCTTTTGTAAGTAATCTGATAAAGATATTCAATAAAAAACTGGCTAATAACATATTGACGCTTAAAGATGGTATTGATCAAATGAATACAGACTTTGATAATACAGATTACCAGATATTCCGCACCGCACCTTGTATTATATTCATTCTTGGTCCAAAGAAAGCACCTCAGGCAAAAGATGACTGTGTCATTGCTCAGCAATATATGATGTTATATGCGCAATCACATGGAATTGCGAGTTGTATAATTGGTTATGCTCAGTTTGCCCACAAGACTTTGGAAAAAATCCTGAAAGTTAAAAAAGGCTACTCAATCTACGCAGTGTCAATTTTCGGTTATCCGAAATACACATACAAGAAAGAAATCAACTACATAAATCCACCGCTAACGACTTGGATTTAAAATTTATAATTGTAATCAGAAGTTCTTTTTGACTACTTTTCTTCTCTTTCCTTATATAAACTTTCAACTTTATGAACTTTAAGAACTCATTTCGTAGTTTGGCATAGAGTTTGAACATATATAATACTTGATTTTTTAATATATTTGCAGATGATAAATTTGCATATATATATAATATTATAAAAAGGCTAAAAATATGGACAAAAAATATATACTAATTATATTGCTTTTCCTTTTTTCTGTTTGCTATAAATCTCCTGCTCAAACATACTTTGGTGCCGGAGTAGACTACATTTACCCGCTGGGGAAATTGAATGAAGTAAACAAACCCGCCTTTGGTTATAATATACAGCTCGAATCAAGGAACTTTTGCAAATTATGGTATGGACTTAGATTGGATTATTTCTCTCCTAATAAAGTAGATTCAATGAACACGAGTTATTACAAAAATTTTATCCTAATATCACCGCAAGTACGTTATAATTTTGTAAACTGCAATAGTTACCAAAGGAAACTTATTCCTTATATACAGGCACTTTTCACTATAAGTTCGATAACCGGTTTGGATGATGCACAAAAATTAGGATTGGGCGGAGCGGCAGGCGGAGGACTTTCGTATGGATTCTCTATTGGGAAAACTTGCTTTTTGTTGGATTTGAATGTGTTATATAATGCGGATAATTTTATTTATAGAGTAGAATCAAGACCCTCGCTTGAATCAATTACCGGAAGTATAAATTTGAGCGTGAGGATATAATGAAAACCAAAAGAAATCTCATTTCATTCTTTCTTTTTATTTGGATTATATCCTCATTGGTACAAAGCTGTGCCACGACAAAGCCGCACTACGATGATGCTGTAAGAATTAAAAAAGCTTACGAACGGCAGTACAATACCAATCCATTTACCAAAGAACCTCGTAATGGAAGTTCTTTGCGCGGGAAAGTGCTGGGCGTATCAATTATTACCCAACCCGATTCTTGCCCGATTAAGCCAACAACCGAATATATCATTTCGCAATATGTTCTATTTGTCGATTCATCAGCCGCAAATGAGGATCAAATTGAAAAAATACCTTTAAACTGCGTTGAATTAATTGGTTACAAATTGGATCCCGATGACAAAGATTTTGGAAAAATAAATATTTTTGAGGATTATCATAATCCACTTAAACCTGATAGATATAGATTTGTAAAAATTGATTCCACTTTTATAGACACTTGTTCGGATTGTGGTTGTAATAAACTTGATATCGCACTTCCAGAACTGAGATTCAAGTGTCCGAAAAGGAATTGCAGTTGGTATTTTCTAGAATTACGCGGTGTTTATAGCATTTATAATGATGTCAAAATAACCAACACCACTATAGGCCGCGATAATATTTCCGCTGAAATTGCGGCGGGTTTTAGATTTGGTGAAAGCAAAAAGTTTGGGCTGGGGGTTGCTGTTTCCAATGGTATTAAAGCTTATGATTCAAAGCAAAGCATAGACTTAACAAGACCTTCGGCTATGCTCCACCTTCGATATGATTTTTTATCGCGGTGCAATAAAGCGTTATCTCAGAAAAATAACATTTTTAAAACTTTATGCCTCAGCCCTTTTGTGTATGGTCAAATCGGTGGGATGATTGATTCCGCAACAATAAATTTATTCAAACTAAACTTTTCAGCTGACTGCAAAAATAAATTAAATGTGAATGGTGAATTACCCGGTTTTGATTTGAGTATCCCAATTTCTTATACATTAGGCGCGGGTATTGATATTCCGTTAGTATCTTGGATGGATTTATCAGCCGATGTTAGTTTTCGTTCCTATGCCGTGGGTGAAATGACGCAATTACGTGGATATACGAATGTACCTGTTAAGCGGACAATTAATATGCTGGTTTTTAGATTTGGCGTAACATTTTAATGAGGAAAAAACATGAAAATAATATTAATTTCAATAGCTGTAGCAACATTACTTTTTCTAAATTCCTGCAATGAATGTCCAATTTGCGAGCAAGAGAATCAATGTAAAGTAAGAGAGGCAACAATTACTATATTTAATCCGAGATTGGAGAAAATCAACGATAGTACTTGGGTACCCGTCCCTGGATATTCTATCCATTCATTTTTGTTCCCTGAAGATGATATCAGTTCCGGAACACTTCCAAACGAAACACCATACCTTTTGAATGATAAAATTCAACTTGCCGAACAGATATATAATGATGGTACTCAGGATTTGAATACTATTCTTTTAGGTAACTACCCGACAAATGAGCGAATGGTTGGTGATATATTGCTAATTGATGCGGATACTGCAAATCAAACTGTAGTAATCAGAGTAAGCGGTGAAATTTACAGACTACCAAATAACTATATGTTGGACGATGCAAATTTATTCTGTAAGCAATACATTCCTGATAATCAAACTGAAATCGGAGAAGGTTACGCTTTGTTATCACAATACGGCAAAGGTTTTACTTATGCCGCAAATGAGCCATTTTCTATTTACGACTTCAAAGTGTTTGATATGGCGGGTAATGAAGTAGCGGCAACTCCACCGGCGGCTGTTGTTAATAATCTATTAATGCTTGTTTCTGGTAAAACTATCAATCTAACAGTTCGAAAAGGGAAAGTATTTTTATACCGTGCTAGAAATGGAAGAACATTTGTCTTTGCTATAGCGAATATATCGCAAAGTACGACGGCACCTTATAAAAAACGTATAACAATTTTATTCACTGCGTTATAAGGAAATAAATGAAATTAATCAGAATTATAGCATTGTTTATATTGTTGGCAATCTCATTATCGTGCAGTCATAAAATTGTAAAAGCACCACCCGGAAATGTGGAAATATTAAATACAACGAATGATGAAATAGCGCCCGTTCAAAGACCAGGAAATGAGATTAAGAATTGCGACGTGTGCAACAAGGAATTAAAATCGAAGAATCAAGGAATCAACGATGGTATTCAAAATTCAAATTTGTTGATTAGTCAACTAATGGCAGACCAATTGCCAAAAACTGCTCTTGATTATTTAACATTAAATGCGGAATCAGTTACTTTTACTTCCAACGAATCGGGGTTCGTTTCTATCTCCCACCCACCTGACCAAAATTATGCTAAAGAAATCGGTTTGCCAATCGAAGGGATAGTAGGCGGAACAGATATTTTTGAATTTACGAAAGAAAACGGTAAATACATTTTTAGGAATTTGGGCGAACCTATAAATTCTGAATTTTGGGATTCGCATCCATTCGCAATTAAAGATAAGAATTGCAATACATTGCTCGTTTGGTCATCCGATAGATATGATATTCCAAATAATGCAAGCTACCCATATACCAATCAAGGAAATGCCGATTTATTTTATGCCTTTAATATAAATGGCAAATGGAGTAAAGTAAATAGTTTTTCAGCGATGGGTGATAGTATAAATTTGTCCAATTCAAACGAATTTTCTCCATTTATTACTTGCTTCTGCAAATCGCCTTTACTACTCTTTGCATCTGATAGAAATAATAAAGATTATAACTTATACAAAGTTGGATTGACTATTGATTTTGATAAACAGATTATTTACAGCAACGGCGTGGTTGAAAAATTAGATGGAATAAACAGTAGCGCGGACGAGCTTTTTCCTTTTATCCCCAACCCTATTTCGACTAATTCATTCATATATTTTTCCTCGAATAGATTTGATAAACCTACTAAGATAAACAAGGATAGTATATATAAAAATGTCGGTTTATATGATATCTATAAATTTCCGTATGATACAGATTGCAAAGAAAAAGTAAAGCCACTACCATCTGGTAAAATAAAATATAATATCGTTATCAAATCCACCAATCCTGATTTTATTCTTGCGGGTCCACTATTTATTACAACCGAAATAAATGGTCCAAAACAAGAACTTAAAAACGGCGAAACCATCGATTTGCCTTATTCTGCCAAAATTAATACTTTTGGCGGCTCACTATATGAAGACAATATAAACAGTCAAGATGGTACTTTGAAATACTACCAATCTCGAACTATCACCAAATTACCACCTGAAATCAGTAAACGCGAATTTATTCAGAAATACGACACATTGGTAAACCCAAAATATAAAGAAGTATTCGATACATTGGATATTGCTTCCGAATTGGTAGAATTAACCGTTACTGAATTGAAAAGCAAAAACTATGCAGTCAAGTCTGTGAGTTTTATCAATCCGGCATTTAGAATTGTGTGGGCACAAAGAGTGTTGGACAAACAAGATAGAATTAGTAAAAAAAGAGTTATTACACTTATCGATACACTCCAGAAATACGACACAACATACCATCGAATTACACGCGATAATCCTGCTCTTTCAGTTCTAACTCAAAAAGGATTTAACGTAAATTACTGCTATGCCGAGGATGTTTTTGTTTACGATACCATATATATTTACCCGAAATATTATCATTGCCCGCCGTGCCGTTGGGAGTATGCTCAAAATATAAAAGAAGATAAAAAGAATGTTCCATTTTTCCAAACCGGTATGTGGGAAGTAAATACAAGCGAAAATCTTGAACGTCATTTGAAAGAATTATCAAGTCCAGCTTTTGGTAATGCATCATTTATCGAACTTCATCCTGACAATCAGGAATTCGGATATTTAGACCCAAATTTCAGCCAATCTCAAGAGAATGCTCGAAGATTAAAGAGAAATAAAAGGGTTGAAGAATACAAAGAATATGCAGATTCCGTTGATAAATACTTGAATCGTATGGCAAACGATATTACAAATAAGATAATACCGGCGTTTACAGAAGAATTGAAAAAAGAACCAAGAAACCTGCTAATCATTCATATCCAAGGCTATAGCGATATCAGACCAATTGTTCGAGGTTGGTACACCGGTGATAGAACTATCAAATACTATTCTCCGAGTTTTGATGAATCAACCATGCGTTTGACCTATAGCAAATCGAATAAAGTAGCAATATTCCCGCTGGCGAGTTTGGTCGGTTCTGCAAATGATACGTTGTCGAAATTGAGAGCATATTCGGGATATTATGAATTGAAAAAATTGCTTATGAAAAATGAAGCGTTTATGGATTATGTCTATAAAGGAGAAGTTTATTTACCTGATGATATAAATATTGAAGAAGAAATTAAATATAAAGTTAATAACGCTAAAATCATATTCGTTATAGAAGGCAAACAAGTTGATCCGACTTTAATCCCAAAAATCCCGGGATATGTAACTAGAATTGATGATTTTTATGAATTAGATCGTATTCGACGCATTGATGTGATAATCAATAGAGTGAAATATAAAGATGGTAAGCTGGAATCCGCTTGCTGTGGTGAATAAAGAATATAAGGGATTTAATACAGAGGCATCATAATGACAGATACTATAGAAATAAAACAACAAGTCAAAGAAGCATTATCAGAATTTTTTAGTGATGATAATGATTATCTTAGAAGTATTGTTAGTGAATTAATGGAAGAAATTGCTCTAGGTAAAGCAATGGAAGAAGGTGATGTCGGTGATTATGTTGATGAACAATTGATTTACAAGTGTTTTTCATAAAAAGGGGCTGTCTCACTACTCACAAGTTAGAAAAGTAGCTCAGACAGAAATGTCTAAGCTACTTCATAAATCAATGACATAGTAGAATAAACATTCCTGTCTGTTCTCAATAATTGTCGATTTTAAACAACCCTTTTAGTTTACTCGATTACTCAATCATCTATTTCCCCATAAACTCTTTTATTTTATCAACTACATAACTGATTTGTTCATCTGATATTTCAGGAAACATTGGCAATGAAATCAAGCAATCGGCGGCTTTTTCTGTTTCAGGGAAATCACCCGCTTTGTGTTCCAGAAAACTGTAGGCTCCTTGCAGATGCACCGGTATCGGATAATGCAAACCGCTCGCGATATCGGCATTTTGTAAATAATCCATTAAGCCGTCGCGCATTTCTTTGTTCGGTAATTTAAGTTCGAACAAATGCCAGACAGGTTGAGAATAAGCGGGTACAAATGGAGGTGTCAAACCTTCTATATGCTTCAAACCTTCAGTGTATTTTTCGGCGGCTGTACGTCTCAAAGCGTTCCAATCTTCCAAATGTCGGAGTTTAACACCCAAAACAGCACCTTGTATGCCATCCATCCTGTAATTATATCCGATTGCAGTATGTATATATTTCTGCGGTTGTGAGTGATTGCGCAATAAACGGATTTTCTCTGCAAATTCATCATTATTTGTGGTTACCAATCCGCCTTCGCCGAAAGCACCAAGGTTTTTGCCGGGGTAAAATGAAAAACATCCCAAATCACCCATACTACCGCAAGGATTGCCGTTATATAATGCACCATGAGATTGCGCTGTGTCCTCAATTACGATAAGTTTATGCTTCTTAGCTACTTCTAGTATTGGGTCCATATCAGCGGTTTGTCCATATAAGTGAACCGGTATAATCGCTTTAGTCCGCGGTGTGATTTTTCTTTCAATCTCGGCAGGGTCAATTGTGTATGTCATTGGGTCTATATCGACAAATACAGGTTTAGCTCCCACGTACGAAATCGCCCAAGTTGTTGATACAAAGGTGTGCGGAGTAGTAATAACTTCGTCTCCGGCTTTGACACCGGCGGCAAGTAATGCTAAGTGTAAAGCGGAAGTCCCGCTGTTGCAAGCAACGGCGTGTTTTACACCTATATATTCAGCAAAGCGCTTTTCGAAATCGTCAACAGCAAAACCCAAAGCAAACGCTGTTTTATTTAATACTTCAGAAATCGCTGAATCTATTTCGTCTTTTATTGATAAGTAATTGATTTTCAAGTCTAAAAAAGGTACTTTCATCTCTATTCCATTTATGATTAATATTATTTATCAAAATTAAGAATTTTTTTTCTAATAAAAACATATAATGAAACATTTCTTTTGCTAATTTAAAAGCGTGGAAAAATGAATGATGTATTTCAAACGTTTCGTAACTTATAATGGTTTTATTCCTTCAAGGCTTTCATCACTTCTTCCGGTGCTTCTTCTTGTGGATAATGTCCAATTCCTTCGAGTTTAATTACTTTCGGATTGTTCCAATTAGCCAACCAATAATTCAGTTCTTTTTCCCTAAATGCCATATCTTTCATACCCCAAACGAATGTTGTGGGAATTGAGTTGATTTTTTCACGCTGTTGCCAGAGGCTATCCAACCACTTGCCTGATCCGACGACCTCTCTTGGAAAAACATAACAGCCTTTTCTGTCCTTTTTTGTGGCTAAATGTTTGTAATAATGTCTATGAACGCTCTTAGTGAATGCTTTTTTATTTCCTACTACTTGTGGTAAAAAGTATTTGGCAAACATATTGATGTTTGTTATTAAAAAACGTCCTAATGCTCCACCCATTAAACCGCTGAATTTTTGAAAATATGGATCATTTTCTACAGACCACAAATAAGTATTTAGAATAACCAATTTCTTGATTTTTTCAGGATGTTTTAATGCATAAGCCAGACCGATAGGTCCACCCCAATCATTGAATACCAAAGTTATGTTTTCTAAATTTAAACTGTCCATAAACAATTCGAAATTTTTAGCTTGATTTATTGGCAAATAATCAAATTCATAAGGTTTGTCCGATAGACCAAATCCGATATGGTCAATGGCGATACACCTATGTGTTTTCGACATTTCAGAAATAATTTTTCTAAATTCAAAACTCCAACCAGGATTGCCGTGAACCATCACAATCGGGTCGCCCTGACCTTCATCCACATAATGCATCCTGCCAATCGGTAATTGGAAGTAATTACTCTTGAAGGGATATTCTTTTCTATCCAACCATTTTGGATAATTTGTGTCTTGCGTGTTTACTGGTTTCATATTTAACTCTTCTTTGAAGTTTAAAAACTACATTTATTACTTTAGACGTAATAGTAATTCAAAACGGTCGAAAATTTATTTATCTTCGATAGCTTCTCTCAGCAACTGCAAAATGGTGTCCTCAAGATTAGCTCCATTGCTTTCCAAAGGATTGATTTTATTAATCAATTTGAAGCGAATGTCAAGGTTGGTTCTTGAAGAATTTTCTTGCGAAAATCCATATTTTTGGATTTTTGCTGCGGAATCGGATATTCCTTGAAGAGTATCGTTTAATTCAGCGCATTGGTAACAAATTCCATTTTTGTTAATCATTGCACAGCGATTTTCGTATCTGGTTTGAAGTTGATTCCTTGCATCGTGGAGCAAATGCTTTACGACACCTTCGGTTTTATCAATTATATTGGCAATTTCTTGCCTTTTGAAATTATAAAATTCTTTTAGAATAATAGCAATCTGTTGCTCCAATTTTAAGTTTTTTGCTATACAAGTAAAGCAATAGTTAATATGCTCTTCAATCCCAAAGCTATGTATTTTCTGGCTGTGAAAACTTGAAATAAGTCTTTTTTGGCAGTCAACATTGCTCATTGTATATTCTTTGCACTTATCTTGCGCATCTAATTCCCAACGTCTTTTTACTCTTTGATTATCTCGAGCAAGATTTGTTGCTATAGCGAATACCCAGGTTTTAAAACTCGATTGCCCTTTGAAAGTTCCAATTTTATCGTTAACCCTGAGAAATGTATCGTGCAACAAATCTTCGGAATCCAATTTATTACCGGATACACGGTACAAATACGATTTCAGGTTCCCTTGCATAGCTAAAAATTCATTTTCTAAGTCAATTGATGTGTTCATAGTTATTTTACAAATATTACAAAAACTTTTCTTCTTAGACGAATATGATATCTAAATTGGTCGAAGAAAATTATTCAAAAAAATTTCTCTTTTAGGATTCTTCAACCTTTCCAAATTCGTATTTTTTTTTCTTAAAAAGTAATTTCATTCTTCCGGCTAATTTTTGGGGCCAATTTTTATCCATACATGGCTTCTCTATAAATTTAAAGTAAATGGCAGATGGTATTAATAAAAGTGGAATGCAAATAACGGTAAATAGTAATAAATTTGGTATTATATGATTAGAAATTATAAAGTACTTGCTAATATTTGCAAAGGCTGACGTTATAGGAGCGTGAATCAAATAAATCGAATAACACATACCACCAATTACCGTAATATATTTATTGGTGAAAAAACTTTTGCCAAAGCCATTTATTAAAACAGAATAATATAAGCCAAAAATCCCGAACAGAAATATATACTGATTAAGCAAGCTCACCTTGTAATCGAAATACAATAGGCATATCAAGGATAGTGTACCCAAGATGATAGAGAAAATTTTGGGGATATTGATTCGCTTCTTATCTAAGTACATATCAACTAGCAAAAATCCCAAAAAGAAAAATTGCAGAAAGTAATAAACCGTTGTTGTTTTTGGGAAATAAACGAGATGAAGTAAAGGGATTCCCAAAATTAAAGCTACAAAAGAAAGCCTTCTATAAAGTTTGGTCAGCCGGAAAACTTGAACAAAAAATATGGCAAAAATATAAAACTGTATTTCGACCTCGAGCGACCATAAAACAGAATTGACAAAATAACCCAGGTCATTGAAAATTATATTATTCGCATAAATCATAGACGCCAGAACACTTGGCAATCCGTGGGATAAAGTATTTTGATGAGCTAAAAGCTGGATAACAAAAAAGAGAATAAGAGCAATAAAATATGGCGGTTCTAATCTTGTGACTCGTCTTAAGAAATAATTTTTTAGTTTAACTTTCTTTTCACCGTTTATATAATGCTTTGCGAATGGCAAACCGATAATAAAACCACTTATTACAAAAAAGAGTTCAACACCCTGCCACCCGTTTTTATATAATAGTCCCAAGATCGCATTGTCCTGAAGGGTATCGAGCATCGGTGTCTTTATAGCACAACTTATGTGAAACAAGACGACCGACAAAATCGCTATAAATCTTAAGCCGTCAATTTCGGTAAAGTATTCACCGCTAGATGTTATTCTTCTAAATTTTTCTATAAATTGCATATTTTTAAATTGCTTCTTCCTTATTAAAAAAGTGCCTGAATTTTCCAGCTAGTTTTTTTGGCCAATTTTTATCCATGCAAGGTTTTTCGATGTACCTAAAGTAAATGGCTGAAGGCACTAAAACTATAGGAATGCAGATAGCAGTATTTAACAACAAATTCGGCAAATAGTGATTTGAAATAACTAAATATTTGCTTATATGTGAAAATGCTGAAAGAATAGGGGCGTGGATTAGATATATTGTATAACACATACCTCCTAAAGCTGAAATATACTTGTTTGTAAAAAACTTATTCCCGAATCCATTTATTAAAACTGCATAGTAGAAGACGAATATTCCGATAATATAAATATATTCATTTAATATACTTGCATGGTAATTTATATATAAGACGGTTATCAAAGAAATTAAACCAAATATTATCGAAAGTATTTTAGGAAAATTTATTCTTGCTTTGTCCAAATATAAGTCAACTAGAAGAAATCCGATAAAGAAAAAATGCAAAAAAGTGTAAATCGTTGGAGTTGATGGAAAATAGAAACGATGTACGATTGGTATTACTGTTATTAAAAGGACAAGAAATAATCTTCTATAAAATTTTGTTAATTTGAATATTTTCACAAATATTATGGCCAAAATGTAAAACTGAATTTCTACTTCAAGAGACCATAAAACAGAGATAATTAAATAACTTTGGTTATTAAAAATAATATTATGTGAATATATCATTGAAGCTAATAAACTTGGTAAACCGTGGGAAAATGTGATTTGATGTCCAATTATTTGAATAAAAAAGAATAAAATCAGTGCTAAAAAATAAGGGGGTTCCAATCGTGTGACTCTTCTTAGAAAGTAAGATTTAAGTTTGACTTTCCTTTCGCCATTGAAATAGTGTTTTGCAAATGGTAAACCAATTATAAAACCGCTAATGACAAAAAAGAGTTCAACTCCCTGCCAACCATTTTTATATATACCGCCCAATATAACATTATCCTGTAGTGAATCTACTGTATATGACTTAACTGTGGATGTTATATGAAATAAAACTACGGAAAAAATCGCTATAAACCTTAAACCGTCTATTTCTGCGAAATATTCTCCGCTTGATGTTATTCTTCTAAATTTTTCTATAAATTTCATATTATTTAATTACGAATTTTAAATTACGAATTACGTTGTTTAGTACTAAATTGGATTTTACCTATTATCTTTAATAATTCCTCTAAGTCATTTAATAGACTTTCTGCTTCAATTAATTTCGTTTATCAGCAATTTCATAAACCTTCATGTTATCTCGTTTGTTTATTGCTATTACAAATACTTCGACCTTCTCTTCGAAGATTTTATATACTATACGAATCTTTTTATTATTAACATATGTTTTTCTATAACCGGAAAGATTGATTCCTGCTTTATTTCCTATAGCTTCACCAAGTAGCGGATTACTTATGAGCTTTTTCAATTGCTTTAAAACTAAAATTTTTAACGAACCATCAAGTTCATCAAATTCTTTCTTTGCCTCAGAATGAAAAACTATTCTATAATTCATCAAGGGTTATTCCCATTTCTGTTAATACAGTTTCTAAGTCAACTGTGGATTCAGTTGATTCCCTTTCTTTAATTAATTTAGAAAGTTCCAAATATTCAGATAGTTCTAAGTTGTTTGAAATATTCTCATAAGTTTCAATAGGTAATATAACTGCTTCTATTTTATTATTCCTTATCACAGCGACTTTAGAAAGCTTATGTTTCGTGAGTTTATTTAGAATGTCTCCAAAATTTCTTGAAACTGATGTTGAAGGTATAATCTCTTCTTTTGTATATGTTATCATTTTATTTTCCATTGTATGTTTTAGCACGCGTAATAAGACGTGCTATAATGCGCTCTATTGTGTGTGCTATTAATTTTTTAAAAAAAATGTTAATTTATACGAATAATATTAAATATTTTATTATTTTTGTATTAATAAGATTTGAATAATCGTAGGATGCTTATCTTAATTATGTAAATAACCTTTGTTTTTATAAGTAGAGACAATATTAAAATGTTTTGGGTGGCTCTTTGTGCCAGAGAATTAATCTAACTTTGTTAAATCTTACCAATGCAACTATGCAATCTATTAAATTTTAATCAAACTTAGAGCGCTTGTTTGTAAGTAAAGCCAGAGCGCCGCCCCTATTATTCACATTAATAAATATATGAAAAATAACGATACTATTAATAAGAAAAATGCAGAAGTAATAATTAAATTTTATCATCCTAGCGTAAGCTCTTTATCAGATAGAACATTGAAATCACTTATAAGAGGGATTTCAAAAACATGTAGAGATATTCAAATGATTGAAATTGAACATTTAATAAAAGATTTTGATATTGACTACAAATTGCGACAATCCTTAAAAGATAAGGCATTGCATCAACTTCCCAATGAACCATCATTTTATACTAAAAAAATAAGCAAGGGAAGTTTTGAATTAACTGTATTATTATCGCTTGCTGGATTTTGGGTTTTAAATAATCTTATTTTAGAATCAGTAAAAAAAGCTTTTCAAGATTCTAAATTAGGATCATTAACATATAAGAAATTTCTTAGTATGTTTAATTCTATTCATAAACATGTAATTGATCGACCAAACTACTTTACTTCAGATATACTTCCTAGTTTAAAAAATCGAAAAATTACTGATAGATTTTTTGTAGATGAAATTGAAGTTGTAAAAACGGATGAAAATTTACTCATTAATATTAATTTAGAAACTATTAGTAATCTTGATATTGAAGAATTAAGTAAGGAATTAGATTATAATACATTGATGAAAAAAATCACAGTGAATAAAAAAATAACAAAAGAGTTAAACAAGGAATATAATTCTACGGATTAAATGATACCAATTAATCAAATCCAATATTTTTTTTGGTTAATCATATATAAAAAATATTTGAACTTGATAACCATAAAAATACATATTCTAAATCAAAAATTTTTTATAATATTCAGAATGTGTATCAAAGCTCCGAAATAAACTACTTATTTTAAAAAAAATCTAAGTTATATATTAAATTAATAAATTTTAAATTTTATTTTTTGCCAACAAATCAGATATTTCATTTTTTAACTTATTAATTTGGATGAAGCCAGTATTATTAGGTATTTTTTCCAAATCTAACTTTAAATTATTACTGAATTCAGAATCAATTAATATCTCTTCTCTTAGTAAATTAAGGTAAGCCAACCAATAATATTCCTTCTTGCTAATTTTGGTTTTATTCATGACTTCATGGTATAACTGTCTACCAACAAATATGTCACCTTTCCTAAAATGAATTAAACCTGAAGTTGCTTTTAAACATAATTTATCAACATCACTTAAACTCTCTTTATCAACTAAATTTAATAATTTTTCAGCTTCTTTAATTTTATTTGATAATGCAAATTGATATGAAATGTTATTAATTAAAAAAGGGTCCTTTGGATGAGAAATCAAACCTAATTTTAATAATTCTAGAGATGTGTTGTTATCATTCAAAATATTAGATGCGATATGGTAGCCAAATTTAATAGATCTGCTTGAAAATGGTAAATCCAGAAACCATTTTTTTACATTATCGAGTGCTTGATTATAATGCCCCCCATAATAATTTGCAAGTGCTAACGCTTCATAATTATTTTTTATATTATTATCATTTGATTGAAAATCAATGAAATTCTCTCTGTTATTAATCCATTCAAACTGAGCTAAAGTATTATCATTAGGTTGTATTAATGATTCCTTGATTAATTTTTTTGTCTTCTTAATATTGCCATGATAGTATTCTAAAGTGCCTAAAGATGATGCTAGTTCAGTAATTTGAAAAGGAGAAAATTTTTTTGATTCTATTATCTGAAAGCTATTTCTAATATTTAATGATTTTCGATTAATCATTGTTGCTAAAGCAATTTCAGCAGAGGCTACCCAGGGGTCGTATCTGACAATATTTGTTTTTTGAATAATTTTACAGATATATTCTTCTAAATCATAATGAGAAAACAGTCGCGAAGCAGATCTCAAGATAAATCTATTCTCGGGTGCCAAATTTAATGCGATTTTCATGTTATTTATAGACTTTTCTTTAAACCCAAGTATAGTGTATAATCTAGATAATTCAACATAATTAATAGGATTATTAATAAAATTTTTAATTTTGGGTTTTAGTTTTTTTATAGATGAAATAATCTGTTCTTTTATTTGTAATTCATTGTCATTATTTAGAGTTCCAATAATATTTTTAATACCATTAGTACCATTTTTAATACTTTGCGATAAATCAATTAAAATTGAAGTTGACTTATCTTTATTATTTAGAATAAAATCTGCTGCATCTTGAACAATATCATTATTTGGGAATCCATTTACATAAGCGGCGCTTATTAGATCCCCAGCAGTTGATATGAGTTTATTATTTTTAAACGAATTTGAATAATCCTCTATTGATAAATTCTTAACAATTGTATTATTAATAAAATTAGAACTTAATTCATTATTTGATATAGTATCATCAAATTGACGCCAGTTTGGCAATACTCTTCTATCTTTATTTACAAAAATACTATCCATTATTTAACCTATACAAATTACAAATTGATTTTTTATTCAATATGTCCAATTTTGTTATAAACCTGTCTAAACCATAATGATTAATAGTATTGACATTTTTCCTATGACCACGAATTTCGGGAAGTGGATAACATAATTGTTGCACTAAATCTTTTAAGTCAATTTTTAATTCATCGCTTTCAATACCATGATAAAATTCTTCTAAAGATTTACTAAAAGCATCTATCAAATAAGGCTTAACCACGTCGAATGTACCAGACCAATGTGGTGGTTTAAAACTATCATCTAGATTTTTCATTAATAAAGCTGTCATACTTATCCCTGTAAAATAAAAAACAATTAGACTACCTAATAAATATGTATCAATAGCAAATGCTCTCTTTTTCCAATCTTTATCATGGTAATCATATATAATTTCTGGAGGTGCATAATTAAAATCTCCAGTAAACGGAAGTAACTCATATGGTGATTTTATATCACTACAAAGGGACCTACCTAAATCACCTATTTTGGTTTCATTACAAAACAAAAGGATATTTGATGGTTTTAAATCTTGATGTGAAATATTAATTTTATGTAATTGATTAATTCCAACTGCAATTTCATGTAAAGATTTTAATCTCCAAGTAACATCAAGTTTTTTGGAAAAATCAATTAAATTCCTTACATCACCATCAGCTAATTCAAAAATCAAATATGGAACTAAACCAATAGTATAACCGTTCAATGTTATTTCCCCAGATTCTTTTACAAAAGAAACTTTTGAAGCATGATGATCCTGACATAACTGTGATAATTGTTTTTCATATTTATGAACATCAAGCATCTCTGTTAATACTTCTGTTATAGCCTTTTTCCCATCATTACATGAAAAAAATGCACCAAAATTCAGAGCTTTTAAAAAGCAAATATCATTATTTCTTTTGACCTTATAACAAATCGAAAAAAATGAACCAGTTGAACCAGTTGGTTTATCGATTTTTTCAATTACCTCCCAACCTGTAAGTAATACTTGACCCAGTAGTGCATCAGCTGCGTTTACGCTTACCATAATTAACTTAATTATTTAATAAAAATGTATAATCACTAATTTTTCAAATTTACAAAATTTCTTTGACAAAATAAGTCTTTTATAGAATTAATTATTAAATGAATACTTTAACCTAAGATTCTACACAATTCGAAAATAAATTTTCATACTAGTTATGGGATTAAAGGATTAAATGCCGAGTATATATTTATATTATTGGATTTAAACATTCTAAATAAAAATCTTTATGAAACACAATATTAAATTTGAAACTTTTCTTACATACAAGTAAAGAGTGTCAGATACTAACAACATTCTAGGACTTAACCTATCAGATTAATAATCAGGTATTTTTTTTTATTTGTATTTTTTTTTATTTTTGTATATTATTTTTATTTTTTTTAATTAGAAAGATTTTTAATGTAATATTATTAAACACGAACATAGTTAGATAATTAATATGACAGATACACCTACTCAAATAATTTTAGTTATAATTCTACATTAGCACCAAGAGGTTTGTCTGTTCGTATCGTTGGAAAGTTTTAAAGATTTGATTATTCTATAGACTGATCATTTATCATTATAATAGTTGTCGAAAGATTTGCTCAATTTTTTTTATATTATAAATTACTTAATGAGGTTTACCGATGAAGAAAATAATTATTTTATTAATTCTAATTTCTTTTTCATATAATATTAGTTATGCTTCTAATAATAATAAAATTAAAATCGAATATTATTATTCAAATAATATTAAAGAATTAGAAGAATTTGCTATTAATCGAACTAATTCTAGAAACGTTCTTAAAACACCAAAAACAATTCCATCCTATGAAGAACCGAAAACATTATTACCAGATGTTAATAAAAATGATAAAGTACTCATAATGTTTAAAGATCAAGATAGTAATTATTTAATGTTAGGTGATATTATTCTATCCAGCTTTTATGTGCATGTTCCTGCACAAAATAAGTATAAACCCGAACGCCCGGATTATAATCCAACAAATAAATATTATATTTTGGAACTTAAAGATTTAGAATCTGAAAATGGTTTAGAATTGACGTTTTATGTTGAAATTAGTAATTCAGCATATGAATTAACAAATCCTAAAGGATATGCTTATTATTATAAATGTTTATCTCCATATAAATCATTTAATAATAATTTACCGATATGCTGGTTTCCTGTTACTTTATTTGCAACTAATTTTAAATCTGATTCTACCGGGATACCTTTCAATGCTATACCAATAGGAATCGCCATTGGAGGAAAAATTGGAGTTACTAAATACAATTACTTAGGTATTTCTGGAATTGCAAATTTGTTAATTACAAAAAATAATGAAACATCTTATTTACAAACCATGACTTTGGGAATGCTATTTGATTTTGACGGAATTTTATATCTTGGAAGCACATATGGTATAAATTTTATTGATAGGACTAAAGATACGAAATGGATGTTTGTTGTTGGTTTTGGACCTGAACTTCTACAATTCCTTTCGTCAAAAGAATAATATGCCAATTTTTCTAAGTACTTCGCACAAATCATAAAGTCTTTATTGCCTTAACTGCTTTGTTGGTTGATTACTTTGTATTATTCTAGTAGTGTGTCATTTTTATGATATGAGGTTAATTATTTCATTCCTTTTCTGAATTAATAATTTATTGAAACCCCACCTAAATCCTCCCCAATGGGGAGGACTTAAACACATTTTCAATTTTCAAAGATGGATTCCCGCTTTCGCTGGGAATGACCCAATCTTCTTACAATTAATCATTAAACATTAATAATTGTTTCTATTCCCATTCAATCGTCGAAGGCGGTTTGCTCGAAATGTCATAAACAACGCGGTTAATTCCGCGGACTTCGTTAATGATGCGATTCGAGATTTTTGCCAGGACTTCATAAGGGAAATGGTACCAATCGGCTGTCATACCGTCCACGCTGGTTACGGCTCGCAAAGCGCAGGTATTTTCATAAGTACGCTCGTCGCCCATTACGCCAACGCTTTTAACAGGTAACAACACTGCAAATGCTTGCCATATTTCATCATACAATCCTGCATTGCGAATTTCTTCCAAATATATTTCATCCGCTTTCTGTAAAGTTTCAATTCTACTAGGTTCAATTTCACCCAATATACGTATTCCTAATCCAGGACCCGGGAACGGATGACGTTGAACGAACCAAGCTGGAACACCTAATTTCTTACCGACTTCGCGAACTTCGTCTTTGAATAATTCGCGGAAAGGTTCGAGCAATTTTAATCCCATTTTTTCAGGTAGGCCGCCTACGTTATGATGCGATTTTATTACTGCTGATGGTCCTTTGACGGAAACTGATTCGATTACGTCGGGATACAGTGTTCCTTGAGCAAGCCATTTTGCGTTATTGAACCTTTTAGCGGCTACATCGAATAGTTCAATGAAAGCTCCGCCGATAACTTTGCGTTTCTTTTCGGGTTCGCTTATTCCGGCTAATCCGCCTAAAAATACGTCCGTTCCATCAATCAACTCGATTGACATATTGAAATGCTCGTCGAAAAGTTTCATCAACTGTGTACTTTCGTTCAATCGCATTAATCCCGTATCTATATGGATACAATGAAGTTTATCCCCAATTGCTTTATGGAGAAGAACTGCTAAAACAGTTGAGTCCACACCACCCGAAAGCGCGCAAATCACTTCGTTTTCGCCTACTTCGTCTTTAATCTTTTGAATAGCAGATTCTATAAATGAATCCGCATTCCAGGTTTCAACACATCCGCAGATTTTGCGAACAAAATTGCTGAGAATTTTATTTCCTTCATCGGTATGATGAACTTCAGGATGGAACTGCACTCCATAAATATGTTTTGCAGGATTGCGAACAGCGCATATAGGTGCATTTTCAGAATGTGCTATAGTTTCGAAACCCTTTGGCGGATTTAACAGCGAATCGCCGTGGCTCATCCAAACGATCGTTTCAGGTGATACACCTTCGAATATATCGTCAAATTTATCTATTATCAATTTTGCGCGACCGAACTCACGTGCGGCGGCTTTATCAACTTCACCTTGTAATTTATAAGCTAAAAGTTGCAAACCATAGCATATTCCTAATACCGGTACACCGGAATCAAAAACATCCCAACTTGGGTGCGGCGCACCTTCGGCATAAACACTCGCCGGTCCGCCTGATAATATTAATCCTTTTGCTCCGATTGCGTCGAAATCTTCCCGGCTAAGTGTATATGGATATATCTCGGCATAGACGCCTATTTCACGTACTTTTCTGGCTATAATCTGGGTATATTGCGACCCAAAATCCAGTATTATTATTTTTTCTTTAGTTTTCATATTTATCTCATTAAATTTTGAATTTTAAATGGATTAAAAAATCTATGTATTTGATTTTCAATTCTGTAACGATTTCCTGCAATAATTGTTTTTCACTTTTACAATGCTATTTACACAATCAGCATTATTTACTAGCTGCAGTTGAATTGCGAATAGAGTGTATTCGCAATTAGAAAGAACTTAAAAAATTGACGGCTTAATTCTATATGATGACCTGAAATTCCTATTGCATAAACAAGTTCCAGTGATTCTATGGCTCATTTTCAAATTTAAATATATCTAATAATGATTTAACAATTGCTTTTGTTCTTCCTTCAATATAGTCAATTGACCATTTATCAGCAGAAGCAAGACTCCTTTTCTCATTATTATCATTAATAATAAATTCCAAGTCATTTAAAGCCAAACCGTTTTTATAACCTAAGTTTAATTTGATACCAAGAATAGTTTCTTCTTCACAATTTTGTTTCTTATCAAATGATTGGTCTGACAACCTAGAATTATAACCACTCAAAGTAAGGTTACCCAAACGATGAACGTGTTGGAATTGATAATCTTTAGCCTTTTCCTTATCACCATCAGCTATCATATTTACCCATTCCACGGGGATATTATCGCCTTTAGGAAAGACATGTTCAATTGTCCATATCAACTTGTTTTTATCATTTCGCTTCCAAAGGTTGTTATTATCTTCTCTAGTCTCATGTTGATCATTCAAATATGTTAATACAAATCTTGTCATACCTACATTACGGTCATACATCCCATTGGAAAGGATTTCCTCAAAGGTTCTTAAATTGGTTACCTTCCACTTTGTTGAGGATAATAAATGATTAATAATAATATTTGAATTGAGTTTTTCTATTTTATTAAGTTTTGAATTACAATGACTAATTAGGTCAATCTGAATTGCATCTAAATCTCTTGTTGCTGGAAAGTCTGTTATATTTCTTCTTACATAATATTTTATATAAAAATCCAATATATCACTTAAAATCTGTGTCTTTGCATTGTTTTCAAAACACGATTCTTCGAGAGAAAAGAAATACATTAATGAAGTATAACTAGTAGCAGCACCAATATAATTTAAATTCAAAAGTTTTTTATTTATTGATTCATTATTTTGTAAATCATCCGGATTGATAAAATTATTATAATTTTTTGATTTATCAATCATATCATCAAAAATAGTTCCTAAAACATTAGAATTCTGAGTAATTATATTTAAATATATATCAACTAATTTCCTCGAAGTTGCAATATTATAACCTTCTAATTTTATATTATCTTTATACTTGAAGGCATTATAAAACTGCCTTAAAAACCTGTCTTGATTACTATAGTCACCTAAATTATTTACTAAAATTTTCCATTTTTTAAATGAATCATTCATTGGGATTTCGTTATTTTGCAAACCTACAAGGAATTTATTTTTAATAATATCCATAGCAGATAACGGTACTCCTCTATTATTTAAAGTTTCAAACATAATATAAGCCTGGTTTAATGATTTTGCAGATATATCAACAATATTTAAGGCTAATACTTTCTCTAAAAAATTCTGTATTTCTTCGTAACTAAACTTTTCTAATCTATTTTCAAAATACTCGAAGCATTTACTTATTTGACTTGATGCAAAACCCCTAAGAGGTTTAATGTTATCACCAATTAAAATTTTTCTAAAAAGATAAATATAATATTTTAAATCATCATTTTGGTCTGATGGTATTAAACGTAAACAGTAAGTTTTATTTTCATTGTTCCTATTCACCTGAATATGTTTATATTCAGGTGAATTAGTTTCTTTAAAGAGCCTCTTTTCTAAACTTACTAATCTAAAAATATGAGAATGATTATTCTTAATATTTTCATCTAATTGTGCTATTTCTTTGAGTCGAACGTAAATTGACATTAATAATAATGATAAAGTTATAAATCTTTGTTGCCCATCAACAATTTCTAAACAAATTTCTTCTCCTGCCCTAATTATTGAATTTTGTACAGTAATAAATGAGCCTAAGTAATGATAATCATGTTCTTTAGGATTACTTAAAACAATATCCTCAAAAAGGTATTCCCAGTTAGTAAGCTTCCAAGAATAAACTCTTTGAAATTTTGGAACTTCATAAATAATTAAATTGCTTTCAATATCTAACAGATTCGAAAAATATTTAAATGGTTTTTCCATAATTTTTACCTCAAAATTGATTTTAATATTTTTATATTTCTTTTCCGGCTTTAATTTATTTTTTTTTTAGATTCCCGCTTTCGCGGGAATGACGTTTTCTTAACATTCGTAATTTTTAATTCGTAATTGATTTATAAAATTCAAGATTAAGTATTTTATAAATTAATCTTGCCGCCAGCATATCGGGGTGTTTCAGCCCTTCCATCGGAGCTAATTCAACCACATCGAGTCCGATAATTTTTTTCCCTGCCGCTTTTATCATTGAAATTAGTTCTATTGTTTCGCTATAGAGCATTCCATCAGGTTCAGGTGTACCGGTTGCCGGCATAATAGCAGGATCGAAATAATCCACATCGAATGTTATATATACTTCGTCTGCTAAAGAATCAACTACATATTCTCGCCAGAAAAATGAAAGTTGTGGATGGCGCCTCATTTGCGAAGCATAAAATGTTTTTATACCATTTTTCTTTATAAACTCGGATTCTTCTATACACTGTGCTCGTATTCCGACTTGAGTAATATGTTCAGTTGGAAAAAAATCCGCCACACGAGCCAATGCACTTGCGTGTGAATACGGCATATCTTCATAGCTTTCGCGTAAATCGGAGTGAGCATCGAAATGTAGAAGACTCATATTCGGAAAATGTTTATAGTATGCCTTTATCGGAGCTATGGATATGGTGTGTTCCCCACCCAAAGTTACGACGAATTTTTTCATTTCGAGCAGTTCATTCACTTGTTCTTCGATTGAATCCAAGGCTTGTTCATCTATTTTATCACCAAATTCGATTGGTTCAATTGTCGCAATTCCGTGCTCAAAACAAAGTTCTTTACCTGTTTCATCGTCGTAAAACTCCACAAACTGACTGGCCTCGATTATAGCTGACGGCCCATTAGCTGTTCCACCACCGTAACTTACAGAATGTTCATAAGGTGCAGACACTATACAAATTGCTGAATCGTTAAGATTGGAATATTTTTCTTCGATGGCTAAAAAATTTTGTTCTAAAGGCAAAGTTTTCATATTTTTATGTAAAGAATGTAAAATTCAAAAATACTAAAAACATTCCACTTAAGAAAACGTTATATATGCTTTCGATATTTTGAGAAATGCTGAAATAGTGTTAATTTTAAAGTTTACGTATATAAATTTCGATAAAAGATACATTGTTAAAATAAATTAGGTCTTAAAAATGAATTATAAGTATTTAAACAGAACCTTCGGCGGATTGGTATTCCTCTTAGCGGCAATAACCTATCTTCTGACTGTTCAGCCGACAGTACCGTTTTGGGATTGCGGCGAGTTTGCAAACGCTTCAATTTGGCAGCAAGTTCCTCACCCTCCTGGAGCTCCTCTTTTCCTCATGGTAGGAAAATTATTTCACCTTCTTATTCCATTCGGCGATCCGGGATGGAGAGTCAATCTTGTTTCAGTCTTTGCTACTGCTTTTTCAGTATTATTTCTATATTTAATTATAGTTAAAGCATTGGAAAATTTCCGCGGAAAAGCAAAAGACTTTACAGAAGCAATTTCAATTTATGGTGCCGCTTTTATTGGTGCCGCCGCTTTAATTTACTGCGATACAATTTGGTTTAACGCAGTAGAATCCGAGGTTTATGCCGCATCACTATTTTTCCACGCATTACTAACTTACCTTATTATGCTCTGGAATGAAAAGGCAGATGAACCACACAACGAAAAATATCTTTTATTGATAATATATATCATTGGTCTTTCGACCGGTGTCCATTTATTAGCTATATTTGCTATTTTCCCTCTATTTTTGATTGTCTATTTCAGAAAATACGAATTCAAATGGAAATCATTTATTGTGATGGGTATATTAGCAATTATAACTTTCTTCATTATTTATCCGTTCACAATCAAGTATATTCCGGCATTTTTAGCTGGGCATTCAGCCAACCGTAATACTTTTGGTGAATATGACACTGTAAATAGTATGTTCTTAAAGGTTATTGCTTTAGGTACAATTATTGCGGCTCTTGTGGCTTTTATAATAGGTGTACGTAAAAAGAAAGCGATGCTTGCATTGATTGGACTTTCTTATGTGTTTATAATACTTGGTTTTACTACATATACTCAGATATTGATCCGTTCTCACGCTAATTCACCGATGAATGAAAATGAGCCAAAGAATTTCAATAAATTGGCTCAGTATTTGGGACGTGAACAATACGGTAGTGCTCCAACATTTACCCGTCGTTACCAATTGGAAGAGCGCTTTATTCAAACCTATTTGAAAAAAGATGCTAAAGGCGATTACGAGTATGGCGAATGGTATTGGCCTGATTATGATAACACAACCGGTGAAATGACTTGGCCTAAAGAAAATGCTAAAGGAGATTGGGCATATACAGTTAAATATCAAATGAATCACATGTATTGGCGTTATTTCGGCTGGAACTTTATAGGTCGAGTGAGTGATGTCCAAGACGCCGGTGTAGCTGGTTTCGGCACGCCACCGGAAGATCAAATCTTCAATCATGATTCAGGTTATAAGGATCAATTCCCTATCCGATTTTTTGCTCTTCCATTTTTGTTGGGCTTAATAGGATTAATATTCCATTTCTATAAAGATCCGAAATATGCCCTAGCATTCTTCGCTTTATTCCTCCTTGCAGGTGTATTATCTGCTCTACAACAAAACCAACAGGATCCGCAACCTCGTGAGCGTGACTATTTCTATGCAGGGTCGTTCTTTATATGGTGTATGTGGATTGGTATGGGTGTTAAAGCAATTATCGAGATTTCTACAGCAAAGAAAAAATCTAAATTTGCTGTTTTAGGATTATTGGTTTTGGGATTCATCGCGGCACCGTTGAACATGGCTATGGGCGGATGGAAAATTCACAGCCGTGCGGGCAATTATCTTCCTTTTGATTACTCGTATAACATATTACAAAGTACTGAAAAAGATGCTATTTTATTCACTAATGGTGATAACGACACATTCCCTGTTTGGTATATTCAGGATGTTATGGGTGTGCGGCGCGATGTCCGAGTCGTTAACCTAAGTTTAGGGCAAACAGCTTGGTATATTGAGCAGTTGAAAAACCGCGAACCTTGGGGTGCGAAGAAAATACCGTTAAGTTTCTCGGATGAACTTTTATCTTATGATGAAAGCGATCCGCGGTCTTTACAACCACTGCGTGATTCTATGGCGACTATGATTAGTATTCCGGTTCGCCGCGATATTTTGGCAAAATTCACTAGTGATACTGCTTTATTGAACAGAGGCGCAATGTCATTTTTATGGGTAGGTGTGCCAAAAGATCCTCAGCAACCTACCGGCAAGCAGAACTTCTATACAAACAATCAATTAGTGCTTGATATTATGAAAGTTACTAAGTTCGAACGCCCTGTTTATTTTTCAACAACTGTTGGACCGGATGTATTTAGCGGTTTAGAACGCTTTATGCGATTAGAAGGTATGGCATGGCGTATATGCCCGACAGCTCAAGCTACTAACTATTCAGAAGAGATTAATTCCGATATTATGTATAAATGCTTGATGAATGTCGATAACTCAAATAATTATCACAAAGAACCTCATTACGGTTTTAAATTCCGTAATTTGAACAACATGAATGTTTATTATGATGAAGTTCATCGTAGGCTGATGGATTCTTACAGACATTTGTTCTATGTCTATTCAGAATATGCTCAAAGAAAGATGAAGAATAACGCGATTTCATTAAAAGTAATGAATCAAATGAACAAATTGATTTCAGTTAAACAATTCCCGATTAGTTATGATATGGCATACAGATTTGGTAACTTGTATAACATCATTGGAGCTCAGAAAGAGCGCGATATGATGCTTGCTATTGGTATCGAAAATTGCAAATTTGTAATAGCTCATCCTGAAGTTGACCCTGAAGTAATACAAAAAGAGATCACAGGTAATAATTTAGGTGTTTACAGAATGGCGGCATGGATGTATCAAATGAAAAAAGATTACACAAATGCTCAAGAAATGCTATTAACGCTCAAAGCACAATACGAAGCTTATAAAAATAGTATTGCCGGCAGTGTTGACCCGAATAGCCAAGCAGGTTCGCAAGCTATGCAAGGTATTCAAAGCTCACTATTGGGAGTTGGCATTGAAATTGACGAGTTAAAAATACAACAAACAATAAAAGTGTCTGGTGCTAAAGCAGGTATGGATACAGCAAAAGCTATTTTAGCCCGTTGCTATGCTAAAGGTACGTATTACGACCAGATGTATGCTCAATACCTAACTCAAAAGGTTATGAAAATCCGCCAAGAATTAGGATTAGATACTTCATTTAGTGTCGCTAATAAAAGTACACCACAAATAATGCAATAAAGGAAATGTCATTCTAACGAATGATAACAATCTAATTCAGCAAAACATTATCAATCATAGGGTCTACGCACCCTATGGTTGATAAATTTAAAGAATAATCACAAATTTTAATATCTATGGATTACTCATTAATAATACCGGCTTATAACGAAGAAACTCGTCTAAAAGGAACATTAGAAACCGCAATCAAATATCTAAATAGCAATTACAGTAATTTTGAAATTTTAGTTGTGGATGATGGTTCGACCGATAAGACATGTGAGGTTGTTCGTGCTTTTGATAATGTCAAATTAATAGAACTTGGAACAAATCAAGGTAAAGGTGCCGCTGTAAGGAAAGGTATTCTTTCTGCCGTGGGGAAAATCCGTATATTTACAGATGCCGATTTATCAACACCAATTACTGAGATTCCCAAAGCTATAGAATGTATAAACAAAGGTTATGATATTTTTATAGGAAGCCGTGCTTTAGACCATACACTTATCAAAAAGCATCAACCTATATACCGCGAATTTATGGGAAAAACATTTAATAAATTTGTGCAGGTATTAGTATTATGGGGAATTAAGGATACACAATGCGGATTCAAAGCTTTTACTGATTCAGCCGCGGAAGCGGTTTTTTCAAAAGCAGTTATAGATAGATTCAGTTTTGATGTAGAAGCACTCTTTATAGCACGTAAATTGAAGCTAAGGATAGCCGAGGTGCCGATAGTATGGTACAATGACGAGCGAACTAAAGTAAGTGCCGTCAGAGATTCGTACCGTATGTTTCTCGATATATTAAAAATCCGGGCGCTTCATAAAAATCTTAGATAAACAAATTAAAAAAATCGGCCCTAAAGTAGGGTCGATTTTTTTATATATTAAAGTATTCACGAATTTTATTTTTTTACAGGTAGTTTTTTATTTATAGCCTCTTGGCTTGCTTTTATCCTTATTGAATCCAGAAGTTTCAGAAACTTCTCTTTATCCTGAGACAATTTCATAAATTCAGTTCTAAATTCAGTTTCAGTATATCCGTTTTTTTCAAGAATTGTATTAATTTTCTTTGTAGCCAAATCATTATCATTTGTTTGCTCACGGACTATTAAAATTTCTTTATATGCATTAAGAAATTTCTCAGTGTCATCGTTTTTTGTTGAGCACGAAACAGCAAAAACGAAAATTAGAAGTAAGAGTATTTTTTTCATAATAATAATTAAAATTTAAACAAATCAGTTGGTTTTACATCAGCGTAACCACTTACTGTAAATTGTTTTAAATCCGGATGTGATAAATTAAACTTTACAGTGATATTTATTTGTCCTTCACTGCTTGGTCTGAGTTTAGCAGTTAAATCGAAAGATTCTCCTGGTTTTAAAACAACCTGATTAGCAACATTGATAGTTACAAATTCCGGGTGAATTTCAAAATTGCTTAATGTAATTGTTGTATCGGACATATTTTTAATTGTTACTGTTGAAGAGGATTCATAACCAACTTGCAAATTGTCAAATTTAAAAAATGCGTGCGGCTTTACTTCAATCGGAGTAACCACCATACATTGTAGATAAATTGTGGTATCAGGTGTAATAGGATCATTGGATGTTATATCAATTTTCTTGACAACCTTTCCTGTCACACTAATATCCAACGACATATTCACACTCATTGTTCCAATTTCACCGGGTTCTAACGTACGTCTGTCCATCGGTGCTGTTGTACAACCACAACTAGGTTTAACTTTGCTTATAAATAACGTTTTATTGCCTATGTTCTTTATCTGTATCTTTGTTGTCAATACTTTAGGAGTAACTTTTCCCCAATCATAAGTATTACCACCGACAACCTCGAGCTTTGGTTGTGCGTTTGCCGTTAGTGCAAAGCATACAAAGAAAATTGCTATAATAACTACTTGTTTCATTTTCCAAAATCCTTATGTTAATAATCCTGATTCTTTTGCTGATTTGATAATCGCTTGATAAGAGCGTTCTATATCATTATCCAATCCTACCGAAAATCTTACCAAACCGTTAGTCATACCCATTTGGATTTGTTCTTCCGGAGGTATTTCGGACGAAGTTGAACTCCCTGGTGAACTGAATAGTGTTTTATAATAACCTAAACTAACTGCAAAATATCCTACTTTATTTGTTTGCATAGCAATCATAAATTTATCTGCCACGCTTTTTTCTTTTGCGTCAATAGTTATTATACCACTGAAACCGTAATCATCGTTAATCATACTTTTTATTAAATCATGTTGCGGATGTGATTCCAATCCGGGATAAATAACTCTGATACCTGCATCCTGCAAATTTTTAGCAATATACATGGCATTGATACTGTGCTGTTTCATACGAATATGCAACGAATGGATATTTTTCAAAATACTTGCGGCACGAATTGTATCCAGTACAGGTCCCAAAAGCATCGCCGCTCCGTCATTCACACTTTTTAGTGAATTAATGAATTCTTCGTCAGCACAAACTGCACCTGCTGTAGTATCGTTAGTACCATTTATAAACTTTGTCATCGAATATACAACTATATGGGCACCCAAATTGTATGGTGTAACTACCAACGGACAAAAAGTATTGTCAACTACCAATTTCAAATTGTATTTATCGGCTATCTTGCGTAAACCCGCTAAATCGGCAATTTCTAAAAGCGGATTCGAAATTGTTTCGCAATAAATGACTTTGGTTTTGGCTGTAACACTTTTTTCGATTACTTCTAAATTCGTAATATCAACAAATTTAGTATGTATATTTAACTTTGGAGCAAAATTCTTTAAAAAAGCATAAGAACCACCATAAATAGTACGGCTTGAGATTATCTCATCTCCAGCTGAACATATTTGTAGTAAAGTTGATGTTATAGCACCCATTCCGGAACCCATTACGTGAGCGGCAGGCGTATTTTCCATCAAAGCTAAAACACGAGAAAGATCATTTCCTATCGGAGTTGTATGACGTGAATATAAATAACATCCTTCAATTTCTCCGGCAAAAACACCTTCCATTGTTTCAGTAGCTAAAAAAGTAAATGTGGCAGAATCCGGTATAGAAGGATTCACACCGCCATTTTCGCCGAATACCAAATAATCTTGCATTCTTGAAGCAGGGTCAATCATTTTATTCATTTTTTTCCTATTCATTAATTTCATAAATTCGTATTTAATATATTCAAAATTGCACAAATATTAAAGAATATACAAATGTCAATCTTTACAATTTATATACGAAAATAATAGAAAAATGTTATAATTTTAAAAAATAATTTGTATAAATGAAAAAAAGTGCGTAATTTTGAATTCTTATTTTTTGAAAATAATAATAGGGACGTAGCCAAGTTGGTAAGGCACTGGATTTTGATTCCAGCATGCGTAGGTTCAAGTCCTGCCGTCCCTGCATTGTTTTTTTTTATACAAAGCGAAGAAACGCGATGGATAGTTTTAAGATTGCTTCCGGCCGCTCGAATTTAGCATTAGCTACTGATGTAGCTTATGCTTTAGGTAAACCTTTATCAGAGATAAACGTTAAAAACTTCAGCGATGGCGAACTTTGGGTTAGATTTGAAGAAAACATCCGAGGTATCGACTTATTTATAATGCAATCAACGATTCCACCGGCTGATCATATCATGGAGTTGTTGATGCTGATTGATGCGGCAAAAAGAGCTTCTGCGAAAAGTATTACCGCTGTGATACCGTATTTCGGATATGCTCGTCAAGACCGCAAGGATCAACCCAGAGTTTCTATAACTGCGAAATTGATTGCTAATCTTTTGGAAACTGCCGGTGCAGACCGTGTGATAACAATTGATTTACATTCATCGCAAATACAAGGCTTTTTTGACGTTCCTATGGATAATCTATACGCATCAAATGTATTGATTCGGAAAATAAGAGCTTTGAACTTGGACAACCTTTGTGTTGCTTCTCCCGATGCCGGCGGTGTGAAAACTGCTCGGGCTTATGCAGAACGTATGGGAGGATTAGATTTAGCAGTTGTTCATAAAAAACGTCCTGACCACAATCAATCAGTTATTACCAATGTGATTGGTGAAGTTATGGACAAAAATATGATTTTAGTTGACGATATGATTGATACCGGTGGTACATTCCTACGTTGCGCCGAGATATTAATGGAAAAAGGCGCTAAGAGTGTTACCGGCGTTTGCGTTCATCCGGTGTTATCCGGAACTGCAATCCAAAAAATTGAGCAATGCGATGCCGTTCAAAAAATATTCGTTACCGACACCATTCCGCTGAGAATTGCTTCTCCAAAAATAGAAGTTGTGTCAGTGGCTGGTTTATTAGCCGAAACAATTAAAAGAACTTATGATAATAGATCAATAAGTTCATTATTCGATATAGAACGATAATAAAAAAAAATAAGTATAAGGATATATAGAAATGAAAGAAATAGCTTTAGTAGCTCAAAAAAGAGATTCGGGTAAAACAGCCGCAAAACTGATTAGAACCGAAGGTTTAATTCCGGGCGTTTATTATAGAAAAGGCTCCGAAAATATAAATATCGTGGTTGAACCTGTCAACATACGTTCTATAGTTTATACTTCAAATACTAAACTTGTTGCTTTAAGTATTGAAGGTATCAACGAACCATTACATTGCGTGTTGAAAGATGTTACTTTTGACCCGGTTTCTGATAAAATCACTCACTTTGATTTATTGGGCATCAAAAAAGACCAAAAACTTACAGTTCAAGTTCCTTTGAAACTTGTTGGACTTTCTCCTGGCGTTCGTGCTGGCGGTAGATTGCAACAAACTTTACACAAAGTAAAAGTTACTTGCTATCCGGATGATTTGGTTGAGCATTTCGATGTTGATTTATCAACTATGAATATGGGCGATACATTCTATCTAAGAGATTTGAAAAATGTGGAAAGAATTGAATTCGATATTCAAACAAACACTCCTGTTTGTTCAGTAACAAAACCTCGCGGCGGTACAAAAGAAGCATAGTATTCTTTTTAAACATATACACAAAAAAACTGTTCCCAAAAGGAACAGTTTTTTTTTATAATATTCCAATGATTCTCTATTTTTTGCGTATTTTTGTTGTACTTAATGAAAATTATTTTGTAAATCGGATGCAAATTATGGAAACACAAGTAACTAAACCAACCACAATAGATGAATATTTATCCACCGTACCGGAAAATATTCGTGAGATATTGGAAAAGCTCCGCGAAACAATTCACTCAGCCGCACCTGACGCCAAAGAAGTAATTAGCTATGGTATGCCGGCATTCAAAATCAATAGTGTAATAGTTTATTTCGCCGCGGCAAAAAACCATATTGGATTTTATCCGACCTCATCTCCTATTGTAGTATTCAAAGAAGAATTAGCGGAATACAAAACCTCGAAAGGGGCTATCCAATTTCCTATAGATAAGCCGCTTCCTTATGATTTGATAACAAGAATTGTCGAATATAGGGTGTATGAAGATTCGATGAAGGCGAAGAAGAAAAAAGTTCCCAAACCGGAACTTGGAAACGAGTAAATTTCTTGAAAGTCCTCCCATTGGTGTGGATTTAGGTGGGGTTTTGGATTTTGTTGCCTTAGTTAGAATAACATAATGCCTTATGGATTATATGGATACCCGCTTTCGCGGGTATGACTTCTCTTGTTCTTCCCATTAACAATTTACAATTAACCATTGACAATTATTTCTGGATTCTTCACTTCGTTCAGAATGACGTTTCCGCTTATCTTTACGAACTTTACAAACTCTCCGCCAGTAGTTTTCCTAATTCATAAGCTGCTTTAAGATCCGCTTCTTTCGGCGCTCCTGCGAATTTCACAGTTTCCCCTATTTTTTCCCAACCGGCTTCTTCAATCGTGGCATCAAGTTTTTTCAGTGGTGCGGCACCCCAGGAATATCCACCTATAACAGCGGCTTTTTTATTCGGCACTTTACATTCGGCAATTGAACCTAAAATATTACTCATCGAAGGAAAAATCCCGCCATTATATACAGACGATACTAATATAACACCTTTATTTTTAATTATTTCATTCATTATATAGCTTGGATGAACTTTTGACGAATCGAATACACGGACTTTCTTTATTCCTGCTTCTGCGGCACCTTGAGCGGCGGCATCAGCGGCATTTTCATTATTTCCGTATAGCGAACCAAAAACAATAGTTATTGCTTTTTCGCCTTCGTAACTGCTCAAAGTGTAATATGTGTTCATTATCTTTGCCACGTGCGAACGCCATAAAATCCCGTGCGATGGAGCCAACATTTTTATTTCAAGACCGCACAATTTTTGTAATGCTTTTTGAGTTTGTTTTCCATATTTGCCGACTATGTTTGTCCAATATCGGATTGCTTCGGGCATACGCTCCTCTAATTCTATCTCATCGTCGAACACGCCACCGTTCAGAGTGCCGAAACTACCGAAAGAATCGTTCGAGAAGAGGATTTTGCAGTTGTTTTCGTACGTTACCTGTGAATCGGGCCAATGTACGAACTGAGTGCTGTAGAACGTGAAATCGTTATCACCCAATTTTACATTCGCTCCATCTTCGATTATATTAAACGTAGCTTTTATTTCATAGAATTGATTCAGCAAATCGCGGTGCATTTTGGAGCAGTATATTTCAAGGCTCGGATATTTTATTAATAGCTGTGCCAAAAGTCCGCTGTGGTCTGGTTCAACATGGTTGATTAATAAATAATCCAGATTACCGCCCTGCAAAATTCTATCAATGGCGTTGAAAAAATCATCGCCGAATCTGCGTTCCGCTGTGTCAATTAATATATTTTTTGAACCGGTGATAAGATAACTATTGTATGAAACGCCCTCCGGCAGGGGCCATAAATTTTCGAAAAGTTGTGTGCGTCTATCGTTAAAAGCAAGTAAATGTATATTTTCGGATATTTCTTTAGTCAGCATAATACTCTCATTTTATCTATAATAATGTTTACTTTTGACGAAAGCAGGGGGTGAATATTTTAGGAATGGGAGAAGTGAAACTCATCCGATTAATCGCAGTCATCGGATGATTGTACCTATATTTTGTGCCTATGGCACTGTTTTTTTCACAAGCCCCGCCACTGGTGGTGGCGGGGGAATAGTCGTTATTTCTTATTTTTTAAGTGTTTGTATTTTTCTCGTATCTGCTTGTGTAATGGATTAATTATTCTTTCTTCGAATAGTTTAAGTTGCTTCTTGTTTTTAAAATATCCAAGTGAAATGTTGATTTCTTCGTCATTTTTTCTAGACCTATCGTTTGGATCGATAATTCTATAAAAACCAAGGGCTGATTGATTTTTTTTCGGAGCTTCCACCACTACTGTATATAATACCCTTTGTTTATCACGGTAATAAAAAAACATTGGAAACATATAGTTATGTGGATCATATTCTGAATTACCAAAAATCGGCATATCTTTCGGTGGATTCAATTCCGGATGAATTTCTTTGAATTTTTCTATTTCAGCAACTAATTCCAATTTATTAATATTGAATTTATAATACTCGATACCGCTGTAGGACGGATGCATAAATTGCACAAGAAAATGGAAAATGAAATATACTAACACTATAAATACTCCTATGCTTATCATTATTTTATATTTTTCTGGGAAAGATTTCATATTTTTTCCTAAATTACTTTATAAAGCCCCGCTACTAGTGTGGCGGGGAGGGATTCTAGTAAAGATTTATACATTACTACTATTATTTCTTTTCTCGATTAATTCG
>JBAXXL010000015.1:0-86881 GCA_037127915.1 bacterium
ACATAAATCAACTGTTGGGTTTACCTGCGGTTGATTTTTATTTTTGGGGTTTTTAGGAGGAAGAAAGAGAAGAGAAGAAAACCCCCTAGCCCCCTTTGAAAAAGGGGGTTGAAGAGAAAACATAAATCAACTGTTGGGTTTACCTGCGGTTGATTTTTATTTTTGGGGTTTTTATGAGGAAGAAAGAGAAGAGAAGGAAACCCCCTAGCCCCTTTTTGAAAAAGGGGGTATTGGAAAGAAGAATTAAAAAGATTATAAATCAATAAATATTGTTAATATATCAAATATATTTTGTATTTTAGTAAAGATCTTAAAAAAAAAAAAAAATAATCGTTTTAAAAGGTATTTTTATGAAAAATCTAATCTACATTTTTTTGCTAATGCTTATGACAAGCAATTTAACAGCGCAAGGCTTAACCAAATACGGCGAAATTACTAATTCCAGCTCTAACTTTGTTGACAAAAATGGCAAAACCAGCAGTACCCCCGCTTTAAATCAAAGCGGGGCGGTGGCTGTTGTTGCGGCTACAAGCGTCACCATCGGCTCTCAAACTTGGACGGCAAGGAACCTTGATCTTACTACTTACAGAAACGGAGACCCAATCAGATACGCTGGAAGTATTGATGATTGGACAGATGCTAATACAGATAAGGAAGGAGCTTGGTGCTACTATGCTGATGCTGAAGGAAATAACGCAACATATGGAAAACTCTATAATTGGTATGCTGTAAACGATGGGCGTGGCTTGGCACCGGCCGGATGGCACGTGACGAGCGATGCAGAGTGGACGACGCTAAGAGATTATCTTGGGGGCGAAAGTGTAGCGGGTGGAAAGCTGAAAGAAGCAGGAACCTCGCATTGGCAACCCACAAATGATGGTGCAACGAATGAAAGCGGCTTTACAGCTCTCCCGGGCGGCTACCGTTTTGACGATGGCGCATTCGATTATATTAGAAGCGACGGTTTCTGGTGGAGCTCTACTGAGTATGTTATCTCATATGCTTGGGGCAGGTATCTGAGTTTTAATAATTCCCTTCTTTCCGGAAATTCCTATAGTAAGGGTTATGGTTTATCCGTTCGCTGTGTTCAGGATATTCCTCTTACTTCAATAGCCCCTATAAGCGGCATACCGAATATTGCTTCTGTATTAACAGCAGGCGCATTGTCACCGTCGGGTGCAACAGCCACATATCAGTGGACAATCTGCTCTACTGTTAATGGTACCTATACAAACATTGACGGTGCGACATCAAACACTTACACTCTGGTTGCCGGCGATGTAAACAAGTTTATCAAAGTTGTGGCGACTGCTTCTTCCGGTTTTACCGGTATATTAACAAGCGCCGCACTTGCCGCGGTCCCTTCTGTTACTATTGGCACTCAAACTTGGATAGCAAGGAACCTCGATGTTTCCACTTACAAAGATGGAACTACAATCAGATACGCAGGAGATGTTCCTAATTGGGAAGATGCAATTTCATATACTAACGGTGCTTGGTGCTACTACAACAACAATGCAGATAATAACGCAACTTACGGCAAACTCTACAATTGGTATGCAGTGAACGATGCGCGTGGTTTAGCACCCGCTGGCTGGCACGTGGCAAGCGAAGGTGAGTGGAATACATTAGCAACATATCTCGGCACAACTGTTGCGGCTCAAAAGCTGAAAGGAGCAGGTTCCGACTATTGGCCAAGCCCAAACACAGGTGCTACGGACGCTTATGGCTTTACGGCTCTCCCGGGTGGCTATTGTGGATATGACCAAAAGTTTCAGGGTATTATGAATGGGGGTTACTGGTGGACTACTACCCCCGACGGAACAACTGAGGCAATTTATGAAGGAATGTTCCCCTCTTATAATTATATTCTTAGAGCTGCGGATCCTTGGGGCTACGGTTTTTCAGTCCGTTGTTTGAGGGATTAATCGGCAATTTAACTGTATTCCTACTCATCGGATGAGTAAATAAAAACAAGCTTCGTATTTCGGTACGGGGCTTTTTTTTGGGGTATAGGGTGTTGGGTTTTGGGTATGGGGTTTAGGGTGTGGGAAGAAAGAAAATTATACCTTTAGGCACCCAATTAATATAATTTTCCTGCGGTCATCTGCCAAATCTGAGTCATCAGCGTGCAATTTATCCTGTTCATCCTTCCATCTTTGGTGTCAAGATTCAGACAATTGGAGTGGATACTAAAAGTAATATAAATATAAAATGAATTTAAAATAATAAAATAAAGTATTTACAACTTGATTTGTAAGCAAGCCTAAGAAATAACCAGAAAATATCAAAACTAACGAACAAATATATTCACAAAGACTAAATAAATTTGCAATATTTATAACAATATTCGTAATATTATTGATAGATTAAAAATGAATATTATAAAAGTCTGAACTTTAGAGGTAATAATTTATGAAAAAACTTACTATTATTCTTATAATTATGTTGGTTACGGCAATATCGGCTTCTGCGGCTTTACCGCCGATACGTATTTCGATTACAACTACTCCATCCACAACAGGTACTTTGTTTATAGACATCTTAGACCCAAGCGGTGGGCTATATGCCGCACCTCCTGGTTTGCAAATAGCACTATCTTCTCAAACAACAGATGTAGGTGGTTTATTATCAGTTGTCTTGGATGGCACTACTCCGGTTACAAACGGTACCTTCTGGACGGCGATAGCATATCAAAAAAGTGATTTAGTTAGAGTGATTTTTGATCCGGGAGCTGTTGGTTCAGTTGGTGGAGCACCCGTTGTTCTAAGCATCGAGCGGATGGAAGTTGTCCTAGCTAAGCAAGGTCTTTACGGCGCGCTTGTTGACCCGGGAGAAATAGCTGCCGGTCCTATAGGTTATGTTTTAACATCTAATGGTACAACTAACAATTGGGAAAATACGACTTCAATTTCCGAAGTAGGCACAATAACTTCTGGTACTTGGCACGGTGATCCTGTGGCAAACAATTATGTTGCTGACGACCTGTCAATTAACGGTGGCTCTATCATAAATACACCTATTGGATTAACCAACCCGTCAACAGGTGGATTTACAGATTTAACGGCTACAGGGACTATTAACTTCCCAAATGATGCATTACAACCAAACGATATGAAGAATGGTACTGCAAATCAAATCTTTAGAACTGCCGTTGATGGCACTACCGTGGAATGGGCTGATGTATCAGCCGTTATGGCGGATTTGACACAAGGAGCGGGAATAACTACTTTTACTTATGATGGTTCATCTACAGCGACCGTGGCAATAAATCAAGCGGCAACCTTAACTTGGACAAACACACAAACTTTTAACGATAATGTTGTATTAGGCTCAAACGCAAGTGATGTTATAACAATAAATGGCATGTTAGCCGGTAGTAGTCCTATAATTTTGGCAGGTTCAAATACTGGTGATGGATTTGAAACGACAGTATCAGTAACCGGCCCAACTGCCGACCGTACAATCACATTTCCCGATGCCGGCGGAACAGTAATGATTTCAGGAGCTACTGCGGGTGGCAGTTTGACGGGAACTTATCCCAGCCCTACAATAGCAACCAGCGCGGGTAACAGTATAGTAGCCGCATTGAACAATGCCGCAACAACCAATTATACATTGGCAAACGATGTATTGGCTCTTACTAATGGAGCTATACTTTATGGAGCAGGTACAAATGATGCTACAGAACTTCCTATCGGTTCAGCTGGTCAAGTGCTAACAGTTTCCGGTGGATTTCCTGTTTGGGCAAACGTTGCAAGCACAAACTACGACTTAACTGCCACAAATACCACATTAACGGTAAGCGGAGATGGTATTTATGATGGTTCAGCCGATAGGAATATTGGTTTAAATTTATCAAATACTAATACTTGGCTTGCAACACAAACATTTCAAACTCTTTTACCATCAGCTACAAATACATATAATTTGGGTGCTGAGTCAACATCATTTGCAAACATTTATGCAAATGGTTTAACAGTAAATCCTTACTTTACCGGTTCTGGTAATACAGGTTTTATAAAATTAAAAGAATTAGCTGGAAATGGCGCAAATTACGTTGGTTTGAAGGCGGCTGACGCGATAGCAGGCGGAGCCGATATGATTTATACACTTCCGGCGACTATTCCTACAGTTAACGGACAGATGCTTGTTTCGCAAATTGACGGAACAATGTCTTGGACTTCTTTAGACCCTGATTTGACACAGTTCGCGAGTTTATCCCCCACAACAGGTAACTTTATCGTAGGTTCTGCAGGTGGTTGGATAACGCAAAGTCCTGTACAAGTTAGAACTATTTTAGGTGCTGAACCAGCATTTACAAAAGGTGATTTAACTTCAGCAGATATCACAATAACCGGTGCCGCAGGCAGATTAGTTGGTGGAAGTGCTAATTTCACAATTAAAAAAGGTGATTTAGTTTCCGGGACTGATCCGGACGACGTTATTATAGTTACCGGTGGAACAGGTGCAGTTCTTGGTGGTGGTGTTACTTTAAAAGTCAAAAAGGCTACAGCAACACAAGCCGGTTATCTTTCTTTCGAGGATTGGACGACATTTAGTGGAAAGCAAGCCCAAAGTTCTGTTTTGAATAATTTAGCCGCAATTACTTTCACAGGAAGTGCAGGTTATATGTTGGTTAGTAATGGTACATCATTTGCTTTCAGCAGTCCAGCTGATACAAAAACGGCTCTCAGCCTAAATAATGTAGATAATACTACAGATTTGGGGAAACCAATTTCAACTTTAACTCAAACTGCATTGAACAATAAGCAACCGCTAGATGCTGATTTGACTTTAATAGCAGGTTTCGATAATCCTGCTGATGGTATATTTATGGTTGGTAATGGTACCCAATGGGTTTTGGAAAGCGGTGCAACGGCAAGAACTTCGCTTGGATTGGGGACAATTTCCACTCAAAACTCTAACGCTGTAGCAATAACAGGCGGAACAATAAACAGTACATCAATTGGAGCAACTAATGCCACTACCGGAAGATTCACTGATGTTTATGTTTTACCAAATGGCACAAACGGAGGCGCAATAACACTAGAGGAGTTTGCATCCGGAAATAATACTGTCAAAATCAAAGCCGCAGATGCTATTAGTTCCTCTTACACAATAACAATGCCTTCCGACCCAACTACAGCAATAAATCAAATATTGAAAACAAATAATACAAGCGGTCAACTCGAATGGGTTACATTCGATAAATCAGCCGTAGGTCTTGGTTTGGTTGATAATGTTAAGCAAATACCATATAGTCAATTAGCTGTTCCTAATGGTGTAGCGACTTTGGGTGCAGATGGTAAAGTTCCGGCATCACAATTGAATACTCCGCCTGCAATAGTTTCAGTTGCTGACTATACAGCTTTAACAGCAATTAATCCGGGGGCTAATAACACTATCTATGTAACTCAGGACTTAGGAAAATTATATATATGGACCGGTGTTGCAAACAATTATGCAGAAATAGCTACCGGCTTAGTCCTTGGCGAAACAATTTCTACGGCTTATCGAGGAGATAGAGGTAAAATTGCTTATGATCATAGTATGACACACGGACCCGGCGCGACCGGCACCTTGGCTGATTCAACTGCCGGAAATCCCCACAGAATGATTAAAGCAGACTTAGGGCTCGGTTTAGTGGACAATGTATCAATCAATGCTTGGCAGGGTTCAACAAATATCCGTACATTGGGTACTCCAATTACCACTGGAACTTGGCAAGCCTCAATAGTTGCAGATGCTTATGTTGACAATACACTTACCATAACCGGCGGTTCTATTGATGGAACCCCAATCGGTGCAACTACTCCATCAACAGGCAGATTTACCTCAATTTTATTACAGGGCGGTTCGAATAATATTACATTACGAGCACCCGCAGGAGCAGCGTCATATACGTTGACAATGCCTTCAGCGGCACCAGCAGTTAGTCAATTTCTAATTAATGATGCTACAACACCAGGTTCACTTCGTTGGGCAAATGCGTTGCCAATTGATGTTGGATTAGATAGAGTAAATAACACAAACGATTTAGAAAAACCTCTTTCGACTGCTTCAATTAATGCTTTGGCTCTGAAACAGGATTTAGATCCCGATTTAACTAAATTAGCAGGTGTGACATTAGCACCAGACCAAATGTATTATACCACTTCAGGTAATATTTTAGACGCATTACCAACACAAACTTTTGGGCGCGGTTTGTTGAATACAGCCGATGCGGAAGACTTACAAACCGCATTAGGTTTGAAAATTGGTACAAATGTTCAAGCGTGGGATGCGCAATTAGACCAAATAAAGGATTTGTTGCCGACAGCCGGATCATTTATTGTGGGTAATGGCAGTGCTTGGGTATTAGCGACAGCACCCGAAGTACGTACTGCGATTCAAGCTCAACCATTAGCGGCAAATTTAACAAATTTGGCTACAATGGGTACAGCGGCAGATATAATGCTTTATTCAACCGGTGTTAATACTTGGGCAGAACTAACAACGACAGCCTTTGGTAGAGATTTTTTGGCACTCATTGATATAGCAGATGCAAAAGGTTATTTGAGTTTAACTGTTGGTACAGATGTGCAGGCTTGGGATGATGATTTGGACGATATCGCCGCTCTATCACCTACAAATGGTACTGTAATGGTCGGTAATGGGATTCACTGGACAGCTCAAAGCGGGGCCGCCGCCGCCGTCGCGATGGGTGCACAACCTTTAGATGCAACCTTGACAAGTATTTCTTCTACAGGTACTACTTCTAGCATAATGTTATATACAACAGGATTGGATACCTGGGCAGAACTGACAACTACTGCTTATGGCAGGAGTTTGCTAAATACAACCGATGGTCCAGCGGTAAGAACATTGATAGGTGCTGTAATTGGTACAAACGTTCAAGCTTATGATGCTAATACAACTGTTTTAGGTTCCGATATAAGCCTAACAACAGAAGTAAGCGGGATACTTCCTTCAGCAAACGGCGGTACAGGCGTAAATAATGCCGGAAGAACTTTGACATTATCCGGCAATTTGACAACATCTGGTCCAAATGCTCTAACTCTTACAACAACGGGTGTAACAAATGTTACATTACCAATCAGCGGAACATTAGTAAATACATCAGTTGCTACACTTTCATCGCTTGCTTCTGTTGGTACCATAACAACAGGTACTTGGAATGGTACAATTGTATCACCAACTTATGGTGGTACGGGTGTGAATAATGCCGGCAGAACTTTAACAATAAACAACAATTCAGGTACGATAAACTTCTCTGCCGCAAGTAAAACTCTTACAGTTCCTCTTGATGCTTCCGTTAGCGGTACAAACACAGGTGACCAAACAACAATTTCCGGTAATGCAGGTACAGCAACCAAACTTGCGGCTACCAAAAATATCAATGGTGTCGCTTTCGATGGTTCTACTGATATCACAGTAACAGCCGATGCCGGAACATTAACAGGAACAACGTTGAATAGCTCAATCGTAACAAGTAGCTTGACAAGTGTTGGGACAATAACTTCAGGTACTTGGAGCGGCACAGAAATAGTTGATGTCAAAATAGCTAATGATCTAACAATATCCGGTGGAACAATTAACAATTCAACTATCGGCTTTTCATCTCCTTCTACTGGTAAATTCACTACATTGGAAGCAACAGGTAATACAACAGTTGGTGGTTTATTAATTAACACTGCAACAGCTGTTACAGCAACAGTAGCAGGTGCACCTGTAACGAATGTTTATACAGTAGATATGACGGGAAGTGATTTTGACTTTACATTTGGTGCTGTTTCTTCAGCCGGTACTATTGTTTATATAGTAGTAACAGTACAAGGCGGAACTGATACAGTTGGTAGCCTAACAGCAGTTGCGGGTGATGTCTTCATGGCAATCTCGAACGGTGCAAGCTGGAAATATATTAAGTTATAATAATCAATAATGAAACCCCTAGCCCCCTTTGAAAAATGGGTTATAGGAAGAGGAAGACATATCATAAATCAACCGTTGGGATTACCCGGCGGTTGATTTTTTTTGGGGTATGGGGTATTGGGAAGAAATATCTTGAGAATTCTTCCTTCCTGTGTATCAAGATTCTGACCATGGAAAACGGTAAATCTTTATAAATTATTTATGAAAATAAATTAATAAATATTTGCATATTCAAATGAAATTTATTATATTTGAATACGTCAATTTAGCAAAACTATGAAAACATTTAGAAAACATATAATACTTTATACTTTATTGCTGTCCCTCGGTTTAGCATCTTGTGACAATTTGGTAAATCCCACAGGTCAGGATAAAACAATTCCTAAGATCAAATCAATCAGCAAATATTTGGTTGATTCTCAGACTTTGGAGAAAAAGAAATTATTATATGAAGAATTCTATAATAGTTCAGGCAAAATTGAAAAGTATATGCAATTTGATGAAAATCAGAATGTAGTTCAGGTTAATAGTTTTATTTATGTCAATTTATCCTCATTTGAAACAACGCTCAGTATTTCATCCAAAGGCGACACACTCACCAAAGTAACCACCGAAACTGTTTATAATACAATTGGCAACGTAGAATTCAAAAATATTTATGATTACAAAGGCGATACCGTTAAAAAAATTATATTCGCTTATGATTCATATAATAATATAAATAAGAAAGAAACTATTGATATTGCAACCGGAAAGCGTGATATTGTTTCCTATAAGCTCACATACAACAATTTAGGACAAGTTATTAAACGTGTAGCCTATTTGAATGGACAAATGACCAATCAACAGGCTTATTCTTACAATACCAACGATGGAATTGGTATAATAATCAAATCTTCAGATCTTTTTGTAGAGCAAACCGTGCAGTACAATTTCAATGAAATCGGCAATATTATCAGCGAATATCATTTGGACAATTTGGGCAAAATCATCATAGTGTACAAATATTTTTACACATACTATTCCATTTAAAACAAAGCATTTAAGTTAAACACACACCAAGAAATATATTAATTTTTATTAATATATTTTATTAATATTTCATTTTAAACTAAATTTAAATATTCTAAATGGGATTTTTTAAGATTTATGAAAAAATACAGATTTATAATATATATTTCGCTACTATTATTAGCATTAATTCCGCTGAAAGCGCAAGAACCGGTAAATCGTTTATCGTCTTACGAGGGTTTGCACTTTATGATTGGTTTTATGCAGAACGAGTATGAGTATTTACAGCTTGGAATTGATTTAAAGATATTTATAGCTTCGCAAGAAACTGCAAATATTGTAATAAAATATCCAGACCGTCCACCCTTTTCATTTGTTCTTTCACCCGATACAGTACATGTTGAAAATGTTGAAGGACTCTATGAAAACCGCGGAAATTCCGAGGTAATTCGTAAACTTGGAATAGTTATTCATTCCGATGTCCCAATTACAGTATATTCGTTTTCGAGCCAAACATTATCGAGTGACTGCTATTCAGCGATTCCAATAAAAAATTGGGGTTCAGAATATATTACGGTTTGTCAACCATTGAATAAAACAATAGAAAGACTTCCGAGTGGTGTGGACGTGGATGTGATTCGCGAAAGTGAGTTTATGGTTATGGCGGCTTACGACAGCACAGTTGTAACAATAACTCCATCTGATTTTACCGGTGGAGGGCAACTACCCAACAAGCCGTTCAATGTTTTATTAAATACGGGTGAAACCTATTTAGTAAAATCGCTTTATAATTCCGGTTCTGATGGTGATTTGACCGGTTCATTGATTAAAAGCACTAAACCGGTAGGAGTCCTTTCAGGTCATGTTCGCGCACCTATGCCAAAAAGCACAAATTCAAGAAACCATTTGGTAGAAATGCTCCCACCAACTTTTTCTTGGGGGAAGTCGTATGTTTCCGTTCCTTACGGTGTATCGCAATATGGCGATGTATTCCGCATAGTGGCAAAAACAATTCCAACCACTGTCGAAGTTACAACTGATTCTATTGTAAGGCAATATACGATTAACAATGCTAAGGGTTATATTGAAATCGAAGGAATTTCGCAACCTTCTACATGGACATCGAATAATCCTGTTGAAATTGCACAGTTGATGGCTCATTTGGACGCCAATGATCCGAGTTGGCGTGATTTCGACCCGTGTATGGCTTTACTTTCACCAAGTGACCAGTTTGTTCGCCACGTCATGTTTCAAACACCGGGCAATATATTTAAAAATCCGAACCAATACCAGCATCATTATACTTCAATAGCTTTAGAAAAAACAGCAAAATCAACTTTGCGTTTGGACGGAAAGCGTCTCGACAGTGCCGGATTAGCAATTTTCAGACCTATTAAAGGTACTAATTTACTTTGGACACGTATTGAACTGAATCAAGGGACTCATGTTTTAGAAAGTACAACAGGAAGTTTTTCAGGCGTACTTTTTGCAACCGGTCTATACGATGCTTATGCATTAGTATTAGGTGCATCTTTAAAAATCCCCGGTACAGTAGATTCACTTCCACCGGTAATTACTCTAACTGAGAATTGCGGTACAGTCCATATAGAAGTAAAGGACAAATTAGCTCCTGCCGCTTCGGGTTTGCTCTATGCCACAATAAATAAATTCCGTTCATACAATTTCGAATGGAATGTGCAGGAATTCAAATATACCGATTCAATAGCCATTATCGATGCACAAGTAAAAAATCCTTATATACAAGGTAAATTAGTTATTTATGCTCAAGACAAAGATGGCAATATCAAAGAACAAGAGTTTATATATTATAGGACTGATATTAAATTACCTACCGCCTTTGATTTCGGAGTGGTAAATTGGCACGATAGTGTTTGCAAAGCCAAATCTTTAGTTAATTATTCAAATAAAACTTATAAAATTATTTCCGCTCGTATAGAAGCTGATTCAAGATTATCATTATATACAGATAAAAAACTTCCGGCTACATTGGACAAAGGCGGAATACTGAATTTCAATATTTGCTTTAAACCTTCCTTCGATTCAACGGCTGTGAATAGCAAATTGATTATCGAAATGGATTGCGGAAAAACTGATACAGTAGATGTTTCAGCTTTAGTACGAGCACCTGCATTACTTGCTCAAGGTTACAATTTCGGCAATTTATTAGCCGGAGAAACAGCGGATGGCATTATAGGTATCCAGAATAACGGTAATATTGATATATCAATTGATACAATGATAACTTCCGGTGATGAAAACCAGTTCGTTATAGATAGAGCCGCTTTACCGCTTGTACTTCATTCAAGTTCCGATACGACTATCAAAGCACAATTCACACCTACAGCCCGCGGAAGTTTTTCATTGAACGGTGAGTTTAAGAATTCTGCCGATATTCCGAATGGATTCATATTAACCGGAATCGGTTTGGCACCAGAATTTGATTCGCTATTTGTTGATCTCGGCGAAAGACGTATTGGGCATTATGCTGATACACTTATGACGATTACTAACAAAGGCGATTATTTGGGGGATTTATTCTTTACCAAATTCCTTACCAAATCTATAGACGATACTACTTCTGCTTTTCTTAACTCTTTTTCAGCAATTGGCCTACCCCCTGCTGAAAATATTGAAATGAAAATTCCAATCCAAATAGCTAATGTAGGGAATTACAGAGTTTCCGGTGAATATAAAACAAATTGCAAAATTCATCCACCTGTAGCGATTGAAATAATAGGTGTTGGTACAATACCGGTATGTAAAACAAACGATATTCTGATAAACGATACTGATATATATTCCGAAACGGATTCATCAGCGGTTATAATAGAAGCCGCGGGTAATGAGATATTGACTATACACAGCGTTACCCCGATAGCACCTATAATCGGGGAATTCGAGTATGATTTAACAGCATTACAAGGAATAAAAATCCCTGTAGGTAGTAATACAAAGTTGGATATTAAATTCAAACCAACCGTAGGCGGTATGCACGAACAAAAGTTCTTGGTTGTTTCGGATGCGGCACCGGATTATGGTTCGAAGAACGATACAATTACAATCAGTGCCAAAGCAGTAGTACCCGATATTGAAAAAATCGTTATCGAATTTGCTGCTGACCCTTTTGTAAATTGTCAAACAAATGTTTTGAATGTAAAAATCACTAATAATGGTTCGAAAATTGTCAATCTTGATGAAATTAAGGTAACAGCTCAACCGCTAAATTTGAATTGGAAAATAGTTCAGGATATTAATCAGGACATTCCACAGGTAATGGCTCCTGGAACTGTGTATTCGTTCGATATTGAGATTTTCCCGCTCAGTGGAACAACATCAACCATAAATGTTGCCGCGTTGATTTTCGGGACCGAGAAAATTTCCGGGGAGTATGAATTTACTCCAAAGGAATCAGCAGCATTGATATTTTCTGCTCCAGAACTGAAATTAGAAATTGGCAAGGAATATACATTAGATTTTAACGGCAGTTTTCCTCACAAAATAGAAAAAGAAATATCTTTCAATTTGGAAATAAATCTTCCGAGTAATTCATTTTATATTGACACGACAAAAGAAGTATGGCTTGTGTTGGATAATAACCAAAAATATAAGTTGAATTTAGACCGTCAGGATGATAAGATAGTTTTTTCTTATCCAAATATACAACCTGAAGGGTTGACAAATTGGAATCTGAAATTCGATATTTTGACTTTGCTTGATAAAGAATCTCAATTTTCACTTGTTGCGAAAGTGAATTTTGACGATTGTTATTTAAATAGTGAAAATAATTTTATGGTGATTTTTGAAGAAATTTGCTCAAAAGACCTTAGATTAATAAAAATTAATTCTAATTTACTTTCGATGCAGGTTTTGCCTAACCCAATTAAAAATGAATTAAATATCGACCTTAACATACCTCGCCAAAGTACTGTTGACATAAATTTGTACGACATAAGGGGTAAAAAAATCACTTTGAGTGAAAAATTAGTTTTGCAGATAGGAAAACATTTATTAATTTACAATTTTGTTGACGTACCAAATGGTATTTATCGTTTGGAATTATCATCACAAGAGTATATGAAACGAATAGTAGTAATAATAAACAAATAAAATAGGAGTAACTCTATGAAACGATCTATAATAATAGTTTTAGGGTTATTATTGATCTCAATAACAGGCAGTTTTGCACAGGATCCAAATAGTTCCATTGATTTGGATTATGTTTCAGATCCGGTATTTCTCGGAGTAACATTCGGTTACAACAGAGTGATGCATTCTGTGTCTTTACCATCCTCCGATGATTTAGGCATGATGTGTCCAAAATTCGAAAACGGAAGTTCTAATGGCTTTTGGGCCGGCATAACTTATGAGCAATTCTTCGGTGATCTTTCGAATAGCCGTCAATCACTGATATTCAGAGCACTTTACAGTACTTATCCTGCTTACATGGAAGTAGGCGGAGAGGATTTGCCAACTCAAGTGCGTATTTACAATAACCAAAATGAATTGATTGACCAAAGGGTAATTTGGACTTCAGTAGTAAATACTTACTCGGTTAAGTACTCTGTAGCATCATTGGAAATAAGCTATAAAATCAAACCAATTGAAGGAATAAACTTGGGTATCACAGTGACTCCAACTTTGGATTATGTTTTACAAAAAACAAGAGATCAAAGATTTGAATTACTTACACCTGACAATGCTCAATTTAATATCACACAAGCAGTTCTAGATTCTAGCCATTTCACATTAACTAATAATAACCGTACTGTAATAATCAAACAAGGTGATATAGATGGTGCAAATTCTATTCGGGTAGGATTGAAAGTTGGTCTTCAATATGAAATCAACATACCCGGCGGTTTCTATATAGTTCCTGCAGTGTATTATAATTTCGGTATTACTAATGTTGCCGCTAATAATGATTGGCGTGTAAATGCTTTGCAAATCGGTATTGATATACGTAAACCTATTCGCTTTTAATTAGCAATAGATAAACTATTTAAGCGTCTGCTTCTAATAAAAGCGGACGCTTTTTTTAATTTTATTATCGGATATATTTGTAAATGAAAACTTTATGGTCGCCATGGCGTTCCCAATACATAGATACATTTAGCGATGAATGCTCTAAAGCGGATGAAAATTGTTTTATTTGTAGAGCCGTTGAAAATATCGACGATGACAAAACAGGTCTGGTAGTAGCGCGCTACGAAAAGGTAATTGTTTTGATGAATAAGTACCCATACAACAGCGGGCATCTACTTGTTGCTCCCAATAGGCATACCGGAGATATTTTGGAATTGACCACCGATGAGTTGTGCGCTATTAATCTGGCTTGCCAAAAATCGGTAGAGATATTAACTAAATTGTATCATCCTAATGGCTTTAATATTGGAGCTAATTTGGGAGAGTGTGCAGGAGCGGGCCTGCCGGGGCATCTTCATTACCACGTATTACCACGTTGGGTAGGCGATACAAGTTTTGTATCGACAATTTCCGATACTAAAGTAATTTCATTCGATATGGAAACAATGTTTAATCTAATTCACAACGCTTTTAACTCCAAATAATCCGGAAACACTAATGCATATAGCACCAAAAAAGTCTCTTGGGCAAAATTTTCTTACAGATAAAAATATTATTTCTAAAACAGTAGCTGAATTGGATTTGAAACCGGAGGATTTTGTTTTAGAAATAGGACCAGGTGAAGGTGCTTTAACAGAATATATTCTTGCAAAAACTAAAAACGTGTTGGCGGTTGAGTTAGACCAGCGAGCTTGCGAAGTGTTGAAACGCAGGTTCAGCGGAATGCAGGGTGGCGAGTTGCAAGTGATAAATATGGATTTTTTAGGTTTTAATTTTAAAGATAATTTACCGGAAAACTTCCGCGGCAAGCGAATTAAAATATTAGGAAATATACCGTATTATATATCGGGCAGGATATTTTTTAAACTGTTCGAAAATGCTGAGTATATTTCACGAGCTGTTATTACAGTTCAAAAAGAAGTTGCCGAGCGAATTGTTGCAAAACCCAAGACAAAGGAATACGGAATATTATCAGTTTTGGCGAGTTTAACGGGAAAGCCCAAAAAAGCGTTCGATGTATCGTCGCATTGTTTTTATCCCCGTCCTAACGTCACAAGCGCCGTTGTAACGATGAACTTTTTCGAACCCGAATGTTTGCCTGAAGATTTCAAATTAGTCGCAGACATCGTTAAAGCCGCCTTTAATCAGAGGCGCAAAATGCTGAGCAATTCGTTTAAAAATTATTTTGAATCCAATTTATTGGACCCAGATTTGATTGTACAAATCAATGAAATTTATGGTAATAAAAGAGCTGAAGAATTAGTAATAGAAGATTATGTCAAAATTTATTCGATAATTAAAAATGACTAAAGATAACAAAAAAAAACAACCCGAGAAAATGCCTAAGTTAGATTTAAAAGAAATTTTAAATATGACTGATATATATCTCTTGTTTGGATTAATGTTTATGAGCTTGCAGGCAATTTACTTTTTCCTTTCCAATTCTGAGATTCAAAGAATTCTTTATACCAATTCTGTGCTAATCGTTGGAATAATAGTTATAGCTTACGTGGATCACCACTATACCCGTGGTTCTTTTTTCCGTTTAGCTCGAAGATTGTTATTATTACCGCTGATTTTCGTTTTGTATTCAGAATCTCAAGTATTTATAAAATTAATAAATCCTGTACTATACGATAATGTCCTTGCCAATTGGGATTTAGCTTTGTTTGGCTGTCAACCTAACGATATACTCTACAAAATAGCCACACCTTGGTTAACAGAGTTTTTGCAGTTCTGTTACGTTAATTACTTTGTGATTTTTGTTTTGATTGCAGTTGAGTTACATATTTGGCATAACAACAAACTTTTTTCGGAATTTGTGGATTATATATTTTTCTCATTTGTATTAACTTATGTATTATATTATATATTTCCCGCAATTGGACCGCGGTTTTACCTCTATGACTTCGCTAAATTAAATAGTGATTTGCCGGGTGTATTTTTGACCAATTTTTTTAGAGACTTTGTAAACACCGGCGGCGGAATTCCGAAAGGCGGTGTACCGAATCCACAAGATTACATATACCGTGATTGTATGCCAAGCGGTCATACTTGGATAACCCTTACCTGCATATATTTTGTAATTAAACATAAAATGAAATTGGCTTGGTATATAGTGCCAATTGGTATAGGACTTATTTTATCGACCGTATATATGCGTTATCATTATTTAGTTGATGTAATGGCAGGAGTAGTATTATCCATAGCGTGTATATTTATTGAACCAAAAATTGCAATGTTTTTTAAAAATAGACTAAAATTTAAAAGCATATAGCTAATGAATGGGGATATATTAAAAATTAGTATTAATTTTGATAGTTATAATAAATAAATAAAATAAATCTGATATGGAAAGTTTAAAAATCGATAATAATCAAAATAATGAATTCAGTAGTACAAGAGTATTAGCGGCCATCCTTCGCCGTAAATGGTTCGTTATAATAACTGTAATTCTAGCAACAGCCGCAAGTGTATTTATATCCTTGATGTTGCCGGAATGGTATAAATCAACTACAAATGTTGTACCACCAAAAAAATCAGACGATGCGACGAGTATAAGCGGTGGATTATCAGCTGTAATGAAAAATGTCGGGCTGACTAAATTGGGCGGCTCCACTAGTGAGACTTACAGTTATACTGTAATTTTGACTAGCCGTACAGTTGTTGATTCTATGATAACGCTTTATAAACTTGACAAAGTTTATGGCATACCGAAAAGCAAACAAACTGAATTACGCACATTCTTTTTAGAAAATGTAGATGTTACCTTCGAAAAAGACGGTAATTATTTGATATCAATCTGGGATAGGAATCCAAAACGTGCCGCTGAAATGGCGAATACATACATACAAATTGCCAATTCTGTTGCCATAAGATTGGGTCGTGATGAAGCGCAGTTACAAATTGAGCATATATCGCAACGAATAGGTGCAATGAACGAGAATATAGCGGCTACAAATATCAGATTGGGACGCTTCTCGAAGGAGTATATGATGTTTGCTCCTGAAGAGCAAGCAAAAGCAATGGCTACCGCAATTTCGGAAGTCAAATTACAACAATTGAAATACGAAATGGCTTACGATTTGAAAAAAATCGAATATGGTGAAAACGATCCTGCTACACAAGATTTGAAAAGATTAGTTACTGCAACAAAAGAAAAATTACTCCAGGCTCAAACAGAACCGGGTTTTGCCGGAAATTTCGCACTTAACCAATCGGCAAGTGTCGGTGTTGAATTTATTAATTTATACGCCGAGTTGGAAACATACACCAAAATGAAGGCTTATCTACTGCCGATGCTGGAAGAAGCGAAATTAGATGAAGTCAAAAATGTACGCAATTTATATGTACTTGATAAAGCAATACCGGCAGATAAAAAAGACAAACCTAAACGCGCGCTAATTGTTGGCGGCACGTTTTTAGGTTCTTTTATCCTAGTTGTATTTATCTTACTGCTTCTCGATGCGATTACCGAAACCAAGAAGAAATTGAAGCTTAACTCATAAAATGAAATTATTGACAAATAATGCTAAAGAATATATAATACTGGGGTTAATATATACTTTAATAATTATACCATTAGCATATTTTGGAATAATTATGGGTATGGGTATATATATATTGCCGGCTGTGGCGGCATTGCCGCTTTTGTATTTCGTTTTTAAAAAGCCTCAGGTATGGCTTTATACCTCGATGTTTCTTTTTATCTTTTTCACTCGTTCCCGCGAAGCTGAAGCATCTCCTTTCGATTACTTCTTTGCGATTTATTATATTGGAGGCTTATTATTATGGATATTAGGACAACTCCTTTATAAACGTGAAAAATTAGTCCGGAATTATGGTGATATGTTTATTCTTTTATATTCCATAGGAGTACTTCTAAATTTTTTCATAGCTTATTCTGCCGGAGTCGATCCGATGAATTGGTTGCGTGAAGCTACAACTCTGTTTTTAGTCTTGTTTTACTTTCCTATCAGGCATTATTTTTATGATGAACAAAAGCTAAAACCATTCATGATATTTTTTGGAGTAGTTTTAATAATAATTTCATGTATATCAATTTATACATATTATCTCGCACTATCCGATATACAATATGCTTTTCAATTAGCATCATCAGATAAAATAAATCAAATGATATTTACGGTTGGGGTTATTTTCGGTTTAGTTTTTACGTTTTATCAAAAAAAACGAAAGAATGAAATCTATCTTTTAATTTTTATTGGTTTTATAGGGGTTTCATTAATCCTTACTTTCTCGAGGACTTTTTGGCTGATCGTTATATTGATGAGCGTGGTGTTATTTTTATATTTGCCTGTAAAAAAGAAAACCGCAATGTTTAAAGTAGGAATGGCATTGATTGTTTTGGGGGTATTAAGTTTTTTCCTATTATTAGGCGACAATACAGAAATGATTTCGACCTTACTGGAAAAAAGAATTTCATCAGCTTCATCAGGTACCAAAGATGAATCGCTCCAGGCACGATTTGTTGAATGGGATTATGCTTTAGGTGAAATCCAAAAATACCCGCTTGGCGGTAAGGGTATGGGTAATAAAGTACATTTCTATAATATTTTAGTTAGTCAAACTTTCCATACTTTAAATATCCATAATGGTTATATATTTTTTTGTTTTAAACTTGGTATTCCAATGGCATTGGTTTATCTATCTTTCTTCCTGTTTTATACGTTTAAAGCATTTTTCTTATCACTTCGAAAAAGTAGTTTATTCTTTAAAGCTTTATCCATTGCCTGCTTTTTAGGTTTCATCAGCGTTTTGATTGCTAATACTACAAGTATGCAATTTGTATATCGTGACGGGCATTTCACAATATTTCTTTTAATAGCATTTACTTCAATAGCCGATTATAATATAAATTCGCCAAAAAGACGTGAAAATTTAATTGAAACTAATAACATTTTGCCTGATGAGGCAAATAATACTTAAAACAATGAATAAAAATATTCGTCTGAAGTAAATATTTATTTTTTGTTTTACTAATTAAGAAAGATCGATGAGCATAAAAGGTACAAAAACCGAACAAAATCTATTAAAAGCATTTGCTGGCGAATCGCAAGCAAAAAACCGTTACACATATTTTGCTAAACAAGCTATTAAAGATGGCTACCAACAGATTTCCGAGCTGTTTATGGAAACAGCAATTCAAGAAGAAATGCACGCTAAAGTATTCTTTAAACATTTGGAAGGCGGAATGGTTGAAATAACCGCTACATATCCTGCAGGAGTTATTGGTACTACATTAGACAATTTAAAAGCCGCGGCCGCAGGCGAAAAAGAAGAATGGTCCGATATATATGTAGAATTCGAAAAAATCGCAAAAGAAGAGGGATTTGACGACGTGGCTACTTCATTCAGAATGGTTGCTCGTGTAGAAGCGGAACACGAAAAACGTTATAACAAGTTAGCCGCAAATATTGAAAATTCTCAAGTATTTCAAAAAGAAGAAAAAACTAAATGGATGTGCCGTAAATGCGGTTATGTTCACGAAGGTTCAAAAGCTCCGGCAGTATGCCCGGCTTGCAAACACCCGCAAGAATATTTTGAAGTTAAAAGTGAAAACTACTAATACACACTTGTATTAGTAGTTGGATTTAAAAAAAGCCCTCGGTATTCGAGGGCTTTTTTTTTATTGATTCCTATAATTGTAAAGCGAAATATCATATTTCCGATATACCTTTTTTGTTAATATACCTTCTTTTACTAATTTATCCAGAGCATCGATTGCTATAACATTATTGTTACTATAAAGGTAAAATGGTTGGTGTCCAATTGTTTTTAGCTTCAATACAAGCTTTTTATTTATCCATTTTTCATTATAAATCACACGCATAGGTAGTTCACCGTAAATTTGATTAGTTAGATTAAATTCAGTATAATAATGCGATGGCCGGTTTACAGATATGAGATTTGAATTTAGTTCTTTCCAAAGATACTTCTCTTGCGGTAAATCAAGGTTACTAAAGTTGAGTTCTAATTTCCTTATCGAAATCAAAACTGAAAGCGCAATTATTAATACAAAGCAAATATTTATAAAGATTCTCAATTTTTTAAGATTAAAGGGCAATTTTGAGTAATAATCAAATAGATATATAATTGCAAGTAATAAAAAGGCTAGTGATGGTGATAATAAGCGCATTCCTAAGGCATCGGTTTTGCTGATTGTATTGAGAACTATAATTCCCAAAAAATGAGTAATAAAAGTAATAAGAAAAACTAAATATATCTTTTTATTATTATTTTCTAGTTTGAATTTGCCAATCAGTGGCAAAATTAATAAAGTGAATGATATTAGTATTACAAATAATAAAATGAAATTGAGTAACGGATTAATAGCCGCTAATTTTGTGATTATATTGCTGAAAACATCAATATCTAATTTTTTGCCGAGGTTATGCGAATTAGTTATGAAATGATATAAAACATAATTACGAAAAAACCATAAAACTACGGGTAAAGCACAAAATATTATAGAAATGATTAATTTACGTAACTTCATATTATAAAACAAATAAAACAATAAAACAATGATAATATTAAATATACCGATATATTTCATCGAACTCGCAATAAATAATGAACACCAAATATATGTCCAATATTTGTCTGTTTTGGTCTGAACACTTTTATATAATAAAGCCAATGCTAATAATGAAAATGAAATGAAGGGTATTTCTGTAAGAAAGCGAGTCGAAACCGCATTAAAATTCGGTAAAAATGCGAATAATAGCATTCCGATAATAATAAATGTTTTGGAAAAATTGAAAGTCTTTAGTGTAAAATAGATAATAAAATTATAACCTATAATAATCAGCGATTGCAGGATAACAGCAGATAGGACAGGTTCTTTAAAAATATACATTATAGGAATTAACAGAAACGATAACCCTGGTGCAAAGTCAGTAAATGGTTCTTTGATTGGCAAATACGTAGCCGAAGGCCAATTAACCCACTGGAAAAGCTCACCATATTTTAGATAATTTTTGGCAACGGTAATATATGTGGCCGAATCTGGATAAATCACATTTTGATTAAACCACAGTATCAAGCTGAAAAGCATGATAAATACAAGGGCTATATATTCCCATTTGATATTAATTGATTTCATATTATTGCAAATATTTTGTTTGAAGATTATTCAAATATAATAATTTTATTTAGAACCTTGAAATTTGTTTGAATAGTTTTATGATAAATTGCAAAATAGGGCTACAAATTAAGGACACCATGTTATTTTTTTTTCGTAATTTCGAATTGTAGTAATGGTTAAGATTATAATAGAGAAAAAATGAATATTCTGTTAATTTACAGTACCGATAATATTGATACCGCAGGAAAATTTCTAAATCACCCCGGAAGGATGTATTTTGGACATTCATATTTATCAGCTTTTTTAAAAAGTCATGGATATAATGTATCATTGTTGGTTCTTAGCCGGATGCTCGGGAAAAAAAACTATTCATTGATTGATGAGTATATCGCGGAAAATAAGCCAAATATTATAGGATACACGGCTGTTGCTTCAGAGTATGGTTTTATCGCGCAAATGGCAAAGTATTCGAAAAATCAATATCGTGATGTGTATCACATTTTAGGCGGTGTTCACGCGACATTAAACCCCGAAGATGTGATTAAAGATGATTTCGATGCGGTTTGTATTGGCGAAGGGGAATTCCCTCTTCTCGAATTGGCTGATTTGTTGAAAGAAGGCAAAGAAATTACAAATATTCAGAATTTATGGATTAAAAAAGACGGCATAATCGAACGCAACCAAACCCGACCTTATATCGAGGATTTGGATATATTACCATTCCCTGATCGCGAGATTTGGGACGAATGGATTGATGATACACACGATGCACCATATATGATTTTGCTCGGACGCGGTTGCCCTTTTCAATGCACCTATTGCTCTAACCATGCTTTAAAAAAGGTTACACAAGGAAAATATGTACGTTTCCGATCTGTTGAAAATATAATAAATGAAATTAAAAACATTATATCAATAAAACCAGCTAAAAGAAAATTTTATTTCGAGATTGATACCATTTTGGTTAATCCAACATGGGTTTATGAATTGTGCGATAAACTCGAAGAGTTTAATAAAACTTTAGAAGAACCAATTACATTCGGAACCAATATTCGAATAATTCCGAATTTTGATATAAAACCCATAATGGATTCATTAAAAAAAGCCGGTTGTACTTTGATAAATATCGGTCTGGAGAGCGGATCGGAGCGGGTTAGAATCGAAATACTTAAAAGAAAATATTCTAATGAAATGTTCCTAAATACTGTAAGTTATGCAAAAGAAATTGGTCTACAGGTATTCGTATATAATATGATTGGTTTACCAACTGAAACTATTGAAGACATTAACGAAACTATTGAAATAAATAGAATCGCTCAGCCGACTATGACACGAACATCAATCTTTTATCCATATAAAGGGACTGATTTATATAATTATTGCGTCGAAAATAATTTATTCAGCACTTCAGAAAAGAATTTTGTGGAAAGAACAGATTCAGTTTTAAATATGCCGCAAATTAGTAGAAAGCAGATAATTAAAAACTATATTTGGTTTGATTATAACGTGTATAAAGGTATTAGGTCCAGACCTAAATATGCCTTGCAAGCTATAATCAAAAGCATGATTGGTAAACCATATTTCATATATTTGAATAGGATATTATCCTCCAAAAAAATCAGGGGTTTTATTAGAAGATTTTTATCTTAATGAAAAATGGAAGGAATGATGAAATTTTACTTTAGAAAACAGATTTTAAAAAATAGGAGAAACAATGAAGAAAGTAATTTTGCTTATTGTGCTGATTTTCGCTCAGCTGTTTTTATTAAAAAGCCAAGAAAAAGCAGAAATTAATTTTGACTTTTCAAATATTGCAAAAGACATTAATCCCAACCGTTATACAGGAGTATTTTTCGAATTTCTGAATAATAATGTTAATAATAAACTTGGTGTATGCGCTCAAGAAATCATGGATCGTGGTATGGATATCAATCCATTTACGAAAGGTTATACACAATATTGGTTTGGTTATTACACTTGCGACACAAATCTATGTAAAATTGAGTACCCTTGGCAAGCCGGGTATAATTTCAATGCCAATTTCCACAACCTTATGAGAAAAAATACAAAAGATGGTTTTGCCGGATTTAGCCAAGTAATAATGATAGACAACGATAGTGACTACGAATTTTATTGCTATTTAAAAGGCGATATTGGACAAGGTAAGGTATTTGTTTCTTTGATTGATACGGCGACCAAGGAGGTGCTTTACAGAGGAGAATTGGGTCCGATCAATGCTGTATGGACAAAATACGCAGTTGATATTCCGAAGATTGAAAGCACAAACTATGTAAAACTGACTATTGCTATCGCCGATTCCGGATTTTTCGAGGTTGACGAAACTTCGTTTAAATCAAAAACAAGCCAATATAATTTACGTAAATCATTTATAGATATGATGAAATATGCCAAACCGGGTGTTTTGCGATTTCCGGGTGGTGCATTCACCGACTATCCCGATACTCGTTTGAAATATTCATTAGAGAATGTTGATCAAAGACCATCGCCGCATTTTTCGTATAATGGTATTTCACAGCGTATGGATTTCGGTTTTACGGAATATTTAGAATTCTGTAGAGATATGAAAATTGAGCCCTATATTGTTTTAAATTATAGAAACGGTACCCCTGAAGAAGCATTTGACTTCGTTTCTTATTGTAACGATCCACCAGACAAAGGATTGGGTAAAATTAGAGCCCAGAAAGGGAATCTTGAACCCTTTAATGTAAAATACTGGGAAGTTGGAAATGAAATTTGGGACGATGATAAAGGATTGGCAAAGAAGTTTTTGGTTTATTATAAGGGAATGAAAAAAATTGACCCTACGGTAGAGATTATGGTCCCGGGAAATCATTGGCTACTTGAATCGAATATTAAAGATCTTTTTACAACGATTAAAGATTCATGCGATATCTATAGTTGGCATCCCGCGTGTAATGGTTATTTTGATGCCGGTACTCCACCTGAACAATATATTTATGAGGTTATGGCATCTTGGGGATATGGAATGCACTGGGATTTTATGGGCATTAACAAATTGCTTTTTGAAAATTCCGGATCGACGCATACAAAAAATGCACCTACCGAATGGTGGACTTCGTATGAAAGCTGGCCAAATTGGCTGGATGACGGACTTACTGAAAATTCAAATCTTGTTACTTCATTGGCTAGTATTCAGATGGTTCATGAATGTGTAAAGTATTGGGAAACCACATCGTTGGGGTGCAGGACACTGTTTTTAGGTTACTTCCGGAATCGTATGAACTCTCTCGGTCAACGTGTTGCTTATGGTTGCGGCTCTATGTATAGCGTCTCCATGTTTTCTTCTCACCATGGTAATGATTTTGTACCTACGTCGGTTATATCAAATTGTTATAATATGATGGATATTGAGGGTTATTGGCCAAAATATAGAGATGTTCCTTATATAGATGCGGTTACAACACTAAGCGAGGATACTATATTCGTTTCAATCGTCAATAGGCATCGTACTTCGAAAATTCGTACTACATTTAATATGAAAGGTTGGCAAAATACTAAAGAAGCTGTGGTTTATGAGTTATCATCCGACAGCTATAAAGATGCAAATTCAGCCGATGAACCGCTGAAATTGTTTCCTAAAAGTAAAAAAGTACTCCTTCCGAACGGATCCTACGATTTAGAACCGCATTCTTATACTATTATTGCTATTCCGAGAAGCGATTTTAATGTAAGTGTTAAATATAATGCAAAACCTGATTTTGAATTGTCATTATTCCCAAATCCCGCGAGCAATTATATTATAATTGATACCTATGGTAAAATCATGGATAAAATCGAGATATTCAATACTCAAGGGATCTTAATAAGATCATTGAAAACTGATGAATTAGCGGCTGGTTACATAGAATTGGATTTATCCGGTTTCGCCGCGGGTGTTTATATGATACAAGCCGAGCTGAATGGTCAAACGATAAGTGATAAATTTACCGTAAGAAAGTAAAAGAAAGTTTTTTTATTAATAAAATTAGGGATAGACCAAAAATCTATCCCATATTTTATTATTCTATGAAATTAATATGGCATCACTACGATATTGAACAGCGTAGCTGTGCTATATTAATAGCAAATGAGATTAGGCTGCAATTTGAGCAACGTAGTTGCTGAATATTCTTCAATCCTGAAAGGATGGAATTATTATAGAAAATTGAAAACCGACTGGTCTTAAAACCCTGAAAGGGTGAAATAAATGCCAAAATATTCAGAATTAGGGTTCAAGGATTAAAAGATGATAAGATTGTGTTGATATTGGTTAAACTATTCATTTAAACATCCTTCAATCCTGAAATCCTTTAATCATAATTCTGAAATTTATATGGCATCACTACGATATTGAACAGCGTAGCTGTGCTATATTAATAGTAAATGACATTAGACTGCAATTTGAGCAACGTAGTTGCGGAATATTCTTCAATCCTGAAAGAATGGAATTATTATAGAAAATGGAAAACCGATTGGTCGCAAAACCCTGAAAGGGTGAAATAAACACATCTCGATCGGGAACATATCTAAGTCTATCTAATAACTACAAATATACCTGTTTCAATAATATTTCCCGATATAATTTTACAAAGGTAAACACCCTGGGAAAGCCCGCTGATATCCAAATTGTCAGTAAAATCAGAATTGATTAATTTGAATCCAATTAAATTATATACTTCAATAGTGCCGTACTTAAAATTTGATGTTATCCTCAGGTTAGTCTTAGCAGGATTAGGAGATAATGTAATCGCATTATCAAGTAAATTTTCCTCAACAGCGGATTCATTAATGCCTACAACTGCATTCCTTTTGTGATTTCTTCTAAACATGAGCCATTCGGGTCCTGTGGTGCTGTTTGTTGATACCATATAGGCTCTGCCGTGGTTTTTTGTTATGTCAGTAGATTCTCCGTGGCCACCAATGACAAAAAGCTCATAAAAGCCATCCCCGTTGAAATCGGCACAAATTGGAGCGTTGTTTATATCGAATTCTTTACCGTAATCCGCCCTTAAATCCAAATTAAAAATCTCCGAGCCGTCCGGTCCATTTAAGGCGATTAATTCACCTGCTGTATGTCCAAAAACAACATCTAATATTTTATCGTTGTTCATATCGGTGAAAATAACTCCACGGAATGAAGTGGAATATTCCTTCATTTGGTATCTCCATAGTTCTGTTCCGTTCCCACGAAGTACAACCAAATTGAAGTAATCAACATAAGCAATTTCGTATTTACCATCTCCATTAATATCACCAATGCTAGTAGGTGCACCTATATAAAACTTGTTTTGTAATTGGAAAGTCCATATAACTGTTCCGTCAATACCGTTTAGGCAATATAAAATACCATCATAAGTTCCGATTATGACTTCTTGTTTGCCGTCGTCATCTATATCGGCAATTGTTGGTCCGTGATACATTTTATTATTTGGAATATCGCAATTCCAAAGCAAAGTACCGTCGTTGGCTTTAAATGCGGCAATTCTATTTGGGTTTTCAAAACGCCAAGAAGCAACAACGCAATCCAATTGACCGTCTCCATCTAAATCGGCTATTACAGGTTCAGTTTGCACAACCGCATTTGAAACAACATTCTTCGTCCAAATAATTTCTCCGGTTTCGCCTTTGTAACTTGTTAAATCGCCTGCAAAATTGCCACCTAATATTTCCGGTTTGCCGTCTCCGTCTACATCAGCAATCGACGGTGGAGAATCTGTTCCAACAGAAGGTATCATCCATTTTATAGTACCATCCAAGCCATTAAAACAATACAATTTCGCATTACTGGAATTGTGCAGGATTACTTCTTTTTTACCGTCCATATCCACATCATATATTATTGGAGCCGCATCGTTAGCACCATTTGTTTTGTATGACCACAAAATCGATCCATCTTCGGAATTCAAAGCATAAATGCTCTCGTCCTGAAAATAAGTAGAAAATACTATTTCTAATTTGCCATCTTCGTCAATATCATCGGCACAGGAATTACCAAACGAAACTGATTGTAAATCAAATGACCAAAGCACCTCGGGTGAGGAGGCGAATAAGTTTAAATTATATGCTATAAGTACTGCTACTAGTATTACAAAAGTTTTCATTTTTTTCCCAAGATATTTTGGCTTTCAAGCATTACTAATTTAAATGTTTCTGAATTAATTCTTTGAACTTCTTAAAGTTAATAGGTTTAGATAAATAGTCGTCACAACCTGCGGCTAAAGCTTTTTCTCTATCTCCGGTAAGTCCATAGGCGGTTTGAGCAATGATAACTACATTTTTATTAAACTGCCTTATATGACGAGTTGCAGTATAACCGTCCATGTCTGGCATTTTTATGTCCATAAATATCAAATCAATGTCAGGATTGTTGCGACAAATTTCAACAGCTTCAATACCTGTTCGTGCTTTTAAAACTTCACCGGTAAAATCCTTTATTGCCGCGGCAATAAACTTAAACGAAATTATATCGTCTTCGGCAATCAATATTTTCAGATCTTCTGCTATTTCTTTTTCGTCCATCAATATTTTGTGTTTTCGGAATTGGGTTCTATTGTTTAATAAAGGAATAGTGAAATAAAATGTTGTACCTTTGCCCACTTTACTTTCTACCCAAATCTTGCCGCCTAATATTTCAACATAACCTTTTGCTATGGATAACCCTAAACCTGTTCCATCATAATCTCGGGAGAGTGATTCACTGCCTTGTCTAAAACGATCAAAAATATATTCCATTTGTGGTTTCATTATCCCTATGCCTGTATCAGTAACAAAAAATTCTAAAAACTCAGGTGAAACGGAATATCCCAAAGTAATCTCTCCATCATAAGTAAACTTAACAGCATTGTCTAGGAGGTTAGAAAGAACTGTAATAATTTTTTCGGAATCAAGTTTAAAGCATTCATTATTATTTTTGACACTGGTATGTATATTAAATTTTAAACCCTTGATTTCAGCCATTGGTTTATATCGGATATATAATTCGTCAAACATTTGATTAATGTATGTATCTGTTTCTATGAGTTTTACGTTTTCTGCTTGAATTTGTGAAATTGAAACAATTGCGTCTATTGTATTAATTAATCGATCGGAACTTTGCTTTATAATTGAATTATACTCTGTCCTTTCACTGGAAGATAGAGTATCATCTTGTAAAATTGAAAGAAATCCAAGGATACCGTTTAACGGTGTACGTATTTCGTGAGAAATATTATTAAGAAATGCGGTTTTGAGGTTGTCGCTTTCTTCTGCTTTATTTTTAGCGAAAATCAAGTCCAAATTTGTTTTTTCAAGCTCAAAAGTTCGTTCCTTTACTTTGAGTTCTAAGGTTTGATTTTGGCTAAGCAATTGCTGATGCAAGTAGCGAGCAAATAGCAAATTTTTAATTCTTAAACCCACTTCTATTAAATCAAGTGGCTTAGCAAGAAAATCTTTTGCACCGCTGGCTAATGCTCGTTGTTTAGCATCAATTGACATATCGGCAGTAAGTACTAAAATTGGCAAATATGAATCAAAAGGTATTAAAGATTTCAACTGCTCCATTACTAAATAACCTGATAAGTTAGGCATCATAAGATCGAGCAGTATCAAATCGGGTTTAAACGATTTATATAAACTAACCGTTAAACGCGAATCAGTTGTTGTTTTAATATTTGTATATCCTTGAATTTCAAGTAATCCTTGCAGAATATCAATATTTGCTTCATTATCATCCACAATTAGGATGTTTGCATTTTTTAAAGTTGAATCAATCATTATATTACTCTTAATTTTTTTTATTTTAATTCTATCAATTTGGAATATTTATCCACTCATCAACCATCATCAAAAACATTTTGATGTTTAGCGGTTTGGTTAAATAGTCTCTGGCACCCTGTAACATTAATCTTTCAATCTGCTTCGGCATAGCGTCAGCAGTAATTATAACAACAGGAATAGATTTAGTATCTTCATCAGCTTTTAGATTTGTCAAAACTTCGCTACCGTGGATATCGGGCAAATCTAAATCAAGCAAAATTAAATCGGGTTTATATTCTTTAGCTAATTGCACTGTTTGCATGCCGTTTATACTTGTAAATAAACTAATTCCATTACGGTATTCAGAAAGGATTAGTTGAACTAACTCAGTATTCGACATATTGTCTTCTATATATAAAATAGTACCGGTTTTTCCAGTTACTGCTTCATCATCATTTGTAGCATTCCCTATCCGCTCAATCAAACTACTATGATTTTCTAAATAAGGAAATTCAATCCAAAATGTACTACCTACTTCAAGAGTGCTATCGACACCAACATTTCCGCCCATAGCTTCCATAAGTTTTTTCACTACAGCCAATCCCAATCCTGTACCCTCGGTTACAGATTTTTCAGCACTAAACCGCTCGAATGGATCGAAAAGTATTGGAATATAATTCGGCGAAATTCCGGATCCGCTATCAGTAATAGAAATTCTGACAAACTTTATAGTATCGGTATCATTTGATAATACATCAGTTTTGATAATTATGAAACCGCCAATATTGTTGTACTTAATAGCATTGTTTAACAAATTCAGCAATACTTGTCTTAAGCGCTGGTTGTCAGCATTAACAAAAAGTTTTTTATTGGATGCTTCCGAAAATTCAATATGTAATTGTTGTTCATCCGCATGCTGTTGCACTACCTCCAGCATTTGTTTTATTACACCAATTATTTCTATCGGCTCTAATGATAACGAAAGACGGCCGGCTTCTATGCTTGAAATATCAAGAACTTCATTGATTAAATTGAGCAAGTGCTTTCCGCTGTTTAAAATATGCTTAACACCTTTCTTGTGGGACGGATTAAGCTCTCCCATATCCATCAATTGAGCGAAACCAAGAATCGAATTCATTGGCGTTCTCAACTCGTGGCTCATACGTGAAAGAAACTCACTCTTGGCAAGGTTGGCTTTTTCGGCCTCGTTTTTTGATTTAATAATTTGTTCCTCTGCTATTCTTCGTTCAGTTATATCGCGGCTTATACCTAATAAACCAAAAATATGTCCGTCTGAATCGCGTAGAGGAGCTTTGTATGTATCAATAAACTTTTCAGAATTATCAGGATAGGTAATCCACTCATCATTGTGCCGTGCCACTCCGCTTTCCATCATTATCAAATCTTGCTCGCGGAAAAAATCTGCAACGTCTTTATTAAATAAATCATAATCAGTAGAACCTACTATATTTGGAATAGTCTTTCCAGTAAATCGTGCAAATTCTGAATTACAACCTAAATAAACACCATCTATGTTCTTGAAAAAAACCATATCAGGAATAGATTGTAATAAATCGGATAACAATGCTGTCTTTTCGTTCAAAGCTTGTTCTACTATTTTGCGTTCTGTAATGTCCACTAAAACTGACAATAAGCACATTTCATCGCCAATAACAATTTGGTCCCCGGAAAACAAACCTGTTAATATTTTACCTGATTTTGTTCTTATATTTAATTCAATTTCTTTTACTGTATTTTTTTCTTTTATCTTTTCTATAATAGTTTTACGAATGTTTGGATTTTCAAAAATTTCTAATTCTGTGGAATTTTTATCAATTATTTCATCCCTGGAATAACCTAATGTATTAATAAATGCTTCGTTTACATCATAATAAGTTCCATTTTCGAAATTAGAGATTGCCATAAGCGCTGAATTTGATTGAAAGGCTTTGGAAAACTTTTCTTCCGATATTTTGATTTTTGAAACATCTTTACTAACTCCGAAAATCACAGGTTTGTCATTCCAAAAACCTGGCTTAACTCTCGTTTCAACAGCAATGTAATTCCCGAATTTAGCAATAAGCGGAACAGGACAAAAATCCGCGGTCCCTGCAAGCATTTCACCAACTATTCGCCCGGCTTCCGCCCTGCGTTCGGGAGGATGAATCATCAGAACAGATTGGTGCATTAGCTCTTCTGTTGTATATTCTAGTCTTTGATTAACAGTATTGTTAGTATGTATTATATTCCCTTGTTCATCGAGAACAAAAAGGAAATCATCGATTGTGTTGAAAAAAGTTTCATAGTTCCGGCGGGTCTGTTCTAAAGCTTCTTCTGTCCGTTTTTTAACAATTAAGCTGGATAGTAAATTGCTCCAAACCTTCAAATTATTTATTTCATTAGTACTATATTCTTTTGTATTTAGCACAGAATCCAATCCAACAAAACCAATAAGCTGGTTTTCATTAAGAATAGGAATCACAATCAGCGACTGAATTCCTTGAGGTTCTAGAATTTCACGTTCAGCTTTCCAGCCTTCAGCCAAATCTTGCACGAAAGGAATAATAATGTTTTCATTTCGCTGTAACGTTCCCATCCACATAGGTAACATATCGCAAGGAATATTCTGGAGGTTTTCTATTTGGGGTTGAGTACCATGGTTACACCATTCATAAGTATTCTGCATTGTGTTTTGGGATATATCCAATTCAAATATATAAGCCCTGTCAGCACCGAGAAAACCACCAATCCTTTTCAGCGCCAAATCTAATGAAGCATTTATTTCAGCGTTTGGTGTGCCTGAAAGTTGAATAGACAAATGCAGTAGTTCATTTGCAAAATCCGACGCCCGTTTTTGTTCGGTGATATCCCAGTTGGTGCCTATCATCCGCAATGGTTTTCCCTCATCATCGCGCTGAACTATAGCCGTTGCTCTTATGTAATGAATTGTGCCATCAGGCCAAACTACTCTAAATTCTGTATCAAACTCTTTTTCACCGCTTATTGCCATTTGGATTTCCAAATCACCCTGCACCCTGTCATCGGGATATAGTCCAGTCTGCCAAGCATCGTAAGCACCTGTGAATTCATCTTTTGTGATGCCATAGAGTGCAAACATCTGTTCGTCCCACACCAGAACATTTTTTGCAATATCGAAGTCCCACACTCCAACACCGCCGGCACGCGCCGCTAATGATAAACGGGTTGATAGTTGTTCTAAATCGTTTTCTGCCTGCTTGCGCACATCAATTTCTTTTTGAAGTTTTTTATTTGATTCTGAAAGTTGCGCGGTTCTTTCCGCAATTTTAAGTTCAAGGTTGGTATTGAGTTCCAGAATTTCTTTTTCAGCTAACTTTTTCTCAGTTATATCAAGATTTACTCCCGTTAATGAGATTAGGGTTTCTCCATCGAATTCGGGAACTATATTGTTTTGAATCCATTTAACCTGACCGTCCGGCATAATCAAGCGCATATCCACACTTATAGGTTTTCGATATACATTTATTTCACGAAGCTTCTCATCAATCAGATGTTTGTCCTCCGGATGGGCTAAGTCATAAAATATATGGGCATGTACCACTTTGTCATCAGGATCTAAACCGAGGAGGCGATAATAATTTTTTGACCAAGTAACTTGGTTGGTCTTTAGATTTAATTTCCAATCGCCCATTTTTGCAATTTCCTGCGAATGATTCAGCGCCGCTTCACTTTGTTTTAACTTTTCTTCCGCTTGTAAACTCTCTGTTATATCTGCATCTATACCCCTATAGCCAATTAAATCTCCATTAACATCAAGCATTGGTATTCCATTGGTTATCAAAGTAACCTTCATCCCATCCGGTTTGATAATACAATTAGTCAAATCAATGAATTTTCCCTTATTGCGGAATATCTCGAAAGCTGAGTTTTTAAATTTTTCGCGTTCTTTTTCCGGATGTAAGTCGTAAAAATGCCATTTCCCAATTAATTGTTCCGAAGTGTATCCATAAATATTTGTTGAAATATTATTAACATAAGTAAACAAACCATCAGCATCGACCTCCCAAACTACTTCATTACTAAGCTCGACAACCTGACGAAAGCGCTCTTCACTTCTTTCAAGGTTCATTCCGCTAAGTTTTCTTTCTGTAATGTCGTGTAGTATGCAGACCAACCCGTTGGGCTGGCCCGCTTCATCCCTGACAAAATTGTTGTTTACTTCGAAATCGAAAATGCTTCGGTCTGCACGGACCCCGCGATATTCTCCTCTTTGTATCTGCTCGTCCCCCTGCAATTTTGAAATGAACGAGAAAATGCGTTCGCGATCGTCGGGAACAACGAAATCAGTAATATGCCTGCCTAAGATTTCTTCTTCCTTTTCGTATCCAAAAATGGTTAAAGCTGAGGGTGAAATCATTTTTATTATTCCATCCAAATCGGTGAGTGTGATATCGTCGGGCGATGCTTGGAGAATTGAACGGTACATCGCCTCGCTTTTCTGTAAAGCCTTTTCATTCAGTTTGCGGGTGGTGATATCGCGCATACTACCGGTTATTCTTTCCGGTTTGCCATCAGCATTATATATAAAGCTTGACGAAATTGCAACAGGTACTATCGAACCGTCTTTGTTTAGGAATGACAACTCATAATCATTTACCGTTCCTTGCTGGATTAATTTTTTATAGAAGGCGTTACGTGCTTCCGGATCGGCGTAAAGCTCGACAAATGATTTTCCAATTAATTCAAACCTGTTGAATTGCCCTTTTGAGACAATTTCGATAGAGGGACTAATTTCAAGGAGAATTCCATCAAGCGAAGCCTCATAGTAAACATCCAAAACGCTTTCGAATATATTGCGGTATTTTTTCTCGCTTTCGAGCAAAGCCTTTTCCGCCTCCTTGTGCTCTGTGATATCTCTGGCAATACCGCACAATCCTTTTATTTTACCATTAGCATCTTTGAGCGGAACTTTTATTGTATGAAAGTGCTTAATTTCACCATTTACCGGTTTTGACGGGAACTCTTCAACAGTGGATCCACTTAGAGCTTTCCTGTCGCTCTCTTCTATATGCATCCCGCTTTCAAGACCAAAGAGCTGTGCGTCTGATTTTCCTATTAAGTCTTCTTTCTCCAAACCGAAAAGTGCCGCCATAGCATCATTCACCTTTATATACCGAAGCGACGTGTCCTTTATAAAAATAGAATCTTTTGCTGTTTCAACGATTGAGTTGAGTAGTTCGTTACTTTCAAACAACTTCGCATTAGCCAATTTCCGTTCGGTGATATCGCGTGCAATATAAAGAATGTTTGTTGGATTGCCCGAAGAATCGAGCAAAAGCGTAGAGTACAATTCAACATAAAACCTGCTGTTATCTTTTTTTACTGATAGATACTCTGTAAACGAGTCAATACTTTTACCCGAAATCAATTTGCTGATGTTGCCAATAATCTTTTGTTGGTCTTGCGGGTCAATAAAATTCAAGACGGAATGTCCGATAAAGCCATCTTTTTCTTCGATGGAATAACCATAAATTAATGCCAGTTTATCGGACATAAATTGAAGTTTCCCATCTAATGATACCAAACCAATTCCATCCGGAGAGGAAGATATCATTGCTTCCCATTTTTGACTCTCCGTGCGTTTAAGATTCTCTTGAGTAATCTTCAGCTCCTCGTTCTGCATTTCCAACTCAATCTGATGTACTTCTAATTCGTGAATGAGTTTCAGCGTATCTATTTCCGATAAATTCTGCATTTCCAACTCAACCTTATGTACTTCTAATTCGTGCATGAGTTTCAGCGTATCTAATTCCGATAAATTTGGAAACGCTTTTGATATTTTCTTATTTATTATACTTTCAGCCTTTTGCCGGAGCAGTGAGTCATCTGATTTATTATCTTTTTTCATATTAATCATTATTTAAATATTTCAATCGGAGCATTTTGCACACGATTATAATCATTCAGCCGCTTCGAGGCAAAAGAACGTTTATTTTAAATGCTTTTCAATTAGAGCAATTAATTTTTTAATATCAATCGGTTTAGAAATATAGTCATCACAACCGGCGGCAAAAGCTTTTTCTTTATCACCCGAAAGTCCATAAGCGGTTTGAGCAATGATAACAACATTTTTATTAAACTGTCTTATATGACGAGTTGCAGTATAACCATCCATTTCGGGCATTTTAATGTCCATTAAAATAAGATCAATGTCAGGATTATTTTTGCAGGTTTCAACCGCTTCTACACCGGTTCTTACTTTTAGCACTTTTGCATCAAATGCTTTCATCGTCGTTGAAATCAACATTTCCGAAGTTGTATCGTCTTCGGCAATCAGAATTTTTAGATTCTTAATCACTATTCTTCTCCATTAAAATCAATATTTTTATTTTTTATATTTTTTTCTTTTGAATCTATTAAATAAGGGATTGTAAAATAGAATGTACTCCCAATTCCTACGACACTTTCTACCCATATTTTTCCACCGAGAGCTTCGACATAAGCTTTGGAAATAGCCAATCCCAATCCGGCACCTTCGTAATTCCGGGAAAGTGACTCACTTCCTTGCCTAAATCGGTCAAATATTATTTTCTGTTGCTCTATTGAAATTCCTGTTCCGGTATCTTTAACAAAATATTCTATTGCAGTTATTCCATTGTATTTCTTTATGTTATAACCATATTCAATAGCACCGTTATTAGTGAATTTAATGGCATTTTTTACCAAGTTAGTGAGAACTGCATATACTTTCTCGGCATCTGTTTTAATATATGCATCTTTCCATGCTAAAATAGTTTTTGAAGAAAGTCGGATTCCTTTTTCCTCTGCTTCCGGCAAGAAGAAATTATAGATATATTCAAATTTTTCATTGATGTTAATTTCGGATAAATTGACTTCCATCAGACCTGCTTCAATTTTCGATATATCCATAATATCATTAATTATATTGAGCATACGCTCGCCGGATCGCTCAATTATATGAATATAATTATCGTGATCCTCGTCTGTAAGATTGTGCTTTTTCAATAAATTTGCAAAACCAAGAATGCCATTCATAGGTGTTCGGATTTCGTGGCTCATATTTGCAAGGAATGAAGATTTTAACCTGTCGCTTTCCTCAGCTTTTTCCTTAGCGGTTACTAATTCTTCCTGATTTTTGTAACGCAGATAAACTGTACCAATTGTATTTGCGGCGGCGGCTAATATTTGCTCTTCTGTTGCCAGCCATTCCCTTTCTTTCAGACAATCGTCAAATCCGATAAATCCCCAAAAATAATTATTAATAAACACAGGTGTAACAAGTAAAGATTTAATTCCTTGCGCGGTGAGAGTTGTTTTCTCCGGTTCCGGAAATTCACTAACATTTCCCACAATTACTTTTCGTTGTGAAAGAGTTTCAAACCAGCGTGGACAAGCAAGTTCATAAGGCACATTCTGTAAGTCAGAGTTATTAATCTGAGGTTCAACAGTGCCGTCAGTCCACTCATAGCTTTGGCTCATCATTGGCATTTTGTATTTTGAATCATCATGGTTTCTGAAAACATAAACCCTGTTGGCATCTGTTGCTCTTCCTATTATTCCGAGAACGTTACAAATATCTTCTTCCAGGTTTTCACCTTGCACCAATACAGCTACAGCTTTTGCAATTGCATCTAGTAATTTATCTTTTTTATATATTTCGGAGTCTACTTTTTTCTGTAGTGTCACGTCACGCGCACTTCCAACAACACCTATCATCGCTCCATTTTCGTCAAATATAGGAGCTTTCCTGACATCAAGAAAAAGGAATTTTCCATAAACGTTTCCAAATTCATCAAAATTTTCAGTTTTTCCAGAATCCATAACAACTTGGTCAGAATCTTGGCACAACTCTCCAAAGGTATGCCAGTCGTCTCGGTCAGAATGTTCCAGTCGTTCACGTTCTGCAAAAAACAAATGTGATTTTCCAATTGGTTCATCAGTATCGCGGGCATTAAGTAAATTTTCGCAAGTAGCTTTATTTGCAAAAATAAAATCTTTATTTAAATCTTTCGCCCATAGCATATCAGGCATATTATCTGCCATTAGGCGGAACATTTTCACTATTGATCGGAACCGTATCTCACTATCGCGTAGTGCTTTTTCAATAAGTTTTCTCTCTGTAATATTATTCGTCATCGAAATAATATGTGGTTCGTTATTTAAATTAAGCAGAGACGCAGACATTAATCCGTAAATTAATGTACCATCTTTTAATCTGAAATTTGCTTCTAGATTATCAACCCTTCCATTTTCCTTTAATCCGCCTACTAATAACTTTCTATCTTCCGGTTTTTCCCAAATATTAATTTCCAAAGAAGTTTTACCAACAACATCCTCGGCGGTATAACCGGTGATGGCGGTAAATCCTTCGTTGATATCTATATACATTCCGTCACTTAATCGGTTGATATTAATTGATTCGGGACTGGTTTTAAATGCTAATCTAAATTTTTCTTCACTTATTCTCAGCGCGTCTTCTGTCAGTTTTCTCTCAGTAATATTCCTTGATACAGTAACAATTCCTGTTGGCTTGTTGAGATCGTCCTTTAAAAATGAAAAAGAGAGTTCCGCCCACACGCGCGATCCATTTTTATGTAATTCTTCAAGTTCTATCGGAGGATAATTTATGCTTTTTGCTGTACCTGATAATTCAATTGGTAAAACTTGCTCGAAAATTTCATATACTTTTTGCAAAGAATTTGTCGAAAGAATTTGATCAATTCTTAATTGTAATGCTTCATCCTGAGTATAACCGAGAATTTTTTTGACTGAAGGGCTAATATACGTAATATTTAAATCCAAGTCTAAAACTGTAATTGTGTCGTTAGTATTTTCTGAAATGAGTCGGAATTTTTCTTCGCTTTTTCTAAGCATTTCTTCATTCTGCTTTCGCTCGGTAATATCTTGATTAGTTCCAATTAGGCTTATTATTACTCCTTCGGAATTGCGTTTTGCCTCCCCGCGTGAAATTATTGTTCTAATTTCTCCGGAATCTTTTTTTGCAATTCTAAATTCAACAGCATAATGTTCACCATTAAGCAAAACATTTTGATATACCTTTGCCACAATTTGCCGGTATTCAGGAATAATAACATCTGAAACTTCCATTAATTTCGGTTGATACCCGGGTTGAAATCCAAACAAACGTAACCCTTCCTTCGATGATGCGAAAACATTATTCGCAATATCAAACTCCCAATTACCAATATGAGCGATTTCTTGGGCTTTGTTAAGTCTCGCTTCGCTCGATTTAAGGGCATCTTCAGCTTGCTTTCTTTCAGTAATTTCTCTAAAGAAAGATTGGAATGTGCCGTCGGGCATTTTCTTGGAATTCATTTCAACAAAAATCTTACTATTGTCCTTGCGTAATGCTTCTCTTTCGGCTGTAATTATTTCACCGTCCAACAAAAGATCATACCGTAAATGATTTTCAGACAGATATTCCGGCGAAAACAAATCTTTCATATTCATTGTAAGAAGTTCTTCTCGGCTGTAACCGGTGAGCTTTGTAGCAGAGCGGTTGACTTCAATTAAATTTCCAACTGAGTCACCATGAAAAAAAGCGTCAGCGGCTAAGTCAATGAACATTCTGTATTTTTCTTCACTCTCTACCAATTTTGCTGTTGCTTTCTCTCGTTCTGCCATTTCCAATTTAAGGAGCAAATTGCTATAAGCTCTTTCTGATAACTTGTTAGCATAAGCAAAAAGCATTTTTGATACTTTTTCGAATTGTTCAACCGACATTATAGGGACTTCCTTCAAGGCTTCCATAAAATCAGCTTTGTCGGCACCTATTTCGTTGGCATACTGAATCATCCTATGTTCATCAGTTTTTTCATTTCTCACTTGTCCGATTAACCAATTGGCAATATGTTTTCCACCAACGGTTATACTTGCACCTCCATCCCATAATCCGCCGCTCAAGCAAGGTTGAACAATTGGACCCGAAGTGTTATGGCCTCCAAGTACAGCATCGGATTTAAAACAGTTTGATAGACCTTTTTCAGTATTGCGGATAATGTTGATACATAATCGGCAAAAGTTGCTGGGTTTGGTAATAGGTGTACCGTCTGGATTCGTTATTATTGATGCCACACCTGTAGCATCCGAAAATAAATCCTGTATATGCTGAATGTCATCAAGATCGAACAAATCGACAAATTGAATATCAATCGATTTATCAGATGGCACTAATATGTTTGTATCGTTTTCCATAATACTAATTTTGTTTATTTATTGGTAGTGTAAAATAAAATGTACTTCCTGTTCCTACCTCACTTTCGACCCAGATTTTTCCACCCAGAACTTTCACATAAGCTTGCGAGATGGATAATCCCAAACCTGCGCCTTCGTAATTTCTTGAAATCGTATCAATGCCCTGCCTAAATCTTTCAAAAACAAATTTCTTTTGTTCGTTACTTATGCCACAACCAGTATCTTTTATAAAAAATTCAATAAATTGACCATTTCGCTTACAGCCAAATTCGATGGAACCTTCGGCTGTGAATTTAATTGCGTTTTTAATCAGATTAGCAAGCACGGTATAAACTTTCTCGCTATCTGTATGAATGTAGGCTTCTTCTGAGGTTAGGTATTTTTTATAAATAAATTGCAACCCTTTTTCTTGAGCCTCAAGTTTAAATAGTTCATAAGAATATTCAATAAAAGCATTTACATCAGTTTCCGATAAATTAACCTCCACCAAACCCGATTCTACTTTTGAAAAATCAATAATATCGTTAAGTAGGTTTAACAAACGAGTACCACTTTTCTCAATAATGTGGATGAAATCTTGATGTTCATCACTCGCTATCAGCGGATCTTTAAGAAGATCGGTATAACCAAGTATACCATTCAAAGGTGTTCGAATTTCGTGGCTCATATTAGCAAGAAAAGCTGTTTTTAAACGATCCCCTTCTTCGGCTTTTTCTTTGGCAATTATTAATTCATCTTCCGCTCTCTTTCGTTCAGTAATATCGCGAAAAGACCATACACGACCTACAATTTCTTCAGCTATTCTTTGTGGTTGAGAATAACGTTCAAAAATACGTCCATCTATAAGAGAAAATTGATCAATGCTAGATTTTTCTGGATGTTGATAGAGTGCTTCAACATTTTTTATAAATTCATCGGGATCAATTATTTGATTAATAACATAATCAAGTAAGACCCGGTCATCGTTCATATCAAGAAGTTCTTTTGGGATGTGCCACGTATCAGCAAATTTTTTATTATATAGAGAAATTTTCCCTGCTTTGTCAACAACAAGGATTCCATCGGCAGTTGATTCCAATGAAGCATTTAGCATTGAAAGCGAGAGCGAAAGAGCTTCTTCAGCTTGTTTTCTTTCGGTTATATCTCTTGCTATCAAAACAGTCCCGATAATAATTTCTTCCTCATTTTTCAAATGAGAAATAGAATAGATTATCGGAATTTCTTTGCCGGTTTTTGTTAGAATAATACTATCTTGATTTATTATACCTTCTTTATTCGTAACAATTTCTAAAAAGTTATTTTTAAAACCATCTTTCTGAAAAAGAATTGTAATTGATTTTCCTTCTAATTCATTTTGTTCATATTGTAATGAGTTTAAGGTTGATTTATTGACAGTTAGAATATCGCCTTCAGGATTCAAAAGAATTAATAAATCATTCATAGCAGAAATAATATTTTTAGCGGCCAGAGCAGGGGTAATACTTAAAAATCTATATTTAACAATCGCATAGCAAATTCCGACTGAAAAAAGAATAACAATAAGATTGCCAATACTTGGAATGCTGTTATTGCTAAGTACCGGAATTGCCACGTCGAACATTGTCCCAATTATCAAGCAGGAAATTATAGAAAATGTTATAATTTTCGCTTGTTTTTTTTGGAACAATATTTTAGTCTTTCTTCCATAGGAGTGAACATAATATACAGATAAAAGCGTAAACAGCGAATAATAAATATAAAATAAATAAGTCCAGATTGTATTAGCAAAAGTGAAAGACCATCCGTAAGTTCTTCTGACAGGATTTATCATCAAGCAATTGGTCCATTGCAAATAAACAAATAATATAGGTAAAATAAAAATTGTAATCAAGAACAATTTATTTTTAAGTAATTTATCTCTTCTTGCAAAGGCAAGTGAAAAGTACAAGACAGTGCTGGCAAAGGTTGCCCAGCCAATAGAAGAAATGTTTTGCAATATCATCACAGTTGATCGTGAAATAGCCGGATCTGTACTATGAATATAAATATCACCATAATTCCATACAGCAAAACAGACCATAACAACGGAACAGGCTCTATTCAATATAGCATTAGAGTCTTTATATATTAAAAATACAGCCAAATATAAAAAGAAAAGTAGGCTGAAAAAATGAAGGAATGGTAAAAAGATCATTGTGTGATCTCCGGTAATGTTTTTCTGGAATATTGTTTAAAGTCATTTTTCATAGCAATCAAATTATGATTCTTTTAATCCGTGGAATTTAACCACAACTTTCAATATTTAGCCACTTTGGGGCGCTATGTTCTTGGATCAAGGCCGTGGGTTTTACCCACGGCGATTAATACTTTGTCTCTTCAAATAAAAAACTAATTTGCTCTTATTTCCCGTTTTTAGATTGCTCTTTGTTATTATTATGATTATTTACTGTGCTATCTGTTTTGTATGAGTTGGGTTTTGAGCCGTTGCTTTTGTTGCCATTCCACTTTGCCCCATTGCCATTTTTGTTGTTATTCGTATTTTTTTCGGCTGGATGGGAATTAGAGTTATTATGGTTTGGCTTTTTTATATAGTTTTGCTGGTGACCATTTTGCCCGTTGTTTTTACTATGATTTTTACCATTGTGCTCTCTGCTTTCACCGTGGTGATTGCTTTTTTGTTTTGCTTGTTCTATTAGCAAATCTTCTTCGAAAAAACCGGCAGGTATAATATCATCATCAGGCAGATTATTTAATAAGTTAACTATCGGCGGTACTGTCGGTAAATCAGAGTTTTTATTTATGTAAACTTTACCGGTAGTAATATACTTATTCAATTCCTCGAAGGATATATGTGTATATTCACGGTCTTCATCATAATATAATGTAGTAATATCTTTGAATATATCAACTTTTAGTATTTTTGCTATGCCTTTTTCGGTTTCTACAACCGAATGTAGAGGCGGATATTTCTCAAATGCATCGAAATAAGTACTATATTCGTATTTTAAACAACATTTCAAACGTACACAATTTCCGCTGAGCTTTGAAATATTGTTTGATAATTGTTGTTTTTTTGCATGTTCCAATGTAACGTGTTCGAAATTATGCAAGAAGGTAGTACAGCACATTTCTCTGCCGCATGGTCCTATACTAGTACCAAGTCTTTTTGCTTCTTCACGGGTAGAAATTTGCCTAAGTTCAATACGGGTACGATATTTTTTTGCCAATTCTTTGACCAATTCGCGAAAATCCACCCTTTGCTGAGCAGTAAAAAATATAGTAAGTCTTTGGCGGTTGAATTGCCATTCAGCACCGGTAACCTTAATTTCCAAATTATATTGTTCGGATAAAGATTGAGTAAATAGCATAATATCTTTGCCTTCCATAATATTCTGACCATGGATGGATTTATCTATACTATTGGCTTTACGGATGATTGAAAATACAGGCATTTCGTCCACATTGCACCTGCAGGCTTTGTTCTTGGCTAATTTGCCAAGAGTATAGACTGTTCCATAATCCTCACCGGTTTCTTCTTCTACAATTACATCATCACTTAAAGCGAGTTCTAACTTTGATGAATTACAATACAATGCTCTACGGTTTGCAGAAAATTCTATTTCTATGTACTCGGAATTGCAAATTTTTGGCTTATGGCACTTATTGCGAAGAATATATTCAATTTGATTAATACTTTCAACATCTTCTTTGCAATAGCCATAAGAATTTACATTTCCTTGTACATTGTTATCTATATTTATATCTAAGTTTTTTTCGGTAATTGGATTATTATTTTCATTTTGATCATTTTCCATAATTTATTTGAATAATTTATAAAATATATATATTTAATATGATATTGATATTATAATTTATCAATATCACTTTCCTCAACGCTGAAGTCTTCCGGTAAAAGAATTCTTCCGCAATTTTCACAATAATGAAACACGTTAAGGTTATTTCTAACATCGACAACCAATTGTTTTGTCAAAGAGTTAAAGCATCCCGAACAAGAGTTTGCATGAATAGCAATAGCTGTATCTTTGTGCATAGTTCTTATTCTATTATATTCCTTAGCATAATCGGGTCTTATTAAAGCTGTAATCTTTTCACGTTTCAGATAAAGATCTTTCATTTCGTCATCTTGTTCGCTAGAAATCGCAATAAGTTCCTTTTGTTTTTCATTTAGTTCTTTCACAGATTCGGATAAATCTTCTTTCTGTTTGTCTAAAATTCTACTAAGGTTCTCTAATTTCAGGCCTTCTGTTCTAAATTGTTCACTTAATTTAGAATGTTCTCTTTTTATATGAGCTATTTCCGCAGTAATAGCGTCGAATTCTTTATTATTTCTTACATTAAATTGCTGTTGCATAAGTTGGTCTTCACGTTCTTTTAATTCGACCAACGTGGATTTTGCTTTAGTACAAAAATCTTTAATTTCATGAATTATTTTTTCTGTTTCAGCAACAGTATCTTCTGCTTGTTGTTTAAACAAGCGTTTTAGATCCAATTCATGAGGCAAATCGCCGAGTTCGTCTTGCAATTCATCAATACGTGAGTCGATTTCGGCTAATACACCTATTTTATAGATTTCACTATTCATTATTTCACCATCTATTTTTATTATTATTAAATTTTTTGATAATTAATTTTTTCGTATTTCGGGTAATAATATACCGGATTAGTAATAGTCTCAGATTTTAAGAACACAGCTTTGCTTTGGAATTTGTCGTTCAATAGCTTAGCTAAATGTTCTGGAACGAATTGTTCCATTTCATAATGTCCGGGGTCAACCAACCATAATTTTCCTTCAGCTTTATGAAACTGGTGATAACTTATATCAGCAGTTATAAAAGCATCTACATTTTTTGCCAGCGCATCATCAATAAATGATGTGCCGCTGCCGCCGACAATGGCAACTGTTTTAATTCCTTTTGCAGAGCCACGAGCAAAACGCAGTGGACCTCCAAAAGAATTTGAAATAATGTCTAGGAAGTGATCAGGAAAAACGGGGATAGCAAATTGCCCAATAACACCCATACCGCAGTTTTCATTAGTTTGCGACGGTACTAGAAAATCAATAAACTCTAATCCAAGCAAATTTGAAATGATTTTGCTTGTTCCTTCGGAATAGGAATCGAATGTTGTATGGATTGAGAAAAGCGATATTGAATTCTGGATAATTTTTGTTACTAAATTACCGACCCTTTCATCAGAATTTATTGATAAAAGAGCTTGCCATATCAGCGGATGGAATGTAACTATAAGCTCGCAATTTTTGCTGATTGCTTCGGCGATTACTGTTTCGGTTACTTCTAAAGCAACTAAAGCCTTTGAAAAATCTATATTTGAGCTTTGCACCTGTAAACCTATTCGGTCACCTTGCATTGCAGTTTTCGGTGGCAGTAATTCATTTATTTCGTCTAAAAAATCCCCAAGGGTCATCTTTTTCTGTACTTTTCCTTAAAATGAAAAATTCGCTAATGTAAAATTACGAAACTTTGAATAGTAATACAATTTTAAACAACGTTAATTCGTTACTAATGTGTTATTAATTTACAAATTTTCATAAAATAGTGTAAAAATGTCAAAAAATATTCCGTTTTTAGTGGTTTCAATAGTCATTTTGGGTAGCTTGTTTTTAAAAGCTGAACCGAATGACAGTAATTATGTGTTCAAATCACCACGTTCATTAATTGGGTCGCAATCAACAACAAGTGATTTAAAATATTCTGCCGGTGGAATAGTAGTCATAACCGAATCCGGATTTGGGGGTGGGATTTATTACGATATAAGAATTCATCCGAAATTAGCATTGGAATTCGATATGCCAATAACATATCTACGGGCTTCAGACGAGATTCAAGTAGAAGTTAGAGATCAAGCAGGGACAGGATTCGAGTGGAAGGTTCCGGGTAAAATAAATCGTTTATATAGAATCCCAATAACCGCGGGACTTCGATACCAACTATTCAGCAATTCACTTGCAGGAAATTTTAAACCATATCTTACTGCAGGCGCTGGGATGGGGCTAATTCTACAAACACCATATCAATATGAGTTTTTTCATTCATTTAATTACTTGAAATCTTACGCAAAACCTGCAATCTTTGCCGGCATTGGTGCAGATTTTAGTGGTAATAGTAATCGAATTTCACGTGTTTTCGTTAAATATTATTATATTCCTTTCGGCGGTGATGGAATTGAATCAGTTATCGGATTGCCGATTAAAAATTGCGGAGGGTTATTCCTCGGTATTGATATCGGCGGCGGCTGGAAATAGAAAATAGTTATAAATTATAAGTTGGAAGTTGAAAGTTGAAAGAAACAAAAGAGATGCAAAATTTTGCACCTCTTTTGTTTTCTTTCCCGGGAGATTCCTGCTTACAGTTGGAAAAAAAATTCATATGCAATTCGCCCAAATAAATAAATGGGCTCCACTTTGATGTGATCTGACCCCAATAAGTTGGACATAAAACTTTTGGGGTGCAGATCATTAAAGTGGAGTCCATCTTGTTCTTTTGGTTTTATTCCCAAAGCGGGTCACGGGTTGATGTGTAGGGGGGAGAAAATAGTTAATTCTTCCGTATGTAATGTTTGTATTTTTTCCGAATCTGTATTCGCAGTGGGTTCACTATTTTTTCTTCGAAAAGTTTCTTTTGTTTTATGTTTTCAAAAAGACCAAGTGAAATGTTGATTTCTTCGTCATTTTTGGTTGATCTGTCCTTTGGGTCAAGAATCTTATAAAAACCTAGGGCTGATTGATTTATTTTCGGAGTTTTAACCACAACAGTATATAATACCCTTTGTTTATTGCGGTAATAAAAAAACATTGGGGCCATATAGGAATTTGTATCAAATTCTGAATTACCAAAAATCGGCATATCTATAGGTGGATTCAATTCCGGATGAAGTTCTTTAAATTTTTCAATTTCTGACAATAATTCTGATCGAGTAATATTGAATTTGTAATACTCTATACCGCCGTATGAAGGATGCATAAATAGAATAAAAAAATGGAAAAAATAATATACTAATATTATAAATACTCCAATACTTATCATTATTTTATATTTTTCTGGGAAAGGTTTCACGTTATTTCTTCTGTTTTAGTCGTTTGTATTTTTCTCTTATTTGTTTGTGTAGTGGGTTCACTATTCTCTCCTCGAATAGTTTCTTTTGTTTTATGTTATCGGAACAGCCAAGAGAAAAATTTATTTCTTTGTCATTGATTCTAGAATTTTCCTTTGGATTAATAATACTATAAAAACCCAAGGCAGAGTGGTTCCTATCACCTTCCATCAATAACGTTAGTAATATAATCTGATTTTCTGGATAATAGAAATAAATTGGCAAATAATAATCATATTCTTGTGTAGAATCATAAGCGGAAGAACCAAAAATTGGATCATCTGCTGGAGGATTTAAATTTGGATTATTTTGTTTGAAAATTTCAATTTCAGATTCCAATTCATCAGATCCGATATTAAATTCATAACTCTCAACACTAGCATAAGGGGCATGTGTCAATAGCATTCCAAATCGAAGAAAAAAATACAAGAATACAAGTGTTAAACAAATTAAACATATTAATAGTAGTTTCTTGTAATGTTTTTTTAAAAAATTCATATTGTTATTACCATAAATATTATTTCGGAAAACATTGTGTTGAATACTCCCCATAATTATAAAACCAATTTTTCATTGTCATGAACTTACTTCTAGTAAATTTCAAACATACAACAGAGATTCTGTTCTAAATTAATCATTTCATTTGAAATAACAAAAATATAATTAAAATTCATCCCGTTAGGGATGCGATATCGGAAGATATTCGGATATGACGCGACCACGAAGTGCCTTTAGGTACGTTATATATTTATATATCATCACTACGTGATTCAAACCAAACGCGCAAACTCTTTTCTACCGACATTTTGTGCCAACGGCACAATTACCTTTTTTTCTTATCTTCGCCAATCTGCTAAATCTGTGTCATCTGTGTGCGAATCTTCGAAGGGCATTTCGGCTAAAGCCAACCATATCGGGCGTTCATCTTGCCCACGACTTAAAAGCCGTGGCTATTCATGAAGATGACCAAAAAAATTAATCCGCGCTTATCTGCTAAATCCGCGTCTTCTGTGTGCTAATAATTCTTGGGCTTCTTAAATTGAGGATGGATTCCTGCTTCCGCAGGAATGACCGACACAAAAAAAGGGCGTATGCAAAACGCCCCCTACTTTATGAACTTTTAACTTTATAATTTTACGAACTTATATTTGCGGACCTGAAGGAATCAAACAAGCTGTGTCGTCGTTGTCAGTGAATTGGCCGAAATTCTTTACGAATTTGGTGCCTAAATCCAAAGCGGCGGCATCCCAATCGGCTCCATTCGCCCAAAGATGACGCGGATTTAATATATTGCTGTCCACACCGGCGCAAGTTTTTGGAATTGCCAAATTGAATACAGGAATTGTTTCATATTCCACATCGTCCAATCCGCCGTCCAATATCTCATTAATTATCTGGCGTGTGGTTGGTAAATTGATGCGTTTCCCAACGCCGTATTCGCCGCCTATCCAGCCGGTATTAACCAACCAGGCTTTCGAACCGTACATTTCCATTTTTCTGATTAATTCGTGAGCATAAACTATCGGGTCCAACATTAGGAATGCCGCACCGAAGCAAGCTGAAAATGAAGGAGTCGGTTTAACGATACCGCGCTCAGTTCCTGCAACCTTTGCGGTATAACCGGATATAAAATGGTATTTGGTTTGGTCGTGTGTCAAACGCGAAACCGGCGGCAAAACACCGAATGCATCTGCTGTCAGGAAGATTACATTTTTCGCGTGACCACCTTTTGAAATTGGCTTAACTATATTTTCAATATGGTAAATCGGGTACGAAACGCGTGTGTTTTTTGTTTTAGATACGTCGTCGAAATCTATATCACCGTTATCTTTGATTACTAAGTTTTCCAATAGCGCATCTCTGCGAATTGCGTGGAAGATATCGGGTTCTTTTTCAGGGTCTAAGTTAATACATTTTGCATAGCATCCGCCTTCGAAATTGAATATTCCGGCGCCATCCCAGCCGTGCTCATCGTCACCGATTAACGCGCGGTTAGGGTCAGCGGACAGAGTGGTTTTGCCTGTGCCGGAAAGTCCGAAGAAAATCGCTGTGTCGCCTTTTTTGCCGACATTCGCCGAACAGTGCATAGAAGCGATATTTTTCAATGGCAGGTAATAGTTCATTATGGAGAAAATACCTTTTTTCATTTCTCCGCCGTACCAGGTACCACCGATAACAGCCATACGTTCCTTCAAATTAAAGGCTACGAATACTTCGCTGTTCAAGCCGTGCTCTTTCCAATTTTCGTCTGTGGTTTTTGCGGCGTTGAATACTATGAAGTCCGGTTCGAAGTTTTCCAGTTCTTCGTCAGTCGGTCGGATGAACATATTTTTTACAAAATGGGCTTGCCAGGCAACTTCGCAAATAAAGCGGATTTTAATCCGTGTGTCTTCGTTCGCGCCGCAATAACCGTCCTGTACATAAAGTTTTTTGCCGGTTAGTTGCTTTGCGGCGGTTGCTTTTAAATCGCTCCAGGTAGCCTCGGAAATTGGTTTGTTGTCCGATGCGGTCCTGCGGGCATTCTTCCACCAAATATTATTTTTAGAAGTTTCTTCTTCTACGATAAATTTATCTTGTGGTGAACGACCTGTGAAAATTCCTGTATCAACCGATAAAGCGCCCGAATTTGTGGGATAAGCTTTTTCGAAGCCTTCCAATTCGGGGTTTGTTTCGTGACTGTAAAACTCGTCATAAGACAAGTTATAGTAAATTTGTTCTGTAGATGCGATACCGTATTTCGATAAATCCAAAATGCTTTTCATAAAATCCTATTTTATGTAAAATAAAAAGCAAAATTAACTCAATTGGAATTATTAACCAAAGAAATGAATAAAGATTAATTTTATTGTGAAGATTTTCACGAAGTTCGGTTGGTTGTTTTCGCACGGCTCATTTTTCTAATCACGTTCAATCCTTTCAAGATTGGGAAAATTGGCTTTGTGTACTTTGTGGTTAAATTTTCTTCTTCGCATTAACAATTTACAATTAACCATTGACCATTACATTCCGACATTCACTTTCAGTGTTGCATTTCTGCCGGGCATAGGGTAATTGGAAATTATAGTGTATTGCTTATCGAAAACGTTGTTAATGCTAAAAGATACGGTTAGTTCTGTTTTGGATATCGTCCAGGTTCTACTTCCAAAAATATCAACTAAGAAGTAATTTGGAATTACGGAGGAATAAGAATTGTCGGGAAGTGAGAATATATGGCTTGAATAATAAAATTTACATCCCAAATTGTGCGGCTTTTTGGAATAAATCGCCGAAGCTGTGAGAATTTCCTGTGGTGTATAAACCAAAATCTTGCCTTTGTTTAATGAGTTGTTCGCTTCGTCCGTAGCTTTTTGGCGGGTATAGGATATATTCAGATTAATATACTTCTGAAAGAAACTTGTTCCCGCGCTCAATTCAAAACCCTGATTAATCACCCTGCCCAAATTTTCCGCACTCCAACTGACCGCGCTTTTCGGCACCGATATAATTTTATCTTTCGTATCCATATAAAACAACACTGCGGAAAAATCGAGAAAATCCAGCGTGTGGTTTGTAACCTCGAAATTATATGAATGAGAATACTCCGGCAATAAATCGGTATTGCCGTAATTCAGGTAATACATCTCATTGAACGACGGCGCGCGGAAATTATACGAATAGTTCAATTTCACTGTCGTTGACAGATTATTAATTTTACCTGTCAAACCAATAAATGGCGAAAGAAACGGTTTGAAATCTCCCACTTTATTAAATCTCAGCGCGGTATTCGCCGCCATCTCAAAATTAGCATAAGTCTTGAAATATGACCCGCTCCACAAACCCGAAAATTCGCTACGGACTATGTTATTCGAAGTCGTTTTCTGAAGCATATCGCCCGAAAGGGCTGATAAAGTATAATCAAACGTAAATTCATTCACGAAATTGCGGAAGTTTTTTATATACTTTACCTTCAGCGAAATATCATTATTCAGGTATTCAGTTACAGTCGGCAATCCGTAAAAAACATTCCAATCGTCGCGGTATTTCGTCGAACCGAGATTGTAAAGCGCACTCATAGTCAGTATGTTGTTGTCGGAAAGTTGTTTTTCACCGCTCAGAACAACAAATAAAGATTTGTTGTTCAGCCGTGATGTCAGGTTTTCCGGTTTACCGTAAATTACAGCTCCCGGACTGCCGCGGTCGGAAGTAGTGGCGAACACGTCGGTTTTGAATTTGAACGATTTGCCGGAATATTGATTGACAAAGAAAAACGAAAGACTTTGGAAATCGCCGTTATTACGTTTATACATAACATTGTTGCCGAAATCATTTATTATAAACGGATAATTTCCTTGCGAATAATTATATTCCACGACAGCCGATTGTGAGGACTTCAACAAATTGGACGAACCTTTAATAATAGTTTTATATGTGTTGAAACTTCCCGCAAGTAATGATGCGGAAAGTCCCGCGCTGTCTTCCGGTGCCGGAATAATATTCAAAGCACCGCCAATTGCACCTCCACCGAAAAATGCGCTCATCCCGCCTTTATAAACTGAAATTTCCTCCACCATCGAAGTCGGTACAATGGAAAAATCGAAGCTTCCCGATGCGGATTGGTTAATCTTCATCCCGTCGAGCATCACGGTATTTTGCGAACTTGATTGTCCGCGGAGGGATACAGTTTTCATACCGCCCAAACCGCCATAATCATTTATAAATGTACCCGGGATATATTTAATCGCCTCGGTTAGCTGTTGAAGATTCATTGAGCTTAGTTCTTGCAATTTAAGCGAGGTGGAGGTAGAAAATTGCTTTTCAATACCTTCACGGTAACCAATGACCTCAATTTGCTGGCCTTTAGCGATTGAATCGCGGACATCGGCTAATAATTTCGGTGCGCTGAGTAAAAATAATATGATGAAAATTTTCTGCATTCGATAACAATTTGTAATTTTGTCTGATAAATATTTTTAAATTTAACAAATTTGGCAAAGTTAATCACAATATGTGGAAAAAGTTAATTTTCATTTTGATAATAATGTGCGTTTTTCAAAGAGCGACCGCCGATAATTCATTAGTAGATATAAAAAATAAGCTATCGAATATTTATTATTCATTCGACGCAAGCGCCTATCGTAAATTGATTAACGAAATCGCGAACTTTAAACTCGCTCCAAACGAGGAATTCTATATAGAATATTATAATTCAATAGCATTGCTAAACTTAGGCAAAATCAACTATCAAACCGACAAAAGTAAAGCCAAATCTCTATTTTTAATAGCGGAAAAAGAGTGCGCCTCGGCAATAGCACTTTCGCAAAAAGCAAAATTATCTAAAAGCAGTCAGGCTGAACTTTATGCCATTTATTGCGATATTTTATCGAAAAAAGCCAGTTTGGAAACGATTATGGCTATTAGCACAGGCCGCAAAGCGCACAAGGCAATTGAAAAAGCCGCCGCGCTGGATAAGCAAAACGCCGTGGTCAGGTTAATAGGAGCTATTCAGCTTATGCACATGCCGAAAGTATTCGGAGGTGATAAAGCCAAGAGTCGTGAATTGTTAAATTCAATTCTAAAATTGCAAAGTCACAGATCGGAAGATCCGCTATTTATTCCAATTGCCGAAAATGCTGAAATTTATGGATATTTAGCACAGTTGGAAATTTTAGAAAGAAATATTCCTGCGGCAGAATCGTATATTAAAAAAGCCTTAGCCACGGAACCTAACTATGGTTACGTTACACAAGACTTAAGAAAACAAATTAATTTATTAGAGAAGTAATATGCAATACTTTAATCAGGATTTTCTGGAATTTTTCAAAGAATTAGCTGAAAATAACACTAAAGAATGGTTCGACACGAACCGCAAAAGATATGAAAAAGAAGTGAAAGAACCCTTTACAAAGTTTGTGGAGGAAATGATATACCGAGTGCAAAAAATTGATAATGATGTATTTATCCGACCGATGGATGCGATTTACCGCATAAACAAAGACATCCGCTTTTCGAAGGATAAATCCCCATACAAAATACAAATGTCGGCGAATATATCTAAGTTTGGAAAGAAAGATAAATCCTACCCTTGCTTCTATTTCCAATTTTCCCCAGACGATGTAATGGTTTACGGTGGTTCGTATATGGTGGAAAAAGAAACATTAGAAAGTATCCGCTACTATATAGCCGAGAATCACGAAGAATTTAAAAAAGTATATTCCGGCAAATATTTTGTCGAAAAGTACGGAACAATCCAAGGCGAAAAGAACAAACGCATACCTGAAGATTTTATAGACATTGTAAAAACTGAACCATTAATCGCCAACAAGCAATTTTATTTTGGAGCCGCATTAAACCCTGAATTGGTCTTACAACCATTCCTTCCCGATGTATTGATGGAATACTATATGGCGGGCAGGGAAGTAAACGGATTCTTGAGACAAGCATACGGAAAATAATTATTAATGGGAAGAAGAAGAGAATCAATTACGAATTACGGAAAGATGGACACGGCACGCCGTGTCCCTACAGTTCAAAATTCAAAATTCAAAATTTCTGATTTATAATTTGAATTATATACTCGAATTACTTAATTTTGATGTAACATATTATTACGATTTCAAAATGTTATAAAGAGATAAATTTATGCATAAAGGTAGAAAACCACTTGTTGGTATAATAATGGGAAGTGATTCGGATTTGCAAACTATGATGCAAGCCGCGGAGATTTGCCTCGAATTCGATATACCCTACGAAATGCGTGTCGTTTCGGCTCATCGCACGCCGGACGATATGGCGGAATACGGCAGAGAAGCACACAAACGCGGTATCAAAGTAATAATTGCGGGTGCTGGCGGAGCGGCTCATTTACCGGGTATGATTGCGGCGCATAGTCCCTTGCCTGTAATCGGTGTTCCTATTCAAAGCCGTACTCTAAGCGGTGTGGATTCGCTTTATTCCATCGTGCAAATGCCTCCCGGTGTGCCTGTTGCCACTGTTGCAATCGGCGCGGGGAAAAATGCCGGTATATTAGCTATGCAGATTTTGGGTGTTCATTTTCCGGAAATTCAAGAAAACATTGCCAAATATAAATTTATTATGGCAGAAGAATCCCGTTTGAAAAATGAACAAAACGAAGCTTTTACCGATTTATATACCGATTAATAATGGATTTGACCGAAGATTTAAAAGCAAGCTATTTACTTTGGGCGGATAGAATACAATCGAAATTGCGGGAATTTACTGAAATTCCTCGCGAACTGTATTTCTATGAATTGTGCTTTTGTATTTGCACACCACAATCCAAAGCCGCAAGCGCAATGCTAGTGCAAAATCAATTAATGAAAATCGATTTTTTGAATAACGATATAGACCCAATCGAAATATTATTGGCACCCTCCAATTACATCCGCTTTCATAATCAAAAAGCTATCAACTTGTGCCGAATAAAAGCCCAATGGAATACAATATCCGGTATTTTATACTCAGATTTATCAAACGTGGAAAAGCGAAATTGGTTAGCCAAAAATGTCCGCGGTATTGGATATAAGGAAAGTGCGCATTTTCTGAGAAATATCGGGTATCGCGATCTGGCAATTTTGGATAGGCATATTTTGAGGAATTTGGTTAGTTGCGGAGTATTCAACGAAATTCCGAAAATCAGCTCCGCCAATCAATATTTCGTCGTCGAGAAGAAATTTGCTGAATTTGCCGGAAAAATGAATATGACTATGGATGAATTGGATTTGCTTTTTTGGAGCAAGATGACGGGATGTATAATCAAATAGTTATAAGTTTTGAGTTATAAATTATAAATTGCAGACATCGGTTTCACAACTCGAAATTATCCGAATTTTATCAATCAAGGATGATTGACCCATCGATAAATCAATAGTTTGGTGGGACAAGCATCCTTGCTTGTTAGTGGAAAAATGAGCTAAATCATATTTCTTATTTCGGCAACCAATTTTTCGGCTTCTTCCAATGTTTCGGCTTCGGCAATAATTCGCAAAATTGGCTCGGTATTCGATGCGCGGAGCTGAACCCAGCTATTTTCAAAATCGATCCTTATTCCATCAATATCAGAGATTTTAGAACCTTTATACACTTCTTTTAATTTCTGAATGTTACTAAGCAAAGACCCCGCAAATGGCATTTTTGTCTTTAGCATTGCATAATTTGGTACGGTGCGATTAATTTTCGAAAGCGTGGTTTCGTATTTTGCTAATAAAAGTAAAATCAGCGTTGTACCAATGACTGAATCTCTTCCGTAATGGAATGCGGGAAGAATCACTCCGCCCGAACCTTCACCACCGATTACCGCTTTTTTCTCTTTCATCAAGTTTACGACATTGATTTCGCCGACCGCTGAGCGGAAAAAATCAGCACCGAATTCATTAGCTACGTCTTCGACCGCTTTTGTGGTAGATAAATTTACACAGACTGTTTTTTCAAATTTGCCGGAAAATATGTCGAACATTGCCAAAACTGATTTTGTTGTGAGCGTAATGGTTCGTTCTTCACCAATCAAAGCGCCTGTTTCGTCCACCAGCACCAATCTATCGGCGTCGGGGTCCACAGCAATACCTAAATCTGCAGAACGCGCTGACACGGCTTTCTCGAGCTCTGTCAAGTTTTCGGGAATGGGTTCCGGAGTATGTGGAAAAATTCCGCTTCGGTCGCAATAAAGGCGTACAACTTCACAGCCGAGAAATTCCAGTAATTCGGGAATAACTATAGATCCTGATGCATTCACAGCATCAACTACTACCTTTAGTTTCATCGCCCGGACTTTGTCGAGCAAATCTTGAGGGAAGAGCTTTTGAACTAATTCTAAATGAAGCGTAGGTTTTTCGATATTGTGAATTAGGTTTTCTGTGCTGATGCTTGGATTAGTTATACTCGCATCATCTAAATGCGACCATAATTCTTCGTTCTCAGTTTTGTTGAAAAACACACCAAAGTGATTGATAAACTTCAAACCGTTCCACTCTGACGGATTGTGCGAAGCGGTAATTGCAATCCCACCGGCGGCTTTCAAATGTTCTACATAAAGTTGAACAAAGGGTGTAGGAACAACGCCAAGGCTTATAACCTCATACCCGTTTGCACTTAACACAGAAGTAACTACTTCCTCAATCCATTTTCCAGAAGGGCGCCCATCGTTTCCTAATACAACGGTACCTGAAGGTATAACTTTCGAAAAAGCAGTGGCATATTTGGTTACTAATTCTGTGTCGAGCGAATCGCATAAAGTTGCTCTTAAACCTGAGATTGAACTAATTATCGGCATATTTCCTCATTAAAAACTTGGATCATCATTGTAATCATCTAAATCATTTTGTGAATTGTTCCTGATGTTAGCGGCGACTTCCGGTGGAACATCAGTATGAACTAAATTTTCGAAACGGGCATATTCTTTAATAAATGCGGCTTCGACAGTTCCGGTTGGACCATTTCTTTGCTTGCCGATTATAATTTCAGCTTTATTATCGCCGCCCTCGCCCATTTCACCGTGTTTGTAATAGTCGTTTCTATGAATAAACATAACCACGTCGGCATCTTGCTCTATAGAACCGGATTCACGTAAATCCGAAAGCAGTGGTCTTTTTTCTGTTCTCGATTCAACACCACGGTTTAACTGAGCTAAGGCAATCACAGGGATTTCCAACTCCTTAGCCAATTGCTTTAGCTGTTGGGAAATCAATGATATTTCGCGTTGTCTGCTTTCGGCTTTCGGTGCTGTAACAAACTGCAGGTAATCAACAAAAACGGCTTGAATATTGTGCTCGGCTTTCAACCGGCGAGCTTTAGCGCGAATCTCAAGAACGGATAAAATGGAACTATCGTCAATATAAAATTTGGAATTCGAAAGTCTATTCATCGCTTCAACCATTTTGCGTTCTTCGCTGTGATTAATGAATCCGCTACGGACTTTGCTCAATTCGACTCGTGCTTCAGCGGCTAATAAACGCTGAGCTAACTGCGACGAGGACATTTCGAGCGAGAAAAAAGCGATAGGTTTATCATATTCCACAGCCATGTTACGAGCGATTGACAGTGCAAGTGCAGTTTTACCCATCGAAGGACGAGCCGCCATAATAATCAAATCGGAATTCTGGAATCCCGCTGTCATTCTATCGAGCTGGAATATTCCGGTGTTCAACCCAGTGACACCCGTACCGCCGGTTTCGCGTAGGTGAGCAAGATTTTCGAATACTTTTTTGGATTCCTTACTCAAAGTCGTCACACGTTTAGATATTCGCTTTTCCGCTATATCGAAAATTTCAGATTCGGCTTTATCTATTTGCTCAAATATATCGTTAGTCTCGTCGAAGCAGTTCGTTATTATCGAATTTGCTGTTTTGATTAAACTACGTTTCAGGAATTTTTCCAAAATTAACCGCGCGTGGTGTTCCACGTTTGCCGCTGTGGATATATCCTGATTAATATCCAGCAAATAGGCGCGTCCGCCAATAGTTTCTAATTCGCCTGTTTTGATTAATTCGTCCGAAAGGGTTAAAACATCCACCGGAATGCGGCGTTCGAACATCGATACTATAACTTCGAATATTTTTTTATTTGCCAGATTGTAAAAGCATTCAGGCGTTAGTGCCTCAATCACCTGCGGCACCGCCTCTTGATCTATAAACATAGCACCCAATACCGCTCTTTCAGCTTCGGCTGAGTAAGGCGGCAGTTTAGTTGCAGGTATAGATGAATCGTATTTAGTATTCATTGTCATAATTATTCTTTTGGTATTTTTAGAATGCAAAAATGTAAATTTTTCGGGTATAATATTCAGAATTTTATCCACAAATTTGTAACAGAGGGAGCGGAGAGTCGAGTTATGAGTTATAAGTTCAAAGAGAAGAAAAAGTGCCTATGGCGCGGATTAGAATATTCTAAATTAAACGAAATGTCGTTAATAGCCAAAGGCGCGATGCATTTATTATACAATGCTTCGAATAATGCATCCTACAATCTTTTAATCCTTTAATCCTAATTCAAAAATATTCTATTTCGTCCCGATGGGACTTTTTAAAACAAACATTTGCCTTTTCTACCGATATTCCTTGCCTACGGCACTTATACGCATTTTTTCATCCAATTAACAATTTACAATTAACCATTGACAATTACTTCCAAATCCCCCTTTCTTCAACAAAACATAATAAATTTTTCGTAAAATCATAGTTTTTTTTCTCAATATTTTTTTATTTCATAGAATTTGAATAATTTAAAATTCTTTTTATTGACAAAATCGAAAAAATAATATTATAAATCGTAGGAGATTATATGAAAGTGTATGATGCACAAAATATCAGAAATATTGTACTTGCGGGTCACGCGGGTTCCGGTAAAACAACTTTTGCAGAGTCTTTTCTTTTCAATACAGGATTAATTAATAGACGCGGCGCTGTAGAAGACCATAATACAACTTCTGATTATCACGAATTAGAACACGAAAGAACTAATTCCATATTCAGTGCAATTTTGACAGCTGAATATAAAGATATAAAAATAAATTTGATAGATACCCCGGGATTTGACGATTTCATCGGCGAGATGATAGCTCCTATGTATATATCAGAAGTTGGCTTAATACTAATAAACGCCCAAAACGGTGTTGAAGTAGGTGCGGAACACGCTTTCGGATATGGCAAAAAATTTGGTAAATCAATTGGATTTATCGTAAATAAATTAGATGTAGAACAAGCTAATTTCGACAACGCTGTTGAAGATATTAAATCAACATTCCCAGGCGGAGCAACAGTATTTCAATTTCCAGTAAACCAAGGAATGGGATTCGACACAATAGTTGATATATTATCAATGAAAGCATATACTTATAATGACGGGACAGCAGTTGAATCCGAGATTCCTGCCGCTTTAGTTGACAAAGCCGCAGATCTAAGAAGTAATCTGGTTGAATCAGTTGCCGAAAGCGATGAAGATTTGATGAATACATACTTCGAAGAAGGCGATTTGACATTGGAACAACTAACAATCGGTTTGAAAAAAGCTTTTGCGGAAGGGAATATATTCCCAATTTTCTGCGCTTGCGGTAAAACCAACGTTGGTATGAGCGGCATTTTAGATTTTATTAAAAATGTATGCCCTGCTCCAAATGAAGTTGCGTTGAAAGAAGGCGAACCAAAAGTTGCATCGACCGAAAAAACTTCGATGTTCTGCTTTAAATCCTATAGTGATCCACGCTTAGGCGAAATGACATATTTCAAAATAAATTCCGGCACCGTAAGCTCCGGTCGTGATATGTTAAATGAAAAAAATCACTCATCCGAAAGAATTGGTCAGTTATTTACAATTTTAGGTAAAAACAGAAACGATGTTCCTGAATTAAGAGCCGGCGATATAGGCGCTACAGTAAAAATGAAAACCGTCCGCATAAACGATACATTGCATGATAAAGGATTTGATATTAAAATTGAACCTATCGTGTTCCCTAATTACAAAATGCGTACAGCCGTTGTTCCTAAGATTAAAGGTGAAGAAGAAAAAGTTGGCGTAGCATTACACGCATTGCACAACGAAGACCCTACGTTGGTTGTTGTGCATTCACAAGAATTGCACCAAACGATTCTGTACGCTCAAGGTGAATTGCACTTAGCGGCCGCAAAATGGCGTTTGGAAAACCGCTATAAAGTTGAAGCCGATTTCATACAAGCAAAAGTTCCTTACCGTGAAACAATTACCACTTCCGTAAGAGGTAGCTACCGCCACAAAAAACAATCCGGCGGTGCAGGTCAATTCGCTGAAGTACACATGATGATTGAACCATTTTACGAGGGAATGCCGGATCCGGCAGAAATGCAAGTCCGTGGACGCGACGAATATCCGTTGGCATGGGGCGGAAAACTTGTATTCTTGAACTGTATCGTTGGCGGTGTAATTGAAGCACGCTTCTTACCTGCTATTATGAAAGGCGTTATGGAAAAAATGGAAAATGGACCGCTTACCGGTTCTTATGTTCGCGACATCCGTATTGCTGTTTACGATGGTAAAATGCACGCCGTTGACTCAAACGAAGCCGCATTTAAAATGGCCGGCGCTATGGCGTTCAAAGAACAATTCATTAAAGCCAATCCGCAAATTTTGGAACCTATCTATGATGTAGAAATCAGAGTTCCTGATGATTACGTTGGTGATATTATGAGCGATTTACCTACACGCCGCAGTATGATTTTAGGTATTGACGCCGAAGGTAAAACTCAAAAAATCAAAACCAAAATGCCATTGGCAGAATTGGATAGATACGCAACAGGTTTACGCTCGATGACTCAAGCAAGAGCTACTTTTGAAGCTACTTTTGCTGAGTACCAAGCAGTACCGATGAACGTACAACAAGAATTGATGGAAGCGTACAAAAAATCGCACGACGAAGACTAATACTTCAAACTACTATTATATTAAAATGTCCGATACCTTTGGTGGTACCGGACATTTTTTTGGGTTTTCATCCCGTAGGGATGCAATATTGGTAGAAAATCGGATAAGAAGCGTACTCGAAGTGCCTTTAGGTACGACATACAATTATATTTCGTCCCGATGGGACTTCCAAAAACAAGAATTTCCCTTTTCTACCGATATTTCGTGCCTAACGACACTTTTGCCTTTTCCTGACCCCGCCACTTTTGTATGGTGGGTGATGAGAAAGAATATTATACCCTGTGTTTAATTTTATAATCAAGACCACTAATCACTTCTTCAAGCTTATCATTATATTCAAGCAACTTAGGCTTATTGTTTTTATATCTTTTACGAATTATTTTTTTGAGTTCCTTTAAAAAAAATAATTTATCTTCATCATAAAAGTATCCTTCTTTGTAATAATTTAAATTATTACAATATAAGATTTTATAAGTACCACAAAATAACCAACCTTTTTTTTCGATTACATCTTGTGTGACTATTCTTTTTTCTAATTTTTCAATTAGTTTAAGAAGATGTTTTTTTTCGATTACTATATTGTAAACTGTTTGTTTAGTGAGCTTACTATAGGTTCCCTTTGGTCGCTTGATTTCTCGTTGGATTTCATTTGGTACATCCGAAATATCTAAATAATTAGTGTCAACAGAGTTTTCATTATTATACAAGAATATATCAGGGATATATTTATCTTGATCGCCTGCCGGTTGTATTCTCAGATAAGGGTCCCCTGTACAATTGCCGTATACTGATAATGATATTAGTATCAAACAAATAAAATTAATCATAATTTACCTCCTGAAATATGATAAATGTACTGCCGTCAAATGTTGCATCTGATGGCATTACGGTATTGGTTCTATTTCTCTCGTTTTTCATTCATCACCCGCAAAATTACAACATGCAAAAGAAATCCAATTCTAAATTAAACAAAATCTTAATAATAGCCAAAAGCGCGGCGGCTTTTTTTTTCATCCCATAGGGATGCAATATTGGTAGAAAATCAGTTAAACAGCGAACACGAAGTGCCTTTAGGTACGACATATTCTATTTCGTCCCGATGGGACTTGATCTACACTTCAAAAGTTTAAACAATAAATTATTTGGATAAATCGTTTATAAATCATAATTTTGTTTGTAATAGAATAGTCAAATGAATTAATGTATTTTTATTTCTTTGGAGTTTATATGAAGACTTTTCTTATCGCTTTAACTATCTGCTTAACAGTAACAACGGCATTTTCGCAGGGTCTTGATAACAAAGATTCCGATCCGGTTACGTTAGAAACATTTTCCGTTATTGACAATATGATTGTTTATTCGGCAACCGCCGAAACGGAAAGAACATCCTATACTTATGATATGTATGGTAATATCGCATCAAGATTAGATCAAACGTGGTTAGGTAACGATTGGGTAGTAACCGGTCGAATGAGCGCGACTTATGCCGTAAACGGCAAACAACTGACTTTCCTCTATGAACGCAGGGTTAATGATAGTTGGGAAAACGCGAATAGAGGAACATATACTTACGATGCAAATTGGAATTTGCTGAAAACATTCTATGAAGTTTGGGATAAGACAACGTGGAAGGATTATTATCATTACGATTATACTTATGATGCAAATGGAAATAGATTATCGGTTTGGTATGAGATTTGGGAGAATGAGCAATTGTTCGACACCTATAGAATTAACTATACTTATGACTCGCAAAATAATTTATTGAGCAACCTAGTGGATCTGTGCATCCAGGTACCTGAGATTTTGCATTATTCACCGTTAGCATTAAGGCTATAATCATAATAATTTCTATTTTCATACAATTCTTTTTAGATATCTGATAACTCGTTTCATACTTTTATATTAACTTTGTTGCAAAATGTGTAATACTGATAAATAGCAGAATTTATTTTGGAAATGAAGTGAATTAGCGTCGCAAAAAAGGACCCCACCTCACATACATACTGAAGTGGAGTCCAATTGAGTAATTGTCTTATCTAACTACGACAAAACTCTTTGTGCTACTATTCATCCCACTATATACAGTGCAATAATAAACACCGGGTGGAATATTTTCAGCAGAAAAACTAATTGAGCTTTTCCCTGATAATTCATTATCGCCAAAGTGTTTGATTTCCATACCAAGCGAATTGTAGATTGAAATGCTTGTATTCTGACCAAAAGCAAGTAACCCATTATTCAAATCAATTGAAATGTTATCCGAAGCAGGGTTAGGATAAATGTTAGCCGTGCCGCCCAATAATCCGAGATTATCCTCTATTGCTTCGGGATATAGTGAAAAGGTATTAACCTTGTAAGTTATGCACCAAGGATTTTGAGATTCATAACCTTTTGGCACCCACCAGTTATTTTTTCCGGCAGTAGGTTTTATCCAGTAAACTGTTCCGCTGAAATGTGAAGTATCACCTTTAGCACCATGGAATGGACAATCAGTATTAATTGAAATATTCTTTGAATTTCCAAGCGAAATTGAACCATCATGCTTGGCTGTTGTACCAATTCTTGATTCAAAACTGAAAATGTTAGTTGTCATTTCAACTCCTAAACCAAGTCCCATATCCAAACTTAAAGTCAACCCGGCACCTTTATACATATCCTCACTTGTGGATCTTGTAACTACTGAATCAGTTTCAAATCCAATAGTTGAAGCCGCTCCGGCAGCCCATGAGTAATTGGCTGAATAAATCTTGTGATAATCCCCTGGATTAACAGATCGGTTCATATATGATTTAAAATCGGATGGGTTCGGTGCATGAGCAACTGTATCTAAATAATATGGTATATAATCAATAAATCTGTCGCTAATTTCAAGCGTGTAAATGTTATCAAGAAAGTTGTTGTTTCCATCGGTAAGTAAGAATTTTTTTCTAGTAATAATTGGTCTTAAGAATATCTTGTATCCTCTTTGTCTTCCTTCGGTAGGAAAAACAAGTCTGTTTTCAAAATTTTTCGTTGAGTATTCAGTTTTATTTTCTTTTGTTGCATGATGTTCGAAATCGCCACCTAAGCCCTCGTATCTGAAAGAAATTGACCAGGAATTGCTTATTGATATAGTGCTGTCTTGAGACTGGCTTGTCGAAGAGCCAAATTCGAGGGACGAAGGATATATTTTATATTTGATAAGGTCACCTAAATTTTCTCCGTTTAATACATAAGGCGGAGGACCTTCAATAACTCCTAGAAGCTGGCTTATTCTTATATCAGGATTTGTGTCTGTTGTATCTGCTTCAGGGATGTAAGTCATTTTGTCAGAATTCCAGCATAGATATTCATATACCCCTTGTTTTTTTGAGTCTTTTGAGTCTATTCTTTGTACAACCAGAATAATTTTTTTCCCTAAAGCCTGCTGTGATGTTCCATAAGTTTTATAGTAAGAAAAAGCGTAAGGAATAAATCTTTGATACTCTAAAGAACCATCTCCAATGTCCGAACCTGTAATTGGTAATTCCTCAGGTCTATATGCAAAACTATTCTCAATTGAATATTCAATTCTGGCAATTTGCTTATTGTTACCATAACTAAAGAAAATTTGAAGTTCATATCCATTAGTCATTCCACCATCAATGGTACCCGATACCATAGAAAAATTGCGGACTTTATCTATATTCAATAATTGACATTCTTCTTCTCTGTCTTTATAAAATCTTAGAAGTTGAATTCCTGTATGTGCTTTATTTACATACCCTAAATATATTGTTTCGTTTCCATCAATATCTTTTGATGTACAGGCAGAAAGATTACCGAAATTATAATCCAGGTCGCTAGATTTAATGTTTAATGTACGTAAAAAAGTCCAATTAATCCCATCCAATGACCAGTCAACATTTAATTTTATTGTGTTGTTATCATTAGTAATATAAAAGAAATACAGAGTGTCTTTCAATACAGCAAGAGCTGGAGCTACACATATATGTAAAGAACGGCTTACGAAGTTTGCCAGAACATCACCATCATTAGCCAAAGTCCCAACACAATGATATATAGTAGCTAAATGACTACTTTGGTCTTCTGGATGTTTCATACTTATATAAATCAAATTATCTTTATAAACACAACAAGCTGCTGGAAATTCAAGAGTATGGCCAGTTCTGTAAAAAGAACTATTGTCTAAAGTTACTTCGTTCTTATCATTTAAATTACCCTTAATAGTATAAGGTCCAACTGCATCATTTAAGAACTGAAATAATTTATTATTATAGAAAATTCCAAATGACTTACCCGAAACATTTCTAGATTCATAATCATCATAATTAAAGTAAAAAGGATGGGAAGACCGAGTATAATTTGACCTTGAATAATATTCACTAGATTCTATTCCCCAGGTATAACCATCTCTTCCATTTTTATCATCTCTACAATTTGTATATCCGTCATCAACAGTATTAACAGGATTATCACATCTGTAATAACATGCCAAATCTTTGTAATTCGGGTGATAATCAGCAACAGGTATATGCATCCAATATCTTATGGTTTCAATTGGTATAGCTATTGTCCAATATCTAACCTCATCCATAAGTCCCTTGAAATATTCTCCTTTTGTAATTGGATTATATCCAATATAGTGCCTAACCAAGTTAAAAAGTGAATTTTTGGTTGAGTTTCTGACTACTTTGCTGTCATCATTTACTCCATTCAGATAAATGGAAACAGAATTTCCATCATACTGAGCGGTTATAGTGTACCATTTATTATAATGCAATAACGTTTTTGAAGTTTGTATGAGCCAGCCAGTATCTACCTTAATTTGATAACTTAGATAGAATGTGGAATCTCCGCTTTTGACTAATCTAAGTAAATATCTACTATCAATATAGCTATTATTTTCGTCATTGCCATCAGTAAATAATGTAGCTGTACCTTTTAATGCAGGATCAATTTTAATACTGGCTTCAATTGTTTGCACCTGAAAGTATAAATCATACGGGATCTTTATATAAGAAACCGGACTTTTAAAATTATATGCCCATCCGGAACCCTGTGAAAAGCTCAAGCTGCTGCTTGTGAGAAGAATGATGATAATCATCAATGCTAAAGAGAATAATTTCTTATTCATTTGTACCTCAAAAATATTTTTTAAAAAATAATATTGTTATCGTCATCTTATCGTCAAACTTTAGTCTTTAAATAGAAGTTTCTTGCCATTCTATTATTTTTTTTTATTTTGCCAAAAAATGCTATTACAAAATTATATTTATTTTTTAAAATAACCTAATATATTGTGTACTGTCAACATATTTCAAAATACAAAAATATTTGAAATAGTTTTTTTGCAAAATTCGTTTATAATACATTTTGCATTGTAAAAAAATGTTTGTAATTTTGAATAACTTTTTGAATAATATAAGAAGGGTTCTTCGTGTTTTTCAAAAACATGAGTTAATTAATGAATTTTAGAACCCGCAAATAGTCAATATTGTTTTGTGCCAATAGGAAATTCGTGAATAATTTATGGTTGAATTAGTGTAGAAGGATTATATATTATGAAAATCGTCCAAATAATAACTCTAACAATACTTGTAGTGGGATCTGTATTAACTGCAAGTGCTCAGATTTTAAATATTGAACAAGAGCGGATTAAAACAGATACAACAGGTTGGGCTGGATCAGCTAAACTTTCTTTTCATTATTCAAAAACTGATCAGGAGCTAATATGCGGTGGTGCATTTATGCATATCCAGTATAAAACCAAACGAAGTTATTATCTAAACTTAACGGAATATAACCTTACAAAATCCTCCGGCAGTGAATATGTAAATGCCGGAATTCAACATTTTCGATATAATTATAAATTCAATGACTGGTTTTTTGGAGAAGCATTTACTCAGGCACAATTCAATAAGATATTGAAAGTAAAATTTCGTTGGTTATTAGCGGCAGGACCAAGGATAAAAATTATCGAAACCAAGCCATTCAGTTTGTATTATGCGGCACTTTATATGTATGAATATGAAGAACTTTATGAAACTAATGATATTTGTCGTTATCACCGATTAAGCAGTTATATGTCATCGGTTTTTAAGTTAGGTGATAATTTAAACCTTATAAACACGAATTATTTTCAACCTAGAATCGATAAGTTTCCCGATTACCGGATTTTTTCTCAAACTGATTTGAAGATAGGTATAAACAAGCATTTTTCCTTTCTCGCTAGCTATATTTATTCTTATGATGCCTTTCCTCCATTCGGTATTCCGAAAGAAACTCATTATATAGGCAATTCTCTGGCTTATGACTTTTAGATATTTATACCAAAAAGCAAATAAAAATAACTTAGAATAAATATTAATAGCTGGTTTGTAAATACCGGTCATGTGCAAGCAGAGGATTCAAAAAGCTAAGATAGTCATATAAAAAAAAATAAGATAAGCAATAATGAAAAGCGAAGACATAATCAATTATTTTGTGGTATTCAATAAACCCGGACGGAAGTTTACTTCAGAAAATGATACCCGCTGGGGAGGTCTTATTGAGCCTGAACCATTAGAAAATCCGAATAAAACCGATGCCGGCATTAGGGTCTTACTTTTTGGCAGTTGGGATTTTGGTTATATTGTACTCGAAACGCTGAAGAAATTTGAAAATAAGTATCCCGGGCTAATAAACCTTATTGGATTAGTAACAGATGATCCACTTAATCCAAATGCAAAAATCTCGCTTAAGAAACGTGTTTGGAATTTGCTTGATATACCTTACCGTGTAATAGATGAGACTTTCATTATTGAATATGGGCTTAGCCATGGTATTCCTGTTTACACCGGCGAGGTTAAGGTAAATTCATTTCATGAGATTTTACAAAAATGGAATCCAGATGCAATTTTTGTTTGTGTTTTCGGACAAGTGATTGATTATTTCACTATAAATTTACCCAATTATGGAATTTATAATTTCCATCCATCCGATTTGTCTTTGCATCAAGGAGCCGGACCTGCTCCCTATGACGATCTTGTTAAACGCAATGTTGGAACAGCAGTATGGTCGGTTCATCATGTTACCGAGGAACTTGATTGCGGAGAAATAGTCGGTAAATCATCTCCGGTAAATGTTCTTGATGCTGAAGGGTCTCTTCCTAAAGACCCGTTAGTTGTTTATCATAAACTTGGTGAAGTGCTAAGTCCATTAGCATTTTTTCTGGCAAAAGAGCTGGCTAGGAATTTTGAATTGAGTAATTCCGGGCGGATTGAACATATTGACTTTGACAGTCTTATACCAGATAAAATTAAAAATAAAATCATGCAACCGGTAATTTATAATACAATTACAGATGTATTATCTGTTCCTGATGACTTCCTATATGAGTTTGGGTAGAATAAACCGATAGGTAAGGTAAGCACTAATCCCTGAGATAAAGATTGATAAAAAAGTTCCGATATAAAGACCAGTATAAATGTACAGGTACCTAAGGGCAATCGCATAAACTGCTACTGTTATCATTCCAGTTACCATCAAAGTCTTAGTCATCGCTCTAGAGAATTCAATACCATGTGCCTTATAAGAAATCGTCAACACCGAAATAAACATAGCAGGGAAAGCAGTAATTATTCCTCCTAATATGGGTCCTCCAATTTTTGCAATTAAAACCGATAACATCACTACACCTCCTCCAAACAAAGACCGAATTGCTAGATGTTTTTCAAGATACATTTTTTTATTAGAAGTGATTGACTTTATCAATAAAACCTTTTCCATAAGAAAATATGCAAAAAGCATTACTAAGGCGTAGATTGCAAGGTTGAGTATGAAATTTTCCGAATGGGCAAAAAAAATGAAAATTGACGAAAGAAACCAAAAACATAGACTAATTAAAATAGCAGGAATGAACCCACGGTGTGCGAGTGATGCATAAACAACAAGGAATAGGCAAGATATCGCAATTGCTATTGGGAATATTGTAGTATCAGATGAAGCAATTTCAGGGGTTTGGGTAAAACCAATAAAAAAGAACGACAATAATGCCGTTGAGGGGAGTCCACCGATAAATCCCCCGGTTTTACTGCCGAATCGAAGTCCGGCAAGTACAGTAAAGTATATCCAACTACTTCCGATTAAAAAAGTTAATAATAATTGAAATAGAAATATTGTTGTTATCATTTGAGTATATACACCGAATAAGTTTTTTTATCATATAAGCAAAATCTTTGATTTCATAGAATAACATATTTCTAATCAAGCAATTATGCATATTATTCCTATGTTTTCTATTTCACTAACACCAGCGCCGCTTTGCATTTCTGCTCGCTCGGCATTTTGCCTTTGTATTTTTGGATTAGCTTCAGATTCATACCCACAGCGTTCGGGCAATAATTGTTTATTGGGATGTTTTTTGTCTTTGTCCCATTAATAACTTTTTCAGCTTGCTCACCCACTTTAATACCTACCTGAAAATAATTTGCTCCTAAAGCCGCGGTGATGCCTTTTTTAACTTCGTAAGGGTTTTCAGTGAAACAGGGAATGGAATTTCTATCAGCAACTTTGATAATGGCGGACAAAGCCTGTTTAACTGAATTATCTCCCGCAGTTATAAACACATCAATTCCATCGTTGATTAGAGAATTAACTGCTTCAAGAACATCGCCTGTAGCAGTTATAGTTTTTTCTTTGAGAACAAAACCGTGTTTTTTGGCGGCTATCCTAAGCTTTTCCATACACGCTTCCGAGGACGCTTCTGCGGAATTATAGACAATTCCGATTCTTCGAGCTTTTGGAAATATTTCTTTCACTAATAGAACAATTTTTTCCATTGGCTGGAAAGTTGCCACTCCGGTCAGATTTGCCTGATGGTTGGTTGCGGATTTCGCTACCCCCATACGATACGGATCGGTAACCGCTCCGAATATATGGGGAATAGTTTTATTGAAATTCGATACAACCTGCAATAAAGGAGTGGAGCAAGTTAATATATAATCATATTTATCTTCAATCAGTTTCTGCGTAATGGATTGAGCAATGGCAAATTCACCTTGCGCATTAAACTCAACCAATTCAATTTTGTTTTTTTCTAAAATCCCCGTTTTTTTCAAATAGCTTTTTATGCCATCTGCGGTTTCAATTAAAACAGGATTTTCATTAAAAAGTATAAGAGCTATTTTGCGTTTATATTTTGTTACTACTTTTTTTTTTACAGCTTTTGTTGCTTTTATAGCTTTTACTACTTTTGTAGCGTCTTTATAAACGGATTTATTGATTTTAATACCGCAGGCTTTCGCTAAAGAATCGTTTATAATTAAATCCATTTTCTGAGTCATAATAACCGGCATTTTAGCAGGGTCTTCGCCTAAAAGAACGCGAACAATATAATCACCTGCTTCGTAACCTGTTTGATAATAACTCGAACCGCAAGCTAAGACGGCATATCCGCCTGAAGCATGATCGGTGTCGAAAGAAAGCAACGGCACTTTGAACTTTTTAGCTACTTTAGCATAAGCGTCGATACTCAAATTAACTGTATTGTCGCCCGGTGCTATAAATAGCTCAACTTTTTTGTTCGCCAATGCGTTCGCGGCATCCATTACCTCAGCGGAAGATGTTGCAGTCATTTCAATTAATTCCACATTAATTCTTTTGGCTTCTTCGCGCATCTTTATCATTACAGAATTGGAGTTTGCTTCGGAACTATTATAAACTACGCCATAACGCTTGATATTTGGGAATGCTTTTTTGAACGTATTAAAAATCACATCAAGTTTTGGTGGGCAAGCCGAACCTGTCGCCCAAGGCAGATGGTCAGTCGTCGTTTTAGCGGCACCAATAGCGAATGGATTGTATGTATAGGTATAGATAACTTTTGTTTTAGAATTCCCTCCACCTGCTTGGATTGCGCCTTGAACTACAGGTGTAGAAAGCGGAACGATTATATCCACGCCGCGGCGATTTAAATCCTGCATAATTTGCGAAATCATATTGAAATCGCCGTTAGCATTTTTATAAAGAATTTTGAAATTGGCACCTTCAACAAAACCGCGCTCTGCCATAGCGTCGAAAATTCCCACTTTACAGAATTCAACCATAGGCTCAACGGAAAATTGCACCATTCCAATAGTTGGAATAATCTCAATATATTTTCCATCTTCGTCCACGTAGCGGCGCATTAATTTTTCGTATTTTGATGGAATCTTCAATCCGAATTTTGCTAACCTTTGTTTGTTAAATCCGTAATACGATAATTTATATTCTTCAAATGGGATGTCATTAGGATTAGCACCGTGCAGTATTTTTTTCAAAATATGAGCTACTTTGATTCCGCTTTCGGTATAATCATAACCATAAGTTCCCGATACACCGCGTTCCAATGCCGAAGCTTCTGCTGAGAATACCGGAATTTTATATTTTTCGGCGACTTGAATAACAGATTCAATCGCGTTATAAACAATATTATCAGGTGGAAGAACTATTGCATCTAGTTTTTTACTGCAAATTGTTTCAGCGGCTTCGTGAACATCCGCCGAACCGGTTATCGTCACACCTTCCAAAACGACATCGTTTCTTTCAGCAATAGCTTTGCGCAAATTTTCGACATTATATACTGCATTAGCGTGACCCGGATCCCAAATTGCTCCAATTCTGATTTTGCGATTGTACATTGAGCAAACCATATTGAGCAATGTTTTCATATCTACCGCGCCATAAGTACCTGTAACGTTTGGTAAATGTACTGAATCGCTTGTTCCCGCTTTAATTAGGAATGGATTGGCGACAGTTCCGAAAACTATAGGAGTGTCTTTGACACGTCCCATTGCCGCTTGTGTTGTCGGGGTTGAAAATGATATTATCGCATCAACTTTTTTCACTTGGAAATTGGCGATTATTTGATTCGCTAATTGAACATCGCCGTTTGCATCTTGAAATAAAACTTCACAGCTGTCCAGAATTCCCATACGTTTCATTTCAGCATAAAACGAATCGCGGGTAATATTTAGCAAACTATTATCAGAAAGCTGAATTACGCCAATTTTGTATTTTTTTGGCATATTATCTGTAACACTTTTTGAGCCGGTATCTTCCATAAAGTTGGAGCTTACGAACCACAAAACCGGTATTAGCAATAGACAGATTAACAAAGCAATCAATTTCCCTTTGTTCTTTTTTATTCTATATTTTATTAAATTATGGTTTGGGTTTTCACTTTTCTTTGTGATTTTTGTAACAATCAAAGTAAGCAATACAAAGAAAGCCGTGATTAATTTCAAATCAATAGGATTCATACCTACCCAAAGCGCAAAAGCAATCATATAGCGGTAGATGATGGAACCTAAAAATGCACTACCAAGCATTACAAAAATATTGCGCGAACGGAAAATCGTCTCACCGATAATGACTGAAGCCAAACCGATAATCAAACTTCCTATACCCATTCCGATGTCGGCAAAGCCTTGGTATTGTGCAATTAATCCGCCGGAAAAACCAACGAACGCGTTAGCGAACATAACACCGAAAATAGTAATTTTATTTACATTAACACCCGAAGCGGATGTCATAATCTTATTATCCCCGGTGCTTTGGACGGTTATGCCCAAATCGGTTTTGAAAAACAACGATACCAAAAGCCATAAAACTGCAGAAATACACAGCAGAGCTATAGCGAGCCATAACTCAGCAGGTAACCCCGGGTTTAAAGTATCGATGCTTGTGAAAACTGTTTTAGCATTAATCAGAGGAATGTTTGAACGCCCCATAATATGCAAATTGATTGAATAAAGGGCAATCATTACCAAAATACCCGCCAGCAAGCTATCGACTTTGAGCGAAGTATGAATGACACCGGTTATAGCACCTGCTATAGCACCAACCATTGATGCGATTGCTAAAGAAAGGAAGGGATCCCATCCATTAGCGATAAGTATTGCACTGACAGCGGCTCCGGTTGTAAAACTGCCATCGACTGTGATATCATTAAATTTTAATATTCTGCCTGTTATTAGCGTGCCAATCGCTAAAAAAGCATATAATAAACCGAGATTAAAAGCGCCAATCCAAAGTTCCATAACTATTTTATCGTATTGTTGATAATATGTAGTGCAAATTTAATAAATTTGAAAAATAAATTGAGACATTTTTTTAAATATAAAAAAATAAAATACAAAATTGGAACAAAATTTAGAATATATAGTCGGCAATCTGAACGAAGAGCAGAAAAAAGCGGTAGAATTTATGAATGGACCGCTGTTGGTTGTTGCCGGTGCAGGTACAGGAAAAACAAAGGTTCTGACTCATCGTGTGGCGCACCTAATCGCTAAGGGTGTAAAACCTTGGAACATACTAACGCTTACTTTTACAAACAAAGCAGCCGGCGAAATGACCGGTAGAATCGCAAATTTAGTAGGTGAAGATAGAGCGGCACAAATTTATTCAGGCACATTCCATTCGGTGTTTGCAAAAATATTGAGAATCGAAGCCGAAACTATAGGATATAAAAATTCATTTACGATTTATGATTCCGATGACCAATTAAGTTTGATTAGAAGAATAATGCGAGAATTGGGAATTGCGCCATCGAAATATAACGGCAAAGAAATCCAATGGAAAATTTCGAACGCTAAAAATGAATTGATCACCGCCGGAGAATTTCAAGATAAAGCGATGACCGTAATTGATAAGCAAACGGCCATAATTTATAAAGAATATGAAAGAATGCTTGTAACGAGTAATGCGATGGATTTCGACGATCTGCTCATTAATTTTATCTATTTATTGCAAAAATCAAAACCTATTCTCGAAAAATATCAAACCCGTTTTAAATATATTTTGGTGGATGAATACCAAGATACCAACCGCGCCCAATATATTGCTGTGAATTTACTGGCGAAGGCACATCAGAATTTATGCGTCGTCGGCGACGATGCGCAGAGTATATATCGTTGGCGTGGAGCGGATATTCGTAATATTTTAGATTTCAGAATTGATTATCCGCATACGCAGACAATCCGCCTAGAAAAAAATTACCGTTCGACGAAAAATATTCTTGGTGCGGCAAATTCAGTAATTGGATATAACAAAGAGCAAATTCCGAAAACACTTTATACCGACAATCCGCAAGGAGAATTAGTTGATATTTTACGATTTGACAACGATATAAACGAAGCTCAGCATATTGTTACTCTTGTTCAGCAAAACCGTAGTACCGACACACCTTGGTCTGATTTTGCAGTCTTATACAGAACCAATGCCCAGGCAATGGTTTTGGAAAATGCTTTTAGAAAACTAAACATTCCTTACCAGATTATTGGCGGCACTTCGTTTTACAAGCGCAAGGAAATCAAAGATGTAACGGCTTATTTACGTCTGCTGATTAATCCTGTTGATCAGGAAGCACTAATACGGGCAATTAATGAACCACCACGCGGATTGGGACCAACTTCGCTTGCTCACATTCAGCAATTTGCCAACGGCAATTTTATGCCGCTATTCGAAGCATTTGAAAAAGCGGACAATATTTCGGCTTTGCAAAAAAGAGCCGCCGAGAAAGCGAAAGAATTCGCCGCTTTCATAAACAAATACCGCAGTTTATTGGAAACTGAATCTATATCTTCGGTTATCGAACAGTACCTCGAAGAATCGGGGTTGACAAAAATGTATTTGGAACTCGACACACACGATTCGCGCGATAGATTGAACAACATAAACGAATTTGTTTCCGGTATAGATACTTTTTTCGCCATCAACCCTGAATTGACTTTGCTCGATTATCTGCAATCGGTTTCCCTCTCGTCCGATTATGAGGAAAAAGATTTCTCCCAAGATTCAGTTAAATTAATGACTCTACATTCGGCTAAAGGATTGGAATTTCGGTTCATTTTTATTTCAGGGATGGTCAAAGGTTTGCTCCCGATGGAACGTCAGGACGAAGCCGCCGATATAGAAGAAGAACGCCGGTTGATGTATGTTGGAATGACTCGCGCCAAGGAAAAGCTTTATTTAACTTATCACCAAAAGCGTTGGCATTTCGGCGAAATGAAATTCACAACAAAATCTCCTTTCTTAGCAGAGATTGCCGCTGAATATCTAAGAAGAAATGACAAAGTTTTAGAACCAATTAAGGCTCCGAAACCACACAATATTAACGCGGAGCACTTTGAGCAAAAATTCTTCATTGACGATATTACGGAGCATAGCGACGATTATTCGCAAATACCGCCGCAAAGCAACCAACATCTGAAAGTGGGCGATAGAGTGTTCCATTCCAAATTTGGCAAAGGCAAAATCGTATCAATAAATGGCGTAGGGCAATTCCAAAAAGCAGTCGTCTTTTTCGATTTGGCGGGGCGCAAACCGCTGATGATGCAATACGCGAAATTGGAAAAAATCTAAGAAGACAATAGGCAGTAGTCAATAGGCATTATAGAAGAATAGAGGGGATTGGGTTTGTCATCTTCTTGCATAGCCACGACTTTTAAATCTTGGTGATAATGGCACATAAGCCTCTGATCTCTAAAGAGGTCATTCTTCTCTTCGCATTCAAAACTCAAAATTCATCATTAAAAATTTGTTGAAGATGGATTCCCGATCGGGTCGGGAATGACAATCATATACATATCAACGAGATATCTGCTTCCTATATCGAACAAGAAACATTCTGCGTTAATCTGCCAAATCAGTATCATCTGCGTGCTAATCTTTACCACGATTTTCTCGACTCAACTTTCAGGGTATATGTCTTCCTATATCCTACTTATTGATGATAAACTTTTGAATCTTTTGGCTGTTGTTCACTTGCACAAGCAAGAAATACATGCCATTGCTGAGGCCGGAGACATCCATTTTCCTTTGACAAGCGCCATCTCCTGAATAGAATGATTCATTCTTAATTCGTTCTCTTCCAGCGATGTCCAAAATTGTGATTTTCATATTTCCGGTTTCTTTTGCTGTTAGCTCAACGAAAAGTTCATTTTGATTGGAAGTGATAACAGTTGGGTAAACTGCAATAGCCATACTTTCATTCTCAGCTACATTGTTTGATAAAATCGGCAGTTTCGCTTCATCTACACCAAATGGTATAGATTTCGATTCCGCATCAACCAAATAAACTTTATTTTTTTCGATTGGTTTTCTCAAAACAATTGGATCGAAGACCGATTCGATATATACCTCGGCGGGTTGCCCCAAAAATCTTTCCAATTTAAAATCGGCGGCGAATAAATACTGCCCATCAATCAATTTCAATGGATGTTTTTCAAATTCATCACTATCGGCAAATTTAATATAAATGAAATTTTCAGCCGTATAATTTTGGCTTATTATATTAATAACGAAACGTTTGTAATTGTCACAGTTATAGTACATCAGTTCTCCGGCCGCGGTTTTGGTAGCTTTAATCGTTTCCCATAAATCGGGTCTTCCCCACCCAATAATATTATTAGGGTCGGCATTATTCGACGCGTTGTGCTTTAATAATTCAAGAGCTTCATTGCGTGTCAAATACGGAGCGGCGGATAGTAAAAGTGCACATCCCCCCGAAGCTAACGGGCATGCTATAGAAGTACCGCCGGTTGTTACTATGAAAGAAGTTATCGAATGAACTACATATACGCCGACTCCTCGTGTTGAAAGATCGGGTTTTATTTGATTCGAAGCATTTGGACCTCGAGAACTGAATTCCGCGGCAACTAATGAATCCATTTTTAAAGCTCCAATTGAAATTGCCAAGTCGGCATCCGCCGGTGTGAGCAATGTTTGCGGAGAAGGACCGGAATTCCCCATAGAAGTGAAACACATCATCCCAAGTTTAGAAGCCATATTTAAATATTGCGAAGCAACACACGAATTGCCGTCTAAATCTTCTATTTGGTATGGGTTAATCGGTATATCCCTATATCCGACAGAAGTACTTATTAAGTCCGAACCGAGTGCTTCCTGCCATTCTACCGCGGCGGCGTAATTATCTTCTTCTAAATGGGTTTCAGAGAGAATGGTTTCAGTTTTTGCGAGGCAGAAATCCACTTTTGGAGCCATTCCAATCATAGAATCCGGTTCAATAGCGGCAATCGACGAGAACATTGCCGAACCGTGACCGTCCTGATCGGGAGGATCATTTTCTTCATTAGTGGTGATGGAATCACTGTTAACGAAATCCCATTCCTTTATTACCTTGCTGACTGATAAAAATGGATTGTTTCTCCATTTAAATCCATTGTCAAGCATTCCGAGCTGAATTCCTGTGCCGTTTATTCCTAAACTATGAAGGACATTCGCGTTAATCTCGCTAATTTGCCCATAAGAATATCCGTAATAATTGTTTTCGTAACCATAGTTCTCCGTTAAAATTATGTCTTCGGCATTTATTTTCGTAGATTCATTATTCGACAAAAGTTCCAGATGTATAGGTTTGTCGTCAGTATCAATAATTTTTTTTACAAATGTCAAAGTCTTAACTTTTTCAAGGCTTGCTGAATCGCAATCAACTACAACGTAGTTATACCATTTCAGTTTCTGAAGAATTTTGCATCCATTGTTTTCTAATTGCTGAATATAATCAGAATAGATTGGCACATCGGCTATTGTAACAAGCTCAGCTGGTTTAATGCCGTTTTTTTGACGACGTTCTAAGCACCTTTGTGTCAATGAATTTCGTGCTAATTCATATTTTTCGCTACCAATAGAAAATGCACCGGCACCTTTATCCGTCAATAGCACTCTGTAAGCTTTCGGAAAAATTATTTGCGGTAATGTTAATAATAATAGTACTATAAGTAAAGATTTTTTCACAAGTAAATATCAAGTTAATTAAAGATTAAGTGTTATATTACAAAATTACGAAAAATATTCTATAAATAATGAAGAACGTTATAATAACAGGCGGCGCGAGACGATTAGGGAAGCATTTGGCACTGAATTTTGCAAAAAAGGGCTACAATGTGGTAATCCATTACAATTCGTCAACGGAATCAGCTAAAGAAACACATCAAGCAATTTTAGACTTGGGTGTGGATTCTATAATGGTAAAAGCGGATTTACACAATCTCGTCGAGATAGAGCGATTGTTTGCTATCGCGGCGGAGCATTATGGAAAATTGGACGCTCTGGTCAATAGCGCGGCTGTATTGCCTCGGCAAATGGCGGTCAGCGAAATTTCGGAGATGGATTGGAACGCAGTGATGAATGTCAATCTAAAAGCATATTTGTTCGCCTCTCAGCAATTTGCAAAATATGCCGATGATTCAGCAAAAATTATAAACATTGCTTCGCTTGGCGGTCAGGAAATATGGAAGAATCGTTTACTATATAATGTTTCGAAAGCCGGAGTGCTACAACTTACAAAAGCATTAGCTAGGGAGTTCGCTCCTAAAATAGCAGTGAATTCAGTAAGTCCCGGAATTGTTACCATTCCAAATGAACCTTCTGAAAATGACACATTAAATCCAAAAAGAATACCTTATGGACGCTATGCCACACCGGAAGAAATTTTCTCAGCAGTGTATTTCTTTGCGGAATGTTCGAATTATATCACAGCACAAAATCTCAATATTGATGGTGGATACCACGACGCTCGATAAAATATGAAAAAAATAAGAATTGAAACTATAGGTTGCAAGGTGAATTTCGCCGAATCGGAGAGAATGAAGGAGATATTTATCGCCCAAGGCTATTCGATTGCTAAAGATGACGACGAGGTTGATTTAATTTTAATCAATACTTGCACTGTAACCGGCAAAGCCGAACGCGATGCACGAAAAATCATTCGCCGTTTAAAACGCGAACATCCAACAGCTGTGATTATCGCCGCGGGTTGTATGTCGGAGTTTAATCCAACGAAAACCGCTGAAATCTTGGAAGTCGATGCGGTGTTGGGTCAATCCGAAAAATACAAAGCGCCATTCATAATTGATGAAATAATAAAAGGCAATTTGCCGAGAATATTAATAAATACCGAACTTGAACCTGAATTTGAATTTGCCGCATCTTACGACCCCGAAAATAGATCACGCGGTTTTTTAAAATTGCAGGATGGGTGTGATTATTACTGCACTTATTGCGCTGTGGCTTATTCGCGTGGTCAATCCCGTTCTATGGATTTCGATGAGATTATTCCGGCATTAAATAAAATTCGTTCTGCCGGTTTCCGTGAAATCGTTATTTCGGGTATTAACTTAGGCACATACTCCGACAAAGGAAAAAACTTTTCGGATGTGATTGAGTTAATCGCTCAAAGTGAGTTGGATATTAGAGTACGCATTTCGTCTATAGAACCAAATTTATTGACCGACGAAATTTTGGAGTTGACCGCGAAATCCGAGAAAATCTGTCCACATTTCCATATACCTTTGCAAAGCGGTTCCGATACAATATTAAAAGAAATGCACAGACGCTACAATACTGATTTTTTTGAAAAATTGATACTAAAGATTAAATCCCGAATTCCGGATTGCTGTTTGGGAATTGATGTAATCACCGGTTTTCCGGGTGAAACAGATGCACTTTTTCAAGAAACTTACGATTTTCTTAATAGTTTACCGATAAGTTATCTTCATGTATTCAGTTATTCAGAACGCAAAGGGACGCCGGCCGCAGAAATGGCGGGCAAAGTCAGCGAATTCGACAAAAAGCAACGAACACGGAAACTACTACTTTTGTCCGATAAAAAGAAAGAAGAATTCTATCGTTCGCAACTTGATAAAGAATTTTTCGTTATACCTGAGTATAAACCTCCTTCAAAAATTGCTTTTGGATGGACAGAAAACTACGTTAGAACAAAATTTTTTATAAATGATTATAATGCTGATATTATAAGACTTAAGGTCGATTCGATTGATGTTGATGGAGTAGCAAAGGCAGTTATTTTTTAAAAACGCAAAAAAAAATGAAACTTTTTTGCTTCTTATTTGTCTTATATATGTTGGAAATGATATTTTTGCTTATTCCGATATTAAATAATAGTGATTAAATTAAAATGAATGAAATAGAAATAAAATGTCTCGATAAGGGATTTGTACGTTTGGTCGATGTAATGGGCGACGACACAGCAATCGTTCAAGCGGCTCGCGTATCGTATGGTAAAGGTACGAAATCTATGACTGAAGACCGCTCATTGATTAGGTATCTGATGCGTCACAAGCACACATCACCTTTCGAAATGGTAGAATTCAAGTTCCACGTAAAGTTGCCGATTTTCATTGCCCGCCAATGGATTCGCCACCGTACAGCAAACGTGAATGAATATAGCGGACGTTACTCCGAAATGCGGGATGATTTCTATATCCCTGAACTAACGCAAATTAAACCTCAGAGTTTATTCAATAAGCAGGGGCGCGCGGAAGAATGTTTAGATACTGACAAAGCAATGTTGATAGCCGGTAAAATGGAAAATACTCAGAAACAGCTTTTTGCCGAGTACACCGATTTTTTGGACAATGACGTAGCGCGCGAAATAGCAAGAATAAATCTGCCGCTTTCCACATACACCGAATGGTATTGGAAGATAGATTTACATAATTTATTTCATTTCCTGCGTCTTCGTATGGATAGCCACGCACAATATGAATTTCGTGTTTACGGAAAGGCTATTGCCGACATCATAAGCGAAATCGTACCATTGGCTTACGAGGCGTTTGAAGATTATACAATGAATTCTGTAACATTTACAAAAGCGGAATTTGAAGCACTGAAGATTTATTTACGTAATAATACTATAAATCAAGATGAACTATTAGCTTTGGGACTTTCCAAAGGTGAAATTAACGAATATCAAGAAAAAATTAATAAATTAAACATGGAGTAAACAATGAAAAAATTACTATTTATAGTGATTTGCCTCTTTGCCTTATCTGCTTCCGCCTTGATGAGCGCAGATACAAAAACGAAAGAAAGCGCCGAAGATGCTAAACGCGTAAAAAAAGCGAAAGAATTGCTGAGCAAAGCAATTGAAAATGTCGGCGGTCTAAATAAAATCAACGAAGTAAAAACTATGTACATCGAAGGTGTACGCGATGTAGTTGATCCTAGTCGTGGAATAAAAGAGCCATTTAAATTGTGGTGGATAGCACCGGATAAATTCTATGCCGAGTTTGCTTATTATAAACCTGTTAGCGGCGGATACGACGGTGTAGATGCTTGGGCAATTAATCCATATATGAGTGGATCAACCGCGGCGGCAAAATTAACATTTAAAGACTTGACATACTATCCTGAGATTATGCAGATTCTTATGCCGGAAATCATTCGTTATGAAGAAAACAAAATGACTCTACGCTATGAAGATGATCATGAATTGAAAGATGGCAAGGATTATTCAAAAATCCGCGTTACAAATGCTGATAATTCTCAAGAAGATTATTACTTCAATCCAACAACAAAATTCCTTTATAAACGCCAACGTGACGATTTTAATTATATGAATAAAAGAATTGATTTGGAAATATTCTATAAAGAATGGCAATTGGTTAATGGCGTGCAAATTCCAAAATATGCTGAACGCTTTGAAGATGGTGTGCAAATAACAAATTACTATATCAATAAAGTGGAAATCAATATTCCTATCGATATTAAGAAATTCGCTATGCCAAAAGATACTACAACAAAAAAACCGGCGCCAGCAGGTAAAATTAAATAGTATCTAATTAGTATGATTTGATTTTTTTAGAGGCAATCCAAATTGGGTTGTCTCTCTTTTTATGTCTGAATCTTGATACCCAGGATTTAAGGATTAACAGGATGAAGAAATGATTAGTATGAAGAATGGCACGCAGAAGACGCGGATTTAGGCTGATTCTGGATAACCAAGATTTAAGGATAGACAGGATAAAGGAATATTATAAAATATCCTGAAAATCCTTTCATCCTGTAAATCCTGATTCAGACAATTTTGGATTCATTCTCTGTGAACCTTGTGCATTCCTTGTGTCCTTAGTGTTTAAGTCTTCAAAAAAAACGTGTGAAAATTAATATTTATTTGCATTTTTTTAAAACGCAAGCCTTTATAATAATCAATATGCATTTCTGAAACATATATTTTTTTCAAAAAGTGAAAATATTTTGAAACTTTTTCCCCGCTTATGTGTCTTATAGTATATGATTTTGAATAAATTCAATAGAATTTTAATAAGGGTCCTATGAAAAAAGCTATATTACTTGTATTCATTTTTTGCACCTACATTGCTTTTGCACAAGTCGAACCGATAGATACCGACGGCAACGGCTACCGCAATATATCAACTCTCGACCACCTCCGCTGGATATCAGAAAATGATTCCTCGTGGAGCTGGAATTTTGAACTTGATAATGATATCGATGCTTCTGATACAAAAAACTGGTATATCGGCGACCACGATAGTATTCCAGAAACACCCGATGTTGCTATGGGTTGGAGTCCTTTAGGAAATTATACTCTCAAATTTTCGGGTGATTTCGAAGGACACGATTTTAAGATTGATAATCTTTATAGTAATAGACCAAAACAAAATTTGGTTGGTTTTTTTGGAAGTATATTTTACATTAATCTCAACAAATTAAGTTTAACAAACTGTTCTATAATTGGCAAAAACTTTGTAGGTGGATTAGTTGGTTTAAGTAGAACATCATATATAATGAATTGCGATGCAAGCGGCACTATTTCAGGCAACATCTATACTGGTGGGTTGATTGGTGTTACTCTTTTTGATTCATTGGATAATTGTCATTCCGATTGTTCAGTATCCGGACTTAATTCAATTGGCGGGCTGGTAGGTGTTAACCAGTGCTATGTTTCAAATTGCTACTCAACAGGTAATGTAAGCGGGCATACTAATGTCGGTGGTCTTTTTGGTGATGGCACTAGTACTCGGGTTTGGTTATGTTATTCTACAGGCTCTGTTATTGGAGTTATATATACAGGCGGTTTAATGGGCTTTGCATCATATGCTTTTATTAATAATTGTTTTGCTTTGGGAGATGTTCAAGGGGGTGAATATTCCGGTGGGTTGATTGGATATGTCATAGGCTTCGGAGACCTACGAGCATCTTATTCGATTGGAAAAGTAACCGGATCAACTTTTGTCGGCGGACTTGTGGGGTATGATGATACAGATGTGATAACAAAGTGTTTCTGGAATATAGAAACCAGCGGAATTGACTCATCGGACGGTGGTTTAGGACGAACAACCGCCGAAATGAAGAACCAAAGCACCTATACAGACAAAGGGTGGAATTTTAAAGGAATATGGAAAATTAATCCAGATGTAAATGGCGGATATCCAATTATAAACAACAGACTAATTGGCGATATAAAAGGTGTAGAGCCGAAAGACCCAGATGGCAATGGGTTTTATAATGTTTCAACGTTTTCTCATTTGGTATGGATAGGATTAAATGATAATAGTTTATCAAGGAATTTTGAACTTGATAATGACATAAAAGCCGATTCTTCTTATTTAATTAATAATGATGTTGGTTTTACTACTATTGGCAGGTATGGACATAGATACTATGGAAAATTCAAAGGTAATGGCTTTTCTATTGATAGTTTATATATAAATCAATATTACAATTATACTCTTACAGATGATAAACCTGTGGGTGGTTTATTTGGCTATATCGGTGGTAAAAATTGTGAAATATCTAACCTTAAGTTGACTAACGTGAATTATGAAACCTTTACTCCTTGCGGTGGGTTAGTGGCTGTATCCAACGAAGCATCAATAACTAATTGTAGTGTAGATGGTCAAATATTCAGTGGCAATTATGGCGGTGGATTGGTTGGTGATATGGATTATGGTTTGATAAGCGATTGTAATTTCATAGGTAAAGCGAATGCCAATTGGAGTGTGGGTGGAATTGTAGGATGGTGTTCAAATGCTGTTATTAGGAAATGCTACAGCAAAGGTAGTTTTGAGGGAAGAAACTGTGGCGGGCGACTTATTGGAGTTGCTAAAAACTGTGAAATTAATGATAGTTATTCCATCGGAAATGTAAGGGCTATTAATTATGCTGGTGGTTTGATTGGTGCAATTGGAAACACGAAAATTGATAATTGTTATTCTGTCGGGAACGTAGAAGGAAATTATTACATTGGTGCATTTATTGGTAATAACGATAAAGGAATTGTAAACAACTGCTTTTGGGATAAAGACGTTTGCACAATAGATTCCTACAAAGGTGGCATACCTAAAACTACTTCCGAAATGAAAACAAAGAGCACATTCACCGATGCCGGTTGGGATTTTGATAATATTTGGAATATTGATGGTGTGACAAACCATGGTTATCCATTTTTACAAGTTCCGGGTGTTTCGGTCAAGGGTTTCCTGAACTTAGAAAGCTTTTCCCTTTCGATTTCTCCTAACCCAACCAGCGGTAAACTTAACATAAGCTATACATTAACCGAACCGGCGTTGACATCCATAAGCATCAGCAATATGTTGGGAAATGAAATGGCCAAAATCAGCGAAAACCAATTTCAATTAACGGGCAAATATAATTTGAATTACAATGCAAGCAATTTTGCTCCGGGTGTGTATTTCATCACGATAAAAGCGGGAAATAAATCAGAAACGAAGAAAATCGGAATCAATTATTAATGAGAAATTATAAATGATTAATGGGAAGAATGGCACGCAGAAGACGCGGATTTAGTCTGATTCTGGATAACCAAGATTTAAGGATAGACAGGATAAAGGAATATTATAAAATATCCTGAAAATCCTTTCATCCTATAAATCCTGATTCAGACAATTTTGGATTATTTCTTTGTGAACCTTGTGCCTTCCTTGTGTTCTTTGTGGTTAAGTCTTAAAAAAAATGTGTAAAAATTAATATTGATTTGCACTTTTATAAAAACGCAAGCCCATATAATAATCAATATGCATTTCCGAAACATATATTTTTTTTAAAAAGTGAAAATAATTTGAAACTTTTTTCCCGCTGATGTGTCTTATAGTATATGATTTTGAATAAATTCAATAGAATCTTAGTAAGGTCACTATGAAAAAAGCTATGAGACGCTCCCTGATTTTTATTTTATGACAAGAAATTTGACTGTTTTAACGGAATCTGCTCTAGTAACCTTGCAAAAATAAGTTCCGGTCGGCAAATTTGAAATATCAATTCTTGCGGACAGGTCACGACCTGTCCCTACAGATAAAACCATTTTGCCAAGTGAGTTGAAGATTTGAATACAAGAGGAACCATCAACCCCATGCTTAAGCATGGGGTTGATGGTTCCCAAACTGATATTAGCCAGCTTAATTTCAATATAATCTTTTGCAGGATTAGGATAAATAGTAAAATCCATCTGCTTGTTTTCAGAAGGGATATAGTCCGCACCTTCGCAAACATAAGTACTCATTATCGCAATGGAATCAATATCGGCACCGATATCTTTTCCATCAGTCCCTAAATTTTTATATGGACTCGATGGGGTTAGTCGATAGTTACCACCAGCGAAATCAACAAATCCCACAGCCGCGTTATTCTTAGGGAAGTAGCTCCCTGCTGGAAAACCTGTCGCCGAGCCGCCGATGATAGCGTTATTTGTTATTGTCCAATTTGGATTGGAATATGCCGCCATAGTAGTTAAAACATTACCCGTTCCTGAACCGCCAAAACCATAAGTTGCATAAGATACTAAATTGTTCCTAAACTCAAATAAATCCATTTTGGGTTTCCCGTCGCAAACCATATACATATTTGTGCAAAATCCCGTATTATGGTCGAATATTATGTCGGTAGGTCCGTTTAAAACTTGAAACATTCTGCCGTCACCGCCCGTGCCTAAATTGGTTACATTTAGAACATTGTTTTGGATTAGAATACGTGATGTACGTTGGCTTGTATTTGGAGCATCGTATCCCGACATATTTAATCCCTGCGCTACATTCACAAAAGTATTGAACCGGAAAGTTATATCCTGCACCACCGACCAAGGCGCTGTATTATTTTGATTCCGTGGGGTGAATAATAAGGCAAAACCGCTTTGAGCATTGGGCCAGCAATTTTCCAAGCGATTGCCTTCAACAAGAACTCTTTGAGCGTTTTTGAATTCTAATAGATTTTTAATATCCCATTGCTCAGTCATCCAACTTAATGGTTTGAAAAACAGATTATATCGAATTTCTATATCCGAAGGCACAGCATTTGGAACACTTGGATCGGCCCCGCCGAAAATTACATTTTCACCTGCACCTTCCAAGTAATTATTAACTATTTTTATTGGTCCGGTTGCGCTATACGAGGCAAGAGCTTGGCTGTCGGCGCCGTCTTCTTTACAATCAGAAACATAAGAATCAATTACTGAAATATAAGCTCCATTCATTAAAACAGCGCGGCGGCTTCCGGCTTTTGGATCGCCGTGAATATAACAGCGGTCGATTACGATATTATTTGGAAGTTTATCCGCCGAAGTCTCACCATTGCCAATACAAACTACATTATATAAGTAGTTATTCGGAGTTGGTTTGAATTCAATACCCACAAATCTGTAATGGTGTGAGTTTGATATTGTATTAATACAACCGCCGCTCCCGGCCGCGGCTACTATCGTTGGCATATTAACAGCATCCGCAATGCTTACCCTATGGCAAGGATTCGGCAAATTATTGTACTCTGATGAACGGATATATATCCATCCGCTACCTGTGGTTTTATTAGGTAAAGTAAATGTACCAATGAAAGTTGTTCCGGCTTGCAATTCGATAATATCGCCAAGTTTGGCGGCTGTTAGTGCGGATTTAAATTCAGCCGAAGTTTTAACCGAAAAGATTTGTCCTCCGGTTGGCGGATCATAAGTCGTTTTTATAAATATTTGTGGTAGCGTAGGATAAACAGCGGCAGAGCTTAGTCCCATTAGTGTGAGATTAAAGCATACTGCTATCAAAATTAGTAATTTTGCAGTCATGATTTTTTAATGATTAATTTACAATCGTTTCTGAAATCGAAATTAATGATTTTTTTTGACTTTACCTAATTAAATTAATGGAAAATGGTGCCTAGCCGCGAAATAACGGTAAAGAAAAGTGATTTATTGATAGTTGCATTCTTTTGAATAATTTTTCTCAATATTTCGCAAATATTTCTTAATTTTGTTTCAACAAATGCAATAATAATAATTATATTCGATGAAAAATGAAAAAAGTAATAATATTAGCCGTATTAGCTTGTTTAACGATAACATTGCTTAGCCTCGGCTCCTGCGAAGAAAAGAAAATCCCTGACGGCAGATTTATCGGCTCTTGGGTATCGACCGATTTAACAGATACATTACAATTCAAAGACGAAACTAATTTTATCCGCTTTCGCAAATCCGGATTTTACGATTTCTTTGAATATAGCTATACAAACGACAGTATAACAGTTGCTTATACAGGTCCAATGAAAATTCTCACACGTCCGACAACACATCGTTATACACTTAAAAATGGACAACTGATGATTGATTTTACAAACGAGTGCTTTGGTTTCGAAAGCCGAGTTATAAATTATAATAAAAGAAATATATAGAATATTATAAATTCTCCGGATAAATAACATGTGTATAAAAACTGCTACTATGCTTTGCGTAATCCTGCTGTTTGCAATTAGTATGCCGACGTTCTCGCAAATTAAAGCTGTCAAAATTAGCAAATCGCAGATACCTACCGAAATCAAATATTCCAGCATACCCATCTGTTCATACAAATGGACTGACAAATTGGGAACAAACTATCTAATCTGCTCAATGAGTAAAGAATACGCTCCACCCGAGGCGATCGAAGCCCGAAAACACTACCAAATCACGAAATATGACGATTACATTGACACAATGTACGATAGCTATGAAGCCGATTTTATTAACCGCGAACTTTATGCCGCCAGATATTGCGTGTCGAATGGGAAAGTGAATGTGGTTTGGCAATTGGAAGATGAGGTTCATCAGTGTCCCGCCGATATGACTTTGAAATTTTTGGGTAAACCACAGATTACCGATTTGAATGGCGACAATACAGCTGAGGTGTGGTTTCTATACACACTCGGTTGTCGTAGCGACGTCAGCCCGGTTGATATGAAACTTATCATGTATGACGGCAAAAACAAGTATGCCATCCGCGGAACGCGCATTCTTCAATACGAGGGGCAAACGGAATTTGACGGCGGTGATAAGAAAATGGATGAGGCTTTTTACAAATTATCCGACAATTACCAAAAGTACGCTTGGAAACTTTGGAATAAATTCAAAACAGAGCACTTGGAATAATTATTAATGGTTAATGGTTGAGTTTCAAATAAAACTGGTACAAAAATAATTTATTATTTTTGTAT